>CAVTHL010000015.1:0-137251 GCA_963734465.1 uncultured Alphaproteobacteria bacterium
GCCGATCAGCACGTCGAGCCGGCCGTAGCGCTCGTTGAGCGCCAGCGCGAGCCGCGCGATGCCGTCCGAAATCCTTCATGTCGAGCGGCACCAACGTGGCCGTGCTTCCCGCCGCCTTGATCTTGTCGTCGAGCTCTTCCAGCCCGCCCACCGTGCGCGCGACCGCGACGATATGCGCGCCGGCTTCGGCCAGATGCAGCGCCAGCGCCGCGCCGATGCCGCGCGAGGCGCCGGTGACGAGCGCGATGCGGTCGGCGAGCGGTTTACTCATCACAAAACGCCGGAAGGTGTGGGGTCAGCTTGCTTCCGAGAGCAGCGAGAGCTGCCTTGGGCTTGCTTCACTGGCGCCGAGATCGGTGAGGTTCGTCGGATAATCGCCGGTGAAGCAATGGTCGGTGAATTGCGGCCGCACGGCGTCGCGCCCCGGCAGCCCCATGGCGCGGTAGATGCCGTCGACCGACAAGAAGGCGAGCGAATCCGCGCCGATGAATTTGCGCATGCCCTCGAGATCGTGGGTGGCCGCCAAGCAGCTTGTCGCGCTCGGGCGTGTCGATGCCGTAATAGTCCGGGTGCGTGATCGGCGGCGAGGCGATGCGGAAGTGCACTTCCTTGGCGCCGGCGTCGCGCATCATCTGCACGATCTTGCGCGAGGTGGTGCCGCGCACGATCGAATCGTCGACCAGCACGATGCGCTTGCCCGCCACCACCGCGCGGTTGGCGGAGTGTTTGAGCCGCACGCCCTGATCGCGGATCGCCTGCGTCGGCTGGATGAAGGTGCGGCCGACATAGTGATTGCGGATGATGCCGAGCTCGTAGGGGATGCCGGCTTCCTGGGCAAAGCCGATCGCCGCCGGCACGCCGGAGTCCGGCACCGGCACGATCACGTCGGCCTTGGCCGGCGTTTCGCGCGCAAGCTCGGCGCCCATGTTCTTGCGCACGTCGTAGACGTTGCGGCCGCCGACGATGGAATCCGGCCGCGAGAAATAGACGTATTCGAAGATGCACGGCCGCGGCTGCATCGGCGGGAACGGCTTGTGCGATTGCGCGCCGTCCTCGTCGAAGATCACGACCTCGCCGTTCTCGACGTCGCGCACATATTGCGCGCCGATGATGTCGAGCGCGCAGGTCTCCGAGGCAAGGATCGGGCAGCCGTCGAGCTTGCCGATCACCAGCGGACGGATGCCGAGCGGGTCGCGCGCGCCCACCAGCTTCTTGTTGGTGAGGCCGACGAAGGCATAGGCGCCCTCGAGCTGGCGCAGGCCCTCGACGAAACGGTCGACGAAACGGTTGCGGCGCGCGCGCGCGACCAGATGCAGGATCACCTCGGTGTCGGTGGTCGATTGCATCATGGCGCCTTCATGCACCAGTTGGCGGCGCAGCGTGATGCCGTTGGTCAGGTTGCCGTTGTGGCCGATGGCGAAGCCGCCGCCTTCGAGCTCGGCGAACAGCGGCTGCACGTTGCGCAGGATGGTTTCGCCGGTGGTCGAATAGCGCACATGACCGATGGCCGAATTGCCGGGCAGGCGGTCGATCACCTCGCGCCGCGCGAAGGCGTCGCCGACCAGGCCGAGGCGGCGCTCGGAGTAAAAGCGTTTGCCGTCATAGGAGACGATGCCGGCGGCTTCCTGGCCGCGGTGCTGGAGCGCGTGCAGGCCGAGCGCGGTGATGGCGGCGGCGTCGGGGTGGCCGAAAATGCCGAAGACGCCGCATTCCTCGCGCAGGCGGTCGGCATCCGGGTCGAATTCGGGCTCGACCGCTGGCGCGAGGTCTAGCTCAAGCTGCATCGCTATCGTGTTCCGGTTGCCGGTGGCAATTCAGAGCGCTGGTCGGGTCCCGCATCGGGCTGATCCTGATCTTCCGGCTTCCGCTTCTTGAGTCGCTGCAGAATCGTCTTTTCAGGGTCATCGGGCAACATAGAGATAAGCCATTGTCCCGTACTTTGTAGGACCACCCGCGATTTTGCGTCGCGCACCCATTCCGGCTGGCTGCGGTCGGGGACCAGCCATGCGAAAAACAGGAAGGCGACGACGACAATGACGAGCCCGCGGCCGAGCCCGAACAGGAAGCCGAGCGTGCGGTCGAGCGCGCCGACCCGGCTGTCGAGAATCATGTCGGAGATGCGCACGGTGACGACGGAAACGATCAGCAGCGTGAGCAGGAAGGTGCCGCCGACGGTGACGCCGGCCGCCACCATGTCGCTGTTGAAGTAGCCCTTCGCGACCGGCAGCAGCTTGGCATAGGCGTAGAGCGTGACCAGCGCGGCGATGATCCAGGCGCCGATCGAGAGGATCTCGCGCATGAAGCCGCGGATCATGGCGAGCAGGCCGGAGACCAGCATGACCAGCAACAGGATGATGTCGAGCAGCGTGATCGGCATCGCTTAAGAGCTTCCCTTATGGCGAATCCAAAGCCGTTGCGGCGGCTCCGAATGAGGGCGGCGTAGTCGCTTCTAAGTACTTAATATTAGGCCCGTTTCTGCTCTGGCACCCGGCCCGGTGCCGCAGGGGTTTTCGCGCGCCCCGTATATAGCGGGGCGTCATCGCCCCGTCACCCGTCTTGTCTGACGCTTTTGACGGCTTGGTTTCCGGTGCCGCGGCCGCCGTTACGGCCCTGGCCGCGGGCGGCGATATCGGCGACCAGACTGGCTAGCGATGCGACATCGCTCACTTTGAGCCCCGCTTCGCCGCCATCGCGCCCCGCCTCGGGCACGACGGCGCGGGTAAAGCCGAGCTTGGCGGCTTCCTTGAGACGCGCCGGCGCTTGCGCCACCGGCCGGACCGCGCCGGACAGCGATACCTCGCCGAAATAGACGGCATCGGCCGGCAGCGGCGCATTGGCCAGCGAAGAGACGAGCGCTGCGGCGGCGGCCAAATCGGCCGCCGGTTCCTGGATGCGCAGGCCGCCGGCCACGTTGAGATAGACGTCATGGCCGCCGAGCTTGACGCCGCAATGCGCCTCCAGCACCGCCAGGACCATCGACAGCCGGCTCGGATCCCAGCCGACCACGGCGCGGCGCGGCGTGCCGAGCGTGGAGGGCGCGACCAGCGCCTGGATTTCCACCAGCAGCGGCCTGGTGCCCTCGATGCCGGCAAAGACGGCGGTGCCGGGGGTGCCGAGCTCGCGCTCGGACAGGAACAATTCGGACGGGTTCGACACCTCGCGCAGGCCGGCCCCGGTCATCTCGAACACGCCGATTTCGTCGGTCGGGCCGAAGCGGTTCTTCACCGCCCGCAGGATGCGGAACTGGTGCGAGCCCTCGCCCTCGAACGACAGCACCGCATCGACCATGTGCTCGACCACGCGGGGACCGGCGATCTGGCCGTCTTTGGTGACATGGCCGACCAGGATGATGGCGGCGCCCGAACGCTTGGCAAAGCGGATGAGCGCCTGCGCCGCGCCGCGCACCTGCGTGACGGTGCCGGGCGCGCTCTCGACCATGTCGGTCCACATGGTCTGGATGGAATCGATGACCACCAGCCGCGGCGTCTTGCCTTCCGACAGCGTGGCGATGATGTCCTCGACCGCGGTCTCGGCCGCGAGCTCGACGGGGGCTTCGCGCAGGCCCAGCCGTTCGGCGCGCAGCCGCACCTGCGCCACCGCCTCTTCGCCGGAGATGTAGATGGCGCGGTGGCCGGCGCGCGCCATGGCGCCGGCGGCCTGGATCAGCAGCGTCGATTTGCCGATGCCGGGGTCGCCGGCCATCAGCAGCACCGAGCCGCGCACAAAGCCGCCGCCGGTGACGCGGTCGATTTCGGCGATGCCGGAGGCGAGCCGCGGCGCGTCCTGGGTGTCGCCGGCGAGCGGCTCGAGCGCGAACAGGCGGCCCTTGCGCGGCGCCCGGCCGGGGCCTGAGGGGCGCGCGGCGCCTTCCTCGGAGAGCGTATTCCACTCGCCGCAGGCCTCGCATTTGCCCTGCCAGCGGTGCGCGGGGGCCCCGCAGTTCTGGCAGATGAACGTGAGACTGCGTTTGGACACGGGAATCGCCCTCGAATGCTGCTCCGGACGCTAAAGCGGCCATGAGAACATTACAAGAACATTGTTTAAGAAAGTCCGACCTTAGGCGGGTTTTTGCACGGCGCTTTTAGGTTTCGGGTAAGGGCGCGTGCCTACCCTTATACCGTTCGGGTTTAGAGGCTGTCTGAGCCCGGGCAACAGGGAGGCCCCGGCCAGAAAGGCCGGGGCTTCTTTTATTGCCGGGCGTGTCGCGACTTAGCCCCGGTAAACCCGGTGGTAGCGCTTGCCCAGGCTGGTGAGCACCTCGTAGCCGATGGTGCCGGCCACGCTCGCCACGTCGTCGACGCTGATCTCATGGCCGATGAGCGTCGCCAGCTCGCCGCGCCGCGCCGCATTGTCGGGCAGGTCGGTGATGTCGATCGCCATCAGGTCCATCGAAATGCGCCCGGCGATCGGGCAGCGATTGCCGGCGACGATGGCGCTGGCGCCCGGCGTCTCGTCGGATGACCCCGCCGCGCGCATGAAACCGTCGGCATAGCCGACCGCCACCACCGCGACGCGGGTCGCGCGCTTGGCGGTCCATTGCGCGTCGTAGCCGACGGTCTCGCCGCGCGGCACGCTGCGCACCTGCAGGATGCGCGCCTGCAATTCGATCACCGGCCGCATCGGATTGCTCTTGCCCGGCGTCGGATTGACGCCGTAGAGCGCAACGCCCGGCCGCACCATGTCGCAATGCGCCGGATTGCCGAGGAAGATGCCGGAGGAATTGGCGAGCGAGGAGGGGATGCCGCGATAGAGCCCGCGCACTTCGCGGAACAGCTTGATCTGGCGGTCGTTGAGCGGGTGCTCCGGCAATTCCGAACAGGCGAGGTGGCTCATCAGCAGCGTGATGCCGTGGTTCTCGCTGCGAATGCGCGGCGCCAGCGCCGCCGCTTCGTTGGCGGAAATGCCGAGCCGGTTCATGCCGGTGTCGACATGCAGCGCCGCGCCGCCGTGCCACGGTTGGCGGAGCAGAAGGCGTCCCATTCGGCGAGCTCAACCAGGCTGCCGATCACCGGCCGCGCGCGCAGCTCGGCGAAGGTCGCCACCGTGCGCGGCATCAGTCCGCTCAGCACATAGATCGCCGCCTCCGGCGCGGCGCTTCGCGCATGCGCGGCTTCCGCCAGATCGGCGACGAAGAACGTCTTGCAGCCGGCGCGGAAAAGCTTGCGGGCAACCTGCTCGATGCCGCAGCCGTAACCGTCGGCCTTGATGACGGCGGCGCATTCCGACGGGCGTTGCGCGCCGCGACAGCGCGCGCCAGTTGGCTTCGATCGCTGCGAGATCGACGGTGAGAATGCCGCCCGCCTGCGCCGCCGGCGGGCCGGCGGTGACGGTCGGCTCTTCCGGGCGCGCATCGGGAGTTGGTTCGGCGATTTGGACGTCGGCCATGGATGAAGGTTTAGCGGGGCAGGCGGGTCTGCGCCGTCCATGCGGGCCAAAAGCGAAAACCGCCCGGCTGTTTCGGCCGGGCGGTTCGTCAAATCGATAGTGTCGCGCGTCTTACTTGTGACGGCGGCGATATTTCTTGCGGCCGGGCGCAGCCGACTGCAGCCAAAGCCCCGTCACGGTCGCGCGCACATTGAGGCCGGTCTCGCCTTCGACGCTCACCGGCTGCAGCGTGAAGGAATTCGGCAGACCGCCGACCAGCGCATTGGCGCGGGCGCCGATGCCGACGCCGCTCCGGCCGATGCACCGATATAGCCGCCGTCAAGCGTGCCTTGACCGACTTTGCCGCTGGCCGCGATCACGAGCCAGGCGAGCGTGATGTTGCCGCTCCAGCCGATTTCGGCGCCGGCGCGGTTGATGACGGCCGTATAGTGCTGCTTGCCGCCGCCGACCGAAGAGTGGAACCAGCAATCATACGCTGTCGACGACCAGAGAATGTAGCCGGTCGTCTGCCGGGCTCCTGCAGGTCAGCAATCCGATTTCGCCCGCCTGAGCAGGCGCGGCTGCAGTGAACATAAAGGCAGCGAATGACGCAGCGGCAGCAAAGCGGGCAGCCAGTTTCATGGACATTTTTGAGCCTCCCAGGACTACTGAAAACCAAGGGAGCGAGGTTCGCGGGTTATGGTTAACGCGTCAAGCCGTCGGGGCCATATATCCACGCGCGTGCAGGCGTTATTTGCGCTGCAACAAACGTCAATTGTGGCGGGCGTCCGTTGACCACCGCTGTGTTCGGCAGCCGGCTAGATGCGCTCCGGCAGCCGTTCGTCGCGCGCCAATGACGAGAAGCGGGTCACCGCTCCTTCGAACTGCAATTCGACCGTGCCGGTCGGGCCATGGCGCTGCTTGCCGATGATGACTTCCGCCTTGCCGTCGACTTTGTCGCCTTCCGCCATCCATTCCGCGAACTTCTCGCGGTTTGATTCCAGCGGCTTGCGCATCTTGTGGTAGTATTCTTCGCGGTAGACGAACAGCACCACGTCGGCGTCCTGCTCGATCGAGCCCGAACTCGCGCAAGTCCGAGAGTTGCGGCCGCTTGTCGTCGCGGCTCTCGACCTGGCGCGACAATTGCGAGAGCGCGAGGATGGGCACGTTGAGTTCTTTGGCGAGTGCCTTGAGCTTGGTGGTGATCTCGGTGATCTCCTGCACGCGGTTTTCCGACGAGCGTTTGGTCGATCCCGACAGCAGTTGCAGATAGTCGATCACCATCAGATCGAGGCCGCGCTGGCGCTTGAGCCGGCGCGCGCGCGCGGCGAGCTGCGCCACCGACAGGCCGCCGGTCTCGTCCACGTAGAGCGGCAGATGCTGCAGTTCGATGGAGTAGTCCTTGATCTTCTCGAAGTCGGCCTCGTTGATGTTGCCGCGCCGGATCTGGTTCGATGGAATTTCGGTCTGTTCGGAAATAATGCGGGTGGCGAGCTGCTCGGCCGACATTTCGAGCGAGAAGAAGCCGACAATGCCGCCGTTGACGGTGACGGTATGACCGTCGGTGCGCACCTCGCCGCGCCAGGCCTTGGCGACGTTATAGGCGACGTTGGTGGCGAGCGCGGTTTTGCCCATGCCGGGACGGCCGGCGAGGATGATCAGGTCGGACGGCTGCAGGCCGCCCATCATGCGGTCGAGATCGTCGAGCCCGGTGGCGATGCCGGACAGCTTGCCGTCGCGCTGATAGGCGCGCGCCGCCATGTCGACCGCGGTGGTGAGCGCCTGCGCGAAGCGCTGGAAGCCGCCGTCATAGCGGCCGCTCTCGGCCAGTTCGTAGAGCCTGCGCTCGGCATCCTCGATCTGGTTGCGCGGCGAGAAATCGACCGGCGCGTCGTAGGCGACATTGACCATGTCCTCGCCGACCTGGATCAGCGCGCGCCGGATCGACAGGTCGTAGACGGTATGGCCGTAGTCCTCGGCGTTGATGATGGTGGTGGCTTCGGCGGCAAGGCGCGCGAGGTACTGGCTCACGTTGAGCCCGCCAATGTCGATATTGGCGTCGAGGAAGGTCTTGAGCGTCACCGGCGTGGCCAGCTTGCCGGCGCGGATCAGGTCGCGCGCGAGCTGATAGATGTTCTGGTGGATCGGCTCGAAGAAATGCCGCGGTTCCAGGAAATCCGAGACCCGGTAGAAGGCCTCGTTGTTGACCAGGATGGCGCCCAACAGCGCCTGTTCCGCCTCGATATTGTGCGGTGCGGCGCGATAGAGCGGAGCCGGTTGATCGGCCGGCTTGCGGGCAACTGATTCGAGCGGAGCCATCGGGACTTCCTGTTCCGTCAATTTGACGAAACTTTGTTGGATGATGGCTTACACCGGTTAACGGCGCGCGTGAGGGCGGCGCGACAATGATCGCCGCTTTCCACACCAATTCACCGCTGAAAAAATTGAGGTTTGATCGCGCCGCGAGACTTGACGACGCGTGTGACAGCGCGACAGCGCGCGGCTTACTCGCCGGCCAGCCGCAGCGGCTGGAACTGGCGGCCTTCGACGGCGCGCAGGCGCTGTTCCTCGCGCGCGATGTAGTCGCGCGTCATCGGCACCACGCCTTGCCGCTTGGTGAGCTGGATCTGCATCACCAGCAGGTTCTGTTCGCGGAACGCCATTTCCGACGACGCCAGATAGAACTCCCACATGCGCTCGAAGCGCTCGTCGTAAATGCGCTCGACCTCCTCGCGGTGGGCGAGGAAGCGTTCGCGCCAATGTTTGAGCGTCTCGGCGTAATGCAGCCGCAGAATTTCAACGTCGGTCACCAGCAGCCCGGAGGCCTCGATGCGCGGCAGCACTTCCGACAGCGACGGGATGTAGCCGCCGGGGAAAATGTATTTCGAAATCCACGGACTGGTTCTGCTCGGGCCCTCCGAACGGCCGATCGAATGCAGCAGCATCACGCCGTCTTTGGCGAGCAGTTGCGCGCTCTTGCGGAAGAAGGCGTCGTAATGATTGACGCCGACATGCTCGAACATGCCGACCGACACGATGCGGTCGAACGCGCCTTCGACGTCGCGATAGTCCTGCAGGTTGAAGCGCGCGCGCCTGGACAGGCCCTTTTCCGCCGCGCGCGCATTGGCGATGCCGTGCTGCTCCTGCGACAGCGTGATGCCGGTGACGTCCGCGCCGGCGACTTCGGCGAGATAGAGTCCGAGCCCGCCCCAGCCGCAGCCGATATCGAGCACGCGCTTATCGCGATCGAGCAGCAGCTTGGCCGCCAGATGGCGCTTCTTCGCCAGTTGCGCGTCGTCCAGCGTCTGGCTCGGGCTTCTCGAAATAGGCGCAGCTATATTGCCGGTCGGCGTCGAGGAAGAGCGAATAAAGCCGCCCGTCGAGATCGTAATGATGCGCGACGTTGCGGCGCGAACGCGTGCGCGGATTGAACTGCGCGACAGCGCCGGGCGATGTAGCGCAACATGCCTTGCAGCCGCGCCCAGTGCGGAACGTCGGAATCTTGGCCGAGCATGATCGCCAGCACGTCGGCGATCGTGCCTTGCTCGACGACAAAAGTGCCGTCCATGTAGGCTTCGCCGAACTTGAGCTCGGGATCGAGCAGGATGCCCCATTCGGCGGCGCGGGTGGCAAAACGAACCGATACCGGCTGGCCGGTCCCATCGCCGAACGTAAAGGTGGTGCCGCGCGAGGTGGTTAGTCTGAATGTGCCCCGCCGGACAAACGTCTTCAGCAGAAACTGAAGCAACCGGTCCATCGGCCGCCCCCATCACTCGTAAGCCACGCTTTAGGCAGTAAAGCCCCGCCCAAAGAACGCGGCGGACCAGGAATTGTTTCGGACTTAAGTATTAAACCAAAGTTCCATCCGCCCGGCAATGCTGCCAGACTTACACCTCGCATGCAATTTTCTCATGAGTCACATTCAGGGCTTAATGCGCTAGCAACATTGACCTGAATCAATTAAGCCGCGCTGGGCAGGACTTTCGAAGGGTTGTGACGATGACGGTTTCCGGTCGCCGCATAAGCTTGGGGGCGGCTGTGCTGGGGTTGTTTATCGCCGGGCAGGCCTGCGGCCCAGGAAGACCTCGATTCCGGCAAGACCCCGGCCCAGCTTTACGCCTCCAACTGCGCGATCTGCCACAAGACGCCGCACGGGCTGTCGAAGGCGGGCGGTCCGTTCGGCCTGCAGGGCTTCCTGCGCGAGCATTACACGGCCAGCCGCCAAGCGGCCGCCGCCATTGCCGCTTACGTGGACGCTGTCGACCGCGGCGCGCCGCCGGTGGAGCGGGGGCCCAAGCGGGCCGCCAAGCCGAAGGACGCGGGCAAGCCTGGCGACGCCAAAGCCAGCAAGGCCAAGGCCGAACCCAAGGCCGAACCCAAGAGCGAGCCCAAGAGCGAGGCGAAAGGCTCCGAGCCTGCTAAGCCGCAAGATAAGCCGGCCGAAGCCAAGCCGAGCGCCGCCGCGCCGGCGAGCCTAAGCCGGTCGAGGCCAAGGTGGACGCCGGCAAGCCGGCTGCCAAGCCGGAGCTGCCACGCCGCCGGCCGAATCCAAACCCGATAGCGAGAAGAAGCCGAACTAGTCTTCGGACTTCGCCTCGGCTTCTGCGGCCTTCTTTTTCGCGCGCGGCTTCTTGGCAGGTTCGGCCTGCTCAGCCGCCGCCGCGGCCGCCGCTTCCGGTTGCTCGCCTTCGCCAGCCGCCTCTCCTGCGCCCGGCTCGAAGAAGGCTTCCGCGGCCACCTTGGCGGCGGCGGCTTCCTCCTCGGCATCGGTGCGCGCGATCAGCACGTTCTCGCCGCGCGCGATGCGCTCGGCCTCGTCCTGGCTGCGCGCCACCGTGACCGTGACCGAGATCTCCACGTCCGGGTGCAGCGCCAGCGGGACCTTGTACTGGCCGATCGCCTTGATCGGCGTATTGAGCGTGACTTGCGTGCGGCTAACCTCGCCGCCGTCGGCTTTGATCAAAGCGGCGATGTCGCGCGTCGACACCGAACCGAACAATGCGCCCGATTCGCTCGCCTGCCGGATCACGACGTAGGTCTTGCCGTCGACCTTGGCGCCGATCTTGCCGGCCTCGCCCTTCATCTCGAGATTTTTGGCCTGCAATTCGGCCTTCATGCCTTCGAAGCGCGACTTGTTGTCGGCGGTCGCGCGCAAGGCCTTGCCGCGCGGCAGCAGGAAATTGCGGGCAAAGCCGTCTTTCACGCGCACGACGTCGCCCATCTGGCCGAGCTTGCCGACGCGTTCGAGTAGGATCACTTCCATGGTTCTCTCCTTGATCTGAACATTCTAGGTTTCGTTGAACTCGTTAAGTGTGGGCGGGCGGGATCCCGCGCGTGCGCGCGATGCGCGCGCGCAGATCGATCGCCGTCTCGATCAGCCCGAGCAGACACAGCGCCAGCACCGGCCAGCCGATCATCAGCACCGCCGCATAGACGCCGCCGAGCACCAGGCCGCGCGCGCTCATGCCTTGCGTAATGGCGTGCAGCACGGCGAAGCCGAGCACGCCGTAGGCCATCAGCAGGCCCGCCAGCAACACGCCGGCGAGAATGCCGAGCATGCCGCCGAAGAGGCATGCGACCGCGGCGCCGGCGAGCACCAGCGCGAGCGGCCGCGGAAAGCTCATGGCGGCAAGCTGCTGGCCAGGGCCGCGTCAGCCTGCCGGAGAATTTCACGATGCGTCCTGCCAGCCAGAGATTGAGGATGTTGGTGATGGTGGCGAGCACGGCGCCGGCGAGCGGCAGCGCGCTCACCAGAAAGTCGATGAGGCGTTGCGCATTGGCAATGCCGGGTACGCTCAGCGGCGCGCCGGCCGGATTGCCGGTCTCGACCTGCAGCAGTTCGGCAAGCTGCTGATGCATGCCGGCGCGGAAGCTGTCCGCGTCGATGCCGATATTGCCCATGGCGACCGCGATGAACAGCACGGCGAGGAACGCCGCCCACATCACCAGCCGCCCCGGCGGATACCATTCGATCGTGGGCGCTGCGCCATTGCCGCCGGCGGCCGCGGGCCGCGCCAACATGGCGAGATAAGTCAGCCACCAGGCCGGCAGCCCGGCGCTCGCCAGGAACGCCAAGAAGAACATCGGGCCGAACAAAGCGGCGACCGCCAGCGCGCCCGCTATGGCGCCGATCAGCGCCGACCAATGGCTCCAGCCGAGCCCGGCGATCATCAGCGGCAGCGGCGCAACATAAAACAGCAGCACCGACAGCAACGAGCCGGACGTCACCGAGGCGAACAGCAAAGCCGCCGCGGCGCCCGCGCCAATCCCAATCAATCCGAACTGCATCATCACGAGCTGTCCCGCTCCTTTGAGCGGTTAGAGGCGGATCACGTCGGCCCCAACCATCGGCCCGCGGGTGTCCCCGTGGACCTCGTTTGTCATTTTACGTTCCGCGTAATCTTATCCGAAAACCGGTACCCACTTTTCGGGATTACGCGCTGCTACCTTATCACGTAAGGCAGCAGGCCGAGGAAGCGCGCGCGTTTGATCGCTTGCGCGAGCTCACGCTGCTTCTTGGCCGAGACCGCGGTGATGCGGCTCGGCACGATCTTGCCGCGCTCCGACACGTAGCGCTGCAACAGCTTGACGTCCTTGAAGTCGATCTTCGGCGCGTTGGCGCCGGAAAACGGACAGGTCTTGCGACGGCGGAAGAAGGGACGGCGCTGGCCGCCTGATTGCGATCCGAATGCCATGGCCTATTCCTCCACCACCGGGATATCCGCGACCACGACATCCTCGTCGCCGTCCTCGCGCCGCGGGCGGCGGTCGCCGCGCGGGCGGTCGCCCCGATCGCCCCGGTCGCCGCGATCGCGATCGTCGCGGTCGGACTTGCGCATCATGGCGGAGGGGCCTTCTTCATGCGTCTCGACGCGGATGGTGAGATAGCGCAGCACGTCTTCGTTCAGGCGCTCCTGGCGCTCGATCTCGGTGAGCGCCGCCGGCGGCGCATCGACGTTGATGAGCGTCATGTGCGCCTTGCGGTTCTTGCGCATGCGATAGGTGAGCGACTTCAGTCCCCAATATTCGGTCTTGGTGACTTTGCCGCCGAGCTGCCCGATCACGCCGGACAGTTGCGCGGTCAATTCATCCACTTGCTGCGAGGACAGGTCCTGGCGCGCGAGGTAGACGTGTTCGTAGAGCGGCATGGAATGCCTTTCCCTTGTTAGTCCCATGTCCTCGATCTTGGCGCGAAGCCCCTCGAGCCCTTCGGGGAAAGGCTCGAATGCTCTGAAGGTGGGAACACGGGACGCCGGGCGATGGGCCCTACCGCTTTTCACCGAAAAACGGCCGTCCGTTCAGTTCCCAGCCAGGATCGACGGAGCGCGCGGGTTATATGGGTTTTTCGCGAAAAGGCAAGGCTGGCGCAGGAAACTATGCGGCCCGCCCGGGGCCGTTCTGCTGCAGCCGGTCGGCGAGCTTGACGGCGAGATCGACGCCTTCGCGGATCTGGCGGGCGGCTTGCGGGCTGTCGTTATTGGCCCGGCGCATCCGGTTGAGGGCGTCCAGCAGGCGTTCGAGATGGTCCGCGAGCATTTGCTGGCGAAACGCCGGGTCGTGGCGCGCGCGTGCGAGGTCGTCCTCGCTCACCTGGTTACTCATTACTGCGCCCTTCAAAGGTTAACGGAACCATAGCCCATAGACCGTTGTCGCTTCGTTACCGGCGCCGCCTCAACTTGACAGAATGGCGGCGCACAGTGTCTCTCGACCCCGATTTCGTGTCGAAAACGGGTCAAAAGGCGGGGCAAAGACCGGGCATGGCGACAGCTTTCGTATTTCCGGGCCAAGGCAGCCAGGCGGTCGGCATGGGCAAGGCGCTGGCCGCCAATTTCGCCCCGGCGCGCGCCGTGTTCGACGAAGTCGATGCCGCGCTCGGCAGCAAATTGAGCGCCATCATCTTCGAAGGGCCGGCCGAGACGCTCACGCTCACCGAAAACGCACAGCCCGCGCTGATGGCGATGTCGCTTGCGGTGATGCGCGTGCTGGAGGCGGAAGCCGGGCTCGATCTTGCGCGCGACGCGCAATTCGTCGCCGGCCATTCGCTCGGCGAATATTCCGCGTTGGCCGCGGCCGGTGCCTTTACCATCGCCGACGCCGCGCGGCTGCTGCGTACGCGCGGGCTGGCGATGCAGAAGGCGGTGCCGGTCGGCGTCGGCGCCATGGCGGCGCTGCTCGGGCTTGAATTCGACGCCGCGAGCGCGATCGCCGCCGAGGCGGCGCAAGGCCAAGTGTGTCAGGCGGCCAACGACAATGGCGGCGGACAGGTGGTGGTGTCGGGCGACAAGGCCGCGGTCGAGCGCGCGGTCGAAATCGCGAAAACCAAGGGCGCCAAGCGCGCGATGCTGCTGCCGGTCTCCGCGCCCTTCCATTGCGCGCTGATGGCGCCGGCCGCCGTGGTGATGGCGGACGCGCTCGCGAAAGTGACTGTGAAAAAGCCGGTGGTGCCGGTGGTCGCCAATGTTCTGGCCAAGCCGATTGAGGCGCCGGCCGAGATCGTGCAGGCGCTCGTGAAACAGGTTACAGCCACTGTGCGCTGGCGCGAATGCGTCGCCGCTATGGCGGGGGCAGGCGTGACGAAATTCTACGAAGTCGGCGCCGGCAAGGTGCTGTCCGGCCTGATCAAACGCATCGCCGAGGGCGCCACCTCAACTGCCGTGGGCACGCCCGAAGACATCGCCGCATACAAAGCCGCCAAGGGGGCTGCATGATGTTCGATCTGACCGGCAAAACCGCGCTGGTGACCGGCGCGAGCGGCGTCATTGGCGGCGACATCGCGCGCGCGCTGCATGCGCAGGGCGCCACCGTCGCCATCTCCGGCACCCGCAAGGACGCGCTCGACACGCTCGCCGGCGAACTTGGCGCGCGCGTCCATGTGCTGCCTTGCGATCTCGCTGACAGCGCCGCCGTGGAGAAACTCGTGCCCGACGCCGAAGCCAAGATGGAGAAGCTCGACATTTTGGTCGCCAATGCCGGCGTCAATGCCGACAATCTGTTCGTCAGCCTGACCGACGAGGCTTGGGACAAGGTGATCGCGGTCAATCTGACCGCCACCTTCCGGCTCACCCGCGCCGCGGTGAAAGCCATGATGCGCCGGCGTTGGGGCCGCGTCATCGGCATCACCTCGGTGGTCGGCTTCACCGGCAATCCGGGGCAGGGCAATTACACCGCCTCCAAGGCCGGCATGGTCGGCATGATGAAGTCGGTCGCCGCCGAATACGCCAAGCGTAACGTCACCGCCAACTGCATCGCGCCCGGCATTATCGCCTCGCCGATGATCGACAAGCTCAACGACAAGCAGCGCGAAGCCATTCTGTCCCGAGTTCCCGCCGGCAAGCTCGGCAGCGGGCGTGACATAGCGGCAGCCGCAGTCTATCTCGCCTCCGAAGAGGCCCAATACGTCACCGGGCAGACCATTCACGTCAACGGCGGAATGGCCATGATATGAGCCGAAATCCTTGGCATTTCAGGGGGTAGAGGGCTAGGCTGCGCTGCTAGTCAACGGATTTGAAGTGTGGTAACCGAAATTCGGCCCGGCTGGGGCGGCCGACGGCGGAAGTCAAAAGAGTAGCCGCAATCATCGTCCCGCCAGCGTCAACCACGACGAGGCCAATGCCGCCATGGTTGCAACCCTATGTCTCGGTTGCGGCCCAATCTAAAAAGCACGAGGTTGGAACGATGAGTAATATTGCCGAGCGGGTGAAAAAGATCGTCGTGGAGCACCTGGGCGTCGAGCCCGACAAGGTGACTGAACAAGCCAGTTTCATCGACGACCTTGGCGCCGACAGTCTCGACACCGTCGAGCTCGTGATGGCCTTCGAGGAAGAGTTCGGCTGCGAAATCCCCGACGATGCCGCCGAGACCATTTTGACCGTCGGCGATGCCGTCAAGTTTCTCGAAAAGAACGCGAAAAGCTGAGCGCCCGCGCGTCCGCTCACGAACCGCACCATTTGTCGTTTGTTTGTCGGCAATGCTCGTTGTAGCGGAGCCTAGGCTTCTCAATTTGGCTGGGAGCCGGCCATGAGACGTGTCGTCGTAACCGGCATGGGAATGTTGACGCCGCTCGGCTGCGGCGTCGAACCCACGTGGGCGCGCCTGCTCAAGGGTGAGAGCGGCGCCGCCAAAGTCGACCGCTTCGAAGTTTCCGACATCGCCTGCAAGATCGCCTGCATGATCCCGCATGGCGACGGCTCGAACGGCACCTACAATCCCGATCAGTGGATGGAGCCGAAGGAGCAGCGTAAGGTCGACGACTTCATCGTCTACGCGATGTGCGCCGCCAAACAGGCGCTCGACGACGCCGGCTGGAAGCCGAAAACCCCCGATGAGCAGAACGCGACCGGCGTGATGATCGGCTCCGGCATCGGCGGCATCGAGGGCATCGCCGAGACCGCCGTCACGCTGCATGAAAAAGGCCCGCGCCGGGTATCGCCGTTCTTCATCCCCGGCCGCATCATCAATCTCGCCTCCGGCTACGTCTCCATCGAGCACGGCCTCAAGGGCCCCAACAGCGCGGTGGTCACCGCCTGTTCGACCGGCGCGCATGCCATCGGCGATGCCGGCCGCATGGTCGCGCTCGGCGATGCCGACGTGATGGTGGCCGGCGGCACGGAATCCCCGGTCAACCGCATGGCGCTTGTCCGGCTTCTCGGCGCTGCGCGCGCTCTCGACCGCCTTCAACGACGATCCCAAGCGCGCCTCGCGCCCCTACGACAAAGCGCGCGACGGCTTCGTGATGGGCGAGGGCGCCGGCGTCGTGGTGCTGGAAGCGCTCGATCACGCCAAAGCGCGCGGCGCCAAGATCTACGGCGAGCTGATCGGCTACGGCCTCACGGGCGACGCCTACCACATCACCGCGCCCGCCCCCGACGGCGACGGCGCCTTCCGTTGTATGTCGATGGCCATGAAACGCGCCGGCCTTGCGGCGGGCGACATCGATTACATCAATGCGCACGGCACCTCGACCCCGCTCGGCGACGAGATCGAATTGGCTGCGGTGCAGCGCCTGGTCGGCAACGCCGCCGGCCGCATCTCGATGTCTTCGACTAAATCCTGCGTCGGCCACCTGCTTGGCGCCGCCGGCGCGGTCGAGGCGATCTTCTCGCTGCTGGCGATTCGCGACGGCATCGCGCCGCCCACCATCAATCTCGACAACCCGTCGGTCGAATCGCCGATCGACCTGGTGCCGCACGAAGCGCGCAAGCGCGACATCGGCACCGCGCTGTCGAATTCCTTCGGCTTCGGCGGCACCAATGCCTCGCTCATCTTCCGCCGCTACACCCAGTAGTGCCCGGCCTCTCGCTTTCGCCATAATCTTTCCTAACCTTCGAAACCTGCGGACATTTTTCGTGACCTCCGGGAGTTGTGCTTTGCCGATGCGGGCGGACTTAAGTGCGGGAGCAAAGCTTTGAGTCCTCCGCCGACCGTGGGGACGAGCCCCGTTCCGCCGCCGCCACCCGAGCCGAAAGTGCCGCGCAGTCCGCGGCTTGCGCTCGAGCCGGAGCGCGTGCCGCCGCCGGCGCGCCGCTCGCGCCGCGTGCGCCATCCGCTGGTGATCGTCGGCAACGCGATCTTCACGCTGCTGGTGGTGGCCTCGGTCGCCGTCGGCGCCGCGCTCTATCTCGGCAAGCAGCGCTTCGAGGCGCCCGGCCCGCTGCCCGAGGACAAAGTGGTCAATATCCCGCGCGGGCTCGGCATCAGGGATATCGCGCTGCTGCTGCAGCAACAGGGCGTCATCGACCAGCCCTATGTGTTCATGGGCGGCGTCACGGTGTTGAAAGCACGCGGCGGCCTCAAGTCCGGCGAATACAAATTCAGCAAGAACGCCAGCCTCTCCGACGTGGTCGACACCATCGTCGAAGGCCGCGTGGTGCAGCACGCGCTCACGCTGCCCGAAGGCTTGACCTCAGAGCAGATCGTCGCGCGCCTGCTGGAGAACGACGCGCTCACCGGTCCGATCAAGGACATTCCGCGCGAAGGCACGCTGCTGCCGGAGACCTACAAGTTCAACCGCGGCATGACGCGCGCGCAGATGATCGAGCGCATGCAGCACGACGAGAAGACGCTGTTGAAGGAAGTCTGGGACCGCCGCTCGCCCGACCTGCCGCTCAAGACGCCGGAGGAACTGGTGACGCTCGCCTCCATCGTCGAGAAGGAAACCGGCCGCGCCGACGAGCGCTCGCGCGTTGCGTCCGTCTTCATCAACCGGCTGAAGAACAAGATGCGGCTGCAATCCGATCCGACCATCATCTACGGCCTGACCGGCGGCAAGGGCGCGCTCGGCCGTCCGATCCTGAAGAGCGAGATCGAGCAGCCGACGCCCTACAATACCTATGTGATCAACGGCCTGCCGCCCGGGCCGATCGCCAATCCGGGCAAGGCCTCGCTGGAAGCGACCGCCAATCCGGCGCGCACCAAGGATCTCTATTTCGTCGCCGATGGCACCGGCCATCACGTGTTCTCGGAAAACTACGACCAGCATCAGAAGAATGTCGCCAAGCTGCGCGCCATTGAGCGCGAGACCCCGGCCGAGCAGGCGCCGGCCACCAAACCTGACGCCGCCAAGCCGGACGCCGCCAAGCCCTGAGCCGCTATTGTGAGCCACGAGGTGCGCCGCTAAGGTCGCCGCGCTTTCGATAACAGTGAGAATTTTCCGAGATGGCGCTATCGAGCATGACCGGCTTTGCGCGCGGCCATGGCGTGACCGGCGCCTATGCCTGGAGCTGGGAAATCAAATCGGTCAACGCCAAGGGTCTCGACCTGCGCTTGCGGCTGCCGCCGGGCTGGGATGCGGTCGAGGTGCCGGCGCGCAAACGCGCGGCCGACGAACTTTCGCGCGGCACCGTCTATGCCAATCTCAGCGTCGAGCGCAAAGGCGTGACATCGACCGTGAAGGTGAATGAGCAGGTGCTGGCCGCCGTGCTGGCGACGCTCAAAAGCCTCGGCGGCAAAGTCGAGGCCGCGCCCGCCACGCTCGACGGTATTCTCGCGCTCAAGGGCGTGATGGAAGTGGCCGACGAGGACGAGCGCGAGGACGACCGGCGCGCGGCAGAAAGCGCAATCGCCAAAGGCTTCGACAAGGCGCTGGCCGATCTGACCGCCATGCGGCGCGAGGAGGGCGCGACGCTCGGCAAGCTGCTCCTGCGCGCGCCTGACCGAGATCGCGGCGCTCACCGCGCGCGCGGAAAAGGCCCCCGGGCGCAAGCCGGAGGCGGTCAAGGCGCGGCTCGCCGAGCAGGTGGCGACGCTGCTGGCGGCCTCGCAGCGCTTCGATTCCGACCGCCTGCACCAGGAGGCGGTCATGCTCGCCGCCAAGGCCGACATCCGCGAGGAACTCGACCGGCTCGCCTCGCACGTCGCGCAGGCGCAAAAAATGCTGGCCGAGGGCGGCGCAATCGGCCGCCGGCTCGATTTTCTGGCGCAGGAGCTGCACCGCGAATCGAATACGCTCACCGCCAAGTCGAACGACGTCGAGCTCACCAATATCGGGCTGGAGCTTAAAACCGTGGTCGAGCAATTCCGCGAGCAGGTGCAGAACCTGGAGTGACGATGGCGAAGAAGCGCTCCGAGACGTCAGCGATCGCCCGCCGTGGGCTGATGCTGGTGCTGTCCTCGCCCTCGGGCGCCGGCAAGACCACGCTGTCGCGCCGCCTGCTCCAGGAAGACGACGGCGTCACGCTGTCGATCTCGGTCACCACGCGCAAGATGCGGCCGGGCGAACAAGACGGCCGCGATTATCATTTCATCGACCGCCGCCGCTTCGACGAACTGATCGACAAGGACGAATTGCTCGAATACGCCGAGGTGTTCGACAATTATTACGGGACGCCGCGGAAGCCGGTCATGGCCGCGCTGGCCAAGGGCCACGACGTGCTGTTCGACATCGATTGGCAGGGCACGCAGCAGCTGCGCGAGAAGGCGCGCACCGATCTGGTCAGCGTGTTCATTCTGCCGCCGTCGATTCCGGAACTGGAGAAACGTCTGCGCACCCGCGCGCAGGACGACTACGAGACCATCCACCGCCGCATGGCAAAAGCCTCCGACGAGATGAGCCACTGGGCGGAGTATGATTACGTCGTGATCAACCGCGATCTCGAGCAGGCTTTTGCCGAAGTGAAGGCGATCCTGTCGGCCGAACGCCTCAAGCGCGAGCGCCAGCCCGGCCTGTCGGATTTCGTGCGCGGCTTGCAGGCGAAGCTTTAGGTCGTCAGCACCACGCGCCCGACGATCTTGCCGGCGCGCAAATCATCGAGCGTCTTCGAGGCCTGATCGAGCGGCCGTTCGGCGATCGGCGGCGGCGCGATGTTCTTCGCGCGCACCAGATCGATCAGCTCGCGCGCTTCCTTGAGCGTGCCGGTCTGCGTGCCTTCGATGGTCATGGCCTTGAGCGGGAACATGGCGACGGCGGTCGCATAGCCGCCGCCGAGCAGGCCCGTCACCACCACCTTGCCGCCTTTGGCCAGCACGCCGGTGGCGAAGTTGAGCGACTTGTCGGAGCCGACGAAATCGATGGCCGCATAGATGCCGCCGCTCGCCTTGAGCAGCGCCTTGCGCGTATTGGGATCGGCCGGATCGAACACCTCCTTGGCGCCGGCCGCCAGCGCCGCCGCGCGCTTCTTCGAATCGATGTCGGCGACGTATGGCGCGCCATACATCGCGCGCGTGAGCGCCAGCCCCATCAGCCCGACGCCGCCGGCGCCGACCAGCAGCAGCGGCGCGCGGCTGGCGCGGTCGGCCAGCCGCTTGAGCGCGGCATAAGCGGTGAGCCCCGAACACATCAGCGCGCCGGCGTAAGAGGCCGACAGCGGCGCGTAGTCGATCAGGTAACGCGCATGCGGCACCAGCACATGGGTGGCATAGCCGCCGTCGACGGTGATGCCGAGATGGCGCGGGCTGGCGCAGATGTTCTCGTCGCCCGCCTTGCAGGCCGGGCATTGCCCACAACCGATCCAGGGATAGACCGCGACCTTGGCGCCCACCTTCGCATCGGTGTCGGATCCTGTGCTCTCGACCTCGCCCGCGATCTCGTGCCCGAGCGTGAAGGGCAGCGTGCGGCCGGCGCGCACGTCGAGCTGCTTGCCGTCGCCGAGCGTGAAATAGCCGTCTTGCATGTGCAGGTCGGAATGACAGACGCCGCAGCGCGCGATGCGCACCAGCACTTCCGTGCCTTGCGGCCGCGGCGCTTCCACGATCGTTTCGCACAGCGGCGCGCCATAGGCGGTCAATGATTGGCGGTGCATCGTCGTCATGCCGGCAACTTATTTCGAACTGAACGCCCGCGCCAGCGCGACGAAGCCGTCGACGGAAATCTCTTCCGCCCGCGCGGTCGGCGCAATGCCGGCCTGGTCGAGCAGCGCGAGCGCATCGACGCCGAGCGATTTGAGGCTCTGCCGCAGCATCTTGCGGCGCTGGCCGAAGCCGGCTTCCGTCACGCGCTGCAAGGCGTCGGCGTCGCACGCCAAGGGCGCGGCCCGCGGCACAAGCCGCACCACCGACGACGTCACCTTCGGCGCCGGCACGAAAGCGGTCGGCGCCACGTCGAACAAAATCTTCGCCTCCGTGCGCCAGCCCGCCAGCACCGACAGCCGCCCGTAAGTTTTGCTGCCCGGCGCCGCGACGATGCGTTCGGCCACCTCGCGCTGGAACATCAGCACCAGCATGTCGTACCAAGGCGGCCAGGGCTCGGCGGTCAGCCAGCCGATGAGCAGCGCAGTGGCGATGTTATAGGGCAGGTTGGCGACGATACGCGCGCGCGCGCCGCGCAAATGCGGGCGCGGATCGAAATCGAGCGCATCGCCCGCAACGATCTCCAGCCGGCCCGGATAATGCGCGGCGATCTCGGCGAGCGCCGCCAAGGCGCGCTCGTCGCGCTCGATCGCGATCACGCGCTTGGCGCCAGCCCCTTCCGGAGCTTGCGCCAGCAGCGCACGCGTCAAGCCGCCAGGGCCGGGGCCAACCTCGATCACGGTCGCGCCTGCAAGCGGCCCGCCCGCGCGCGCGATGCGCGCCGTCAGATTGAGATCGAGCAGGAAATTCTGGCCGAGCGATTTCTTCGCAGTCAACCCATGCCGGCGGATGACCTCGCGCAGCGGCGGCAGTTCGTCGATTTGCGCCATCTATTTCGCAGGTACGAGCGCGGGCGCGTTCGCGGTGAGCCGTGCGGCCAGCGTCAGCGCCGCGAGCAGGCTGCCCGGATTGGCCTTGCCGGTGCCGGCCAGATCGAAGGCCGTGCCGTGGTCGGGCGAGGTGCGCACGAAGGGCAGGCCGAGCGTGACGTTGACGCCATGGTCGAAGGCCAGCGTCTTGATCGGAATCAGCGCCTGATCGTGATACATGCACAGCGCGGCGTCATAGTTTGCGCGCGCGCGCGCATGGAACATCGTATCGGCCGCCAGCGGCCCGACGGCGTCGATGCCTTCGCTGCGCAGCTGCTGCACGGCCGGCGCGACGATTGCCCGGTCTTCCCCGCCCAAGGTGCCTTCTTCGCCGGCATGCGGGTTGAGCGCCGCCACGGCGAGGCGCGGGCGCGCGATGCCGAAACGGCGGCTGAGATCGCGCGCCACGATGCGCCCGGTATCGACGATCAGCGCCGTGCTGAGCGCGGAAAAAACCTCGCGCAGCGGAATGTGGATGGTCACCGGCACCACCGCGAGTTCGGGCGACCACAGCATCATCACCGGCGTCACCTTTTTGCCGGTCGCTGCCTCCGCCAGATGGCCGAGGAATTCGGTGTGGCCCGGCTCGGCAAAGCCGGCGCGCGACAGCACGCTCTTGGCGATCGGATTGGTCACCATGGCGGCGGCCTCGCCCGCCATCACGTCTTCGGCGGCGCGGCGGATGGCGGCGATCGCCGCCGGCGCGCTCGATGCATCCGGCTTGCCGGGCGCGGCGGTCACCCGCAGTCCAAGCGGCACGACCGGCAGCGCGCGCGCAAACGTCGCGACCGCTTGCGCCGGCGTCACCTCGGCGATCGCCACATCGAGGCCGAGCGCGCGGGCGCGCGTTTTAAGAAAGTCGGCGTCGCCGATCAGATAGAAAGCCGGCAGATCGAGCTCGGCCCGCCGCCGCCAGAGCGCGAGCGTGAGATCGGGGCCGATGCCGGCCGGCTCGCCGATCGTGACAGCCAGAGGCGGCGGCTTGCTCATTTTTCTTTGGTGTCTTTGGGGTCTTTGTATTCGATCATCGCGGATTTGCGGATTTCTTCCAGATAGCGATTGGCTTCCCGTTCGAACCGCCGCTTGAAGATTTGATCTTTCACCTCGCGCTGCACCGGCGACTCGGTCTTGCTCGCCTTCTTGTCGCAGACGGCGAACATCTGCACCCCCTGCGCCGTCATCTCGGGGTTGGTCAATCGTCCGACCGGCATGCTGCCGAGCAGGTCGCGCAGCTGTCCGTCGAGATCGGCCGACGAGCGGGTCACCGCGTCGCGCACCGCCACGTCACGCAACCCGCGCGCCATCTCGAGACCTTCTTTGCAGTTGAGGAAGCGGCTGCGCAGATTTTCGGCTTCGCGGCGCTTGGCCTCTATTACCGGCGGCGGCGATCCAGACGGCACCACCATGATCACCGGATAGAGCGTATAGATATAGCCGACGGTGTCGGCTTCGTTGCGCGCGCGCATCGCCACCGCCACGTCGGATTCGCCGACCTGCAGCGCGGTGTTGAATTTGCCGCGCACGAGCTGGCCCCAGGTCAGTTCGGCGCGAATGCGCGCCTTCACGGTGTCCGGCGAGATGCCCGCCCGCGTGAGGAACTGGATGAACTGCGGCGTCGGAATGTGCTGGCGCGCCGCCATGCCGTTGAACGCCTGATTGACTTCATCGTCGCTCACCACCAGGCCATAGCTCTTGGCCTTGTCGATCTTGATGCGGTCGTCGATCAGGTTTTGGATGATCTCCTGCCGCGTCGGCTTCTTGTGCGTCGATTGCTCGGTCAGCTTGGTGCGCTGCTCGATATCGTAGGCGGTGATCGGCGAGCCGTTGGCGAGCACCACCACCTGCGCCTGCACAAGCGACGGCGCGGCGCAGGCCGCCGCCAGCAGCAGTACTGCGGTCAGCCATCTTCGAACTTGATTTTGCGTCACCGGCATCGTTTTCCTTGGCCTCGGCTTTTCGGCAGCGTTCTTTAAGCGCCGGCGTCGATTAAAGCCCGCCCAACCCGCCGACCCCTTGGCTCACCGATGTGCCGCCGAGCGTACGCAGGCTCAGCTGCAGCATGACCGTGTGGTCGGTCACCGGGTTTCCGCTGTAGGCATAGTTAGTAAGGTAATTCACGGCCAAGATGAGGCAGTCGTCGACATAACCGAGCCCGATACGGGTCTGGTCGAATTGATTGGCTTGCAGGTCATAGCGGGCCCCGCCCAGCAGAACCCAGTTGGTGTCGAGCTTGTACGAACCGGTGGTCAGGATGCCCTGGCGCCGGTTGAGGAAGCCGATCGCGGGCTGGGCGGCGTAGTCGCCATAGAGGGCCGAGACCGACCAGCGGTCGAAATTGGCGCGCGCCTCGAACTCCATACGCTGCACGGAGTAGTTGTCTTTGTCGAAGCGGAAGCGGGAAATGAACTGGTAGGTCTTGTTCGGCTGATAGGCGAAGCGCGCCACATAGTCCGAGAGCCTGCTGTCGAGGCCGCTGTCGAGGCCGGTGTTGGTGGCCCCGCCCATCGCGAACGAATTGTCGCCGAACAGCTGGTAGGACTGGCCGACCAGCATGTTGATGGCGCCGCCCTGGTTGAACTGCATCGTGTATTCGGCGCCGTAATTGGTGCGGCCGCCGCCCTCGACGCGATCCCAGCCGGAGAATTTGTTGGCGCGGAACAGATTGCTGTCGTCGAAGATCAAGGTTTGCGCGTCTTCGTTCGGCCACTTGTTGACCTGCGTCTCGTTCGGCCGCGCGATCACCTGCGCGATCGGCGAGAACGTCTGCGTGCCCCACGACTGCACGCTGATGAACGGATAGCGGTACTCCACGCCCACGCTCGGCATGGCGCGCACGAGGTTGGTGTCGCCGGTGTTGAAGTAGCTCGACACGCCCGGATCGTTGTTGACATGCACGGCGGCGACGTCGGCGCGCAGCGACGCGAAGGGCGTGAAGACCTGGCCGTACGAATCTGTAATCTCGCGCCGCCACTGCGTTTCGGCCGAGAAGCGGTTGTAATTGCCGGGGAAGCCACGCAGCACGCAATTATTTTTAATCGCCGGATCGGCGGTGTTCGCGCAGTTGGCGCTTTGCGTGATGGCGTCGAATTCCGCCTGGCTGCGCGTCAAGCTGGTGAGGTTGGTCTTGAAGCCGAGCTCGCCGCCCACCACTGGATGATCCACAGTGTACATGTAGTCGACCACCGGATGAACGACGGGGATCTGCTTCTGCACGTCGGATTCCGAGAAGCCGTAGAAATACATCGAGCGCGCGTCGAAATAGCTGCGGTTGCCTTTACCGGCGAGATAGAGCTGGGAGATGCCTGAATCCGCGCCGGTCTGGAACGGATCGGTGACGTGGTAGCGCGACAGCTTCGGGTTGTAGTCCTGCAGGAAGGTCTGGTCCGACAGCAGCACGGCGTCCCAGCCCCAGACCCAGCGGTCGGTGAGCGCGAACTGGCCGTCGCTTTCCGCGCTACCGCGCCAATTGCGGTTACCGGGCGTCGGCGTGCCGTCGCTGTGCACGAAGTAACCGGTATCGAGCTGGCGGATGCCGGCACCGCGGATCTCGTAGGCGCCGTTGAGCAGGCGCTGGCGGAATTCCGCCTGCATCAGCGGACCCTGTTTGGTGGTGATCATCGGCGCGACGGTGACGTCGTAGTCCGGCGCCAGCGCCCAGTAGTAGGGCACTTCCAGCGCCATGCCGTATTTCGAGCCCGAGGAGATGCTCGGCACCAGGAAACCGGTCTTGCGCTTGACCGTCGGATCGGGGGTCGAGAAGTAAGGCAGATAGGCGACCGGATGACCCCAGAATTCGAGGCGGGCGTCCTCGAAATAGATCATCTTCTCGTTCTGATCGTGAATGATGCGCGCGGCCTTGACCTGCCAGAGCGGCGGCTTCTTCGGATCGTCCCGGCAGGGCGCGCAGGCGGTGTAGACGCCGCTGTGGAACACCGTGTAGTTGCCGGAGGAGCGCTCGGCGCGCGCCGCCGCCATGCGGGTCTGGTCGGGCGCATCGAGCCGCAGTGAATCGACGAAGCCGTCGCGATAGTCGTCCGACAGGTCCATGATCTGGCCGTAGGTGACCTTGCCGTCCACCTCGGTGAGCCGGACATTGCCTTCGGCGTGCAGACGCTTGGTGGTCTGGTCGTAGATGACCTTGTCGGCTTCGAGCGTGGAGCCGCCGTAATAGATCTGCACATTGCCGACGGCGGCGACGCGTTTGTTGTTGTAGTCGTAGTTGATCTCGTTCGCCTGCACGAGCATCTGCTTTTGCGCGCCGGCCTTGTCGCGTTCGATCGCGGATTTTTCGTGTGCTGGCGCGGGCGCCGGGAAGTTGAGCTGCTGCGCCACGGCGGGCGCGCACGTAATCAACGCGCCGCCCGCCAGCAAAGCGAGGACGCACAACAGCCGGAGCGCGCGCAAACGCGCCCGGGGGTCTGGTGGACGAGAGCAAAGCGGCCCCGCCATCACCCGTCCTCCTGGTACAACAACGCAACAAACCCCGTCAGTCCACCGACAAGCACAGGCAGCCACGCCGACGCCACAGGGTGCATCAGCCCGGCTTTACTCATGTCCTCGGTGACTTTCGACAAAACATAAAGCAGAAAGCCCGCAGCCACGCCACTTAAAATCATCTTTTGGACCCCGCCGAAGCGGAAGAACCGTAGACTGACGGCGGCGGCGAGAAAAACCATGGCGGCCAGCAAGAATGGCCGCGCCAGAAGCTTCTGGAACTGCAGCCTATAGCCTGCGGCGACGAGGCCGGCGTGTTCCGCGATGTTGATATACAGTGGAAGTTCCCAAAACGGCACAGTTTCAGGCGTGGCAAAGCTTTCGCGCACTTGTTCGGGCGTCAGGCTGGTCTTGAGCCGGTAGTCGTCCTGGTCGACCGGCAGCGCGCCCAATTCGTAAATGCGGGCGTCGAGCAGCCGCCACACGCCGGGTTCCAGCATGGCCGCGCGCGCCTCGATGCGCTGCTTAAAACGGCCGGCGCTGTCGTAGGTGAACACCGTCACGCCGCTGAGCGAGATGCCCTGGTCGCGGCTCGACTTGGCGTTGATGATGGCTTGGCCCTCGGCGGTGCGCTGGCTCACCCAGTTGGGGCCGCCGCTTGTCACCAATTGTGGCGAGTTCCTGCCGAACAGCTCGGATTCGTAGCGCTTGGACTGCTCCTCCAGCACCGCGGCGATCGGGTTGTAGATCGTGGTGGCGATAATGCCGAGCAGGAACGCCACCAGCACTGCCGGCGAGATGAATTGCCACGCCGACATGCCGGCCGCGCGCGCGATCACCAGTTCGAGCCGCCGCGACAGATTGAGATAGCAGGACATGGCGCCGATCAGCACGCAGAACGGCATCACGCGCTCGGTCACCTGCGGCACGCGGTAGAACGAGGTCTTCGCCACCAAAATCGCCGACACGTTGGGGATGTCGCTGGCGCGGCGCATCAACTCGATGTAGTCGAGCAGCGCGACCAGCACGAAAATGCTGGCAAACACCAGCATCACCGCGCTCAGGAAGCGCAGCCCGAAATAACGCACCAATGTTCCGCCCAAAATCGACATGCGTCAGGTCATTGCGTCGCGAAACGTTGCGTGAGGCGCTCGGTGAGCGCGGCGAGGGTGTTGGCGATGAAGGCCGGCGGCTCTAGGATCATGCCGCGGCGGATCACCCAAATTCCGGAGACAAGGGCGAAGGCGGTCGCGATGTATTGCAGCGACAGCATCCACGGGACGGTGGCGCCGAACACGCTGGAGGCAAAGCCGATCAGCCGCAGCGTCGCCACCCCGCCGATCGCGCCGAACATCGACATGGTGCGGCTTTGCCGGGTGGTGCGCGGCGCGCCGAGATAGGCGAAGGCGATCACCGTGAAGGCGATCGGATAGAACGGCGCCATCAGCCGGTCGTGCAGCTCGGCGCGGAACTGGCCCGGCTGTTCGATGAAGAACTTGTCATTCGGATCGGGCAGGATCAGCTGCCAGAGATAGCGCTCGCGGATCGAATAGGTCACCGCCTGCGCTCCGCCGGCGAACTGCGACAGATCGAAGGCGTTGCGGTCGAACACCACCATGACCGGATCGCGCTGATCGGTGGCATGGCGCTGCAACACGCCGCTCTTGAGCACCAGGAAAGTGCCCTTGTCGTTGTCGATCACCTCGCCGAGTTCGGCGGTGACGGTGATGCGCTCGGCCGGATTGCGCCGGTCGTCGAGGAAAATTCCGGCCAGTTGCCCGTTCGGCCGCCGTTCGCGGATGTAGATGGTGACGCCGTTCTCGATCTGGGTGAAACGGCCGGGCTGCACGATGTTGCTCACCACGTTGGCGCGCACGTCGGTCAGCCAGTCGCGCAGCATGCGCAGGCCCTGGGGTGCGAAATAGGCGCTGATCGCCGTCACCATCAGCGAGACCACCAGCGCCACCGTCATGAAGGCGCGGAACAAGACCCACGGCGACATGCCGGCCGCGTTCATCACGATGATTTCGCTGTCGGTGGAGAGCTTGTTGAGCACATGCGCGACCGCGATCAGCAGCGCGATCGGCGCGATCACCAGCACCAGCAGCGGAATGATCAGGCCGGTGATGCCCATGAAGACCAGAATGGTCTGGCCCTGGCTGGTGACGAGGTCGAAGTCATGCAGCGCCTGCGTGACCCAGATCACCGCGGTCAGGCTGACGAGCACGACGAGGAATGCACTGAAGGTGGTGCGGAAAATATATCGGCTGATCGACCCCATTCGCCGCCTGTCCCCCACTCCGGCAAAGCGCATTCCCGCGCACGGCTTCCCCACCGTGCGCAAGGCGCCACCAGCCTAACCCAACCCCCATCTTGTTTACCTTGATCGGTCCACAAAGTGGCCGCGCAAAGGCAAAGCCGTTGAACATGCACAACAAAACGTAAAGGCGGGGGCTAACCTTAACCCCTTAATGGGTGGCGCCGCACCCCGATTCTGGCAAGCAAATACCAGCCCGGAAGGCACTTTAGCCGGACCGTGTGCCTCTTGTGAAAAGCCCGGAAATCGGGCGATTTTGGCCTTTGCAGCCGCCATTTGGGGGCGCATATGGGGGCAACGGCCCGCAAGATTTGAGGATTTCCCGCAAATGCCTGACGCCCTGAACCTCGGTTTTGGCCCCTATGCCGCCCCCCGCCAGGGTGTTCTGGTGGTGTTCTGCGACGATGGGCTCAAGTTCGGCCCCGCCACCACACGGGCGCTGGGGTCGGCCGCTGGCCTAGTGGCGCGGGCCGCCAAGGCCGAGCGCTTCACCGGCAAGAAGGGCTCGGGCCTCGACCTGATCATGCCGGAGGGCCTCAAGGTCGCCCGCCTGGCGGTGGTCGGCGCCGGCAAGCCGGGCGAGCTCACGCCCAACGATTTCGTCACGCTCGGCGGCGCCGCCATGGGCAGACTGCCGGCGAGCGCGGCCGAGGCCGCGATCTTCGCCGAGCTGCCGGGCGCCGCCATGCGCGCCGAGCGCGCGGCCGATCTGGCGCAGGGCGTCGCGCTGCGCGCTTATGCCTTCGACCGCTACAAGACCAAGCGCAAGGACGACGACAAGCCGCCGGCGAGCCGCAAGGTCACGGTCTGCGTCAGCGATGTCGCGGCCGCGCGCAGCGCCTATGCCTCGCGCGCGGCGGTGGCCAAGGGCGTGTTGATCGCGCGCGATCTCGTCAACGAGCCGGCCAACGTGCTCTACCCGGAAGAGTTCGCCCGCCGCACCGGCAATCTGAAAAAGCTCGGCATCGCGGTCGAAGTGCTCGACGTGCCCAAACTGAAAAAGCTCGGCATGAATGCGCTGCTCGGCGTCGGCCAGGGCTCCGTGCGCGACAGCCGCGTGGTGGTGATGCGCTGGAACGGCGGCAAGAAGTCCGACGCGCCGGTTTGCTTCATCGGCAAGGGCGTCTGCTTCGACACCGGCGGCATCTCGATCAAGCCGGCTGCCGGCATGGAGGACATGAAGGGCGACATGGCGGGCGCGGCCTGCGTCGCCGGCCTCATGCATGCGCTCGCCGGACGCAAAGCCAAGGTCAACGCCGTCGGCGTCATCGGCCTGGTCGAGAACATGCCGGACGGCAAGGCGCAGCGTCCCGGCGACATCGTGACATCGATGTCGGGTCAGACCATCGAGATCATCAACACCGACGCCGAAGGCCGTCTCGTGCTCGGCGACATCATCTGGTACGCGGCGCAGCGCTTCAAGCCGAAATTCATGGTGGATCTGGCAACGCTCACCGGCGCCATCATCGTCGCGCTCGGGCACGAATATGCCGGCATGTTCGCCAACAACGATCAGCTCGCCGAGCGGCTGACCAAAGCGGGCGAGGAGACCGGCGAACTGGTGTGGCGCATGCCGCTCGCCAAGGAATACGACAAGCTGATCGATTCAAAATTCGCCGACATGAAGAACACCGGCGGCCGCATGGGCGGCGCCATCACCGCGGCGCAATTCATCAAGCGCTTCGTCGACGACAAGACGCCGTGGGCGCATCTCGACATCGCCGGCACCGGCTTTGACTCGCGGCTGAACGAGATCAACAAGAGCTGGGGCTCGGGCTGGGGCGTGCGGCTGTTCGATAAGTTGGTGGCGGATTATTACGAGAAGTAGTCAGTCCACTGCGTCGTCCGATCTGCCTGTGCCGCTCCGAGCTTTGATTATTTTTGCAATGACGGCGCCCGCGCCGGAAAAGCCGACGATGCCGACGGTCAACGTGTTGATCGGCACTTTGTCGAAGATCATCGCAGCCGCGAACATGAGCGCGATGAGACCGGCGATGAGCGCGACGATGTCCTCGGTGTCGAAGCTGATCTTTGTCGTTGTATCTTGCGGCTTGCCATCGTCGTCATTGGAGCTTTGGGTGTTCTCGAATTCAAATTTTTCAGGCTCAATCATGGCGGCCTCCGACAGCGGCGCGTGACGGATAAACTCAGGAGGATATGCGCGAGTCCTTGACGAACGGCGTCACATTACGCGGCGTTGCTGAAGCTCGAGCCATGACCGAAGTTCTGTTCTACCACCTGCAAGGCCAGAAGCTCGAAGGCGTGCTGACCGGGCTGCTGGAGAAATCCTTGCAGCGCGGCTGGAAAGTGGTGGTGCAGGGCGCCTCCGAAGAGCGCATCGAGGCGCTCGACGCGCATCTGTGGACCTATCGCGACGACGGCTTCCTGCCGCACGGCACTTGGCGCGAACAAGATGCGGCTCAACAGCCGATTTTGCTCACGCTCACCGACTCAAATCCGAACGCCGCCAATGTCCGCTTCCTGATCGAGGGCGCCGCCCCGCCGGCCGATGCGGACGCCTACACGCGCATCGTGCTGCTGTTCGACGGCGAGGACGAGGAGGCGGTCGCGGCCGCGCGCGCGCATTGGAGCGAGGCCAAGGCGAAAGGCTTCGACGCCACCTATTGGCAGGGCGACGAGCAGGGGCGCTGGGTGAAAAAGGCGTAAGCGCCGGTCGCTAGGATCATAATCCGGCCATAATTGCCTAGGATAATATGCCTTATCCCGCCCTCGTTACCGAGGGGCGTCTGATCAAGCGTCTCTAGACCGGGGCGGGAGCGTGGCCGGGGAATGACTCGCGCTGGAGATGCGGCGCAGGCCCGGCGGTACAAGCCGCAGCGTCGGCGCGCCAGCCGCGCGCGTGGGCCCGTGATGGCGGGGCCGACCGGTCCGGCGGCCTCGACCTGGGCCAAAGCGGTGGTTAGGCGGCCTTGCAATCCGAAAGGAGAGGCGGGTTGCCTGAAAGGTAAGACCACCGGGGGCGCTGCGGAGCAGACCTATAAACACCGCGCGCGGGACGCCATCGGACTTGGCGGACTTGCGCGCAATACGGACTTCGACAAGCCTCGATATCGCGAGGTGTCGAGGCCCGCGGGTCCATCAGGACCCTTGGCGTCCCGCGCGCCCTCGGTTGGGCGGCGGCTTGGAATACGGCCTACCCGGGGCCGTACAAAGAATACGGGCGATGGCGCTCGCCCAATGGCCTATCGGCCAATGGCCTAGAATGGGCCCAGTCGGGTGGTAACCCTCTGCGGCACCGGCGCTTGCCCAGTGCCATTGTGATGACGCAAAATCGGGCATAAGGGACAAGCAGATAGCTCAGGTTTGGGGAACTGGTTTGCCGCGCCCTCTCATCTCACGCCTCGCACTCGTCGCCGCCGCCGCGCTTGCCGCGGCCGCCGGCGGCTGTTCGGGCGTTGGCGACGCTTTGGAATCCCGCGACCAGGCCTTCACCAAGCCGTTCATCGAGACGCCCGATTGGGCGAAGTCGTCCAACGCCAAGACCGCGCCGCTTGCGCCTAGCGGGCCGGTCGCGCCCGAGGATCTGGTCGACGCCGGCGGCCGCTGCGCGGCTGCAGCGCGCGCGCAGGCGCCGGTCGCGGCGGCGCCCGCTGCCGCGGCCCCGGAACCGGCTGCCGCTCCCGCAGCAGCAGCAGCACCTGCCGCCAATCCCTCCTACGGCTCGGTCGCCGGCGACCTCGCCGGCGCCCGCATGCCCGCGGGCCCCCCGCCGGCGCCCATGCCGGTTGCGGTCAGGCCGAGCGATCGCCTCGACACTTTGCAGCCCGGAGGCGGCGGCGGCCGCCCGGCCATCGGCGGCATCGCGCTGGGCATGACGGAATGCGAAGCGGTGCGCCGCGGCGGCCAGCCCAGCAACGTCACCATCGGCGCCGGCGACAAAGGCGCGCGCAAGGTCGTGCTGACCTATCTCAGCGGACCTTGGCCGGGCATCTACACCTTCGCCTCCGGCCGCCTGCAGGAAATCGACGCAGCGCCGGTGCAGCCCAAGCCCGCCAAGCCCGCGCCGAAAAAGAAGCCCAAGCGGGCGCCGCCCAAGACCGCCACCACCGAGCGCGTCTACGTGCAGTAACGCGTTACGCGGTCTCGAGCGCGCTGCTCGCGGCCAGCCACTCCTCTTCAGCCGTCGCAATCGATGCAACGACATTGGCGCGCGTCTTCGAAAGCTCGGCTGCGCGCGCCGGATCGCGCGCAAACAGATCGCCGTCGGCGAGCGTGGCGTCGAGCTTCTGCAGCTGGCGCGTGAGCTGCATGATCGCGAGTTCGGCTTGCGAAACCCGCTTGCGCAGCGGGGCGGTTTCGACGCGCTTCTCGGCGGCGGCGCGGCGGGCTTGCGCCGGATCCCGCGCCGGGGATTTTGCTCCGACCGTAATGCCCTGGCTCTCACCGGACAGCACCTGGCGCCGGTAGTCGTCGAGGTCGCCGTCGAACGGCTTCACTTTGCCGCCTTGCACCAGCCAGAGCCGGTCGGCGCAGGCCTCCAGCAGATAGCGGTCGTGCGACACCAAAATCACCGCGCCCGGGTAGTCGTTGATCGCCTCGATCAGCGCGGCGCGGCTATCGATATCGAGGTGGTTGGTCGGCTCGTCGAGGATGACGAGATGCGGCGCGCTGAAGGTGGCGATACCGAGCAGCAGCCGCGCCTTCTCGCCGCCGGACAGAGTCTTTACGGCGTTGTTGGCGGCGGGGCCGGAAAAGCCGATCGCGCCAGCGCGCGCCCGAACTTTGGCCTCGGGCTGATCCGGCATCAGGTCGCGCACGTGATCATAGGGGCTTCGTTCCTCGTCGAGTTCATCGAGCTGGTGCTGGGCGAAATAGCCGACCTTGAGCGTCGCCGCGCGTGTCACCGTGCCGTGCTCGGGCGCCAGCCGCCCGGCCAGCAGCTTCACCAACGTGGATTTGCCGTTGCCGTTGGAGCCGAGCAGCGCGATGCGGTCGTCATTGTCGATGCGCAGCGAAAGACCCGACAGAATCGGGTGGCCGGGCTCGTAGCCGACGTCGACGTCGTCGGTCGCGATGATCGGTGGCGACAGCAGCTTGTCCGGCGCCGGGAAGTGGATCGGCCGCACTTCGTCGGTCACCAGCGCGTTGATCGGCTGCATCTTGGCTAGCATCTTGATGCGCGATTGCGCCTGCCGCGCCTTGGTGGCCTTGGCGCGGAAACGATCAACGAAAGCTTGTAAATGCTTGCGTTGCGCCTCCTGCTTCTTGATCAGCTTCTGGTCGAGCATCATGCGCTCGCTGCGCAGCCGCTCGAAGTCGGAATAGCCGCCGCGATAGAGCGTCAGTTTCCGCGCTTCCAGCGACAGGATCTGGTTGACCGCGTTGTCCAGAAGATCGCGGTCGTGGCTGATGATGATCATCGTGTGCGGATAGCGCGCCAGGTGATCCTGCAGCCACAGCGTGCCTTCTAGATCGAGGTAGTTGGTCGGCTCGTCCAGCATCAATAGGTCGGGCTCGGCGAACAGCGTGGCGGCGAGCGCCACGCGCATGCGCCAGCCGCCGGAGAATTCCGAGCACGGCCGCGCCTGGTCGGCATTGGAAAAGCCCAGGCCAGACAGGATCGCGGCGGCGCGGGCAGGGGCCGCATGCGCGCCCATGTCGGCAAGCCGCGTCTGGATTTCGGCGATGCGATGCGGGTCGTGCGCGGTCTCGGCCTCGGCGAGCAGCTCGCTGCGTTCGATGTCGGCCCTGAGCACCACCTCGAGCAAGCTCTCCGGCCCGTTCGGTGCTTCCTGCGCGAGGCGCCCGATGCGCCAGCGCGGCGGTAGTTCCACGCTGCCGTGCTCGGGCGAAAGGTCGCCGGTGATCACATTGAACAGCGTCGACTTGCCCGAGCCGTTGCGGCCGACCAAGCCGACGCGGGCCCCGGGCGTGATACGAACGGTGGCACCTTCGATGAGTGCGCGGCCGGCAATGCGGACAGTGAGGTCGTCGATGACAAGCATGCGCGCCTTTTGGCCGACGCGGCCGCAAGACGCAATCCCTCTTATGGTGCGTGTTTAACCGACCGTGCGCAGCCCGCCTTGCCCCGTCTCGCGCTGATAGATGATCAGGTCGAAACTCGGCGTGCGCTCATTGCCGATCATGCTCGACAACAAAGCGTGCGCCTGGCCGCGGTGATGGGTCTGATGATTGAAGAAATGATCGAGCGCGGGCGCCAGAACCTGCTCGATGTCGGCCGGCTTCGAAAATGTCCGGTAGCGGATGGGGCGCGCCAGATCGGCATCGCTCAGGCCATCGATATAGCGGCTGATGCTCGCATCCATGGCGCGGCGGGCGGCCCGCAGGGCGGCGAAGTCGTCATGAAGGATGGCGTCGAGACTTTTCGGCAGTTCCCCTTCGCCGGTGAAGCGGTTCATCCAGATACGGTCGCCGACCAGCAGATGGTTAAGCGTGCCGTGCAGCGACTTGAAGAAGGCGCCGCGTTCGGCGCGGTATGCGGCGTCCGGCACGGCGGCGGCTGCGTCGTAAAGCCGCTCATTGCACCAGGCGTTATAGCCGGCGAACATCCTGTAGCGGTCGGTCATGGAACGTCCCTCGCGCCAACGAGCGTAAGCGCCGCGCTTGCCGCCCGAAAAGCCCCCCGCTATAAGCCGCGCGGCCCCTCGCGATCCAATCAAATTCGGTCATTTCTGCAATCAAGCTCAGTGAAGGATTAGTCCGATGCCGGTCGAGCGTACCTTTTCGATCCTCAAGCCCGATGCGACCGAACGCAATCTGACCGGCGCGATCAACGCCATGATCGAAAAGGCCGGCCTGCGCATCGTCGCGCAGAAGCGCGTCCGCATCACGCGCGAGCAGGCCGAGAAATTCTACGCCGTGCACAAGGCGCGGCCGTTCTTCGGCGAACTGGTCGATTTCATGATCTCCGGCCCGGTGGTGGTGCAGGTGCTGGAAGGCGAGGGCGCCATCGCCAAGTACCGCGACGTGATGGGCGCCACCGACCCGGCCAAGGCCGCCGCCGGCACCATCCGCAAGGTGCACGCCAAGTCGATCGGGGAGAATTCCGTGCACGGTTCCGACGCCCCCGACACCGCGGCGCGCGAAATCGCGCAGTTTTTCTCGGAAAACGAAATCGTCGGCTAGCGGCGCGGGCCGGATGCGCGACTAGTCATGCTCCCCCGCCGCCCTGTAGACTAAAGGACAAATAGTCACGTCGCCGACGCGTTCGATTTGCGGCAAAACGAGCGACATTAGTGGGGGAACGATCTGTGGAATCCATTGCATCCCAAATGATGCATCCGGCCTTCTGGCTGGCGGCGCTGCAGATCATGGGCATCAATATTCTGCTGTCCGGCGACAATGCCGTCGTGATCGCGCTCGCGGTGCGCGGGCTGCCGCCGAAGGAACGGTTCTGGGGCATGGTGCTCGGCGCCGGCTGCGCGGCCGTGCTGTTGATCCTGTTCACCGGCGTCGTCGCGACCTTGATGCAATTGCCGTACCTGAAGTTCGCCGGCGGGCTGGCTTTGTTTTGGGTCGCCATCAAGCTGGTGACGCCGCAACACCAAGATGAGGAAGGTTCGACCGAAGCGGTCGAGGACCTGTGGCGCGCGGTTCGCGTGGTGGTCGTCGCCAATCTGGTGATGAGCCTCGACAACGTCATCGCGGTGGCGGCGGCGGCGAAAGGCAATTACGTGCTGCTCGGGCTTGGTCTCGCGGTCAGCATCCCGGTCGTCATCGCCGGCAGCGCGTTGTTCCTGGCGATCATCGAGCGGTTCCCGATCGTCATCTGGGGCGGCGGCGCCTTGCTCGGCTGGATCGCGGGCGGCTTGTTGCCGGACGATCCGATGGTCGCGCAATATCTCTCGGAAGCGACCGCCGACAAGGTCGAGACGCTGTGCGGGATTTCCGGCGCCATTCTGGTCGTGGCGGTGGGCTGGTATCTGGTAAGATCAACTCGTTTGCGCGAAGAGGAAGCGGACGTATAGCCGTCCGCTCCGGCTCGCGAAGGCGGAGACGCAATGAACAAACCTGTGCGGGGCGTCGAGACGGCGGTTCGCATCGGAGCGTCCGCCTGTCCGCACGATTGTCCCTCGACCTGCGCGCTCGAAGTCGAGCTCATCGACGACCACACCATCGGGCGCGTGCGCGGCGCCAAGGACAACGACTACACGCTCGGTGTCATCTGCGCCAAGGTCGCGCGCTATGCCGAGCGCGAGCATCATCCCGACCGCGTGCTGCATCCGCTGCAACGCGTCGGCGCCAAGGGCTCGGGCGAATTCCGCCGCATCTCCTGGGATGACGCGCTCGATCTGGTCGCCGAGAATTTCCTGACGTGCGAGCAGCGCCACGGCGCCGAGAGCGTCTGGCCGTATTATTATGCCGGCACCATGGGCCTGGTGATGCGCGACGGCATCAACCGGCTGCGTCACGCCAAGAAATATTCCGGCTTTCATTCGACGATTTGCGTCAATCCGGCCTATGCCGGCTTTGCCGCCGGAACCGGCAAGATCGCCGGCAGCGATCCGCGCGAAATGGCGAAGTCGGATCTGGTGGTGATCTGGGGCACCAACGCGGTCAATACCCAGGTCAACGTGATGACGCACGCGATCCACGCGCGCAAGGAACGCGGCGCCAAGATCGCGGCGGTCGACGTCTACATGAACGGCACCATGGAGCAGGCCGACCTGCCCGTGCTGGTGAAGCCGGGCACCGACGGCGCGCTCGCCTGCGCGGTGATGCATTGCCTGTTCCGCGACGGCAAAGCCGATTGGGATTATCTGAACAAATACACCGACGCGCCGCGCGAACTGGAAGCGCATCTGCGCACGCGCGATCCGGCCTGGGCCTCCGCGATCACCGGCACGCCGGTCGAGACCATCGAGGCTTTTGCCAAACTGATCGGCGATAACAAGCGCGCCTTCTTCCGCCTCGGTTACGGCTTCTCGCGCTCGCGCAATGGCGCCGCCAATATGCACGCGGCGAGCTGCATTCCGGCGGTGACCGGCGCCTGGCAATTGGAAGGCGGCGGCGCCTTCCACATCAACGCCGACATCTACAAGCTCGACAAGACGCATCATCGAAGGTCTCGACGTTTTCGATCACTCGGTGCGCGTGCTCGATCAGTCGCGCATCGGCGCCATCCTCACCGGCGACCGCGAGGCGCTGTTCGACGGCCCGCCGGTCCATGCGCTCATCATCCAGAACACCAATCCGGTCTCGGTCGCGCCCGATCAGAACAAGGTCAAGGCGGGCTTTGCGCGCGAGGATCTGTTCACCTGCGTGCACGAGCAGTTCATGACGGAGACCGCGCGCGTGGCCGACGTCGTGCTGCCGGCGACGACCTTTCTCGAGCACGACGACATCTATCGCGGCGGCGGCCACCAATATCTCATTCTCGGACCCAAGCTGGTCGAGCCGCCGGGCGAATGCCGCAACAATCACGAGGTGATGTGCGAACTGGCCAAGCGCGTCGGGGCCTCGCATCCGGGCTTCGCCATGAGCGCCGCGCGAGTTGATCGACCAGATGCTGCGCGTCTCCAAGCGCGGCACGCTCGCCGAGCTCGAGCGCGACCGCTGGATCGACTGCCAGCCGCCGTTCGAGGAGGCGCATTACCTCACCGGCTTTGCCTGGCCGGACGGCAAGTTCCGCTTCAAGCCGGATTGGGAGAACGTGCCGTTCCGCAGCCCGTACAAGAGCGGGCCGGTCGCGGCCATGCCGGCGCTGCCGGACCACTGGACGTCGATTGAGCAGGCCGACGAGGCGCATCCGTTCCGCCTGGCCACCTCGCCGGCGCGCGGCTTCCTCAATTCGACGTTCAACGAGACGCCGACTTCATTGGCGCAGGAAGAGCGGCCGACGGTGATGATCCATCCCGACGATGCGCGCGCGAGCGGCATCGGCGACGGCGATTATGTCGTGCTCGGCAATACGCGCGGCAAAGTCCGCCTGCACGCCAAATTGTTCGACGGCGTGCGGCGCGGCGTGCTGATCGCGGAATCGATCTGGCCGAACTCAGCCTACGAAGACGGCTGCGGCATCAACTCGCTGACCGGCGCGGATTCAATCGCGCCCTACGGCGGCGCCGCATTCCACGACAACAAGGTGTGGATGCGGCGCGCGCCCTGAGCAGACTTCAGCGTTCGCTCGCCAGCATATTATCGACGCTGATACTGCCGGCTCCGGTCACGAACAGCAGGAGGAGACCGCCGGTGATGGCGAGGTCCTTGCTGAGGAATACGTATTGCAGCCCTTGCGCCGCCTCCGGAAACTGCCAGTAAAGGTGCGCCGTCAACAAGGCGATCACCACGAAGACAGCCCCGAGCGCCGCGCCGTAACGCGTGCCGACGCCGAGGATCAGCGATATCGTGACGATCCATTCGACCACGTGCGCGAGCTGGCTCATGATGTCGGGTGAAGGATAGTTGAGAGACTTGAGGTAGGCGGCGGCCGGCCGCCGGTCCACACCGTCATCACGAACAGAACGCCGAGCAGCACGCGGCCGATCAGCAACAGCACGTCGCTCATTCCGGTGGCGATGCCGTCGGCATGAGACAGCAGCGGATGCGATGATCGTGTAGCCATTGGTTTCCCCCAGCGTTGGTTGATTTTTTGAATTATAGTCTTTCGTCCGAGCGGACGAAAGGGCGGGCGCTCTGGCCACTTCGCTTACGCAGCAAATGTGGGCAGGCGCCGCCGTTCGCAAAATTCGTTGTTGTTCGGACTAAAGTTCCTTGCCGATCTTGCGGTCGAGCGAGTAAGGGCCACCGCCGCGCAGCGCGATGGCGAAAAGACGACGCCAGACAGCGCGAACAACGCCATTTGCGTGAACCCTAGCGGCAGCATCACCTGAAAGCGATGACAGCCATTTCGATCGCGAGCGCGGCCGCGAAGAAGCGGGTGAACAGACCGATGCATGACGACAGAGGGCGCCGATCGTTTCGAGGAAGACATCGACATAGCGCCGGCGAAACCCGGCCGGCTCGATGCCATTCTTGGCCATGATAGCCGGCTGACCAACCGTGACGGCCGCGCCGATCGACTTTGCTCCACCCGTGCATCAGAAACGATGCTGCCGACGATCGACGCGGACAGTCGGGTAGCCGAGGTCGCGACACGCCGCGTAAAATCCGGCAAGCCCCGGAATAGATCAGTTTCGGTTCGCTTCCTGCTCAGCCATAGACGTCTCCCCTTTTGGTTTTCGCGCCACCGCTGACCGGCGTCGGTTCGTGCGCGCAGGTGATAATAACACCGGACCCCGGTCTTATTCAACAAGTCGTGCTGCAATGCGGAAATCGTCTCAGGCGATCGATGGGCAACAAGCGTGTGCGGCGTCGGGAACCGGCACGCCGTCGATCAAACAGCGGCCGTTTTCGACCGTAACCCGGCCTTCCGCCACCAATTTGAGCGCCTGCGGGTAAATCCGGTGCTCGATCTTGATCACGCGGGCGGCAAGCGTCTCTTCGGTGTCGTCCGCGCGCACGGCCACCGCGCCTTGCACGATGATCGGGCCTGAATCCATTTCCGGCACGACGAAATGCACGGTCGCGCCGTGCAGCTTCGCGCCGGCTTCCAGCGCGCGCTTGTGGGTGTCGAGGCCCTTGAAGGCCGGCAGCAGAGCAGGGTGGATGTTGAGCATGCGATTTTGCCAATGCCCGACGAGCCACGGCGTCAACAGCCGCATGAAGCCGGCGAGACAGACGAGATCGATGCGATGCTTCTCGAGCGCGGTCTGCAGCGCGCGCTCGAAGGCGGCGCGGTCCTTGCCGTAGGCGGTGTGATCGATCACTTCGGTGGCGATGCCGGCCGCGCGCGCGACGCTAAGCCCGCCGGCGTCCGGCGTGTTCGAAATGACCAGCGCGATCTCGGCCGGGTAATCTTTTGCTTTGGCGGCCTCGATCAGCGCCGCCATGTTGGAGCCGCGGCCGGAAATCAGAGACGGCGACGCGTTTGCGGCTCATCACCAATCGAGATCCAGTTTGCCGTCATAGACGACGCGCGGCTCGCTCGGCGCGCGCACGACTTCGCCGATCGTCACCGCGGTGTCGCCGGCTTTGGTGAAGGCTTGCGCGACGGCCGCGGCATCCTTGGGCGCGGCAATGACGATCATGCCGATGCCGCAATTGAAGGTGCGCAGCATCTCGTTCTGCGCGATGCCGCCTTCGCTCGCCAGCCATTTGAACACCGGCAGCACCGGCACCTTGGCAAGATCGATGCGCGCGCCCAGCCCCTTCGGCAGCACGCGCGGGATGTTGTCGGGAAAGCCGCCGCCGGTGATGTGGGCGAGGCCTTTCACCGCTTTGGTGTCGCGCATCGCCGCGAGACAGGATTTTACGTAGATGCGTGTCGGCATGATGATCGCTTCGCCCAGCGACTGATCCTGCGAAAATGGCGCAGGCGCGCTCCAGGGCAGGCCGCTCTTCTCGACCACCTTGCGCACCAGCGAATAGCCGTTGGAATGCACACCGGAGGAGGCAAGCCCAATGATGACGTCGCCCTCCGCGATGTCGGCGCGCGGCAGCAGCGCGCCACGTTCCGCCGCGCCGACCGCAAAGCCGGCGAGGTCGTAATCCTCGCCGCTGTAGAGCCCGGGCATCTCGGCGGTCTCGCCGCCGATCAGCGCGCAGCCGGCCTCGCGGCAGCCGAGCGCGATGCCGGCAACGACGGCGGCGCCGATTTCCGGCTCGAGTTTTCCACATGCGTAGTAGTCGAGGAAGAACAAAGGTTCCGCGCCTTGCACCACCAGATCGTTGACGCTCATGGCGACCAGGTCGATGCCGATGGTCTCGTGGCGGCCGGTCTCGATGGCGATCTTGACCTTGGTGCCGACGCCGTCGGTCGCCGCCACCAGCACGGGATCGGTGAAACCGGCCCGCTTGAGGTCGAACAGGCCGCCGAAGCCGCCGATTTCCGCGTCGGCGCCGGCGCGCGCGGTGGCGCGCACCAGCGGCTTGATCAGGTCCACCATCCGGTTGCCGGCATCGATATCGACGCCCGCCTGCGCGTAAGTGAGACCGCGCTCTTTTTCCGCCATGGATGGCCCTCTTTGCGGCGGTCGTAGCGTAAAAATCGCAAGTCGCGCAATGGTCCGGCCGCCGTTATACTCTGCCGAGACGTCAGACGAGCCGGGGCACCTTTGAGTATTCCAAATCTCATCACGTTGGGGCGGATTCTACTGGTGCCGGTGGTGGTCTGGGCGATCTCGTCCGGTCAGATGTGGGCCGCCTTCGTGCTGTTTCTGGCCGCTGGCGTCAGCGACGCGGTGGATGGCTTCCTCGCCAAGCGCTTCGGCATGACCACCGAGCTCGGCGCCTATCTCGATCCGCTCGCCGACAAGGCGCTGATCGTTTCGATTTATATCGCACTCGGCATCAACGGCGTGATCCCCGGCTGGCTGGTGATCCTGGTGGTGTCGCGCGACATCATGATCGTCGGCGCGGTGATGCTGTCCTGGCTGATCGGCAGCCCGGTCAAGGTCAAGCCGCTCTTGGTGTCGAAGCTCAATACCGTCGCGCAGATCGTCTTTGCCTGCGTCGTGCTCGGCTCGCTCGGCTTCAATATCGAGGCGCACGTGCTCACCTTGGTGTTGATGGTGCTGGTCGCAGCCTTGACCCTGCTCTCGATCGCCGCCTATGTGCGCGAGTGGGTCCGCCACATGAACACGGTCGTGGCCAGTCAATGAGTACGCGTCCCCGATTGCGTGTGCGCCGCCCTCCGCAGGCTCCGGGCGGCGGGCTCGCCTTGCAGCGCCAGATGGTCTTCTGGCTGGCGGCGCTCGCCGTCTTCATCCTGCTGCTCTGGCTGCTGAGCGAGATCCTGCTGCCGTTCATCGCAGGTCTGGCGATCGCCTATCTGCTGACGCCGCTCACCGACCGGCTCGAGCGGCTGGGCCTCAACCGGCTGTTGGCGGCGCTGCTGATCATCACGGTGGCGGTGCTGGCCTTCGTCTATCTGATCCTGCTGGTGGCGCCGATCCTCGGCGGCCAGCTCACCTCGTTCTTCGACAACATCCCCGGCTACGTCACGAAATTGCGCGGCCTGGTGAGCGATCCGAGCCGGCCCTGGGTGCAGAAGGTCCTTGGCAGCGGCTTCAACGCCGACAAAGGCATGGGCGATCTGGTGAGCCAGGGCGTCGGCTGGCTCACGACGTTCCTGAAGTCGCTGTGGTCGGGCGGCCGCGCGCTGGTCTCGCTGTTCTCGCTGATGGTGGTGACGCCGGTGGTCGCCTTCTACTTGGTCTATGACTGGCATCGCATGATCCGCACCGTGGACGATGCGGTGCCGCTGCAACACCGCGCGACCGTGCGCCAGCTTGCGCGCGAGATCGACACGGCGATTGCCGGCTTCGTGCGCGGGCAGACCGCGGTCTGCCTGATCCTCGGCTCGTTCTATGCGGTGGCCCTGTCGCTGAGCGGGCTCAATTTCGGCCTGTTGATCGGACTGATTTCGGGGCTGATCACGTTCGTGCCCTATGTCGGCTCGTTGACCGGACTGGTGCTGGCGCTTGCCGTGGCGGTGGCGCAGTTCTGGCCGGCCTATGGTTCGATCCTGGTGGTGCTCGGAATTTTCCTGGTCGGCCAGTTCCTCGAAGGCAATGTGCTGTCGCCCAAATTGGTCGGCGAAAGCGTGGGCCTGCATCCGGTCTGGCTGATCTTCGCGCTGCTCGCCTTCGGCTACCTGTTCGGTTTTGTCGGCTTGCTGGTGGCGGTGCCGATGGCCGCCACCATCGGCGTGCTGGCGCGCTTTGCGCTCAACCGCTACCGGCAGAGTTCGCTCTACACTGGCGGGGGAGCAGGCTGAGCGCATGAACCGTCTTGTCGCGCCGCGTCAGCTCGTGCTCGCGCTCGATCATGCGACAAGCTTTGCGCGCGAAGATTTCCTGGCCGGTCCTTCCAACGCGGCGGCCTTGGCGCTGATCGAAAGCTGGCCGGATTGGCCCAACCGCGTGATGGCGCTGGTCGGTCCGGAAGGGGCGGGCAAGACCCATCTCGCCTCGATCTGGGCGGAAGCGGCGGGCGCACGCGTGCTGAGCGCGAGATTGCTGGAGCACGGCGATCTGCCGGCGGCGCTGGCGACCGGCGCGCTGGTGCTGGAGGATCTCGACCCGGAAAACCTCGACGAGCCGGCGCTGTTCCACCTGCTCAATCTGGCGCGCGAGGAGCGCGCTTATGTGCTGATCACCGCGCGCGCTCAGCCCACGACTTTTCCAGTCACTATCCGCGATCTGGAGTCTCGCCTGCGCGCGATTCCGGTGGTGACGCTCGCCGCGCCCGACGACGCGCTGCTGCGCGCGCTGATCGTCAAGCTCGCCGCCGACCGCCAGCTCGCGGTCGACGAGGCGCTGGTGAACTACCTCGCCAACCGCATCGAGCGTTCCTTCGCCGCCGCGCGCGCGGCTGTGACGCGGCTCGACGAGGAGGCCATGCGCCAGCACCGGCCGGTGACGCGGGCGCTCGCCGCCGAGTTGTTCCGCGCTTAACGGTTTTGCCGTCAATCTCTTGACGAGGCGCCGGGTTCGGGCGCGAACTGTCATCCAGCGGCCATTTTTTGCCGCTAGGCAGTTGTTCTTTCGGGCGCTTTTGACATGGCAGATCGCGGACAAGCTATTGCACCGGTTGAGGAAATTGCTCAGGCCCCGGAGCGCGAAGCGCCCACGCCGGGCCTAAGGGATAGCCCGCAGCGTTTCATCAATCGCGAACTGTCCTGGCTGCACTTCAATCGGCGCGTGCTGGAGGAAGCCGCCAACGAGCACCATCCGCTGCTCGAGCGGGTGCGCTTCCTGTCGATCTCCGCCAACAACCTCGACGAATTCTTCATGGTGCGCGTGGCCGGCCTGAAGGGTCAGGTGCGCCAGGGCATCCCGGTGCCGAGCCCGGACGGCCTCACGCCGATCGAACAGCTCGCCCGCATCGGCGAAGCGGTCTCGCAGCTCGCGCGCGACCAGCAGCAGCGCTGGATCGACCTGCGGCCCGAGCTTGCCGCGGTCGGCGTCACGCTGGTGGACGGTGCGCAGTTGAAAAAGACCGAGCGCTCCTGGTTGGAGGAGCGCTTCCTGACCCACGTCTTTCCGCTGCTGACGCCGCTGGCAATCGACCCGGCGCATCCGTTCCCCTTCATTCCCAATCTCGGCTTCTCGCTCGCGCTGCAGCTCGCGCGCGTCAAAGACGGCAAGGCGATGAACGCGCTCATCCGCATGCCGCAGAAGATCGAGCGCTTCATCAAGCTGCCGGGCAACAGCGACGCCATCCGCCTGATCACGCTCGAGGACGCGACCGTGCTGTTCATCGGCCGGCTGTTCCCCGGCTACACGGTCAAGGGGCAGGGCGCCTTCCGTGCCATCCGCGACTCCGAAGTCGAAATCGAAGAAGAAGCCGAAGACCTGGTGCGGCTGTACGAAACCGCGCTCAAGCAGCGCCGGCGCGGATCGGTGATCCGGCTCGAGCTCGACGTCAAGATGCCGCTCGAGCTGCGCAGCTTCGTGCAGCGCGCGCTCGCCTGCGCCGACGACGAGGTGTTCCTGGTCGACGGCGTGCTGGCGCTCAACGATTTGTCGCAGCTGACCAAGCTCGACCGCCCCGATCTCGAATTCGTGCCCTACAATCCGCGCTACCCCGAGCGCATCCGCGACCACGGCGGCGATTGTTTCGCCGCCATCCGGCAAAAGGACCTGGTGGTGCATCACCCCTACGAATCCTTCGACGTGGTGGTGCAATTCCTGCAGCAGGCCGCGCGCGATCCCAACGTGGTCGCGATCAAGCAGACGCTCTACCGCACCAGCGCCGAATCCCCGATCGTCAAGACGCTGGTGGAAGCGGCGGAAGCCGGCAAGTCGGTCACGGCGCTGGTCGAACTGAAGGCGCGCTTCGACGAGGAAGCCAATATCCGCTGGGCGCGCGACCTCGAGCGCGCCGGCGCGCAGGTGGTCTACGGCTTCATCGAACTGAAAACCCACGCCAAGCTGTCATTGGTGGTGCGGCGCGAGGGCGGGGCGCTGGCGACCTATGTGCATGTCGGCACCGGCAACTATCATCCGGTCACCGCGCGCATCTACACCGACCTGTCGTTCTTCACCGCCGAGCCGGTGATCGGCCGCGACGTGGCACGTATCTTCAACTACATCACCGGCTACGCCGAGCCGGCCGAGCTCGAGCGCATGGCGATCTCGCCGATCAATCTGCGCGAGCGCATCCTCGATCACATCGCGCAGGAAACGGCCAACGCCAAAGCCGGCAAGCCGGCGGCGATCTGGATGAAGATGAATGCGCTGGTCGATCCCGGCATCATCGATGCGCTCTATGACGCGTCGAACGCCGGCGTGCCGATCGATCTGGTCGTGCGCGGCATCTCCTGCCTGCGTCCGGGCCTGCCCGGCCTGTCCGAGAACATTCGCGTGAAATCCATCGTCGGCCGCTTCCTCGAGCACGGCCGCATCTATTGCTTCGGCGCGGGTAACCCGCTGCCGCATCCGAAAGCCGCGCTCTACATTTCCTCGGCCGACATGATGCCGCGCAACCTCGACCGCCGGGTCGAAGCGCTCTGCCCGATTCTCAATCCGACCGTGCACGAGCAGATTCTCGGCCAGATCATGGCCGCAAACTTCAAGGATAACGAGCAAAGTTGGAAGCTCTTGCCGGACGGCAGTTCCACGCGCATAAAGGCCGCGCCGGGCGAGGAACCGTTCAACGCCCATAAGTATTTCATGACAAACCCGAGTCTGTCGGGCCGTGGCAAATCGCTCAAGGAATCGTCGCCCCGCAGCCTTATACGCCGCCTCGTCGAAGGCGCGTAAGCGCTCGCCCGCCATCATGCATTATCCGAAAGGCCGGCTCGACCACGGGCCGCCGATCGCCGTCATCGATATCGGTTCGAACTCGGTGCGCCTCATGGTCTACGAGGGCCTAACACGCGCGCCGACGCCGATCTTCAACGAGAAGGTTCTCGCCGGTCTCGGCCGCCAGGTGCAGACCACCGGGCTTCTGGCGCCGGACGCGATCGAAACCGCGCTCGACGCGCTGCGGCGGTTCCGCGCGCTCTGCGACATTCTGCATGTGCGTCGGATCTGGGCGATCGCCACCGCCGCCTGCCGCGACGCCAGCAACGGCCGCGCCTTCATCGCGCAGGCCGAGCGCATCTGCCGCACGCCGATCACGATCCTGTCGGGCAAACGCGAGGCCAATCTCACCGCGCTCGGGGTGATTTCCGGCATGCACAAGCCGGACGGCATTGTCGGCGATTTGGGCGGCGGCTCGCTCGAATTGGTGGACGTGCATGGCGCGCGCGTGCGCTCGGGCCTGACGCTGCCGCTCGGCGGGCTGGCCTTGCAGGACATCGCCGGCAAATCGCTCAAGAGAGGCCGAGAAAATCGTCGAGGAGGTGATTGAGGATATCGACATGCTGGAGGAGGGCGAGGGCCGCACCTTCTATGCCGTCGGCGGCACCTGGCGCGCGCTCGCCCGCCTGCACATGTGGCAGGTCGGTTATCCGTTCCACGTCATGCACAACTATCGCATCCCGGCGCGTGAGGCGCTGGAATTCTCGCGGCTGGTGCACCGCGTCGACACCGAGACGCTGTCCAAGATCGAAGTCGTCAACGCCGCCCGCCGCCCGCTGCTCGCCTATGCCGCGCTGGTGATGGAAAACCTGGTGCGCGTGATCAATCCCAAGGAGGTCATCATCTCCGTGCTCGGCGTGCGCGAGGGCCTGCTCTATTCGCTGCTCAAGGAAAAGGAGCGCGCGCGCGATCCGCTCATCCAGGCCGCCGCCGATCTCAACGTATTGCGCTCGCGCTCGCCGCACCACGGCGAGGAACTGATCGCCTGGACCGACCGCTTCATGGCCTCGAGCGGCATCGAGGAGACCGGCGACGAGCGCCGCCTGCGCCACGCCGCCTGCCTGCTCGGCGATATCGGCTGGCGCGCGCATCCCGATTACCGCGGCGAGCAGTCGATGAACATCATCGCCAACGGCGCCTTCATCGCCATCGATCATCCCGGCCGCGCCTATCTGGCGCTGTCGGTCTATTTCCGCCATGCCGGCTTGAGCGAGGAAGAATTGTCGCCGCGGCTGCGCGAGCTCGCGACCACGCGCACGCTCGATCGTGCGCGCGTGCTCGGCGCTGCCATGCGCGTCGCCTACATTCTCACCGCCGGGCAGAGCGGCGTGCTGCCGAAGACGCCGATGCAGGTCAAGCGCGGCAAGCTTATTCTGAAATTGCCCGGGCGCTTTGCGCGGCTCGAGCACGAGCGGCTGTTCAACCGGCTGCGCCAATTGGCGCGGCTGGTCGGCCGCGAGCCGATGATCGACGCCTAGCTCTTGTCCACTGTGATGACGCGACCGCGCTCGATGGCCAGCCTGCGCAGACGACCTACGGCGTTGCGCGGCTGATAGTGCCGTTGCGCGGTGGCGTCATTGGGGGACTGTTCATGTTGCGTCTTATTCGGCGTGCTGCCGCGCGGGGATTACAGACAAGCACATTCCGAGAAAGACAAAAGGGCGCGGTATTTTCCATTCGCGCCGGGCTCATCGCATGCGTGACGGCAATTGTCGCGCTCTCATCGACGTATCGAATTGCAGAAGCACAAATCACAATTGTTGACGTGAGCTTCTACGTGAAACCCCAACAAGTATTGGACGAAATCAAGCTTTTGTTGCAAAAGGAAAAGTGCCTTCCGAGTGGCGCGTAGACGAATTATTGGGTCGTATAAATAATGCTAGAACTGCGCTGTCGGAAGGCATCAAAGACATAGACTATGCCACTTTTGCCCGATTGAACCCCGGGCAGGAGGGGCAAATGCAGCAAGCCCGCGACGTGGGAACGGGGTACGCGTCGCATTATACTTTGAGGGTTCGACGGGCGTCTCGCGAGATTTTGTCGTCATCTCATTTTTGAGTTTTTCAACAATATCCGCACGAAGCGGACATTTTGCGATTGCGGTAGAGAGTCCGCTTCGGGCGGCACAGCGGACATCGACCAACCGCTTCTGACCACTCTCGTTCTAAGTGAACGCGGCCTAGTTCTTTTCCACCGTCACCACGCGCCCGCGCTCAACCGCGAGCGCGAGCTTGCCGTGCTTGAGCGCCAGCGCCTTCTCGCCGAACAGTTCGCGCCGCCAGCCTTTCATCGCCGGCACGTCGGCCTTGTCGTCGGCGGCGATGCGGTCGAGGTCGTCGACGGTGGCGACCACCTTGGCGGCGACGCCGTGCCGCTCGGCGGTCATGCGCAGCAGCACCTTGAGCAATTCGACGGTGGCGGCATCCTTCGGCGCCGCGCGGAAACGCTCGAGCTGCGGCAGCGTCTTGGGATCGCGCGCAAGCCCGCGCTTGACCGTCTCGACGATCTGCTCGCCCCAGCGCGAGCGCTCGAAGCCCTTCGGCAATGAGCGCAGCGAGCCCAGCCGCTCGACCGTGGTCGGCGCCTGCACCGCGATATCGCCCAGCACGTCGTCCTTGAGCACGCGCGAGCGCGGCACGTCGCGCGATTGCGCCTCGCGCTCGCGCCAGGCGGCGATCTCGATCAGCACGGCCAGCTCTTTCGGCTTGCGCACGCGGCTTTTCAGCCGCTCCCAGGCCCGCTCCGGATCCATGCGGTAGGTCTCGGGCGAGGTGAGCACGCTCATCTCGGCCTCGACCCAATTGGCGCGGCCTTGCTTGTCGAGGTCGGCGACGAGTTTCTCGTAGACCGCACGCAGGTGCGTCACGTCGGACAGCGCATAGGCGATCTGCGCGTCGCTCAGCGGGCGCCGCGTCCAGTCGGTGAAGCGGTGCGACTTGTCGAGCGTGTCGCCGGTGATCCTCTGCACGAGCTGGTCGTAGGAAATCGAGTTGCCGTAGCCGAGCACCATGGCGGCGACCTGGCTATCGAAGATCGGGTGCGGGATTTTCTTGGCCATGTGCCAGACGATTTCGACGTCCTGGCGCGCGGCGTGGAAGACCTTAATCACCTTCTCGTTCGTCATGAGATCGAAGAAGGGCGTGAGATCCATGCCGTCCGCCAGCGCGTCGACGACGACCGCGTCGTCCGCGCTCGCCATTTGGGCCACGCAGAGCAGCGGGTAATAGGTGGTCTCGCGCAGAAACTCGGTGTCGATGGTGACGAAAGCGTGCCGCGCCATGTGCGCGCAGGCCTTTTCGAGTTCCGCGGTGGTGGTGATCGGCTGCATGGTCACGGGCAACCTAACCCGATCCGGTCTGTTCATGGCAACCAACTTATTTCCCGCGCACGCGCGGCATGTGGATGAACTCCCACGGCGAGGGGAGCGGGCCCACCGGCACCTCGATCAGCGCCGGTTCGCGCCGGGCGAAAGCCTCCCGCAGCGCCGCGCCCAATTCCTGCGGCGTGCGCGCCCGCGCGGCCCGCGCGCCGAAACTTTCGGCGTATTTGACGAAATTCGGGTTGGCGAGGTCGGAGGCGATCAAGCGGTTGCCGAAGCGCTCCTCCTGGATGCGGCGGACATTGCCGAAGGCGCCGTCGACAAACACAACGGCCACCAGTGGAATGCGGTGGCGTATGGCGGTCGCCATTTCGTTGCCGGTGTAGAGGAAGCCGCCGTCGCCGTTGATCGACAGCACCGGCACATCCGGCCGCGCATGCTGCACGCCGAGCGCGGTGGCATAGCCCCAGCCGAGATTGTCCTGATAGCCGGGCGACAGAAAGGTGCGCGGCTTGTAGACCGGCATGGCGAGGCGCGCGACAAAGCCGATCTGCGTGACCTCGTCGACGAAGATGCCGTCCTCCGGCAGCGCGGCGCGGATCGCTTCGACGAAGGCGAGCTGCGGCGCGAGCTTCTGCAGGCGGCCGCGCCATTTGGCCTGACGCTCCTGCATTTCGTCGCGGCGCGAAGGCCGCGTCGGGTTCAGCAGTGCGAGCGCATCGATCAGCTTGCGCAGCACGGGCGCGGCGTCGCCGATCAACGCCACATTCGGTTTGTGCAGCCGCGCCGGCTCCTCCTTGTCGGCATCGACGCGCACGATCTGCAGATCGCGGTCGACGCCCCATTGGGTGAGCGGGGAGAGCATGCGCGAGCCGACCGACAGCACGGCGTCAGCCTCGCCCCACAGCTCGCGGCCGAGCGGCAGCGTGACGCTCAACGGATCGCGGCTGTCGAGCACGCCGCGGCCGCGCCGATAACCGAGCACCGGCGCCTGCAACATGCTCGACAGTAGCGTCACTTCGGGCGAGGCATCCTGCGCGCCGCCGCCGCAGACGATGAGCACGCGCTTGGCTTTGGCCAGCAGCTTGGCGGCCTTGCGCACGGCGTCCTCGTCGATGCGCGGCGCGCGCGGCGGCGACGGCGGCGCGATGCCCGCGACGCGCCCGCGCGCGCCCCAAATATCGATGGCGCATTCGAGCGCGGCCGGGCCGGGACGGCCTTCGCGCATGGAGCGGATCGCCTTGGCAACTTTGCTCGGAGCCTCGCCGGGCTTGTCGATGCGCGCGGTGTGATCGACCAGCCGCGAAATGATGCCGGCCTGGTCACGGATTTCATGCAGATGGCCGAGCCCGCGGCCGATCGCCGCGTGCCGGTATCTGCCCGATCAGCGCCAGCACCGGCGCGTTCATGCTGTAGGCGGTGAGCAGCGCCGCGCCGGAATTCAAAAGGCCCGGGCCCGGCACCACCGAATAGGCCTGCGGCTTGCCGGTCGCCAGCGCCGCGCCGAGCGCCATATAGGCCGCGCCTTGCTCGTGGCGGGTGTGCACGACCCGCAGCCGGTCGCCCGCGCGCTGGAAGGCGTCGAACAGATGGTCGTTGTGCACGCCCGGCAGCGCGTAGACGGTATCGAGGCCGTGCGCGATCAGCGCCGCGACCGCGGCTTCGGCCGTGGACATTCTCGACCAGGCCGGCTTGCGCCTTTTTCGGACGCTTGGACTTCGGCATGGGCACTGCTCGCGGGCTTGAGTGTGCAGATTAGGCCCGGCCTGTCGAGCGCAGCTTCCAGACCTTGCCTTGACAAAGCCCAGCCCCCATGCGCTTTTCGCGCGCCTCACCCCAACGCAGAATCGCCGGAACCGCCAGAATCGCCCATGCATCGCTATCGCTCACACACCTGCGGCGCGCTGCGCGAGGGCGACATCGGCAAGACCGCGCGGCTGTCGGGCTGGTGCCACCGCATCCGCGACCATGGCGGCGTGCTGTTCATCGACCTGCGCGACCATTACGGCATCACGCAGGTGGTGGCCGACCCCGACAGCCCGGCCTTCAAGCTGGCCGAGACCTTGCGCTCGGAATGGGTGGTGCGCATCGACGGCAAGGTGCGCCAGCGCCCCGAGGGCACCGTCAACCCCGAGCTGCCGACCGGCCAGATCGAAGTTTACATCGACGAGATCGAGGTGCTGGGCGCGGCGGCCGAATTGCCGATGCCGGTGTTCGGCGAGCAGGATTATCCGGAAGAGATCCGGCTCAAATACCGCTTCCTCGATCTGCGCCGCGAGAAGCTGCACAACAACATCATGCTGCGCGGGCGGGTCATCGACTCGATCCGCAAGCGCATGAAGGACGGCGGCTTCTTCGAATTCCAGACGCCGATCCTCACGGCCTCCTCGCCGGAAGGCGCGCGCGATTATCTGGTGCCCTCGCGCCTGCATCCGGGAAAGTTCTACGCGCTGCCGCAGGCGCCGCAGCAGTTCAAGCAGCTCATCATGGTGGCGGGCTTCGACCGCTATTTCCAGATCGCGCCCTGCTTCCGCGACGAGGACGCGCGCGCCGACCGCTCGCCCGGCGAATTCTACCAGCTCGATCTGGAGATGAGCTTCGTCACGCAGGACGACGTATTCGCGGCGGTCGAGCCGGTGATCCGCGGCGTGTTCGAGGAATTCGCCAACGGCAAGACGGTGACGCCGAAATTCCCGATGATCCCTTACGCCGAGGCTTTGTCGAAATACGGCACCGACAAGCCGGACCTGCGCAATCCGATCGTGATGCAGGATGTGAGCGAAGCCTTCCGCGGCTCCGGCTTCAAGATCTTCGCCAATATTCTCGCCAACGATCCCAAGAGCGCGGTCTGGGCGATCCCCGCGCCGAAAGGCGGCAACCGCGCCTTCTGCGACCGCATGAATTCATGGGCGCAAGGCGAGGGGCAGCCCGGCCTCGGTTACATTTTCTGGCGCGAAGGCGAAGAGGGCGGCGCCGGACCGCTGGCGAAGAACATCGGCCCGGAGCGCACCAAGCAAATCGCCGATCAGCTCAAGCTCGGCATTGGCGATGCCTGCTTCTTCGTCGCCGGCAATCCGAAGACGTTCGTGAAATTCGCCGGCCCCGCGCGCACCAAAGTCGGGCAAGAGCTCGGCCTGATCGCGCAGGATCGCTTCGATTTCTGCTGGATCGTCGACTTCCCGATGTACGAATGGAACGAGGAAGAGAAGAAAATCGACTTCTCGCACAACCCGTTCTCGATGCCGAACCTGAGCGTCGAGGAATTTCTCGCGCTCGATGCCAACGACAACGAGAAACTGCTGTCGATCAAGGCGTTCCAATACGACATCGTCTGCAACGGCGTCGAATTGTCCTCGGGCGCCATTCGTAACCACCGCCCCGAGGTGATGAAGAAGGCCTTCGCCATCGCCGGCTACGGCGAGGACGTGCTGGAGGCGAAGTTCGGCGGCATGCTGCACGCGCTCTCGCTCGGCGCGCCGCCGCACGGCGGCATCGCGCCCGGCATCGACCGCATCGTCATGCTGCTGGCCGGCGAGGAAAACCTGCGCGAGGTCGTGCTGTTCCCGATGAACCAGCGGGCCGAGGACCTGATGATGGGCGCGCCGTCGGAAGCGACGCCCAAGCAGCTCAAGGAGCTGCACATCCGGCTGGATTTGCCGAAGAAGTAGCGGCGCAATCGGCTCTCAGAGCGGCGCAGCCTTGTCGATCGAATTGACGCCAGGCGTCTCCGGCAACGGAATGAACTCGATCTCGTCGCCCGGCACCTTGCCGAAATGGCCGGCCTTCCACTCGCTCTTCGCCTGCTCGATGCGCTCCTTGCGCGACGACACGAAATTCCACCAGATGTGGCGCGGGCCGTCCATCGGCGCGCCGCCGCAAATCACGAGATGCGCGTCGGTCACGGCCTTCACCGTCACCTTGTCGCCCGGCTTGAACACCAGAAGTTGCCCCGGCGCGAATGTGTCGCCGGCAATATCGAGCGTGCCGTCGACCAGATAGAGCGCGCGCTCTTCGTGGTCGGCATCGATCGGCAGCGTCGCGCCGGGCCGCAGCGCGATATTCGCAAACATTGTCTCGTGCACGGTCGGCACCGGCGAGGTCTCGCCGTAGAGCGAGCCGATGACGACGCGTGCGAACACGCCCTCATCGCGCACCATCGGAAACTCCTGCACCTCGTGATGTGCGAACCCGGGCGCCATTTCTTCCTTGGCCGCCGGCAAAGCCACCCACATCTGCAGCCCGTGGATGGGGCTTCCGGTCGTGCGCAGTTCGGCGCCGGTGCGCTCGGAATGGACGATGCCGCGCCCGGCCGTCATCAGATTGACCTCACCCGGCTTGATCGGAGCTTCGGTGCCCAGGCTGTCGCGGTGCATGATCTCGCCGTCGAACAGATAGGTGACGGTGGCAAGCCCGATATGCGGGTGCGGCCGCACGTCGAGCCCGGAGCCGGCGCGGAATTCCGCCGGCCCGAAATGATCGAAAAAGATGAACGGCCCCACCATGCGCGTGCGCGCCGACGGCAGCGCGCGCCGCACCGAGAAGCCGTCGCCGAGATCGACCGTGCGCGGCGCGATCACCTGGGCGATGGCGTCGCAGGCATAGGCATCGCCGGCCTTCGGATCCTTGCCGGGAAAGAAACTCATTGCCGTGCTCCTTTGGGCCTTGCTCCTTCGCCGCGCCGATCAGACGAGCGTGACGAACTTCTGCCCCTTCACCGACTGCACCAGGCCGTAGAATGCCTCGTTCACTTTGTCCCAGTTCGGCAGCTTCTTCAGGCGATCGAGCCAGCGCTTGACGTTCGGATAGGGCGAAAAATCGACGCCGATGACCTCGCCCAGCGAAACGAGGCCGGCGCCGAAATAATCGGCGATGGTGATCTGGTCGCCGCATAGATAGGTCTTTTTCGGACCCAGCCAATGGTCGTTGAGCACCTTCAGCCAGCGCTTGGCGTTCTCCTTGCCGAATTCGAGCGTCGCCGCCTGCGCCTCGTCGCTGCGCCGTTTCAGGTTGGGGAACAGCTGCGGGTAGCAGAGATTGTAGCCCCATTCGCGATAGAAGTTGGTGTTGAGCCAATCCATCACCTCGTTGACCTTGGCGCGCTGCTTGAGGTCCTTCGGATAGGCCGGCGAGCCGATTTTGTCGGCGAGATATTTCAGGATGGCCGAGCTCTCGGTCAGTCTGAGGTCGCCGTCCTCGAGCATCGGCACCAGGCAATTCGGGTTGAGGGTGGAGTAGGGCGGCTGCATGTGCGCGCCGGTGAACAGGTCGACCACCTCTTCATCCATGGCGATGTTGCTGTCGGCGGCAAACAGCCGCACCGGACGCGATGTCATGGATACCGGGTGCATGTAGAGCTTCATCGTTTCCTCCTCTTGCGCGCTTTGGCGGCAAAGTCTTCTCGAATTGAGTGTCGGCGCAGTCTAGCGTTAACCCCTCCTTAACCATAGCGGCGCGCTTGGAGGTATTTTGCCCGGTTATCGGGCTTACGCCGCTTTAAGCTTAAGCGGGCCTTTACGGCGGCGTGGCTCATTAGCAGGACACCAGGAGGGGTTGCGGCCCAACGCCAGGATGGCTTGGACTTTGCGCGCGTTTACGCGCCGGAACATCGCTGCGATCGGCGCCGGCATCTTGCTGGCCTGCACGCCTTTGGTCGCTTTCGATTTCTGGCTCGGCGGGGTCATCAACCGGCAAGGCCAGGAGGAAGTCGACACCTCCGCCAAGCGGGCGATTTCGCTCGCCGAGTCCCGCGTCAATGACGCCGTCAACGCGCTCGATGAACTGGCGGCGCAGGGCGTTGAATCATGTGTGCCCGCCAGCCTCGATAAGATGAAGGTCGCCGTTTTCCGCGCCGCGCCGGTGAAGGAAATCGAGATCCTCGGTCCCGATGGCCAGCGATTGTGCAGCCATCTCGGCATGCCGACCCCAAAACGGGTGCTGCTGTCGTCCGAGCCGCTCGCCGGTGTCGACGGCTACGCCCTCGACATCATCCAGCTTGCGGACGGCCACAAGATGGTTCGGCTGCGGCGCAAGATTGGCGTCAATGAAATTGCGGCGTGTCTGCCTGCCTTGTTTTTCCTGCCCCAGGTCTCCACCCATGGCGGCCCGTTCAACGGCTACGCGCATATCGTAACCGGTGCGGGCACGCTGATCGGTCAGATTGGCGGAAAAAGGAACGAGTCGCCGCAGGCCTTGTTCACGGCGAAAGCGACCTCCGAACGATTTGGTTTTAGCGCCGAGATCGCGGCGCCGCGCGGGCAGATGGCGGCCGGCCAAGCCGATCTGAAATGGCTCGGCATCTTCGCCAGCGGCGTCATCGTGTTGATCGTGGGCGCCATCACTTTGTTGCTGCCGCGGCGCAGCGGCAACAATCCGGTCGCCGAGATCGAGCGCGCGTTGGCGGCCGGCGAGTTCGTGCCCTATTACCAGCCGATCGTCGATATCCGCTCCGGCCAGCTGCGCGGCGCCGAGGTGCTGGTGCGCTGGAAAAAACCGGATGGCACATTGGTGCTGCCCGGCTCATTCATCCCGCTCGCGGAATCGAGCGGGCTGATCCGCGACATGACCACCAATTTGATGCGGCGCGTTTGTGCCGAGGCAGGCGCCGCCGTCGGCTGCCGCCCGGCCTTGAAAATATCGTTCAACTTTGCCGGCCAGCTGTTCGGCGACGAAAGCATCGTCAAGGACGTGCGCAAGATCTTCATCAACTCGCCGATCAAGTTGTCGCAAGTCGTGCTCGAACTGACCGAGCGCGATCCGATCGAGAATTTCACCGAGACGCGCCGCGTCATCGCGGCGCTGCAGGGGCTCGGCGTGCGCATCGCGATCGACGACGTCGGCACCGGCCATAGCGGCCTGTCCTATATCCTCAAGCTCGGCGTCGACATCATCAAGATCGACAAGATGTTCGTCGACGCCATCGGCACCGACCGCAACTCCACCACCATCGTCGAGACCTTGATCGATCTCGCGCACAATATGCGCATGGACGTGGTGGCCGAAGGCGTGGAGAACTTCGAGCAGGTGATGCATTTGCGCGAACTGGGCGTGCGCTCCGCGCAAGGCTACGTCTTCGCCCCGCCGCTGCCCGGCAGCGCCTTCCTGCAATTGATCGAAGCGATCGACCCGCTGCCGGCGGCGCAGCCGGCCGTGCCGGCCGTGCCGGCTTTGACCGCCGCCAGCGCAGCCTAACGCTTTCCCCTTATCCGCCGGCCAAATTGATCGGCATCAATGTTCCGCCTATGACGGCAGGCGATAGAGGGGAAACGGAGGTAAGGATCATGCTTCGAATAATCACAGTTTTCGCCGTGTTTGCCCTGCTGATCGGCATGCCGGCGCGGCAGGCTGTCGGCGCAGGACAACGTGCTGGGCGGGGCGCTTCTTGGTGGCGCCGCCGGCGCCATCATCGGGGGTGCCGCCACCGGCAAGGCCGGTGGTGCTGTTGCCGGTGGTGTTATCGGCGCCGCCGCCGGCGCCATCCTCGGTTCCCAGCTCGAGCCGCGGCATCGTGGCTATTATTGGTATCAGGGCCGCTGCTACCGGCGGCACGGCGACGGCAACTATTATCCGACCCGCCGCGGTTATTGCTACTGACCGTGCTCACGAAAAAGGGCGGCCTTGCGGCCGCCCAGTCTAAACGCCACGCGGGAGGAACATCGGAGCGGGCAGGCCCATACCGCCGGCCCGCGTGACTTGAATTCAGTCACCAATCCGTCATGGACGGTCCGATTCGTCAACCGCGCTGTCGCAGTTTTGTGACGTTTTCCCGATGGCTGTGGCCGCCGGCGCCGCTCGCTCAGGGCGGGGCGCGTGTGCTTTAAGCCGGCTCCTTACTTTGCTTCGCGTCGGCTTCTCCCCAGCTATGCCGCTGCGAAGCGAACGACGGTTTCGAACGACGTGCCGCAGGCTTCGCAGGCCCACAGATGCGAGATGCGGCCGCCGTCGCGGTATTCGGTCCATTCGGGAACGTAAAGCCGATCGCCGCACTGGGCGCATTCGATCAGCGGGCGTGAGCGCGGAAATTTCCGGGCTGCGGGTGAAAGTTTCATTGGGCCTCCTCCAACACGTTGGTTCGGGCCCCGACCCCTTGGTGTGTTGACATGCTAGCGCGACAATCGCGCGACAATGAAGCAGCAAGCCTGACGTAACCGGCGCTTTTATCAGAGCGCGACGCCGAATTTTCCGAGCACCCAGACGGTGACGAGATACAGCACGAAGGTCAGCGCGCAGCAGGCGGCGAGCGCGATCCAAAATCCGATGCCGTGGCGCAGCATCGCCGGCATGATGAGAAACATCGGCAGCGTCGGCAGCACGTACCAGAAGGTCGATTGCACGTGGGTGGCGATGCGCTGCGCGTCGCCGGTATCGTGCCACAGCCACATGATGCCGAGGATCGAGACCAGCGGCAGCGACACGATGAGCGCGCCGAGCGTGGGCGAGCGGCGCGCCACTTCCGACACGATGGCGATGATGACGCCGGAGAGCGCGGCTTTGATGGTGAGGTAGAGCATGGCGGGCTCCTTTCTTTTCTTCTCCCCCACAGCGGGAGAGGTATCCAAGCCATGCATTTTAGCGGGGCAGGGACGAAAACGCATGGCCCGGGGTTCCATAGTTTGGCCACGGATCAAGTCATGCTGGCCGCGCGTTAGAAGCTTATGAGGAATCAGATGACTTTGGACGACCGCGTGACCCGGCTGACGCCCACATGTGCTCAGCATCGTGCGCATTATGGTGGGCCTGCTGTTCCTCGAGCACGGCCTGTCCAAGCTGTTCGGCTTTCCGACCGGCACGGTGCGCGAGCTGTTCACCTTGAGCTGGTATTCCGGCGCCATCGAATTCACCGCCGGCGCGCTGCTCACGCTCGGGCTGGCCACGCGGGCGGCGGCCTTCATCGCCTCGGGCGAAATGGCCTTTGCCTATTTTCTCGGCCACGCGCCGGCGAGCTTTTACCCGATCGTCAACCGCGGCGAGGCCGCGATCCTGTTCTGCTTCATCTTTTTGTACATGGCCTTCGCCGGCGGCGGGCCGTGGAGCCTGGATGCCACTTTGAAAGGCCGCCGCCTGCCCGAAAGCAGCGGACGGCTGCAGGCCGGCACGCGCAGGGCGTAATTCCCCGCCTTCAAGGCAGCGGCGGGCGGATGTATAGTTCCGCCGATTGCGGAGCCCGCGATGCCTGAGCAGACCGTCGTCAAGCCGCGCACCAAGACCAAGACGCAGACGCAGCGCCCGAAGCTGTGGAAGGTCATCCTGCTCAATGACGACTACACGCCGCGCGAATTCGTCGTGCAGGTGCTCAAGGCCGTGTTCCGCATGAACGAGAGCCAGGCCTACCGCGTGATGATGACCGCGCACCAGAAGGGCGCCTGCGTGATCGCGGTGTTCACCAAGGACGTCGCCGACACCAAGGCGAAAGAGGCGACCGAGCTCGGCAAGAGCAACGGCTATCCGCTGTATTTCACCACCGAGCCGGAGGAATAAGACGTGCAACGCGTGTTGATCACGGCCGGCGCATCCGGCATCGGCCGCGAGTTCGCGCGCGCCTTCGCCGGCAACGGCGCCAAGGTTTTCGTCTGCGACATCGACGACAAGGCGCTGGCCAGGTCGTCAAGGAGATCCCGAGCCTGATCGCGCGGCGCTGCGACATGGCCAGCCGCGCCGAGATCGAGCGCATGGTGCCGGCCGCGGTCGAGTCGCTCGGCGGCCTCGACGTGCTGATCAACAATGCCGGCATCGCCGGCCTGACGCTGCCGGTCGAGCAATATCCGCCCGACGACTGGGACAAGGTGGTCGCCGTCAATCTGACCGCGATGTTCGACGTGGCGCGGCTCGCCATCCCGCACCTCAAGCAGCTCGCAGGCGGGCTGCATCATCAACATGGCCTCGATCGCCGGCCGCTACGGCTTTGCCAACCGCAGTCCTTATGCGGCGACCAAATGGGGCGTGATCGGGCTGACCAAGACGCTGGCGATGGAGCTCGGCGAATGGGGCATCCGCGCCAATGCGATTGCGCCCGGCGCGGTCGAGGGCGACCGCATCGTGCGCGTGTTCCAGGGCCGCGCGCAGATCAGCGGCCGCTCGATGGACGACGTGAAGGCCGATGCCATGGCCGCGCAGTCGATCAAGACGATGATCGATCCGGCCGACATCGCGCAGCTTGCGGTGTTTCTCGCCTCCGATGCGGCGAAGTCGATCTCCGGGCAGGTGATCCCGATCGACAATGATCGGCAGAAGGCGTGAGGCCATAAAAAAGCTGGCGCACTGGGCGCCAGCTTTGCGTCAAGCAGCCAGAATCTCGATTATTTCCCCACCACCATCGCCACCTGCGTCGGCGCCTCAAGCGCGCCGGTCTTCTGCGTGGTCTGATAGAAATAAATCCCGAGCCCGATCAGGATCACCACCAGGATGCCGGCGATGATGTTCATCGTCTCGTCGGGGTCGCTCTTCCTGCTGCGCGAGCGGCGGCGGGCGGGTTTGGCCTTCGCCGCCTTGCGGCGGACCATCTTGCGTTTCTTCGCCATGGGGTGCGGTCCCTCAAAATCCGTAGACGCGCCAGACCCCGCGAATATTGCCCCCGCGGGCTACGCGCGTTCTCACGTTGGCGGGCGCCTTCGCCAGGCGGCCCAGGAAACGGCGGATGAAAGCCCGCCGCCGGTGGCAATTCCACACGCGCACTGACGCGCCCGGCCGGCGAAGGCCGCGCTTAATCAGCGATGGATGCGCGATTCGGCGGGCGGCGGCAATGGCCTGGCGGGCGGTGAGGGCCCCCAATTATAGGTGAGCGATAACGCCATTTTTCATTGCGGGATCACACGGATTGTATTCGGGACGGGCCCCTGTGAACTTAGTCGACGTGATCTCCAGTTGTTCAATGCGATCTACGCGAAACAGCTTCCAATTTACGTGTTCGCCCGATTTACTCGCGCCATCAGTCTGGTAAGCGCGAAGAAGCAATTTATTTTCTGCGCTTATGCCAAATGCATGCGGCTCAATAAGCCGATCACCTGGGTCGTATTTTCGGCGGACTACCCAGCGATCGCGGATCGCATCAGAAATTAGTTTATGCATGACAGCTGCTCACGAACACCCCGTCGTCGACCCGCAGGTGTCGCACTTCATGCAGGTGCCGTTGCGCACCAGCGTGAAGTTGCCGCATTCGCCGCAGGCCTCGCCCTCGTAGCCCTTGGCGCGGGCCTCGGCGCGCTTCTCGGAGGCCGCCACCTTGGCGTGGGCGCGGGCGTCGACCGCGTTGTGGATTTCCAGCGCCTGCGCCGGCGAGAGCTTGGCCTCCGGCTCGGCTTTGAGCGCGGTGGCGCCAGTCGCATGCAACGCCGTGACGTTGCCGCCGCCGACCGCGTCGGAGGCGGGCGCGCTGCCGCCGCTCACCACCGACAGACGGTCGGTGCGCGAGCGGGTGAGGCCCTTCGACACGTAGTTGGTCGCGGACTGCGGCTTGCCTTCCGCCACGCCCTTGCCGAGCGCGTCGAAGCCGCTCTCGCTCGGATCGACATGGGCGAGGTCGAAGCGCTCCTGATAGGAGACCGCCAGCTCGCGGAACACGTAATCGAGGATCGAGGTGGCGTATTTGATCGAGTCGTTGCCCTGCACCGGGCCCTGCGGCTCGAAGCGGGTGAAGGTGAAGGCGTCGACATATTCCTCGAGCGGCACGCCGTATTGCAGGCCGAGCGAGACCGCGATCGCGAAGTTGTTGATGATCGAGCGCAGCGCCGCGCCTTCCTTGTGCATGTCGATGAAGATCTCGCCCAGGCGGCCGTCGTCGTATTCGCCGGTGCGCAGGTAGACCTTGTGGCCGCCGACCACGGCTTTCTGCGTGTAGCCCTTGCGGCGGTCGGGCAGCTTCTCGCGCTCGCGCAGCACGGTGACGCGCTCGACGATCTTCTCGACGATCTTTTCGGCAAGGCCGGAGGTGCGCGCCGGCACCGACTTCTCCAGGAACGCCTCGACCGCATCCTCCTCGTCGTCATCGTCGGCGATGAGCTGCGAGTTGAGCGGCTGGCTGAGCTTGGAGCCGTCGCGGTAGAGCGCGTTGGCTTTCAGCGCCAGCTTCCAGGAGAGCAGGTAGGCCGCCTTGCAATCCTCGACGGTCGCCTCGTTCGGCATGTTGATGGTCTTGGAGATGGCGCCGGAGATGAAGGGCTGCGCCGCCGCCATCATGCGGATGTGGCTTTCGACCGAGAGATAGCGTTTGCCGGTGCGGCCGCACGGATTGGCGCAGTCGAACACCGGGTAATGCGCGGGCTTCAGGTGCGGCGCGCCTTCCACCGTCATGGCGCCGCAGACGTGGATGTTGGCGGCCTCGATCTCGCGCTTGGAGAAGCCGAGCGCGGCCAGCAGGTCGAAGCTCGGCAGCGCCAGGTCCTCGGCAGTGATGCCGAGCGTGTCGCGGCAGAACTCTTCGCCCAGCGTCCACTTGTTGAAGGCGAACTTGATGTCGAAGGCGGTCGGCAGCTGCTTCTCGACCTTGGCGATGGCCTCGTCGGTGAAGCCCTTGGCCTTCAACGTGGTGTGGTTGATGGCGGGCGCCTGCGCCAGCGAGCCGTGGCCGACGGCATAGACCTCGATCTCGGCGATCTGCGCTCTCGGAATAGCCGAGCGTGCGCAATGCCTCCGGCACCGCGCGGTTGATGATCTTCCAGTAGCCGCCGCCGGCCAGCTTCTTGAACTTGACCAGCGCGAAGTCGGGCTCGATGCCGGTGGTGTCGCAATCCATCACCAGGCCGATGGTGCCGGTGGGCGCGATCACGGTCGATTGCGCGTTGCGATAGCCGTGCGCCTCGCCGAGCTTGAGCGCGAGGTCCCAGGCCTTCCTGGCGTGCGCGATCAGCGCCTGGTCGGGACAGGCGGCGTGGTCGAGCGGCACCGGCGGCTGCGACACGCTCTCATAGCCCGAGCGCTCGCCGTGCGCGGCGCGGCGGTGATTGCGCACCACGCGCAGCATTCCCTCGCGGTTCTTCTTGAAGCCGGGGAAGGGGCCAAGCTGCTCGGCCATCTCGGCCGAGGTCGCATAGGACACGCCGGTCATGATGGCCGAGAGCGCGCCGGCGATGGCGCGGCCGGATTCCGAGTCATAGGGAATGCCGGAGGTCATCAACAGGCCGCCGATATTGGCGTAGCCGAGGCCGAGCGTGCGGAATTCGTAAGAGCGCTCGGCGATCTGCTTGGACGGGAATTGCGCCATCATCACCGAGATTTCCAGCACGACCGTCCACAGCCGCACGGCGTGCTCGTAGCTCTCGACCTGGAATTTGCCGGTCTTCTCGTCGCGGAAGGTGAGCAGATTGAGCGAGGCGAGATTGCAGGCGGTGTCGTCGAGGAACATGTATTCCGAGCACGGATTGGATGCGCGGATCGGTCCCGAAGCCGGGCAGGTGTGCCAGTCGTTGACCGTGGTGTGGTACTGCAGGCCCGGATCGGCGGATGCCCAGGCGGCGTAGCCGATCTTCTCCCACAGGTCGCGCGCCTTGAGCGTCTTCGCGATCTTGCCGTTCTTGCGGTAGGTCAGGTCCCAATTGCCGTCGGCTTCGACGGATTTCAGGAAATTATCGGTGACGCGCACCGAATTGTTCGAGTTCTGCCCCGACACGGTGAGGTAGGCGTCGCTGTCCCAGTCGGTGTCGTAGGTCGGGAAATTGATGTCCTTGTAGCCCTGCTTGGCGAACTGGATCACCCGCTTGATGAAGTTGTCGGGCACCATCGCCTTGCGCGCGAGCTTGATCTCGCGCTTGAGCGCGGGGTTTTTCTCCGGCGAGAAGCAATCGTCGCCCGAGCCCTCGCAGTTCACGCAAGCCTTGAGCACCGCTTTGAGGTGCTTCTGGTTGATCTTGGAGCCGGTGACCAGCGCCGCCACCTTCTGCTCTTCGACCACCTTCCAGTCGATATAGGTCTCGATATCCGGATGATCGGCGTCGACGATCACCATCTTGGCGGCGCGCCGCGTGGTGCCGCCCGACTTGATGGCGCCGGCCGCGCGGTCGCCGATCTTGAGGAAGCTCATCAGGCCGGACGACTTGCCGCCGCCCGACAGCCGCTCGCCTTCGCCGCGCAGATTGGAGAAATTCGAGCCGGTGCCCGAGCCGTATTTGAACAGGCGCGCCTCGCGCACCCACAAATCCATGATGCCGCCTTCGTTCACCAGGTCGTCATTGATGCCCTGGATGAAACAGGCGTGCGGCTGCGGATGCTCGTAGGAGCTCTTCGATTTCGTCAGCTTGCCGGTGAAGGGATCGACGTAATAGTGGCCCTGGCTCGGCCCATCGATGCCATAGGCCCAGTGCAGGCCGGTGTTGAACCATTGCGGCGAGTTCGGCGCGCACATCTGCATCGCCAGCATGTAGCGCAGCTCGTCGAAGAAGGCCTGCGCGTCGGCCTCGCTGTCGAAATAGCCGCCCTTCCAGCCCCAATAGGTCCAGGTGCCGGCCAGGCGATCGAACACTTGCTTGGAGGAATGCTCGCCGACGGTGCGCTCCTTCTCGGGCAGCGCGTCGATCGCCGCTTCGTCGGCAACCGCGCGCCACAGGAAGGACGGCACGGAATTCTCTTCCACCTTCTTCAGGCGGGCCGGCACGCCGGCCTTGCGGAAATATTTCTGCGCCAGCACGTCGGAGGCGACCTGCGACCAGAATTCCGGCACCTCGACATTGTCGAGCTTGAACACCACCGAACCGTCCGGGTTGCGGATCTCGGATGTGGTGAGCCGGAAGGCGATTGCCTCGTAGGCCGATTGTCCGTCTTTGGTGTAGCGCCGTTCGATCCGCATGGTCGTCTCTAAGCCCCTCATTTAGGGCGGCTGTCGTTCCGCCGACGATTTCACACGCGGGTGCTATGTCCACCCGCTTGTCCCGTCGCACCTGTTCGACACCACCTCATTTAAGCCCGGTGCTCTGATATCGGCACCGTTACTCCCGGGCATTTGACCGCCCGGCACAAAGCTAGCCCCTTACCCAAAACACCGTTTCCGGCGCGGGTGAGATACGACGTCGTACGTCGTTTTGGAGGTCCGGAGGGAACCTGAACTCACGCGCACCGAACTCACTAAAGCTAGGTGGACTCACTGCCGTCGTCAACAACAGATAGACGTCAATCCTGAATCAAACACTAAATGTTGTGGTAAAGACGCAAACACAGCGACGACAGCGAGTGAAACCGCAGGGAGTATCGAGCGATCGGCCGGTTCCGGAAAGCGTTTTTCTTGAGCCCCCGCGGTAGGTTTATTTCCCTCCGGCCGTGACAGAAAAATGACGGAAAACCGGGCCCGCGGGTGTCCGCCGGCCAAATGGCGCGTCGACCGCGGCAGGGGACAGGCTTGGGAAAAGCGGCGGAATGCATTCCGCGGAGTCGCTGATTCTCAAAAGCAAGTCAGTGCCTTAGGCGCAAAGCTTAGGTCCCAAGACAGCGCGCGGACGATACGCAAGGCTGTGAATTCAATTTCGCTAGAGCCGGATACCCCTGCGTGCCCGCTCAAAAGGAAAAGGCGGGCCCGCGAAGGAGCCCGCCTTAGTCCCGGCACTGTCATTTCTGGTCAGCGCGCTGACCAACTCGACGGCACGCTGCTGAATTCCTGAGCAGCATAACGGCCCTCGGCGGTCGAACGCAACCCGCCTCTGCCGGTTTTAACGGCGGGCAGCTGCTTTTTCCGGCGCGGAAGCAGGGGCGGGCCTAGCGTCGCGCGCAGCAGCTGCGTCCCCGCGAAAACTGATCTGACGTGAGTGCGGCAGCGCTTCCGGGTGCTCGCGCTGAAGAAAGTCGATCTCGGGCACCTCGCAGAACATGGCGACGCCGATCAGCGCCGAGCTCTCGCGAAGCCAATGCGGCCCTCATCGCACCGTTGGCTGGACAGGGGTCCGGGGAGGTGGCAGAACGCCGCGTCTTATCCAGTGAAGAAACGCGCGAGCGCGATGCAAAGTTTCCTGCTGAAATTGTTCACCTGGTGGAATTCGCAGACCTTCGGCACCCAGTTCTGGACCTGGCTGTACGGCGAAGCGGTCGGCGAGGACGAATTCGGCAACCGCTATTACCGCACGCGCGGCGGCAAGATCGACCCGACCTTGGGGTTCGAGCGGCGCTGGGTGATCTATAACGGCTATGCGGAGGCCTCCGCCGTGCCGCCCTCCTGGCACGGCTGGCTGCACCACACGGTCGATGTGCCGCCGACGCAGGAGAGCTATAAGCCGCGCCCGTGGCAGAAGCCGCACCGCGCCAATATGACCGGCACGCCGGCGGCCTACCGGCCGTCCGGCTCGACGCTTGCCGCCGGCCGCCGTCCCAAGGCGACGGGCGACTACAAGGCCTGGACGCCGGGCGAATAGCTGCCCTTCCGCCGCCGCATTCCCCATGTTAACCGGACTCCGCCTGTGCAAGGCGGGCAAAGGTCCGGTACTTGGCCCGGGGCTTGGGCGCGGGCGGAACACCCCACTGTATGGCGCGATCAAGGGTCACAACCTCATTGCTCGTGCTGGCCGCGCTCGCCGCAGCCGGCCCCGCCGCCGCGCAATTCGGCTCGATCTTCAACCAGCCGCCGCCGCGCCCGCCGGCCGACGTGCCGAGCGCGCCGCCGCCGCCACCACCATCCGACCGCCGCGCGCCACCGCCGTTTTTCCCGACCCGCGAGCCCGCGGTGCGCTCCGACGAGCCGCCGCAGCAGCCGCTGCCGGCGCCGATGAGCCTGCCGCCGCAGAACCGTCCCGGCGCAGGCGGCATCCAGCAACAGGAATTGCCGCCGCCGCCCGGCGCCGAGCAGGCGGCGCGGCCGCCGTCGCAGCAGCCGGCGGTGCCGCTGCAGACCTTGCCCGGTCTGCCGCCCGGCCAGCGTCAGCCGCCCGGCACGCCGCAACAAGGCAATCAGCCGGCGGCGAACGCGCCGCAGGGGCCGGCGCCGCAGAACGAAGTGGTGGTCGAGCCGCCGCCGCAGCGCATCGCCAATCCGACCGCGGTGTTCTCCGGCCTCGACAAGATCACCGGCCGCATCACCTCGTTCGACGTCGCCATCAACGAGACCGTGCAATTCGGCGCGCTGCAGGTGACGCCGCGCGTGTGCTATTCGCGGCCGCCGACCGAGACGCCGCAGACCGATTCATTCGTCGAGGTCGACGAGGTCACGCTGCAGGGCGCGATCAAGCGCATCTTCACCGGCTGGATGTTCGCGGCGAGCCCGGGCCTGCACGCGGTCGAGCATCCGATCTACGACGTGTGGCTGACCGACTGCAAAGGCGGCAAGAACCCGGCGGTGGCGGAAGTGCCGGACGATCAGCAGCAGCCCGCGGCCAAGCCGCAGCCTAAGAAGCCGCCGGCGCGGCAGCCCCAGCGCCAGCCGCAGGGCTTCCTGCCGGCGCTGCGCTAGCTCCTCAGCGTGTCCCGGGGCACGCCGCTCAGGATTTGTCGATGATCGCCAGCACTTCGGCGCCACGCAGCGGACGGTCGAGCGGCAGCGCGCCGAAATCGCCTTCGCCGATGAGCGCCTCTTCCAGCAGCCGGTGATAGCGGCGCTTGGGCACTTCGACCGCGCCGAAGGTGCGCAGGTGATCGGTGACGAACTGGGTGTCGAGCAGGCGGTAGCCGCCGGCTTTCAGCCGCGCGATCAGATGCACCAGCGCGATCTTGGAGGCGTCGCGCGCGCGGTGGAACATGCTTTCGCCGAAGAAGGCGCGGCCGAGCGAGACGCCGTAGAGGCCGCCGACCAATTCCGCCCCGTCATAGACCTCGATGCTGTGGCAGTGGCCGTGCGCGTAGAGCGCGCGGTAGATGCGGCGGATGCGGCCGTTGATCCAGGTGCGGGCGCGGTCGCGCTTGGGCGCGGCGCAGCCCTCGATCACGCCTTCGAAGTCGCGGTTGACGCGCACCACGAGGTCGGTGGTGCGCACGGTGCGGGCAAGGCGGGACGGCACGTGGAAGGTGTCGAGCGGGATGATGCCGCGCAGTTCCGGCTCGATCCAATAAAGCGCCGGATCGTCCGCGCTCTCGGCCATCGGGAAGATGCCGCAGGCATAGGCCTTGAGCAGCACTTCCGGCGTGATCTCGATGAAGGCGTTTTCGCGGCTGGCCATAGGGCGTTTTTTGGCTTTCTTGCACTATCGACTTTGGTAGACCTCACGGTTAACGACCAGCTTACCATAACCTGCGCAAGTTTCTGAAAAGGCGAACCGCCTCAGGCCTCGTGCGTTGGCAAGCCGACGTAACGGGATTTGTGAAACGGGGTTCCCCATGGCGCGCGCCGCATTACCACTGACCGTGCTGATCGTCGAGGACGAGAGCCTTATCAGCCATCTGGTCGCCGACTGGCTCAACGACCGCGGCTTTGCCGTGCACGAGGCGGCAAGCGGCGACGAGGCGCTCGCTTACATCGACCACGGCGGGCCGGTGGACGTGATGTTCACCGACGTCAATTTGCCGGGCAGCATCGACGGCGCCGAACTGGCGACGCAGGTGCGTGCGCGGCGGCCGGAGCTGCCGATCGTCTATGCCTCGGGCCGCTGCAATGCCGGCGATATCGCTCCACTGGTGTCGCGCTCGGTATTCGTGCCGAAGCCCTACGACCCGGCCGATGTCTGCTCGCTGCTGCAGCGGCTGACCTCGACGGCGCATTAGGCGGCGCACGCGCCTAGCAGCGCGTGATCGTCACCTTGCGCTCGCCGCCGGCTTCCGCCGGCACGATGATGGTCTCACGGCTATGCACGCAACGCGGCGCGGGCGCGGCTGCCGGCGCGGCTTGCGCGGGCAGCACGATGACGGGCGCGGCGGTAGTCGCCGGGCGCGTAAGTCGCCACCGGGCCATATCCGTAGGGCCAGGACATCTGCCGGTGCTGATGCGCGCGATGCAATCCGGGATGGGGGAAGCCGCGCGCCGACACATTGGCGGGCAACAGCAGCGCTAGCGCGAACGCTACGCCGACGCCGCAGGCGATTGTCCCTTTGATCATCGCAACGCCTCCTGTCCCACGGAGAGGCTACACAGCGGGCGAGGCGAATTCAAACGTTCGAACTTAATTCAAATGCGCGGCGTCAGGAGCCGAGCGGCTCGCTCTGCATCCCGCCTTTGGCGAGGAACTGCTCGAGCCAGTGGATGTGGTAGTTGCCGTCGATGATGTCCTTCTCGCGCACCAGCGCGCGGAACAGGGGCAGCGTCGTTTCGATGCCGTCCACCACGACTTCGTCGAGCGCGCGCTGACAGCCGCATCAGGCATTCGGTGCGCGTCTTGCCGTGCACGATCAGCTTGCCGACCAGCGAGTCGTAGTAAGGCGGGATGGTGTAGCCCTCGTAGACCGCCGAATCGATGCGCACGCCCAATCCGCCGGGCGGATGGTAGTGCAGGATTTTTCCGGGCGAGGGGCGGAAGGACACCGGGTTCTCGGCATTGATGCGGCATTCGATGGCGTGGCCGTGGAAGCGCACGTCGTCCTGCGTGAGCGTGAGGGCTTGGCCGGCGGCGACGCGGATCTGCTCGAAGATCAGGTCGATGTCGGTGATCATCTCGGTCACCGGGTGCTCGACCTGGATGCGCGTGTTCATCTCGATGAAATAGAACTTGCCGTCTTCGTAGAGGAATTCGACGGTGCCGACGCCGAGATAGGAAATATCGCGCATGGCTTTGGCCACCGTCTCGCCGATCTGGTTGCGCGCCATGGCGTTGAGCGCGGGCGACGGGCTTTCCTCCAGCACCTTCTGGTGGCGGCGTTGCAGCGAGCAGTCGCGCTCGCCGAGATGGATGGCCTTGCCGTTGCCGTCGCCCAGCACCTGGATTTCGATGTGGCGCGGCTTCTCCAGATATTTCTCGATGTAGACGGCGTCGTCGCCGAAGGCGGCCTTGGCTTCGCTGCGCGCGGTCGACAGCGCGGTGGAGAGGTCGGCCGCGCTACGCGCGACCTTCATGCCGCGCCCGCCGCCGCCGGCCGCGGCCTTGATCAAAACCGGATAGCCGATCTCGTTGGCGATCTTGGTCGCTTCCGCGTCCGAGGTGACGCCGCCCTCCGAGCCCGGCACCACCGGAATGCCGAGGCGCTTGGCGGTGCGCTTGGCCTCGATCTTGTCGCCCATGATGCGGATGTGCTCGGCCTTGGGGCCGATGAACGACACGCCGTGGCTGGCGAGGATTTCGGCAAAGCGCGCGTTCTCCGACAGGAAGCCGTAGCCGGGGTGGACGGCGTCGGCGCCGGTGATCTCGCAGGCCGACAGGATGGCGGGGATGTTGAGGTAGCTGTCTTTCGCCGCCGGCGGCCCGATGCACACGCTCTCGTCGGCGAAGCGCACATGCATGGCGTCGGCGTCGGCGGTGGAATGCACCGCGACCGTCGGAATGCCGAGCTCCTTGCAGGCGCGCAACACGCGCAGCGCGATCTCGCCGCGATTGGCGATGAGGATTTTATCGAACACGCGCGCTCACTCGATGATCACCAGCGGCTCGCCGAATTCCACCGGCTGGCCGTCCTCGAACAGAATCTGGATCACGGTGCCGGCGCGCGGGGCCGGAATCTGGTTCATGGTCTTCATGGCTTCGATGATCAGCAGCGTGTCGCCGGCTTTCACCTTGCTGCCGATTTCGATGAACGGCTTGGCGCCCGGCTCGGCGGCGGCGTAGGCCGTGCCGACCATGGGCGAGATCACCACGCCTGGATGTTTGGAAGGGTCGATCGGGGCCGAGGCGGATTCGCCAACCAATTGCGGCAGCTCGCGCGGCGCATAGACGGGCGCGGCCGCAGCGGTCGCGCCGCGCGCAACGCGCACGCGCTGGCCGTCCTGCTCGATCTCGATCTCGGTCAAGCCGGTCTCGTCCAGGAGCTTGGTGAGCTCATGGATCAGCTCGTGATTGACCAGCGGCGATTTCGGCGTCTTTGCCATCAACTTCCCTTGCGCGTGATCTTATCCGAAAACCGGTTCCCACTTGTCGGGATCACGCGCTTTTCTCTTTCGCCCCGATCATGCCGGCCAGGCCGGTGATCGCCAGCGCATAGCCCTCGATGCCGAAGCCGGCGATCACGGCTTTCGCCGCCTTCGATATATAGGAATTCTGCCGGAAACTTTCACGCGCGTGGATATTGGTGATGTGGCACTCGATCGCCGGCACCGTCGCGCTCACCGCCAGCAGCGCGTCGAGAATGGCGATCGAGGTGCTGGTGTAGCCGGCCGGATTGATCACGATGCCGGCGGCCTTCTTGGCGTGCGCTTCCTGGATCCAGTCGACCAGTTCGCCTTCGTTGTTGGATTGGCGGAACATCGACGTCGAGGCCGAAGCGCTTGGCGGTGACGCCGCACAGCTTCTCCACGTCGGCGAGCGTCGCGCGGCCGTACTTCTCCGGCTCGCGCGTGCCGAGCAGGTTCATATTCGGGCCGTTGAGGACGTAAATGGTCTGTGACATGGGCCGGCAGTGGACAATCTCGGCGCTTTATAGGTGGCCGCGCCGCCAAGGGGAAGCCCGGCCGGGTTTCACGCTTAAGGCCTGCGCTTTAGGCGACCGCCTGGGTCTCGGCCGCGGCCCAATCGATCACGTCATGGATCGCCGTTAACCTTTCGCGGCCGGCGGCGCGCGATTTCGCGAACAAATTGACCTGCTCGCTGGCGCTGGTGCCGCCGTTGACGATCGTGTCGAGGTGTCTGATTTCGCTGGCACAGCCGAGCGCCGCGACGTCGTCGGCAATGAGCGCAAGCACTTGGTCGAGCCAGTCGTGGATATCGAGCGGGTCCCGCGAGAACGGATCGATGAAGGTCGCGGCGATCCCGTAGCGTTGGGCATGCCATTTGTTCTCCTGGGTGATGGCACGGCCCACGCGGTCAAAGCCGGCATTGATTTCGCGGTCGCGGTCGAGCGCGCGCACCAGGCAGCGGAACAACGCGGCGATGGCGACCGCATCGTCGAGCCGCGTGCAGCTGTCGGCGATGCGCAGCTCGATGGTCGGGTTCGGCAGCGATGGGCGCAACGCCCACCAGATGTAGCTCGCGTCCGGAATGATGTTGGCGCCGACCAGCGCGTCGACGAATTCGTTGTAGTCCTCATTGGTGCGGAATAGTTCGGGCAGGCCGGTGCGCGGCAACTCGTCATAGGCGGCGAGCCGGTAGCCGACCAGGCCGGTGAGATGGCCCTGCCAGAACGGCGAGGAGGTCGAGAGCGCGAGCAGCAGCGGCAGGTAGGGCGTGAGCCGCATGATGAGATTGATGCGGGTGTCGAGGTCGGGCACCTGCACATGCACGTGCATGCCGCACAGCATGTTGCGGTGGCCGACCATCTGCAGGTCGTCCATGATTTCGCCGTAGCGGCTTTTCAGCGTCATCTGCTGCTCGGGCCAGAAGGCGAGCGGGAAGGTGCCCATGGCGGCGATCCCGAGGCCGTGGTCGCGGGCGGCTTGGCCCAGTGCGCCGCGATAATTGGCAAGGTGCGCGCGCGCTTCGGCTGCCGTCGCGCAGGGCGGCGTCGCGACCTCGATTTGCGACTGCAACATTTCCGTCATGACGCGATCGCCGAGACGCTCACGCGCGGATTTGAAAAAGTTTTTGTCGACGCGCTGCACGGCCCGGCGCGTTTTCGCGTCGAACACGAAGAATTCCTCTTCCATGCCGATCGTGTACATGGTGCGCGACAACTCGTTTGGGAACTTGGGGTTCCGCGCGCCTTGTTTATATGAAAACGGCCGCCCGGGGGCGGCCGTTTGCGATATTTTTGAATACGAAAAGCGCTCAGCAGGTGGCTTTGCCGCAGCGCGACGTGTTGATCTTCTCGCGCAGTCCCGGCAGGCCGATGGCGCCGACGATCACATTGTCGCCGATCACATAGCTCGGCGTGCCGTTGAGGCCGAGCGCCTCGGCGAGCTTGAAGTCCTGCTGCAAGGTCTTGTCGACTTCCGGGCCCTTCATGTCCTTCTGCAGGCGGTCCATGTCGACGCCGACCTCCTTGGCCACCGCGAGCGCGCGGGCGTTGTCGGCGGCACCGCGGCCGCCGAGCAGCTTCTGGTGGAATTCGAGATATTTCTTGCCGCTCTTGTCCTGCATGCGCACGGCCACCGCGACGCGCGCGGCCTCCACCGAGCCCGGTCCGAGCACGGGGAATTCCTTGAGCACCACTTTGAGATTGGGATCGTCCTTCAGCAGCGTGAGCATGTCGGTCATGGCGCGCTTGCAGTAGCCGCAGTTGTAATCGAAGAACTCGACGAAGGTGACGTTGCCCGACGGATTGCCGAGCGTGACCTGGTCGGGCGACGAGAACAGCGCCTGCGCGTGCTCCTTCACCGCGCTCTTGTGCTTCTCGCTCTCGGCGGCGGCCTGGCGCTTTTCGAGCTCGGTCATCGCCTCCTGCAGCACTTCCGGATGGGTGACCAGATAGTCGTGCACGATCTTCTCGATCGCGCCGCGCTGGACGGCCGAGACGTCGTCGGCGCGGCTGAACTGCGGCAGCGCGAAAGCCAGCACGGCGGCAAAGGCGGCGGCGGGTAGGCGCAGGCGAAAGGTCATAATCGAAGTCCTTGTTGGAATCGTTGAGAGTGTAGCGTCATTGCAGCTTGGGCATCTTCACATTCACGATATCGTCGGCGCGCACCCAGGCGGGCGAGCCGACCGGCAAGCCGTGTTTGGCGCGCTCGGCGAGCTGTTTGGCGGTTTTGACGTCGCCGCGCGCGAAGGCGGCCTGCGCCGAGGCAAGGTCGGCGTGCGGGATGTCGCCTTTGCGGCCATAGGCCATGGCGAGCTGCATGTAGGCGGACGGCATCTCCGGCTCGGTGCGCAGCGCCTCGTTGATCAGGCCGACGGCCTCGTCGGCGAGCTTGGGATTGTTGGTGCCGATCAATGCCTGTCCGAGCAGGATATCGATCAGCGGGGCGTGATGCGAGAGCTGCACCGCGCTGCGTAACGGGGCGACGGCTTCCGCGGCGTGCCCGCCTTCCAGCAGCGCCTGGCCCTTCAGCTCGTAGAAATAAGGATTGCTGGGCTCGGCGTGGATCAGCGCATCCATCTGCACGATGGCCGCGCGCAGGTCGGCATGCCGGTAGGTGGAGATGGCGCGCGCGTAGCGCGCCGGCAGGCTCTGATCGCCCGCCGGATAGCGCCGCGCCACGGTGTCGGCGGGCTCCAGGAAGCCGGACAATTTGGCGCGCACCAGATCGTGGCGCAGCTGCAATTGCGGCGGGTCCTTGACGTCCCAATAGGGGCTTTGTTTGGCGATCACCTCGAGCGCGGCGACGCGGTCGGCCGGCATCGGATGGGTCTGCAGATAGGGATCGATGAAGCGCGTATTGTACAACATTTCGTTGCTCAGGCGCTTGAACAGATCGACCATTCCTTTCGGCGATTGGTGAGTGGCGTTGAGGAATTTCACGCCGGCATGGTCGGCCTGGTCTTCCTGCGTGCGCGCATAGGCGAGCAGCGAGTGCAGGATCGCCGACTGCGGCGCCATGATCGCAGGAGCGCCGAGTTCGCCGACGCTGGTGCCGCGCCCGGCGGTGGCGCCCGCCACCATGGCGCCGACGCCGAGCAGCATGGCGACGATCGATTGGGTCTGCGCCTGCGCGAGCTTCTCGCGGAAGCGCATCAGGTGGCCGCCGGCCAGGTGGCCGGTTTCGTGGGCGAGCACGCCGATGACCTCGTTCGGCGTCTTGGCGTCGAACAAGTGTGCCGGCATTGATGAAGATGTGGCGCCCGTCCATGACGAAAGCGTTGAAGGTGCGTTCGTTGAGCACGACCACTTTGACGTTCTGCTGGGCAAGGCCGGCCGCGCGCAGGACCGGCTGGGCGTAGTCGCGCATGAGCGTTTCCATCTCCGCGTCGCGGATGATGGGGAGTTGCGGAGCGCCCTGCGCGCGCACCGGCGCGCCGAGCGGCGCCGCCGCAATGGCGGCTGCCGCGACCATGGCAACAGCCCGGCCTGCTGGCGCCAGCGGCCGTGCCCTGATAGGTCTCGCGGTCTCGATCATGCCGATCTTTAGTACCACCGGGATGGGCGTGAAGCCGTGAAGCTAGTGACGCACCGTTTTGCGGTCAACGCGGCCTGTAATCCCGTCTTTTTGGCGTCGAATACGGCAGCAGCGGGGCGGTTCCGGCCGGTGTTTCGGCGGATTTTGGGTCGATCATGATGCTGGATGCGGCAAAAAGGCTGTTAACGCCGTCCCGGCGCAGCGATGTGCCGCCTTTCATCGTGATGGACGTGATGGCGGCGGCGGCCAAGCGCGAGGCGGAAGGCGCCCGCGTCATCCATATGGAGGTGGGCCAGCCGGCGGCGCCGGCGCCGCAAACCGCCATCAAGGCCGCGCAGGCAGCGCTCGCCAAAGGCCGCATCTCCTATACCGAGACGCTCGGCATTCCGAGCTTGCGCGCGGCCATCGCCCGCCACTACGCCGACACTTACGATTGCGCGCTCGATCCGGGCCGGGTGGTGGTGACCACCGGCTCCTCGGGCGGCTTCATCCTGGCGTTCCTCGCGCTGTTCGAGGCGGGCGACCGGGTGGCGCTGGCCAATCCCGGCTATCCGCCGTACCGGCACATTCTCTCGGCGCTCGGCTGCGAGCCGGTGCTGATCGCCGACCGTCGGCCGAGACGCGCTGGGCGCTGACCGCCAAGTCGCTGATCGCCGAGCACAAGCGCAAGCCGCTACAGGGCGTGGTGGTGGCGAGCCCGGCCAATCCGACCGGCACCATGATGGAGGCGGACGCGCTGTCGCAGCTCGTCGCCGTGGCGGAAGCCGAAGGCATCCGCGTCATCTCCGACGAGATCTATCACGGGCTCGACTATGCCTTTGCGGCCGAGACCGCGGCGAACGTGTCGGAGCGCGCGCTGGTGATCAATTCGTTCTCGAAATATTTCTGCATGACCGGCTGGCGCGTCGGCTGGATGGTGGTGCCGGACAATCTGGTGCGCGCGGTCGAGCGGCTGCAGGGCAATCTGGCGATCTCGGTGCCGACGCTGGCGCAGGTGGCGGCGGAGGCGGCCTTCGACGGCAAGGCGGAGATGGAAGCGGTCAAGCACGGCTACGAGGTCAACCGCCGCATCCTGACGGAAGGGCTGCCGAAAGCCGGGCTCGATCAGTTTTTGCCGGTGGACGGCGCCTTCTATCTCTACGCCAATATCGCGCGCTTCTCCGACGACAGCCTCGATTTCGCCAAGCGCATGCTGAACGAGGCGGGCGTGGCGGCGACGCCCGGCATCGATTTCGATCCGATCGACGGCCGGCACTTCCTGCGCTTCTGCTACGCCGGTTCGGCGGAGGAGATGCACGAGGCGGTGGAGCGGATCGGCAATTGGCTCAAGCGCTAGAACTCGACGTCAAGCTCGACCATTTCGTCCGGCTCGGCCTTGGCGCCGGCGATCCATTCCTGCATCGCCGGCATCGCCATTTCGGCCATGCAGAGCGATTAGATCGGCTTGTTGAACCATTTTTCGAGTCGCACAACGAACGCGTGCAATTTTTTCTCTTCGGAATGAATAGCGTGCGCGACCGGATGCCCAGCGTCGTCTTTTTCGGGCGGTGGTGCGCACAGTCCGTAAAAATAGGCCATGAAGCTCAGGTCGTCGGGCTGCCGGACACTGAATGATTGTCCTTTGACGAACACCGTGTAGTCGATCGGGTTGCCGTCGGGGCGGTAGTAGATCGGCAATCGTGGGCCGGCCGCCCAATCTTTGGCGATGACAAAATCTGCCGGGTCGACGCCGTGGGCGATCATCGCCTTTTCCAAGGCGGGCAGCGCCTTCACGAATTTCGGATCGAAGTCGCCGCAAGAGCTCTGGAGCTTGATGCGATGCGTCATCGGCTCACCGCATCAGAAGACGCCGGGCAGCAGACGGTAGCGCACGCGCGCGACGTAATCGACATAGGCCGGATCGCGCTTGAGCACGGCTTCCTCGCGCATGAGACGCGTGACCTCGATGGCGAAGATGCCGGCATAGAGCAGGGCGTTCTGCAGCGACGGGAAACCGAGCAGGAAGCCGATATGGGTGAGCGTGTAGCCGGCATAAATCGGGTGCCGCACCACGCGATAAAGCCCGCGCGTTTTGACGCCGCGATTGGCCGGCACCAGGCCGAAGCTGCGGCCGAGCGCGAGCTTGCCGGAAATCTGCAGCAGCAGACCCATCAGCATCAGCGTGGTGACGAGCGTCTCCGGGATAAACGCGTTGGCGGCGGCCGGCGTCGTGAGCAGCAGCGGCGCGCTCACCGCGCTGAAGGAGAGCGCCCAGTCGATGGGGTGCGACGACAGCGAGGCCGAGCGCCGGCGGATGACGATCAGCAGCACGCCGAGAAATTCGGAGAGCACAAGCAACAGTGCCTGCGCGTTGACGCCGGCGGCGAGCAGGATCACTTCCGGATGCTCGCGCTGAATCAGCACCAGCTGGACGAGGCGCGGCAGCATGCGGTTGACGAACAGCAGGAACAGCAGCAGCACGGCCGCGCGCTCGGCGAGATCGAGCGCAAGCTCCAGACTGACGAATGCGCGAAACCGCCGCCGCGCGGGCGGCACAGGGCGTGCGTTTTGCTCGAGCGCCATGCCGGTCCCCGCTGCGATGGCGCGGGCGACGCTACTGCTTCGGCGCGGGAGCGGTCGGCGCCGCGGCCGGCTTCTTTTTCACGACGACGGCCTTTTTCTTGGCGTCGCGGCGCGCGGCCGGCTCGTAATTGCCTTTGGCCATGCACTTCTTGACGAAGGCTGCGGCCTTGGCGCCGTCGAGGTTCTGCGCTTGCGCGCCAACCTTGCAGGTCTCCATCTTCTCATTGGTGGTGATCGCGGATGCCGGGGTCGCCAGCAGCACGAGCGGCAGGGCGATAAGGCCGAGAGTTCGCAGCATGGGCATCTTCCTTATGCTTTCTTAAGGCGGTTCCTCGACGCACAGCATAGCACGGATCGAACGGAATACGTCAGCGCAGCGCCGCCGCAATGTTGCCGCCATCGACGGTGGTCACATCGGCGGTGGTTTTCAGCGCCAGCGCCTGCGCCAGGAAGGCCTGCGCCACGTCGTCGGCGGTGACTTCGCGGTGGAGCAGGTTGCCGGTCATATAATTCTGCTCGCTGACGCCGCGCGCTTGCGCGCGCTGCTTGATGAAATCGTCGGTGAGAATGCCGGAGCGGATGCGGTCGGCGTTCACGGCATTGGCGCGGATGCCGTCGGCGCCGTAGTCGAGCGCGTATTGCCGCACCAGGAACAGCGTCGCCGCCTTGGGCAGGCCGTAGGGGCCGAAATCGGGGCCCGGATTGACCGCCTGCTTGGAGACATTGAACAGCAGGCAGCCGCCGGTCGCCTTGCGCCAGCATGATCTTGACCGCGGCCTGCGCCACTTTCTGGTGCGCGAAGAAATTCAGTTCGAAGCTCTCGCGCAGAATTTTTTCGTCGACCTCGCCGATCTTGCCCTGCCAGGCGCCCCCCGCATTGGAGACCGCGATGTCGACACCGCCGTAAGGCGCGACGACCTGCTCGAAGGCGGCGTTGACGGAGGCGGTGTTGGTGACGTCGCAGGCGAGCGCCAGGCCGCCGACCGCTTTCGCTTTTTCCTGCGCGGCTTTCAGATCGAGATCGAGCAGGGCGACCGCGGCGCCTGCTTGGGCGAACGCGCGCGCGGTGGCGGAACCGATGGCGCCGGCGCCGCCGGTGATGACCGCGACTTGGCCGGCGAGCGGCAAGATTTTGCGCTGCCCGAGCTTGGCGAGCTCGAGCGGCCAATAGTCGATGTCGAACGTGTCTTGCTCGCCGATCGGCGTGTAGCGGCCGATCGCCTCGGCGTCGGTGATGCCTTCGACCGCGGCTTCGGCGATGTCGGCGGCGATACGCGCCTCCTTGACGCTCGCGCCGAGGCCGAACAGGCCGAGGCCCGGCACCAGCACCAGCCGCGGCGCCGGATCGTGCATGGCGGCGCCGTTGGCGCGCGCCTTGTGGCGCGCAAAGTAAGCGCGGTAGTCGTCCATGAATTGCTGGGCCGCCTTGTGCGCGGCGTCTTTGAAGTCGGCGAGCTTGTCGGCTTGCGGTGCCGGCAGGATGAGCGGCCAGGGCTTCACGCGCAGCACGTGGTCGGGCGTGAGCACGCCGGCGCGGGCATAGCGCGCGACATCCTTGCCGTTGACGAAATCGAGGATCGCGTCGCTGGTGCGGAATTCCATGATCGGGCGCTGATGCGCGCCCTCGCCAAAGGCGTCGCGCAAGCTAGCAGGCGCCGCGCACGATCGGCGCGACCGCGTGGAGCGGAGCAATCTTGGCCGGCAATTTGGCGGCGGCGAGCGGCTTGCGGTTCTTCTGCAGCCGCTGCTCGGCGAGCGTTACCAGCTCGATCATGCGCTCGTAGGCTTCGTGCGCGCTCTCGCCGAAGGTGAAGATGCCGTGTTTGTCGAGCATCAGGCCTTCGACTTTTGGATTTTGCTCGAATACCTCGGCGCATTTTTTCGCGAGGCCGAAGCCCGGCATCACATAGGGCACGAAACCAAGCCGCTTGCCGTAAACCTCGCTGCAGAGTTCGGCCGAGTTCGGCTGATCGATCAGGCTCAACACCGCGGTGGAGTGGCTGTGATCGATGAAGGTGGCCGGGATGAACGCGTGCAGCAGCGTCTCGACCGACGGCGAGGGCGAGCCTGGGTCGATGAGAAAGGCGCGCAGCACGCGCGCCATCTCGGTGTCGGACATCGCCTTGTGCGCGCGCAAGGTGAGCAAGGCGTCGAGCCGCACCGCCGGAAAGCCCGCCGGCTCGATCGCGGCCATGTCCCAGCCGGAACCCTTGACGTAGAGCACCGCCGCCTCGGCGCCGGCGAGGTCGCGCGTGCGCGCCTTGACCGAGGTATTGCCGCCGCCGTGCAGCACGAGCTTCGGCTCGCGCCCGATCAGCCGGGTCGAATAGACGCGCAGCGCAAGCGCGGGCGCAACGCCGGCCTTGCCGTAATGATCGACCGCGGCTTTGGCGTCGCGCTCGACCCAGGCCGATTTCATTTTGCGCTCGCCGCCGCCGCGTTAGCTTTTGTCGCCGGAGAAGCGCTTGGCCCACCAGCCGCGCTTGGGCGTGCCGCTCTCCTCCGCCGCGGTGCTCGAGATCACCGGCTGCGGCGGCGGCAAAGCCGGCGAGGGGCCGCTTTCGCGCAACGATGCCGGCTCGCGGATCGTCGAGCGCCGCTTTAGGGCCTCTTTGGGCGCCTCCTGCGGGACCTGCTCCTGCACGTCGGCGCGCGGCGGCGGAACGGGCCGCGCCTCGGCTGCGATCTCGGCCGGCCGCTCATCGAACGGCGGCGACACGGCGGAAGCATCCTCGTCGCTCACGGGTGGAAAATCGGCGCCGACGTGAAGTTCGTGCTCCGGGCGCTCGCCGGAGAGGGGGGCTTCGCCATTGCCACGGCGTCGATTGCGTCGTCCGCCGCGTCTGCCGCGTCTGCGGCGATGCCGGCCGTCGCGATTCTCACCGCCTTCGCCGGGGCTGCCGCCTTGCGCCGGTGGGCGTTCGCCTTGTTCGCCGCCGATGTCTTCTTCGGGCGCGCCGGCATCGTGATCCTCGTGCGCGACGGCGTGCTCCGGCACGGTGTCGTGCGTGAACTGCTGCGGGCCGCCCTCGCGCGGCTCGCGCGGTTCACCGCCGCGACCACGGCCGCCACGCCCGCGCCGCCGCCGGCGGCGGCTGCCGTCGCGCTCGCCCTCAGGCGCACCTTCGCGCGCAGCGCCTTCGTGCGCTGCCTCATGCGCGGCAGGTGCATGGTCCTCGGCGACTTCGAGCTCGGCTTCCGCCAATTCTTCGGCAATCTCGGCTTCCTCGTCCTCGACCACGTCTTCGATCGGCATTTCGCGGCGCGCGGCATCCGCCAGGGCTTTGGCCGCCTCCACCGAATGCACCTGTTCGCCGCGGTCGATGATGTAGGAGACCTGGCCGGTCACGGTTGCATCGGCCGAAACGGTCAGCGTCACGCGGAAGCGCTCCTCCAGCCCGCGCAAATGCGCGCGCTTGTGGTTGAGCACATAGAGCGCGACTTCCGAGCGCGTGCGCACGATCAGATTGTGCGTGGCACCCTTGATCAGCATTTCCTCGATCGCGCGCAGCAATTGCAGCGCGACCGACGACACCGAACGCACATGGCCGGAGCCGCCGCAGATCGGGCATTTCTCGGTCGAACTCTCCAGCACCGAGGAGCGGATGCGCTGGCGCGACATTTCCAACAGGCCGAAATGCGAGATGCGGCCGACTTGGATGCGGGCGCGGTCGTTCTTGAGCGCGTCTTTCATGCGCCGCTCGACCGTGCGGTTGTTGCGGGTCTCGTCCATGTCGATGAAGTCGATGACGATCAGTCCCGCGAGATCGCGCAAACGCAGTTGGCGGGCGATTTCCTCGGCCGCCTCGCCATTGGTCTTGAGCGCGGTGTCCTCGATGTGGTGCTCGCGCGTCGCCCGGCCCGAGTTCACGTCGATCGCGACCAGGGCTTCCGCCTGGTTGATGACGATGTAGCCGCCCGAGCGCAGCTGCACGACCGGCGAGAACATGGCGTCGAGCTGGCTCTCGATGCCCCAGCGCGTGAACAGCGGCTGGGTGTCTTTGTAGAGCTTGACGTGCTTGACGTGGCTCGGCATCAGCATGCGCATGAAGTCGCGCGCTTCCTCGTAGCCGCCGTCGCCGGCGACGATGATCTCGTCGATGTCCTTGTTGTAGAGGTCGCGGATCGAGCGTTTGACCAGCGAGCCTTCCTCGTAGACCAGCTTCGGCGCGGTCGATTTGAGCGTGAGGTCGCGCACGGTCTCCCATAGCCGCAGCAGATATTCGAAGTCGCGCTTGACTTCGAGCTTGGTGCGGGAGGCGCCGGCGGTGCGCAGGATCACGCCCATGCCTTCCGGCACTTCGAGCTCCTGCGAGATTTCTTTCAGGCGGTTGCGATCTTCCGCGGATGTGATCTTGCGCGAAATGCCGCCGCCGCGCGCGGTGTTGGGCATCAGCACCGAATAGCGGCCGGCGAGCGAGAGGTAGGTGGTGAGCGCCGCGCCCTTGGTGCCGCGCTCTTCCTTGACCACTTGCACCAGCATGACCTGGCGGCGCTTGATGACTTCCTGGATCTTGTACTGGCGGCGGAAGCGCGGCACGCGCTCCTGCACTTCTTCCAGCGCGTCGGCGCCGCCGACGGATTCGACGGCTTCTTCTTCGTGATGCTCTTCGCCATTGCCATTGCCGGCCTCGGCGTGGCCGTTGCCGGACTCGGCCTGAGGCGCGTCGGCAGGTGCAGCTTCCGCTGCGGCATCGCCGAGTTCGTGCGCGCTCGCTTCGCTAGTTCGCTTCGGGCGCGGCTTCACCGGCTGTTTCCGGCGCGTGTTCGCCGGCAACCTCATCGGCGGAGAACTCGGCAGCCTCAGCCGCGGCCGCAATCTCATTCGATTGGGCGTTGAATTGGTCGCCGAATTGATCGTTGAATTGGGTGGACGGCTGCCCGGCCTCCGGCATGTCGCCGGCGTTGGGCGGCGGTCTCTAACGGCGGTTGCTCGCCGGCCGGACTCTCGGCGGTTCCTTCGGCCAGCGGCTCGCTGCGCCGCACCTCGTCGCGCTGGCGGTGGCCGCGACTGGCGATGGCGGCGGCCGCGTCCGCCGCGGGCGCGGTGGTCGGCATCGTCGTCGGCCTCGCGCTGCTGGCGCGCTTCCTCGGCAATGAGCGCCTGCCGGTCGGCGACCGGGATCTGATAGTAGTCGGGATGGATTTCCGAGAAGGCCAGGAAGCCGTGGCGGTTGCCGCCGTAATCGACGAAGGCCGCCTGCAACGACGGCTCAACGCGCGTGACCTTGGCGAGGTAGATGTTACCGCGAAGCTGTTTGCGGTTGGCGCTCTCGAAGTCGAATTCCTCGACGCGATTTCCGCGCAGCACCACGACCCGGGTCTCTTCCGGGTGGGCCGCGTCGATCAGCATTTTGTCGGGCATGGATAAATCTCACTGGGGCGGCGGCCGGCGCGGGCTCGCGCACAAAGCGTGGCGCAAGCAGGCGCGTTGGGCAGTCCGCCAGATGTGTGTTGAAGGTGAGGGGCGCGTTTTCACGCGTGCCGAGGCCCAAGTCAAAGCGCGCCGTCACGATCGATTCGCGAGAGCGGTGGACCTCGAAATGCTTTTGCTGCGAATTCGGCAGCATGAAATTGCGACCCGTGGCGCTGTGGCCGCGCCAATCGAAGCGCAAGCCCAGGTTTCTCGTCGCTGGCGGCTTAAAACGCGGGCGGCCCGAGGCCGCGCGCTGATCCGATTGTCCTTCACAAGGGCTTCGGCTCGTTTCGCTCGTCCGTCCGCCGGCCTTCCTCGAGGGGGCGGTCCTGGACCAAAGCGTGCCGGAACCCGAACGCGGCACAACCGGAACTCTAACCGTCAGCAGGACCCTACATACGGCGCTAAGTGCTTGATGGCAAGGCATCTGTGCAGTCTGGCCACACCCGCGCCGCGAACGGCTTGCAAAGCTCAAGTTCCGTTAACTGAAAGCGCCTTATTGGAGTAGAAAGAGCCGGAAAGGGTCTGAATCGTGCCGTTCCGCCCGCTCGTCCTCGCCAGCGTCATGGGAGCCGTCATGTTCGCTCCGCCGGCTTTGGCCGCGGAGCCGGGCATTGCCGTGCAAACGCTCGCCGCGCCGGTGGAATCGATGCCGGAGGCGACCGACGTGCGCCTCGGCGGCGACGCCAAACAGACCCGTTTCGTGGTCGACCTCACGCGCAAGGTCGATGTCACCAGTTTCACGCTCGCCGACCCCTATCGAGTCGTGATCGACCTGCCGCAAATCGCCTTCAAGCTGCCGCCGCGTGCCGGTGAGCAGGGCCGCGGCCTGGTCAAGGCCTTCCGCTACGGCCTGATCATGCAGGGCGGCTCGCGCATCGTGCTCGACGTCACCGGGCCGGTGCGGGTCGAGAAGGCCTTCACCCTTGCGGCGGTCGACGGACAGCCGGCGCGGCTGGTGCTCGATCTGGCCGCGACCGACCGGCGAGCTTCCTGCGCGATATCGGTCTTGCGCGCGCCGGGCCGCCAAGCCGCCATTCGCAACGAGCCGCCGGCGCAGGCGAGCAGCGATCCGCGTCCGCTGGTGGTGATCGATCCCGGCCATGGCGGCATCGACACCGGCACCAAGGGCCTCGACGGCCAGGAGGAGAAGGACGTCGTGCTCGCCTTCGGGCTCAAGCTGCGCGAACTGCTCGAGCGCAGCGGCAAATACCGGGTGTCGATGACGCGCAAGGACGACACCTTCATCCCGCTCACCGAGCGCGTGCGCATCGCGCGCCAGCTCAAGGCCGCGCTGTTCATTTCGATCCATGCCGACTCGGTGCCGCGCAGCGAGGGTTTTGCGGAGGGCGCGAGCGTCTACACGCTGTCCGAACACGCCTCCGACGCGGAAGCCGGACGGCTGGCCGAGACCGAAAACCGGTCGGACATTATCGCGGGTGTCGATCTTTCGGCCGAGCCGGATGACGTCGCCAATATCCTGATCGATCTGGCCCAGCGCGAGACCAAGACCTTCTCGCTGCAATTCGCGCAGATGGTGGTGGGCGACATCAAGCGGGTCGCGCCTTTGCACCTGCGCCCGGTCAAATCTGCGGGCTTCATCGTGCTCAAAGCGCCCGACGTGCCCTCGGTGCTAATCGAATTGGGCTACATGTCCACCCGGCGGGACCTCAAGAACCTGACCTCGGCCGATTGGCAGGCGCATACCGCGACCGCCATGGCGCAGGCGGTGGACGACTTCTTCGCCAAGCGCCTGGTCGGCGCCAGCGTGGGGGCACGCTGATGGGCGCCCGGCCTCAGTTTCAACATAAAACCGGGCCAAGTCAGGGCTTTAGCGCCCCGTGGACGGGCGCTTTTGGCAGCGCCATATTGGCCGCCAGGGTCACTTCATGAAGCTCATCCTGCGCTTTTTCGGGTTCCTGTTCGCGGCCGGAACCATCCTGTTCGTGGTGGGCGTCGCCGCGGTCGCCGGCCTGTTGTGGCACTTCTCCAAGGACCTGCCGGACTATTCGCAGCTGCAGGACTACGAGCCGCCGGTGATGACGCGGGTGCACGCGGCCGACGGTTCGCTGGTCGCCGAATATGCCCGCGAGCGGCGTCTCTACATCCCCATCCAGGCGGTGCCGAAGCGGGTGATCTATGCCTTCATGGCCGCCGAGGATAAGAACTTCTACGAGCATGGCGGGCTCGATTTCACCGGCATCGCGCGCGCCGGCGTCAACTACGCGCAGAATTTCGGCTCCGGCCGCCACCCGCAGGGCGCTTCAACCATCACGCAACAAGTCGCCAAGAACTTCTTGTTGACGAACGAGGTTTCCTTCACGCGCAAGATCAAGGAAGCGCTGCTGGCGCTCAAGATCGAGCGCACTTATTCGAAGGACAAGATCCTCGAGCTTTACTTGAACGAGATCTATCTCGGCCTCGGCGCCTACGGCATCGCCGCCGCCTCGCTCGTCTACTTCGACAAATCGGTCAACGAGCTTTCGGTTTCGGAAGCCGCCTATCTTGCCGCGCTGCCGAAGGCGCCGAACAATTATCATCCGTTCCGCCAGCGCGAGCGCGCGCTCGAGCGCCGCAACTGGGTGATCGACCAGATGGCGCAAGACGGCTTCATCAAGAGCGCCGAGGCCGAGCAGGCCAAGCGTGCGCAGCTTGGCGTCACCACCAAGCCGGTCAGCACGCACACCTTCGCCGCGGAATATTTCGCCGAGGAAGTGCGGCGCGAACTCTACGACCGCTACGGCGAGAAGAAGCTCTATGACGGCGGGCTGTCGGTGCGCACGACGCTCGACACCAAGCTGCAGGTCTTGGCGCGCAAGACACTCATTGCCGGACTGGTGAACTACGACGAGGCGCGCGGTTATCGCGGGCCGGTCGCCAAGATCGACGTGGGCGCCGATTGGGGTCCCAAGCTCGCCGACGTCAAGGGGCCGACCGATATTGCGCCCTGGCGTCTCGCGGTGGTGCTTGAAACCGGCGACAGGTCGGCGCGCATCGGCTTGCAGCCCGGCCGCGACCCGGGCGGCGCCGTCACCAAAGAGCGTGATGTCGGCATCGTGCCGCTCGAAGGCGTGAAATGGGCGAAGGTCAAAGGCGCCGTGCCGAAGCGGGTCGACCAGGTGCTCAGCGCCGGCGACGTGATCTATGTCGAGCCGATCAACGATCAGGGCCAATTCACGCTGCGCCAGGTGCCGGAAGTCTCCGGCGCCATGGTGGTCGAGGATCCCTTGACCGGCCGCGTGCTCGCCATGGTCGGCGGCTTCTCCTACGACCAGAGCCAGTTCAACCGCGCCACGCAGGCGCTGCGCCAGCCCGGCTCCTCGTTCAAGCCGATCGTCTATTCGGCCGCGCTCGACAACGGCTACACCCCGTCCTCGCTCATTCTCGACGCGCCGGTCGAAATCGATCAGGGCCCGGGCATGGGTGTCTGGAAGCCGGAAAACTACGAGCAGGATTTTTACGGGCCCTCGACGCTGCGCTTCGGCGTCGAACATTCGCGCAACGTCATGACGGTGCGGCTCGCGCAAGACATCGGCATGCCGCTGATCGCCGACTACGCCAAGCGCTTCGGCGTCTACGACAATCTGCCGCCTTATCTGTCGTTCGCGCTCGGCGCCGGCGAAACCACGCTGCTGCGCATGGTCAGCGCCTACGCCATGATCGACAATGGCGGCCGGCGCATCAAGCCGACGCTGATCGACCGCATCCAGGACCGCTACGGCCACACCGTTTATCGTCACGACCAGCGTGAATGCATCGGCTGCGACGCCAAGAAATGGGAGAACCAGCCGGAGCCCTCGCTGATCGACCGGCGCGAGCAGGTGCTCGATCCGATGACCGCCTATCAGATCACCTCGATCATGGAGGGCGTGGTGCAGCGCGGCACCGCGACCGTGGTGCGCAGCATCAACCGGCCGGTTGCCGGCAAGACCGGCACCACCAACGACTTCAAGGATGCGTGGTTCATCGGCTTCACGCCCGAGATCGTGGCCGGCGTCTATATCGGCTACGACAAGCCCAAGCCGCTCGGCCGCGGCGAGACCGGCGGCCACGTGTCGGCGCCGGTGGTGCGCGATTTCCTCAAAGAGGCACTGGCCGGCAAGCCACCGGTGCCGTTCCGCGTGCCGCCCGGCATCAAGCTCATCCGCGTCGACCTCAAGACCGGCGCGCGTGCCGGTCCGGGCGACCCGAAGGTGATCCTGGAAGCCTTCAAGCCCGGCACCGCGCCGCCCGACAACGATGCGGTGGTCGGCTATGGCGACGAGCGGGGACGACGGAGGACGGCCGCCGTTCTTCGGCAATGTGCCGCCCGACGCCGGGCGCGCCGTGCGCTCGGGCACCGGCGGGTTGTATTGATCCTTGCGACGGCGCTGCGGCGACGTTAAATCCTCACTCACGGACAAGAAACGCCGCTATAGGCGGCCAGGACTTTAGATGCGCGCGGAAACAGAAAAGCTCGTCGGCGAGATCAAGCAGTCGCTCGGACTGCTGAGGAGGCATCTTTGACGTCGACACCGCGAAACGGCGCCTCGCCGAGCTGAACAAAGAGGCCGAGGATCCCACTCTCTGGAACGACCAGGCGCGCGCGCAACGCGTGATGCGCGAGCGCGACGCGCTCGAGGACCAGCTCGCCGCCATCGGCCGCATCGAGCAGGAGCTCGACGACCAGCTCACCATGCTCGAGCTCGGCGAATCCGAAAAGGACGACAAGACCGTCAGCGACGCGGAAGCGGCGCTCAAGCGGCTGCGCGCCGAGCTGGCGCGGCGCGAACTGGAGGCGCTGCTGTCGGGCGAGGCCGACGCCAATGACTGCTATTTGGAAGTTCATGCCGGCGCCGGCGGCACCGAGAGCCAGGATTGGGCCGGCATGCTGATGCGCATGTATGTGCGCTGGGCGGAGGCGCACGGCTACAAAGTCGATTGGCTCGAGGAAAGCGAAGGCGAGGGCGCCGGCATCAAGTCGGCGACCGTGATGATCAAGGGCCACAACGCCTATGGCTGGCTCAAAAGCGAGAACGGCGTGCATCGCCTGGTGCGCATTTCGCCGTTCGACGCCAATGCGCGGCGGCACACCTCGTTCGCCAGCGTGGTCGTTTATCCGGTGGTGGACGATCGCATCAAGATCGAGATCAACGAGAACGACGTGCGCACCGACGTCATGCGATCGAGCGGCGCCGGCGGCCAGCACGTCAACAAGACCGAATCCGCGGTGCGCCTCACGCACATCCCGACCAACATCGTGGTGAAGGTGCAGCAGGACCGCTCGCAGCATCGCAACCGCGCGATTGCCTGGGACATGCTGCGCGCGCGGCTGTTCGAGGCAGAGATGAAAAAACGCGAGGATAAGGCCCTCGCCGAGCAGGCCGCCAAGACCGACATCGGCTGGGGCCATCAGATCCGCTCGTATGTGTTGCAGCCCTATCAGATGGTGAAGGACCTGCGCACCGGCGTGACGACCTCCAATACCGCCGGCGTGCTCGACGGCGATCTCGACGAGTTCATGCAGGCGGCGCTGGCGCAGAAAGCATTCGGCGGCGGCCCGGCGGAAGTGGAAGACGTCGAGTAGTGTGAGCTGCGTCACACGCCCAACCTGTGACCCGCTTCACAGCCAAATTTACCGTCCGGCAAAAATTACAGACAAACCAATGGCTTTCGAAGGCCGATCACATCGCCGTGCGTGTGACGCGCAACACAGCCGGCCGGACATCAGCGCTCGTATCGTCACCTCAATCAAAAGCGTCCGGCTCGCTCCGGGACGCGCACACAAATCAGGGTGACGTCATGTTCAGGTTCATCATCTCCGCAGTGTTGGCCGCTGCCGCGATTGCCGGCGCGTTCACAATCTTGACTACGGCGAGCGACCGGCTCGATGCCGGCCCGCTGGCGCCACCGGCGGAAGCCGTGCTCAAGACCTGCACGCAGCAGCCTTGGCCTTATCTCAATTGCGTCGGCACGCCGCTCGGCAATCCGAATGTCCGGCTGATTACGACCGAGCGTCTCGGCGCCTAATCGAGGCTCAGGCTCAAAGCTCCAGGCGGTGCCCCGTTTCCGCCTGCCAGGCTTTGAGCCAGCCGCGGAAGCGGGCGCCGTCTTTGCTATCGCCTTGCGCGCTGCCGGAATGCAGCGCCGCAAAGACCGCCCCTTCCGCGGAAAACATCAGCACCGCATCGAGGCCCTTGGAGCGGCGCAGCGTGTCGAGCGCCTGCGCCGGCGTCTGCGCGATCGGCCCTGCGACATTGAACGAGGTGTTGACCGCGACCTCGACGCCGATGCGGCGGCCGAGCGCCTTGAGGTAGGCGTAGGTGAGCGGGGTCGGTCTCTTCGCGCACGATCTGCAGGCGGCCGGTGCCGTCGGCATGCACGACGGATGGGATCAGCGTGCGCGCGCGCGGCCGCGCGTGCGCGGTGAGCACCATGTAGTTGTAGGCGTTGTAATCGGCGTCGCTCGCGCCCTCCGCAATTCGAAAAACTGCTTGGCGGCTTCCAGCGTCATCATCGGCGCCAGCGGGCGGATGGCTTCGCGGTATTTCACGCGCGCATTCAGGTTCTCGCGCGTCTGCGGATTGCACGGATTGGCGAGGATCGAGCGGTGGCCGAGCGCGCGCGGGCCGGTCTCCGCCGCGCCCTGGTAGAGCGCGAAGATCGCGTCCTGCGCGGTCATGTAGGCCATGAAGTCGGCGTAATGGGCGCGCGCGTCGCCGGTTGCCGGCACAAGCTCGATCCATTCGACATCGGGGTCGGCTTCGAGCGCCGCGCGGATGTCGTGTTCGCCAGGCGGCATGCCGCAGTAGAACGCGTGCACCGCCGGCTCACCGATGCCGAAGCCGGCGAGATAGGCGCCCATATAGGCCGCGCCCATGGTGACGCCGGCGTCGTTCGGCGTCGGCGGCACCCATAGATGCAGCCGCGCCGGACGGCCGAACTCACGCCGGTAGAAACTTCTCGTCGAAACGCTCAAGCAGCCGCATATTGCCGAGCGCATTGAGCCCGATGCCGCCGGTGAGCACCAGTTTGTCGCTGCCGGTGGCGACGATGAGGTGCTCGATGATGTGATTGAGCGCATCCTCGAACACCAGTTGCGTGGCGGCGGCGATGTCGAGGCGGCTTTGCGTGTTCTCCTTGTGCTGGATGTCTTCGACACGCAGCACGGCGTCTGGATTCCACATGTCGTCGAGCGCGATCGGCTCGCCCAGAATCTTTTTCAGCGCGTCGGTATAGGGTTCATGCAGAATATCGCGCGGCCAATTGGCGAGATCGCGATTGATATAAATGCGGCCCTCGGGCGCGAGAACGAAAATGTCTTTCAGCGCGGCGTAATACGGATTGCTCTTGCGGTCGTTATTGCCATAGGCGGTGGCGCCCATGTAGCGGCCTTCGCTCGACAGCCAGGTCCAGCCGCCTTGGGTCGAGGAGATCACGGCGTAGAAAATGCCGAGCGAGTCGAACACGCTGTCGTTGCGGTAGAGCAGGCGCATGCGGCCGCGCTCGATCCACGTAGAGCGAGATGGCGCCCATGTCGCCGAGGCCGTCGAGTACGGCGACCATCACCGGCTTCTGTTCGTGCGCGAAGGGCGAGACCGCAAACGAGAACCAGGCGTGATTGTCGTGGTGCGGCGTGCCGATCAGATCGACCGGCGCGGGCAAGCCGAGCTGACGGCCGATATGGCGGGCGGCGCGCGTGCCGCGGTCGAGGTCGCGCAGATTGAACAGCGGCGTTGCTTGCCCGCGCACCATGCTGAAGCTTTGCGGCGCCTCCTCCAGCAGCGTGCGGATCAGCGTCGCGCCGAACGCGGCATAATCCCAGGAGGTGAACCAGGCGTCGATGCGCTCGGGCCCGAGCCCGCGCGCTGAGAGCCAATCGCGCAGCGCCGCGATCGAATGCTCGGGGTAGGCGTTGGTGTGCTTGACGGCGGAGAAGCGCTCTTCCTCGTTGTTGAAGATCAGCTTCGGGCCATTGCGGTCGACCTCGACCAGCGCGACGCCTGCGTTGTGGGTACCGGCGGCGGAGACGCCGGCGAGATAGACGGTGTCGCCGCGCGTGATCTTGTCCTTGATGGCGGCAATGCGGTCGCGCGCAAAACGGCTGGTTGCGCGGTGGATGTGCCGACGCCGGTAGAAGCCTTCGAGCAGCGGCAGTGCAAGGTGAAACCCGGCCGCGCCGAGCCATGGATGGCGTGGCCCAATCCGCATGATGCGGCGTCCCCCTATAATCCTTTAGCGATTATACGAAGCGCTTGAGGGCGGCTCAAACGTTGCCGAGCCGCAAGCCCGCACGCAGGAATTTCTGCGGATTGACCGCCTCGCCATTGATGCGCGTTTCGTAATGCAGATGCGGGCCGGTCGAGCGGCCGGTCGAGCCGATCTTGCCGATGACCTGGCCGATGCGCACCGTCTGTCCGACTTTCACGTCGATTTCCGACAAATGGCCGTAGCGGGTGGCCAGCCCATTGCCGTGGTCGATCTCGACCATGTTGCCGTAGCCGCCGTCGCGGCCGGCGATCGAAATTTTGCCGGCGGCGGTGGCGTGCACCGGCTCGCCGGTTTCGCCGCGCAGGTCGATGCCGGTATGCATGGCCGGGCGGCCGAGGAAGGGATCGGTGCGCACGCCGAAGGGCGAGCTCATATCGACTTCGCCGATGACCGGCTTGCGGACCGGCACCGCGACCAGGACGTGGTTCAAATGATCGATCTGCGCGCGCGCAAGATTGATGCGGTAAAGCTGACGGTCGAAGGCGCTCGCGCCGGACCCCGGCGCTTTCAGCGGCACGAACGGGCCGCCGACCGCCGGCCGCGCCGGCGCGGTGCCCGCCGAAATGCCGAGATCGCCGAGCACGCTCTGCATGCGGCGTGACTTGGTGTCGACTTGCTCCTCGATATCGGTGAGCGCCGCGGTCTGCCGGTGCGCCACCTTGTCGAGCGCGCCTTCGACGCGCGCCAGGATGCCGTTCAAGCCGGTGCCGTCGCCGCGCGCGGCGAGCCGGGTCGCGCTCGCCGGCAATTCGCGCGATTCCAGGCGCGCTTCGCGGTCGGGCGGGGCGGTGAAGATCACCGTGTCGCTGATCGGCGAGGGCTTCAATTGCATGTCGCTCGGCGGCGAAGGCGGCGCGACGTGGCGGGTCGGGCGGATCGAGCCGGTGGTCACCACGTCACCGGACAGCGCGTTGGTGCGCTGCTCCAGCGTCGCCTGCCGCTGCAAGAGCTCCTTGAGCTTTTGCTCGAATTGCTCCTGATCGAGCAATTGCCGGCTGGTGATGCGGTCGACCTGCGCGCGCAGCTCGGCGATGCGATCTTCGTAGGCGAATTGCAGTTGCGCCTGGCGGCCGATCAGGCGGGTGAGCACGTCCTCGCGGAAGGCGAAATAGGTGCCGGTGGCGATCGACCAGATCGCCATCACGACCAACGTCCCGACCACGATCCAGAACGCGACCGGGCCGATGCGGACCTGGCGGCCGCCGTGCTGCAGCGTGTAGCCGTTGCGGCTGCGTTGCTGCACATGGCGGGAGACGGCGGCGGCGGATTGCGCGCGCGGCGGTTGCTGCGCGTAGTGGCCGTGATGGGGTTCGGGGTAGTAGCTGGACGTGGACGACATCGACGCTCCCGCCGCCCACTCGAACGAGCCGGTGGACCGCAACTCACCTTCGATATCAATCCGATATGGTTAAAAAGCCGCTAAGCTTGCCCGTGCGGCGCCCGATTCGGCTGGAAATGCAGGGCATTAAAGATCCAATTATAGGTCTTTGGCGGCGGCCAAGACCTCCTCGGCATGGCCCTCCACCGAAACTTTCGGCCAGACGTGGGCGATGCGGCCCCTGCCGTCGATCAGGAAGGTCTTGCGGATGACCCCCATGAACTTGCGGCCATACATGGACTTCTCGCCCCAAGCGCCATAAGCGGCGAGCATTTTCTTGGTCTCGTCGGAGGCGAGGGCGACCGTGAGTTTGTGTTTGGCTTTGAATTTGTCCTGGGCTGCCACCGGGTCGGCCGATACCCCAAGGATATCGGTTCCGGCTTTGGCAAACGCTGCGCGCAGCTTGGAGAATGCGATAGCTTCCTTGGTGCAGCCCGGCGTGTCGGCCTTCGGGTAGAAGTAAAGGACCAAATTGCGCCCCATGAAGTCCTTCAACGACACCGTCGCGCCGCCGTCGCCCGCCAGCGTGAAGGCGGGCGCCTTGTCGCCGGCTGCCAATTCGCGCGCCGATCTACCGGCCATGTGCCTTCCTTTCGTCGTTTTCGAGCGGTCAATGTCGCAATTGCCACTTGCGTCGGGTGGGCGCAAGCGGTTCCACGGATATGGGTCGAGGGCGCGCGCCGCCGGCGCCGGTCGGTAAGGGATGCGCGACCAGCGCCGTACGAGGGGCGCCCGCTAGGGCATGACACGCAACGACCACAACACGAAGCATCCGGAGCACCACGCGGCGGCCGCGCACCGCCCGTCGCATCACCCGTCGCATCACCCGATCCATCATCACGCCAAGCATGAGCAGGGGTCCGGGCATGAGCACGCTGCCCACCCCCACCATCTGAGCGAGCACGGCCCCCGCCGCAAATGGAACCGGCTGCAGCGCGCGCTGGTCAGGAGTCTGCGCCGGCCTTTGGTACGGCGGATATTCTGGGGCAGCACGCTCGCCATCGGCCTCGTCACCGTCGCCATCGCCGCCTTATGGTGGCGCCTGTTGAGCGGACCGATCGAGCTCGATCTGGCGACACCGTGGCTGAAGGCGGCGATCGCCGAGAATTTCGGCGGCAAGCATATGGTCTCGGTCGGCGGCACGCAGCTCGAGCGCGACGAGGGCGGCCGCGTGTCGCTGCGCCTGCGCGACATCGTTGTGCGCGACGCCGATGGCACCATCGTGGCAAGCGCGCCCAAGGCGGAAGTCGGTCTGTCCGGCTTGAGCTTGCTCAGCGGCACGGTGCGGGCGAAAAGTCTCAATCTGGTCGGCGCCGAAATGGCGGTGCGCATCGAGAAGGACGGCAGCGTCACCGTGTTCGCCGGCGCCAACAAGCGCCCGATTGCCACCGCGGCGCCGGCGCTGGGCTTGTCCGGCGCGACCAAGATCGTCGAATCGAGCGTGCCGGGTCCGCTGCGCGCCGGTGTCGAGGATATCGCCGGCTTGCTGGCGTGGATCGACGGACTCGGCGCCACCGGCCTCGACGGCCACGATCTGCGCGAACTCGGCCTCAAGAATGGCAATCTGACGGTCGACGACCGGCGCAACGGCAAGCATTGGTCGTTCAGCCAGATCAACGTCAGCCTGATGCGCCCGACGCAGGGCGGTCTGAGCTTCATCCTGGCGTCGGACAACAAGAGCCGGCCCTGGGAATTGAGCGCCGCCATGCGGCCGTTGGGCGATGGCGTACGCGCGCTCGGCATCGAGGCGCGCGACGTCCGGATCAATGACGTGCTGCTCGCGCTGCGACTCAACGAAGGCCCGGTCGACGCGGAGCTGCCGGTCACAGCCAGCGTGCGCGCCGAACTGTCGGCCGCGGGCGTTTTGCAACGCTTGCAGGGCCGCGTCGTCGCCGGCCGCGGCAGTATCGTCGACCACGGCGAGGACAAATACAGTATCGATGTCGAGCGTGCCGACATTCAATTCAATTGGGACCCGCGAACGCACGTGCTGGCCGTGCCGTTCCAGGTTCAGGCGGCCGGCAATCAATTCACCATGCGCGCCATGCTGCAGGCGCCGGAGGACGACAGCGGCATTTGGCGCTTCAACGTGACGCGCGGACGAGACGGTGATCGATCCGATCATTCTCGCCGCCACGGGAACGTTCGAAGGCGACGCTTTTTCGATCAACCGGGTGAATATGGAGGGGCGCATCGATACCACGCGCCACCGGATCGACCTCGATAAAGGCGATCTGTCGCGTGTCGACACGCGGCCGCTGTACAATGTCGGCCTCGCCGTCACCGGCAGTCTCGACTATTCCGGCACCGAGCCGCATTTGGCCTTCGGTATCGCCTGCACCCGCATGCCGGGCTCGGTGATGAAACGGTTGTGGCCGATCTTTGCCGCCAACGCGGTGCGGCAATGGGTCGAGCAGCATGTCTACGGCGGCATCGTCGAACGTGCCGTGGTCGCCGGCAATGCGCCGATGTCGTATTTCCGGGCGGGCGGCCCGCCGATGCCCGATGACGGGCTTGCGGTCGATGTCGAAACCAGCGGCACCAGTCTGCGTCCGGTCGACACGCTGCCGGAAATTCACGACGCCGATCTCACGGTGCGCATTTCCGGACGGGTGGCGACCGTCAGTCTCGGCCGCGGCACGGTGGACATCGATTCGACGCGCAAGCTCAATGTCGCGAACGGCATTTTCGAGGTGCCGGACACGCATCCAAAGCCTGCGCCGGCGCGGGTCCATTTCCGCATCGACGGAGCGGTGCCGGCGGCAGCCACGCTGCTTTCGACCAAAGGCATGCGCGATATTGTCGGCCTTACGCTCGACCCATCCACGACCCGCGGCACGGTCGGCGCGCGCGTCGACGTCGATCTGCTGGTCGGCAAGAACCTGCCGAAGAATTCCTCGAGCTACATCATCACCGCGGATATGACCAATTTTGCCGCCGACAAGCTGCTGCTCGGCCGCAAGGTCGAGGCCTCCACGCTGCGCGTGACCGCGACCAATGACGGCTATCAGGTCAAGGGCGACGTCAAGGTGAACGGCACGCCGGCGCAGATCGACGTCGAAAAGAAGAAAGACAGCGACGCTCAATTGCATTTGCAGTCCAAGCTCGACGACGCCGCCCGTCACCGCATGGGCATCGATTTCGGCAATGCCGTCACCGGCGTCATTCCCGTCAACGTCGTCGGCAGCGTCGGCGACGACGTCAAGGACGATCGGCTGAGCGTGGAGGCCGATCTCACGTCGGCCAAGATCGACAATTTGCTGCCGGGCTGGCAGAAGCCGGCCGGCCAGCCCGCGCGCGCCACCTATACGCTGGCGAAGACGGCGAAATCGGTGCGCTTGGAAAATCTGGCGATCGACGGTTCGGGCGCCGACGTGAAAGGCACAGTCGAGCTCGACAATAACGGGGACATCCTGTCCGCCGATTTGCCGGTCTTTGCGTTGTCGGCCGTCGACAAGGTGGCGCTGAAGGCGGATCGCACCAGCGACGGCGTGCTGCACGTGAACATGCGCGGCGACGTTTATGACGGGCGCAATTTCGTAAAGTCCTCGCTTGCGGGCGAGGCGCCGGACCAGGGCAAGCATAAGCCGCAGGCGGACCTCGACCTCGACATCAAGCTCGGCATGGTAATCGGCCATAATGGCGAGCCGCTGCGCGCCCTCGATCTGCGGCTGTCACGCCGCGCCGGCCAGATCCGCAGTTTCACCATGAAGTCCAAGATCGGGCGCGACACCGCGCTCGACGGCGATCTGCGCCTGCGCGCAAGCGACAACCACCAGGTGATCTTTTTCGAGACCGAGGATGCCGGCGCGCTGTTCCGCTTCACCGACATGTATCCGCGCATGTTCGGCGGGCAGATGTGGATGGCGATGGACCCGCCGACGCAGGAGCAGAAGCCGCAGGTTGGTACGCTCTCGATCCGCAATTTCGTCGTGCGCGGCGAATCGACCCTCGACCGCGTGGTCGCCGGCGCGCCGGGCCAGCCGCAGGGCAGCGTGCAATTCACCGAAATGCATGCCGACTTCACGCGTTCCGCCGGCAAGATGTCGATCCGCGACGGCGTGGTGCGCGGGCCGGCGGTGGGCGCGACCGTCGAGGGCCAGATCGACTACATCAAGAACGACGCGCATCTGCGCGGCACCTTCGTGCCGTTCTACGGGCTCAACAATATGTTCGGCCAGATCCCGATCGTCGGCATGATCCTCGGCGGCGGCAGCCAATGAGGGTCTGCTCGGCATCACCTATGAAGCGAGCGGCCCGCCCAATGCGCCGCGCATCATCGTCAATCCGGTGAGCGCGATTGCGCCTGGGCTGCTGCGCAAATTCATCCCGTCGCCCGGCGCCTTCGATCCCAACTTCACCCCGGTGCCGCGCTGAGCGCGCGCGCAATCACTCCGGCCGCAGCAGCACGTGACGCTTCTTGCCGAGCGAGAGCTTAATGACGCCTTCGGGCGTGATGTCCTGCTCGCCGAGCACGTGATCGTTTGTGGTGACGCGCTTGTCGTTGACCGCGATTGCGCTATTGCCGATGGCGCGATTGACCTCGCCATTCGATTTGGCGAGGCCGGCTGCAACGAAAGCGGCTTGCACCTTGATGCCGGCGGCGATATGCGCGCGCGGCACGGTGACGGTCGGCAGCGTCTCGGCGAGCGCGCCTTCCTCGAACGTCTTGCGCGCAGTGTCGGCGGCGGCGTCCGCCGCGGCGCGGCCGTGCACCATGGCGGTTGCCTCGTTGGCGAGCACTTTCTTGGCCTCGTTGATCTCCTGCCCCTTCAATGCGCCGAGGCGCGCGATGTCGTCGAGCGGCAGCACGGTGAACAGCTTGAGGAAGCGCGCGACATCGCCGTCTTCGGTGTTGCGCCAGTATTGCCAGTAGTCGTACGGGCTCACCATGTCGGCGTTGAGCCAGACCGCGCCGGCCGCGGTCTTGCCCATCTTGGCGCCGGAGGAGGTGGTGATCAGCGGCGCGGTGAGCGCGAACAATTGCGCGTTCATCATGCGGCGGCCGAGATCGATGCCGCTGACGATATTGCCCCATTGATCGGAGCCGCCCATCTGCAGGATGCACTTCTCGCGCTTGAAGAGTTCGACGAAGTCGTAGGCCTGCAGCACCATGTAATTGAATTCGAGGAACGATAGTTCCTGCTGGCGGTCGAGCCGCAGTTTCACGGAGTCGAAGGACAGCATGCGGTTGACCGAGAAATGCCGGCCGACGTCGCGCAGGAAATCGATGTAGTTGAGCGTGTTCAGCCAGTCGGCATTGTTGGCCATCACGGCATTGCCGCCGGCACCCTCGAATTTCAGGAATTTCGCGAAGACCGCGCGGATGCCCTTGAGGTTCTCGTTGATCGCTTCTTCGCTCAGGATGCGGCGGCTCTCGTCCTTGCCGCTAGGGTCGCCCACGCGCGTGGTGCCGCCGCCCATGAGCGCGATCGGCCTGTGGCCGGTCTGCTGCATCCAATAGAGCATCATGATCGGCAGCAGCGAACCGACATGCAGCGAGGCGGCGGTGCAATCAAAGCCGATATAGCCGGCGATGCTGCCGGTTTTGGCCAGGGCATCGAGCGCCTCCGGCTCCGAGACTTGGTGAATGAAACCGCGCTCGGCCAGAACGTTAAGGAATTCGGATTTATAGGCGCTCATATGCGGGCCGCGGGCTTGTCGTTGCCTTGTGGCGCGTGGTGTAACAGGTCCGGCAAATAAATGAAGGGGCGGGGCGTTGGCGGTTAAGCGGGCGATTGGGCTGATGAGCGGGACCTCGCTCGACGGCGTGGACGTGGCCCTGATCGAGACCGACGGCGAGCGCGTCGAGGGGCTCGGCCCGTCCGGCTACCGGCCCTATTCGGACGGCGAGCGTGCGCTGCTGCGGCAGGCGCTGGTTGAGGGCGCGGCCTTGACCGATCGCGTGTCGCGGCCGGGTGTGCTGAGGGAAGCCGACGCGTTCGTCACGCGCGTGCATGCGGAGACGGTCGAGGCGTTCATCGCCACCGAGCACATCGATCCGGCAACCGTCGACATCGTCGGGTTCCACGGCCAGACGGTTATTCACAAGCCGGCCGAGCAACTGACAGTGCAGATCGGCGACGGCGCGGCGCTGGCGCGCCGGCTCAAGCTGCCGGTGGCCTGCGATTTCCGCCAAGCCGATATCTTAGCCGGCGGGCAGGGCGCGCCGCTGGTGCCGGTGTTCCATCAGGCGCTGGCGCGCGACTTGGGCAAAGCGCACCCGATCGCGGTGCTCAATATCGGCGGCGTCGCCAATGTCACTTTCGTCGACGGCGGCGATCCGATCGCATGCGACACCGGACCCGGCAATGCGCTGATCGACGATTTCATGCGCGCGCGGGTCGGCGCGCCTTACGACAATTTTGGCGACGTGGCGGCGACCGGGAAACCGGACAAGGCCTTCGTCGATAATGTGCTCAACGACAGTTTTTTCGCGCTCAAGCCGCCGAAGTCGCTCGATCGCAATAGTTTCGCTTTCGCTAATATCGGTCTGCCGAATTATTCCGTGCCGGATGGGGCGGCGACACTGTCGGCGCTGACCGTGCAGGCGGTCGGCCGCATCGTGCCGTTCTTGCCGGAGCCGCCGAAGGCCTGGATCGTTGCCGGCGGCGGCGCGCGCAACCGCACTTTGATGAAGATGCTCGGCGAGCGGCTCGCGCCTGCGACGGTGGAAACCGCCGATGAGGTCGGCTGGTCGGCCGACGCGCTGGAGGCGCAGGCTTTCGCTTTTTTGGCGGTGCGCGCGTTGAACAAATTGCCCTATACGTTTCCGACCACGACCGGCGTCAAGCAACCGATGACGGGCGGGGTGATCGCCGATCCGCGTGGCTAGACCGACAGCCATCTGTCGCGCCGCCGCGAAAAACTGCTAAAAGCGCCAAGAATTGGATGAATTGGAATCGGACAAGGTCGACATGTCGAAACAAGAAATGCGTGCAGAAACGGAACGCCTGATCAAAGAGGCGATGGAGCGAAAGAACATCGCCATCAAGCAGGGCGCCACCCGCATAGAGGCCAAATGCGGAAAGTGCGGCGCGCCCAACCGCGTCTCGGCGCCGCCGGGACAGACGCGCGTCGAATTCACCTGCAAGGAATGCGGGGCTAAGCAGAAGACCCTGTGATCAGCGCCGCTTGCGCGCGGGACGCTTGGGTTTCTTCAGGAACGCCGCGCAAAACGCCGCCTCGAAGGCCCGGTAGTCGTTGGTGATCTCCTCGCCTTTGCGGATATTGCTGCGGGCGAGCACGAAGCCGTTTCGATAATAAGTGTTCGGATTTTCGGAATGGTTCATGAACGTGTCGTAGTCCATGGACAGCAGGATTTCGTTTTTCCACTGATAGCCGTGCAGCTTGATGTAGTCGCGCGCGGCCTTGGGCAATTTGGCGAGCCGCTTGCGCGTGTAATAGCGGTCGAAGCCGTAGACGAAGCGCCAGATCTTCGCGTCCTTGCGGATGGGCTGGCCGGCAAAGACGCCGAGGCCGTGGATGCGGCTTTTACCGAGGTAGGTTTTGACGAGCAGCATGAATCACCACCCGCAAATCATAACGGCGATTCGGAGTGGATGCTCAGCCTTTAAGCCGCGGTCGGCTTGCGGTCGCTCTTGAGGCGCTTGTCGAGATAGGCGCAGATCGAGGTGAGCAGCGGCTCGACCTTGCCGTCGAAGAAGTGGTTGGCGCCTTGCACCACCTTCTGCTCGATGATGATGCCCTTCTGGGTCTTGAGCTTGTCGACCAGGGTGGTGACGTCCTTGTGCGGCACCACCGCGTCCTTGTCGCCGTGGATGATCAGGCCGGACGACGGGCAGGGCGCCAGGAACGAGAAGTCGTAGAGATTGGCCGGCGGGCAGATCGAGATGAAGCCTTCGATCTCGGGCCGGCGCATCAGAAGCTGCATGCCGATCCAGGCGCCGAAGGAAAAGCCGGCGATCCAGCAGCTTTTCGCTTCCGGATTGATGGTCTGCGCCCAGTCGAGCGCGGCTGCGGCATCGGAGAGCTCGCCCTGGCCGTGGTCGAAGGCGCCTTGGCTGCGGCCGACGCCGCGGAAATTGAAACGCAGCGCCGAGAAGCCGCGATGCACGAAGGCGTAGTAGAGCTGGTAGATGATCGGATGGTTCATCGTCCCGCCGAATTGCGGGTGCGGATGCAGGACGATGGCGATGGGAGCGTTCTTCTGCCGCGCCGGGTGATAGCGGCCTTCGATGCGTCCGGCCGGACCGGTGAAAATGACCTCGGGCATGCTCTCGACCTCAATCGGCAAACGCGCCGCGCCGCACGTTCGGCAGCGGCATTTCGACCGGTTTTGCTGTACGGAACCCTAGTTTAGAACTATTCTAAATATAGTGATTTCCGCTGTGCAGCGCCGCGACACGCGCTATAAGCGTCGCGATGCGCGTCGGCTTCTAACACGACCCCCAGGGCAAAAAGCAAGCATTTTGCGGGGTCTGGCGTGCAAAGGTAGCAAATTACCGATGACTGAACGCCTTTATTTCGACTGGAACGCGACCGCTCCCTTGCGCGAGGAGGCGCGGGCCGCGGTGGAGCAGCGCTTGGAACGTTACGGGCAACGCCGTCTTCGGTCCATGCGGAAGGGCGTGCGGCGCGCGGTCTGATCGAGAAGGCGCGTGGGCAGGTGGCGCATTGGTTGGCGCGGATGCCTAAGAACGTCACGTTCACCAGCGGTGCGACGAAGCCAACATGCTGGCGCTGACGCCGGCCTTGCAGATTGGCGGCGAAAAGCGCAAGCGCGACCGGCTGTTTGTGTCGGCCATCGAGCATTCTTCGGTGCTGAGCGGCGGGCGTTTCACCGCTGAGTTCGATTGAACAATTGCCGGTCACGCGCGACGGAATTGTCGACGTTAATGCTCTTAGAAGCGCCATTGCTCGGGCCCAGCGTCCGCTGATCTCGGTGATGCTCGCCAACAACGAGACCGGCGTCATCCAGCCGATCCGTCGAGGTCGCGGACATCGTGCATGCCGCCAACGGCCTGCTGCACGTGGACGCGGTGCAGGCCCCCGGACGCATCGCGTGCGACATCGCGGCGCTCGGCGCCGACCTGATGACCATCTCCGCGCACAAGCTCGGCGGCCCGCAGGGTGCCGGCGCTTTGATCAGGCGAGGCGACATCCACATCACCGAGCCGCACATCAAGGGCGGCGGCCAGGAGCGCGGCCTGCGCGCGGGAACGGAGAACGTCGCCGCCATCGCCGGCTTCGCCGCGGCTGCGGCGGTTGCCGCGTCCGCAACCCAGACCGACGCTGCGCACATGGCCACGCTGCGCGCGCGGCTCGAAGCCGGCATCAAGGCCGCGACCCCGCAGGCGGTGATCTTCGGCGAGGCTGCTTCGCGCCTGCCCAATACGAGCTTTTTCGCGGTTCCCGGCATGAAGGCGGAGACCTTGATTATCGCCTTCGATCTCAACGGCATAGCGGTGTCGTCCGGTTCCGCCTGTTCGTCCGGCAAGGTGCAGGCCTCGCACGTGCTGGCGGCGATGGGCGTCGCGCCCGAGCTTGCGCGCGGCGCGGTGCGCGTCAGCCTCGGCTGGAGCACGACCGCAGCCGACGTCGACCGGTTCCTTGGAACTTGGAATAAGCTTGCTGAATCACTACTTAAGGAGAGACGCGGCATCGCGGCTTAAGTCCGCCGCGCGCCGTTAAACCATCAACCAATCGAATCAAGGATAGCTCAGCGAAGACACGCTCAGCACCATAACCGACAAATCCAACCCGCGGTCCTTGCAACCGTGAGCGGAGGGAAGAATGCCGGCCGTACAAGAGACCGTCGATAAGGTCCGACTCATCGACGTTGACCAATACAAATACGGGTTCGTCACCGACGTCGAATCCGAAAAGGCCCCCAAGGGCCTGTCGGAAGACACCGTCCGTTTCATCTCGGCCAAGAAGAACGAGCCGGAATGGATGCTCGAGTGGCGGCTCGGCGCCTACAAGCGCTGGCTGACCATGCGCGAGCCGACCTGGGCGCGCGTCGACTATCCCAAGATCGATTACCAGAACGCCTATTACTATTCGGCGCCGAAGAAGAAGACGCTGGCCTCGCTCGACGAGGTCGATCCGGAAATTCTCAAGACTTACGAGAAGCTCGGCATTCCGCTGCGCGAGCAGGAAATGCTGGCCGGTGTCGTGCGCACCAACGAGGACGGCAGCCCGCGCTCGCGCGTCGCGGTCGACGCCGTGTTCGATTCCGTGTCGGTCGCCACCACCTTCAAGGAAGAGCTCAAGCGCGCCGGCGTGATCTTCATGCCGATGTCGGAGGCGATCCGCGAGCATCCCGAGCTGGTGAAGAAGTATCTGGGCTCGGTGGTGCCGACCTCGGACAATTTCTTCGCGACGCTGAATTCGGCGGTGTTCTCCGACGGCTCCTTCGTCTACGTGCCGCCGGGCGTGCGCTGCCCGATGGAGCTCTCCACCTATTTCCGCATCAACGAGGCCAACACCGGCCAGTTCGAGCGCACGCTGATCATCGCCGACAAGGGCGCCTACGTGTCGCTACCTCGAAGGCTGCACCGCGCCGATGCGCGACGAGAACCAGCTGCATGCCGCGGTGGTCGAGCTGGTCGCGCATCGACGACGCCGAGATCAAATATTCGACGGTGCAGAACTGGTATCCGGGCGACGCCGAAGGCAAAGGCGGCATCTTCAACTTCGTCACCAAGCGCGGCGATTGCCGCGGCGCGCGCTCGAAGATTTCCTGGACGCAGGTGGAGACCGGCTCGGCCATCACCTGGAAATATCCGAGCTGCATCCTGCGCGGCGACAATTCGCGCGGCGAGTTCTATTCGATCGCCATCTCCAACGGCCGCCAGCAGGTCGACAGCGGCACCAAGATGCTGCATCTCGGCAAGAACACGACGAGCCGCATCATCTCCAAGGGCATCGCCGCCGGCAAATCCAACAACACCTATCGCGGGCTCGTGACCGCGCACCGCAAGGCCACCAACGCGCGCAACTTCACCAATTGCGACTCGCTGCTGATCGGCCACGACTGCGGCGCGCACACCGTGCCCTATATCGAGGCGAAGAATTCGTCCGCCGTGTTCGAGCACGAGGCCACCACCTCGAAGATTTCGGAGGACATGCTGTTCTATTGCCGCCAGCGCGGCATGTCGGCGGAGGAGGCGACCGCGCTGGTGGTCAACGGCTTCGTCAAGGACGTGCTGCAGCAATTGCCGATGGAATTCGCGGTCGAAGCACAGAAACTCATCTCAATCAGTCTGGAGGGGAGCGTCGGATGAGCGAGGATATCAAAAAGCTCAAAGCGGAGGCGTTGGCTTGCATCGGAGCAAGACAAGCCGGCGAGCGATCTGGCCGATTGCATCAACAACAGTTTCGAGGACATCCGGGCCTATGCCGAGGAGGACGATCTCGTCGTCCGCGGCGGCGAGCGCTACATCGTCGTCAAGCGCATCGGCCCCGATCGTTTTCACGTCGCGGAGAACGTGACCATCCCGTCGACCAACCTGGTCGACCATGGCGGCGGCGTCGAGCGCAACCTCGAACATCTGCTGCATGAGATCTCCGTGCTGGCGAACTGATCGGAGTTGGAATGCTGCTGGAAGTCAAAAATCTGCATGTCGAGGTCGAGGACAAGAAAATCCTCAACGGCCTGAATTTGTCGGTCGAGAAGGGCCAGGTCGCGGCCATCATGGGCCCGAACGGCTCCGGCAAATCGACGCTCGCCTATGTGCTCGCCGGCAAGGACAATTATCGCGTCACCGAGGGTGACGTGCTGCTCGACGGCCAAAGCATCCTGGCAATGGCGCCCGACGAGCGCGCGGCCAAGGGCGTGTTTCTCGCTTTCCAGTATCCGATCGAGGTGCCGGGCGTCGCCACCATGACCTTCCTGCGCACCGCGCTCAACGCGCAACGCAAGACGCGCGGCGAGCCGGAGGCCTCCACGCCCGAGTTCATGAAGATCGTGCGCGACACCGCGGCTTCGCTCGGCATCAGCCAGGACATGCTGCGGCGCGCGGTCAATGTCGGCTTCTCCGGCGGCGAGAAGAAGCGCAACGAGATCCTGCAGATGGCGGTGTTGCAGCCGCGATTGGCGGTGCTCGACGAGACCGATTCCGGCCTCGACATCGACGCGCTGCGCATCGTCGCCGACGGCGTCAACCGGCTGCGCTCGCCCGAGCGCTCCATGATCGTCATCACGCACTATCAGCGGCTGTTGGAATACATCGTGCCCGACGTCGTGCACGTGATGGCCAAGGGCCGCGTGGTGAAGTCGGGCGGCAAGGAGCTCGCGCTCGAGCTCGAGGCCAAGGGCTACGCCGAGTTCCAGGAGGAGGCGGCCGCGTGAACGCCGAAGTCCGCGCCATCAAGACCGACGCCGAGAAGGCGCTGGCCGCTGCCTATGAGGCGGCGCGCGGCAAGCTGCCCGGCAAGGGCGCGCTGTCGACGCTGCGCGCGGACGCGTTCCAGCAATTCGAGAAGCAAGGCCTGCCGCACCGGCGCGTCGAGGAATGGAAATACACCGATCTGCGCGCGCTGATGCGCGAGGCTTATCCGCTTGCCGCGCCGCCGGATGCGGCGGCGAAAGCGCATGCCAAGGCTGCGGGCGACATTTTCTCCGGCGTCGATTGCCGGCGGCTGGTGTTCGTCGATGGCGTTTTCGCGCCGGAACTGTCCGACCTGAAGCCCGAGCCGGGGCTGACCATCGGTTCGATGGCGCAGGCGCTGGCGACAGGCGATGCGCTCGTCGCGCAGCATGTCGGCAAGACGTTTGCGACCGACGACGCGGCGGTGGCGCTCAACACCGCACTGATGGGCGACGGCGCCGTCATCCGCATTGCCAAGGGTGCCGAGATCAAGCGGCCGATCCATCTGGTGTTCGCGGCCGGCAGCGACAAGCCGAGCTCAGTGTTCATCCGCTCGCTCATCGTGGTGGAGCAGGGCGCCAAGGCGACCATCATCGAGGAACACGACAGCGGTCCCGCGCAGGTGAATACCGCGCTCGATCTGGTGGTCGGCGACAAGGCGCAGGTCGATTATTTCAAGCTGACGCGCGCCCGTGCGCTGCATGTGGCGAGCCTGCTGGCTTCGGTCGGCGCAAGGCGCAGTGTTCAACACGTTCGCCTTCACCAGCGACGTGAATGTGCTGCGCAACCAGAACTTCATCCGCTTCGCCGGCGAAGGCACCAAAGCCGGCATGCGCGGCGTTTCCCTGCTGCGCGGCAAGCAGCATGCCGACACCACGCTGCTGATCGAGCACGCCGCCGGCCATTGCGAAAGCCGCGAGCAGTTCAAGGCGGTGCTCGACGAGCAAGCGCACAGCGTGTTTCAGGGCAAGATCGTGGTCAAGCAACACGCGCAGAAGACCGACGCCAAGATGATGACGCGCGCGCTGCTGCTGTCCGACGAGGCGGAGGCCGACAACAAGCCGGAGTTGGAAATTTTTGCCGACGACGTGGTCTGCGGCCATGGCGCGACCGTGTCGGCGCCCGACGAGACGCTCAAATTCTATCTGATGTCGCGCGGCATCCCCGAGAAGGAGGCGCAAGCGCTGCTGGTGCAGGCCTTCATCGGCGAGGTGATCGAAGAGATCGCGCACGAGGGCATCCGCGACGCGCTGATGTTCGCGGCGCTGCGCTGGCTGGGGACGCACGCATGACGCACCCGGCGGTCAGCAACGGCTCCTACGACCTCGCGAAAATCCGCGCGGATTTTCCGGCGCTGGGCATGCAGGTCTATGGCAAGCCGCTGGTCTATCTCGACAACGCCGCCTCCGCGCAGAAGCCGAAGGCCGTGCTCGACCGCATCCAGAAGGCCTACACGACCGAATACGCCAACGTGCATCGCGGGCTGCATTATCTCGCCAACGAGGCGACCGAGGCCTACGAGGGCGCGCGCGAGACCGTGCAGCGCTTCCTCAATGCCGGGCGCAAGGAAGAGATCATCTTCACGCGCAACGCCACCGAGGCGATCAACCTGGTCGCCTATACGTTCGGGCGCGAGCGCATCAAGGCCGGCGACGAGATCGTGCTCTCGATCATGGAGCACCATTCCAACATCGTGCCCTGGCATTTCCTGCGCGAACGTTATGGCGCGGTGATCAAATGGGCGCCGATCGACGAGGAGGGCAATTTCCTCATCGACGAGTTCGAGAAGCTGCTCGGCCCGCGCACCAAGATGGTGGCGATCACGCAGATGTCGAATGCGCTCGGCACCGTGGTGCCGGTGAAAGAGGTCGTCAAGCGCGCGCATGCGCGCGGCATTCCGGTGCTGGTCGACGGCGCGCAGGGCGCCGTGCATCTGGATGTCGACGTGCGCGACATCGATTGCGATTTCTATGTGTTCACCGGCCACAAGCTTTATGGGCCGACCGGCATCGGCGTGCTGTACGGCAAATACGATCTGCTCGCCGCCATGCCGCCGTTCAACGGCGGCGGCGAGATGATCCAGGAAGTGTCGCAGGACCGCATCACCTATGGCGAGCCGCCGTATCGCTTCGAGGCCGGCACGCCGGCGATCGTGCAGGCGATCGGCTTGGGCGCGGCCATCGACTACGTCAATTCCATCGGCAAGGCGCGCATCCGCGCGCATGAAGGCGAACTCGTCACATACGCGCACCAGAAGCTGGGCGCGATCAATTCGCTGCGCATCATCGGCAACGCCAAGGGCAAGGGGCCGGTGGTGTCGTTCGAGATGAAGGGCGCGCATCCGCACGACGTCGCCACCGTCATCGACCGGCAAGGGGTGGCGGTGCGCGCCGGCACCCACTGCGTGATGCCGCTGCTCGCGCGCTACGGCCTGACGGCGACCTGCCGGGCCTCGTTCGCGCTCTATAATACCAAAGATGAAATCGACGCCCTGGCGGCGTCGCTCGCCAAGGCTCAGGATATGTTCGCATGACCCAAGAAACCCAAGACACACAAACACCGGCGCCCGTCGCGGAAAAGCCACCGGAGAACGCCGCAGTGACGCGCTCGGCGGCGCTGCCGGAGGACGAGATCAACAAGCTCACCGACGACATCATCGGCGCGCTGAAAACCGTCTACGATCCGGAAATCCCGGCCGACATCTACGAGCTCGGCCTGATCTACAAGATCGACATCGGCGACGACCGCGGCGTCAAAGTCGAGATGTCGCTGACCTCGCCCAATTGCCCGGCGGCGCAGGACCTGCCCATTCAGGTGGAAAACGCGGTCGCCAGCGTGGCGGGCGTGAAAGAGGCGAAAGTCGCGGTGGTGTGGGAGCCGCCATGGGATCCGAGCCGCATGTCGGACGAGGCGCGGCTTGTGCTCAATATGTGGTAATCTTTGCCTGCAACACTAGATAAGGCTCGATGAGGACTGACATGGCCACGCCACGACCCCGACCCCAGGTGATGCGGCTGACGGACGCCGCCGCCGCGCGCATCAAGGACGTGATGGCGCGGGCGGACAAGCCCGTGGCCGGCGTGCGCGTCGGCGTCAAGAACGGCGGCTGCGCCGGCATGGAATACACCATGGAATATGCCGAGGCGGCCAAGCCGACCGACGAGGTGGTCGAGGACAAGGGCGTCAAGATCCTGGTCGATCCGAAGGCGGTGCTGTTCCTGCTCGGCACCGAGATGGACTACAAGACCGAGAAGCTGTCGGCGCAGTTCGTCTTCAACAATCCGAACCAGACCAGCGCCTGCGGCTGCGGGGAATCCGTGCAGCTCACGCCGGCGAAAGACGCGGCCGAATAATCAGGCCACCTGCTGGGCGGCCGGCGCGTTGCCGGCGGTGACTTCCGGATCGGTTTCCGACATCACGCGGTTGCGGCCGTGCCGCTTGGCGGCATAGAGGCAGATGTCGGTGCGCTCGATCAGGCTCTGCGCGCTGTCGGTCTTGTGCAGAGTGGCGACGCCGATCGAGACCGTGACGCGGCCGAGATGCTCGCCGGTCGAACGCTTCATCAGCTCTTTGGTCATGACGGCGCGGCGGATGTGGTCGGCGACGACCATGGCCGAGCGCAGCACGGTATTCGGAAGAATGATGGCGAATTCCTCGCCGCCGTAGCGCGCCGCGGTGTCCAGGCCCTTGACGTTGTGCTTGACCGAGGTCGCCACCAGGCGGAGCACCTGGTCGCCGGTCAGGTGGCCGAAGCTGTCGTTGAAATTCTTGAAATGGTCGATGTCGGTCATCATCAGCGACAGCGCTTCGTTCTTGGCGCGCGCGTCGGCGATGGCCGCTTCCAGCGCGCTGTCGAAGAACTTGCGGTTGGCGAGCTGGGTCAAGGGATCGGTCAGGCTCTCGGTCCGCACCACCTCGAGATTTTCCTGCAGCTCGTTGATCTCCTGCTTGGAGGCATTCAGGCGGGCCTCGAGCTTCTGGTTGGAGGCTTCCATTTCCTTGGCGGTGTGCACCAGGCTCTCGACGATGGCGCGGATGCCCTCGCGGTCCTTCGACTGGCCGAGCTTTTCGGTCATGTCGGCGAGGCTTTCGTTGTAGCTGGTCGCGGAGCCGGCGGCGGCGTCGATCATCGCCATGACCTGCTCGATCTCGCCCATCACCTTGGTGCCGACATTGTCGATGCGTTCCGACAGCCGGGTCGGCGACAGGAAGCTCGCGTAGATGTCCTCGAGATCGGCGTCCGAGAGCGTGCCCTTCTGCTTGAGCGTCTCGTTGATCTTCTGATTGAGGGAGGGCTGGTAGCCGGTGGCGTAGGCGTACCAGATGTCATAATTGCGCGGGGTGGCCGGCTGGCGCAGCGCCTTGATCTGTCCGAGCGCGATCTCGGCGAACGCCATGGTGCGTTCGTGTTCGTCGGCTGGCCCAGCCATAGTTGACCCCTTGGCGCGGCCGTTCTGGCCGCGCGCGCAATGGGGACCGTATGCGAGGGAAATGAATCGCGGGTAAATCGGTAGGCTTAATCCCCGTAAACGCTGGGAATTTGCGGCTTTTGACGGCCGGAAGCCCGTGTTCTTCAGGCTTTGGCGGGCACCGGGCGCAGCAGGAAGGCGGGCAGATGGCTGCCGTCGCCTCTTCGGCGGCGGGCGCCGGCTGTGGGCGCGGGCGGGGCTGCTCGGGCTGCGGGCGCGGCTGCTCGGCGGCACGCGCCGGCTGGCTGTTCTGGTGATTTTCGTGCCGGCGTTGCGGGTGACGACCGCGGCCGCCGCGGTTGCCGCCGCCGCGATGACGCTCGCCATGCTGGCGCTCGCCCTGCTGGCGTTCGCCATGCGGCTTGCGCTCGCCGCTCGGAACGGCTCTCGCGCGGCTCAGCCGGGGCCGGCAAGTCGCCCATCCAGGGGATGGTCTGACCGATCAGCCGCTCGATGGCGCCGACGGCCTTCTGGTCGATGGGGGCGACAATGGTGATGGCGGTGCCGCTCAAGCCGGCGCGGCCGGTGCGGCCGATACGGTGGACATAGTCGTCGGGGTGATGCGGCACGTCGAAATTGAAAATGTGGCTGACCGCCGGGATATCGAGGCCGCGCGCGGCCACGTCGGAGGCGACCAGCACCGTGACTTCGCCGTTGCGGAAGGATTCCAGCGCGGCGGTGCGCGCCGACTGGTCCATGTCGCCGTGCAGCGCGGTGGCATTGAACTTGTGGCGCAGCAGCGAGCGGTGCAATTGCGCGACTTCGCGCTTGCGGTTGCAGAACACGATGGCGTTCTTGAAGTCTTCGGCCGAGCGAATCAGACGGCGCAGCGTCTCGCGCTTTTCGGCCGGATCGCGGCCGGTCGCAACCAGCAGCTGGTTGATGGTGGTGGCGGTGGTGGCGGGCTTGGAGACTTCCACGCGCACCGGATTGTGCAGGAAGGTATCGGCGATGCGCTGGATTTCCGGCGGCATGGTCGCGGTGAAGAACAGCGTCTGGCGCGTGAACGGCACCAGCTTGCCGATGCGCTCGATGTCGGGGATGAAGCCCATGTCCAACATGCGGTCGGCTTCGTCGATGACCAGCAGCTCGACACCGGAGAGCAGCAGCCTGCCGCGCTCGGAATGGTCGAGCAGGCGGCCGGGCGTGGCGATCAGCACGTCGACGCCGCGCACCAGCTTGGCGTCCTGGTCGTCGAACGAGACGCCGCCGATGATGAGCGCGACGTTGAGCTTGTGGTTCTTGCCGTATTTCTCGAAACTTTCCGCGACTTGCGCCGCGAGCTCGCGCGTCGGCTCGAGGATGAGCGTGCGCGGCATGCGCGCCCGCGCGCGGCCTTTTTCCAGCATGGTGAGCATCGGCAGCACGAAGGCGGCGGTCTTGCCGGTGCCGGTCTGCGCGATGCCGAGCACGTCGCGCCGTTGCAGCACGTGCGGGATCGCTTGTTCCTGGATCGGAGTGGGGGTCTTGTAGCCGGCAGCCTCGATGGCGCCGAGAACTTTGGCCGATAGGCCGAGATGGGAAAAGGGCATATAGCCTCAAAGCAAGGCGTCCGGGTCCGCGCCGGATGAGAAAACCAGTTGCGTTGCGCGGGGGATGGCCGAATCTTCGTTCGAACCGGTCAGCCGGAAGATGGGGATTTGCAGGACCAAAGTCAATGCTTCGCCAGTGCAATAAGTCATATAAACCTTTAGGTTTTTCGGCTTTTCGAGGTGCGCATGGCTGAATCCCTGCCGCTCGTTCTGGTTCCCGGGCTGACCTGCACGGCGCGGCTTTACGCGCCGCAAATCGTGGCGCTTTGGCGCTACGGTCCGGTGACGGTGGCCGATCACCGGCGCGACGCCGACATCAAGGCGATCGCCGCGCGCATTCTCAAGGATGCACCGCCGCGCTTCGCGCTCGCCGGGCTTTCTTTCGGCGGCTACATCGCGTTCGAGATGATGCGGCAGGCGCCGACGCGCATCGCCAAGCTCGCGCTGCTCGATACCTCGGCGCGCCCCGATACGCCCGAGCAGACGCGCGGGGCGCAAGACGCAGATCGCCATGGCGCAGACCGGCCGTTACGGCGAGATCGCCGACCTGTCGATCCCGCGCTATTTGCATCGCAACCGGCAAAACGATCCGGCGATGACCGGGATCGTGCGCCAGATGATCGACGAAACGGGTCCGGACGCCTTCGTGCGGCAACTGCAGGCGATCATGTCGCGGCCGGATTCCCGCCCGCTGCTGGGCTCGATCCGATGTCCGACTTTGGTGCTGGTCGGCGACGGCGATCTCGCCACGCCGCCGGAGCTCAACAAGGAAATCGCCGACGGCATCCCCGGCGCGCGCTATGTGGTGGTGCCGGATTGCGGACACCTGTCGACGGTTGAGCGGCCGGAGGCTGTGAATGCGGCGCTGGCGCAATGGCTGGAGACATGAAACTCGGCGCACGATTCGCGCGTTGAAGGCGATTGACCGATGGCCGATAAACCCGACACCGCCGGCGTCATCGCACCGCCACCGCTGATAGCGCTGGCGGCGATCGTGCTCGGGCTGCTGCTCGACCGGCTGATGCCGGCTTATGTGCTGACCGTTTTGCTGTCGCTCGCGGAGCGTATCGTCATCGGGACGATCCTGATGGCGGCGGGCGCAGCGCTCGGCGTCAGCGCAATCCGCGCCTTTACCCGGGCGGATACCTACGTCGAGCCTTGGAAGCCGTCGACCGCGCTGGTCACGCGGGATGTCTTCGGCTGGCTGCGCAATCCGATGTATGTCGGCGCCATCATGCTGCTCGCCGGATTTGCCGTCATGATCGCCTCCGACTGGACGCTGGTGATGACGATCGTCTTCGCGCTGGTCGTGCATTTCGGCGTGATCAAGCGCGAGGAGCGCTATCTCGAGGCGAAATTCGGCGAGGCCTACCGCACCTACCGATTGAAAGTCCGTCGCTACGGCTGGCCGCCGTTCTGAGCGCACAATTGTGCAAGGCTTTCCGAATTTCGTCCCTTTGCCTTGGCGCGGGCGCTCTCCTATAGAGGGCGTCTGATCCGCCGGGGATGTTCCTGCATGCGCACGCAAGTCGGCATTGTCGGGGCCGGGCCTGCCGGCCTGATGCTCTCGCATCTGCTGCATCTCGCCGGCATCGAATCCATCGTCATCGAGGATCGCAGCCGCGCCTATTGCGAGGCGCGCGTGCGCGCCGGCCTGATGGAAAATTGGGTCGCCGACATGCTGGTCGAGACCGGCGTCGGCGCGCGGCTCAAGCGCGAAGCCATGGTGCATGACGGCATTTTTCTGAATTTCAACGGGCAGGCGCACAAGCTCGATTTCGCCAAGCTGATCGGCAAGCACGTCTATATCTACGATCAGAAAGAAGTGGTCACCGACCTGATCGCGCACCGCCTCGCGCAAGGCGGCCAGATCCTGTTCGAGGTCGCCAAAACCAGCGTGCACGATTTCCAACAGCGACAAGCCGAAGATCCGTTTCACGCACGAAGGCAAGGCGCAGGAGATCGACTGCGATTTCATCGCCGGCTGCGACGGCTTCCACGGCGTGTGCCGGCCGAGCCTGCCGGCGGATTCCTGGGTGGGCTACGACCGCGTCTATCCGTTCGGCTGGGTCGGCATCCTTTCGGAATCGCCGCCGCCGGAGAAGGAGCTGATCTACTCCTATCACGAGCGCGGCTTTGCGTTGTTTTCGATGCGCGGGCCGGATTTGTCGCGGCTGTATGTGCAATGCCCGCCGGACGACGACATCGCGAAGTGGTCGGACGCGCGCATCTGGGAGGAATTGCACACGCGGCTTAACGGCGTACGGCCGTTGCAGGAAGGCAAGATTCTGCAAAAAGGCATCACCCCGATGCGCAGTTACGTCGCCGAGCCGATGCAGCACGGGCGTCTTTTCCTGGCCGGCGACAGCGCGCATATCGTGCCGCCGACCGGGGCCAAGGGCATGAATCTGGCGATGGCCGACGTGCGGGTGCTGGCGCGCGCGCTCGAGGGGTTTTATCGCAGCAAGAAAACCGACGGCCTCGAAAATTATTCGGCGACGTGCCTGCGCCGCGTGTGGAAGGGCCAGCGCTTCTCCTGGTGGATGACACAGATGCTGCATCGCCAGCCGGGCGGCGACTACGCCGAGTTCGACATGAAGCGGCAATTGGCCGAGCTCGATTACGTCACCTCGTCGCAGGCGGCGGCGGTGTCGCTGGCGGAGAACTATGCCGGGCTGCCGATCGATTAGTCTTTGAGGACAGCGCGCAGCGGGCGGTGCATGAGCGCGATCGCCACGCCGGCCGCGGCGGAGATGACCGCCAGCAGCAAAAAGAAATCGCCCTTGCTCATGCTCGACCAGAAGGTGCCGAGATAGCCGGCGAGAAATCCGCCGACGAAGCTGGTGGCGAGCCACACCCCCATCATCATCGACAACAGGCTAGCGGGGGCGACCTTGGTCACCAGCGAGAGGCTGGTGGGCGAAATGTAAAGTTCGCCGACGGTGAGCACGACGAAATAGGCGAACAGCCAGAGCCAGCTCGCTTGGCCGTTGCCCGCGACGTAAGCGGCGGCGAGCATGATCAGCCAGGACGCGGCGTTGAGAAACAGGCCGATCGACATCTTCGCCACCGTCGAGGGCTCGCGCGCGCCTTGCCGGCGCCAGAGCGAGACGATGAAGGGCGTGAAGGCGAAGATCATGAAGGGATTGAGCGCCTGGAACCAGGTGACCGGGATGTCGAAGCCGAGCACGCGGCGGTCGGTGAAATCGTTCGCCCACAGCACGATGGTGTTGCCCTGCTGCTCGTAAGTGGCCCAGAACAGGCTGACCGGCAGAAACAACAGCAACAGCGCGCCGATCGCCTGCCAATCGCGGCGGGCAAGCGGCGCGGTGTCGGCGCGTTTGGCGAAGGCGTCTTTCGGCAATAGCGGCGTTGCCGTGAGGTAGATCACCAGCCCGGCGGTCATGCCGACGCCGGCCGCGGCAAAACCGTAGTGCCAGCCGTATTCCTCGCCGAGCGTGCCGCAGACGAGCGGCGCCAGAAACGCGCCGAGATTGATGCCGACATAGAAGATCGAGAAGGCGCTGTCTCTGCGGCGGTCGCCGGGCGCATAGAGAAAGCCGACTTGCGTCGAGATGTTCGGCTTGAAGCAGCCATTGCCGAGGATGAGCACGGTGAGCGCGAACAAAAACAGATGCTCGAAGGCCATCATGAAATGGCCGATGGCCATGAGCGCCGCGCCGATGATGACGGTGCGGCGCTGGCCGAGTACGCGGTCGGCCAACAGCCCGCCGAAGATCGGCGTCAAGTAAACGAGCCCGGTGTAGAAGCCGTAGATCTGCGAGGCGAAGGGCTGAATGCTGAGCGGGCCGAACACGAGTTCCAGCGCGCTTTTGAACGCGGCAAGCCCCGCCACATTGCCCGCCTGCGCCGGCAGCAGCAGGTACTTCACCATGTAGAGCACCAAGAGCGCGCGCATCCCGTAATACGAGAAGCGCTCCCACATTTCCGTCGCGAACAGAAAGCTCAAAGCCCGCGGATGGCCGAACAGATCGGCGGGGGCTTTGCCGGAGGTGGGTATATTGGCCATTGGCGATCTGCGGTGTAGCCTTTGCCCAACAAGCCGGCAATCAACGGCGCACGATTGGGAGGATAACGATGACAAGAATTCGCAGCCTATTGGCTTGCATGGTGATTGCGCTGATCGCGGCCGGCGGGGCGGCGAAAGCGCAGAGCGATTTCCCCAACCGGCCGATCCACGTCGTCGTCGGCTTCGCGGCCGGCGGCGGCAATGACATTTTCGCGCGCCTGGTCGTGCAGAAGCTGCAGCAAACGACGGGCTGGACCGTCGTCGTCGAGAACAAGCCGGGGGCGGGGGGCCGCATCTCCAGTCAGTTCGTCGCCAACGCGACGCCGGACGGCTACACCGTGCTGGTCGGCGCCAGCGGGCAGATGGCGATCGCGACCGCGATCTATCCCAAACTCGGCTATCACGCGACCAAGAGCTTCATCCCGCTCAACATGATCGCCTCGTTCCCGCTGGTGCTGGTGGTGAAGGCGGACGGTCCGAAGTCGGTGAAGGAACTGGTCGAATGGGGCAAGGCGCACCCCGACAAGTCGAACTATGCGACCTCGTCGCCCGCCTTCACCATTCCGACCGAACTGTTCAAGCTCAAGACCGGCATGCCGGCGGTGGCGATCCCCTATAAAGGCAGCAACGAGTTCGAACTTGAGCGTGCTCAGCGGGCAGACGCTGTTCACGATTTCCGACGGGCCGCCGGCGATCCCGCTGGTGAAGGGCGGCAAGACGCGCGCCTTGGCGGTGACCGGTTCCGAGCGCTCGCCCGAACTGCCCGACGTGCCGAGCATGGCGGAACAAGGCTTCCCCGACGTCAACACGCATTTGTGGAGCGGCTTCTTCGTGCCCGTCGGCACGCCGGAACCGGTCGTCACCAAGTTGCGCGCGGAACTCGGCAAGGCGCTCGCCGATCCGGCCGTGCAGGACGGCTTGAAAAAAATGGCGGTGACGCCGGGCGGGCCGACCGGCGACGACTTCAAGAAAATCATCGACGCCGACATCAAAACGATCGCCGAGGTGGTGGCGGCGGCCAAGCTGACCTTCCCGCAATAAAGTCACACGTTTCTCTCGAATGGCAGGGGGCCGCGCGCCGGCGTTGCCGAAGCGCCGCGCTCTGCTATGGTTGACGGCCGGGCGTTTTGCGGTGTCGGTGTAATGGTGCGGTTGGTGGCGGCTCTTGTGCTTGCGGCGGCAGCGTCCGCCGCCGCGTCTGCGCCCGCGTCGTCGACCGAGGATCTGTTCGCCCAGTTCGGCCTGTTCGGCACCTGGGCGGTCGATTGCAAGCAGATCGCCTCGCCGGACAATCCGCACGTCAACATCACGACGCCGAGCCCCGGGCTGATCCTGGAAGACCACGATCTCGGCGAAGGCAGCGCCGTCAATCGTTACAGCGTCTTGTCGGCCGAGAAGCTGTCGGCCAACCGGCTTTCGGTGCAGGTGATCTTCCAGCCGGGCAAAGACACCGAGGAGCGCCAGCAGCTGGTCTGGGCCGTCCACGACCGCACGCTGCGCACGCTGTTCAACCAGCCGCAGGACGGGCCGGTGCGGGTGAAAGACGGCGTGGCGGTGGCTTACGGCGTGGCGACGCCGCTGTTGAAGAAGTGCGAGTAGCAACGCCTAGAGGTCCAGCAATTCCTCTTTGGCGAATTCGGCGTGCTCCTGGATGAAGGCAAAGCGGGTTTCCGCCTTCGCGCCCATCAGCTGCTCGACGACCTTGGCCGTCGGCTTGCGCTCTTTCTCCGCCAGCATCACCCGCAGCAGCGTGCGCTTACCCGGGTCCATGGTGGTTTCCTTGAGCTGCGCCGCCATCATCTCGCCGAGGCCCTTGAAGCGGGACACTTCCGGCTTGGCGTTGGCGTGGAATTCCTTCTTCATCAGCTCGTCTTTGTGCTTGTCGTTGCGCGCATAGACGATCTTGCCGCCGTGGCTCAGCCGATAGAGCGGCGGCACCGCGAGATAAAGCCTGCCGGCATCGATCAGCTTCGGCATCTGGCGGTAGAAGAAAGTGATCAGCAGCGAGGCGATGTGCGCGCCGTCGACGTCGGCGTCGGTCATGATGATGACCTTCTCGTAGCGCAGATCCTTTTCGTGGAAATGCGCGCCGGTGCCGCAGCCGAGCGCCTGGATCAAGTCGGCGAGCTGCGCGTTCTGCGCCAGCTTGTCCTTGCCGGCGGAGGCGACGTTGAGAATCTTGCCGCGCAGCGGCAATACCGCCTGCGTACGCCGGTCGCGCGCCTGTTTGGCCGAACCGCCGGCGCTGTCGCCTTCGACGATGAAAATCTCCGAGCCTTCCGAGGCCGATGACGTGCAATCGGCGAGCTTGCCGGGCAGCCTCAGCTTTCTCACCGCGGTCTTGCGCGCGATATCTTTTTCCTGGCGGCGGCGCAGGCGCTCTTCGGCGCGCTCGATGACGAAGTCGAGCAACTTGCTGGCCTGCATCGGATTGGCGGCGAGCCAATGGTCGAACGGGTCCTTGATCGCCTGCTCGACGATGCGCTGCGCCTCGGCGGTGGCGAGGCGGTCCTTGGTCTGGCCCTGGAATTCCGGTTCGCGCACGAACACCGACAGCATGCAGCCGGCGCCGTTCATCACGTCGTCGCTGGTGACGGCGGCGGCGCGTTTCTCCTGGTTGACGCGCGCGGCGTGGTCCTTCAGCCCGCGCAGCAGCGCCGAGCGCAGGCCGGATTCATGCGTGCCGCCGTCCGGCGTCGGAATGGTGTTGCAGTAGGAGTTGAGGAAGCCGTCGGTGTCGGCGGTCCAGGCGACCGCCCATTGCACCGCGCCATGGGAGCCGACTTTGCCGTGCGTGCCGGAAAAGATGTCCGGATGCACCAGCGTGGCATCCTTGAGCTGGTCGGAGAGATAATCCTTCAGGCCCTGCTCGAAGTGGAAGGTGGCCTTCTCGGGCACGTCCTCGACGCCCTTGAGCAGCGCCTTGTCGCAATGCCAGCGGATTTCGACGCCGCCGAACAAATAAGCCTTCGAGCGCGTCATCTTGAAGATGCGCTCGGGCTTGAAGGCGGCCTTGGGTCCGAAAATCTGCGGATCGGGCCTGAATCGAATCTTGGTGCCGCGCCGGTTGGGCGCGCGGCCGGCTTTTTCCAGCTTGCCCTTCGGCTTGCCGCGCTCGAACGCCATGCGGTAGAGCTGCTGCTCGCGCGCGACCTCGACCTCCATGCGCTCGGACAGCGCATTGGCAACCGACACGCCGACGCCGTGCAGGCCGCCCGACGTTTCGTAGACTTTCGAGTCGAATTTGCCGCCGGCGTGCAGCGTGCACATGATCACTTCCAGCGCCGACTTGTTCTTGAACTTGGGATGCGGGTCGACCGGGATGCCGCGGCCGTTGTCGGTGACGGAGACGAAGCCGTTGGCCTCCATCTCGACTTCGATCCAGTCGGCGTGCCCGGCCAGCGCCTCGTCCATCGAATTGTCGATCACTTCGGCGAACAGATGATGCAGCGCCTTTTCGTCGGTGCCGCCGATATACATGCCGGGGCGGCGGCGCACCGGCTCCAGGCCCTCCAGCACCTCGATGTGCTTGGCGGTGTAGCCGCTCTCGGCGGAGGCGGCTTTGCGCGCGGACGCCTTCGGCGCCTTGCGCGGAGCGGGTTTGCGCGCGCTTGCTTTCGCCGCCCGTTTGGGGGTGTCGAACAGGTCGCGCTGAACGGGAGGCTTTTTCTTGGTCGCGGATTTGGCCATGCGGAGGGGTCTTAAATGGGGACGGGGCAATTCGTCTGCCAGCCACTATGCCATGACGGCGGCGGCGGATTGACGACGCCACCATCGAAAACTCGGCTTAAAAGAGCTTTAAGGGCAGGGACGGGGCTCTCGCCAGCGTCATTTCTGCGCTGTGGACAGCGCGATGCGGTGCCGGCAACCATTCGGGCCATGCGCCGTTATCTGCCTCATGGACGTCCGTAACCCGCAGGCGGGGCAGCAGCCGGCAAAATCGAATAACGGCCGCCAGGCGCGCCGGCCATTTCCTTTGGCGATCGAGGATCCGCAGCCGCCGCGCGTGATGCCGCGCGCCTGGCGCAGCGCCGCGCAGGCGGCGACCGTCGGCATCTTCATCATTTTGTTCTTCGTCGCGCTCAGCCTGGCAAGGCCGATCGTGCTGCCGACGACCGCCGCTTTCGTGGTGACCATGATGCTGAGCCCGCTGTCGGAGCGGGCCGACCGCCATCGTGTGCCGGCCTGGCTGACGGCGACGGTGCTGTGGCTGGCGGTGGTCGCCGTGGTCTTCGGCGTGATCGACCTCGTCTCGGCGCCGGTCATCGACTGGGTGCACAAGGCGCCCGACATCGGCCGCAGCATCCAGGACAAATTACAGGTGTTGGCGCAGCCGCTGTCCGGTTTGCGCGACATCCGCGACGCGCTGCTGCCGTCGCAGTCCGATAAGGGCGTCAACGTCGACGTGGTGGCGATCGTGCAACAGACGCTGTCCTTCGCATCGCCCGCGCTCGGGCAGACGCTGATCTTCTTCGTAACGCTGTTCTTCATGCTGCTCGGACGGCGCCGGCTGCGCCATATCGTGGTGCGCTTCTTCAGCCATCATGAGGCACGGCTGCGCTCGCTGCGCATCATGAACGACATCGAGAGCAACCTGACCGGCTATCTCAGCGTGGTGGCCGTCATCAATGCCGGGGTCGGTGTCGGCGCCGGCATCATCGCGGCCTTGGTCGGCTTGCCGAACCCGGTGGCATGGGGCGTGCTCGGCTTTGTTTTGAATTTCATTCCCTATATCGGCGCCGGCACCATGGAGCTCGGCATGTTCCTGGTCGGCATCGTGACCTTCCCCTCGCTGACGCATGCGTTCGTTGCGCCGCTGCTCTACATCGCCATGGGTCTGATCGAGGGACAATTCGTCACTCCCAGTGTGCTCGGGCGGCGGTTCACGCTCAATCCGCTGACGGTGTTCCTGTCGCTGGTGTTTTGGGCCTGGCTGTGGGGCCCGGTCGGCGCGTTCCTGGCGGTGCCGCTGTTGATTATCGGCATGGTGGCGGTGGCGCATTTGTTTCCGAGCGCGGCGCCCGACCTGCCGGAGTAAGCGCGCTGGCGCAAAGCCCGCGGCTGCGCTAGATCAGTGCGCCGCCGGTGACCTCCCGATGCATTTTCACGACATCGTCCAGCAGACCATCGATTTCGTACGCCTGCATGCGCAATGGGCGCCGCCGATCGTGTTCGTGCTGGCGTTTGCGGAATCGCTCGCCTTCATTTCGCTGCTGGTGCCGGCCTGGGGGGCGCTGGTGGCGATGGGCGCGCTGATCAAGTCGGGTGGCCTGGAGTTCTGGCCGGTGTGGGTTGCCGGCGCGCTCGGCGCGGCCTGCGGCGATTGGCTGTCCTACTGGGTCGGCCTCAAGCTCGAGCGCGGCGTCGGCAATATCTGGCCGCTGTCGCGCCATCCCGATTTGATCCCGCGCGGCGAAGCCTTCGTGAAGAAATGGGGCGTGCTCGGCATTTTCATCGGCCGCTTCTTCGGACCGTTGCGCGCCTCGGTGCCGCTGGTCGCCGGCATTTTCGAGATGCCCTATTGGCGCTTCCAGTTCGCCAATTTCGTTTCCGCCTTCGTGTGGGCGGCGGTGCTGCTCACGATCGGCGACGCGATCTCGGTCGCCTTCGATTGGTTGGGGTGGTGACTTGAAAAATTCCGCCGGAGCTTTCGCCCCGGCGGATCTGAAATAGCGCTCTCAACGCTAATGCGGCAGTTTCTTGATCACGTCGGGATTTTGTGCGTACACGCCGACCACTTCGCCCTTCGCCAGCACGATGTCGTCCTTGAGCGCCGCCATCACGTCGGTGCCGTTAAAATCTTCTTTGACGTTGAGCTTCGGCACGCTCAGTGCATAGACCGCGAAATGGTAGTGGTGCGGGATTTCGTCGTTCCAGGGCGGGCACGGGCCCGTCATAGCCGTAATATTTCCCCTTCATCGCATCGTTGCCAGCCAGAACGACAGTGTAGTCGTTCAGCCCGCGCACACCGGTGGTGGCCGGAGTTGCCGGCTTGCCGTGCGGCACGCGTCCCTTCGCTTCGGCGCCTTCTGCCAGCGATCGGACGTCGGGCGGAATATCGACCAGCATGAAGTGGTAAAATGTCCGGCGCGGTATCGAAGCCGAAACGGTTACCCCTTCTTTGTTCATATTATCGCGGATGGTCGGTACGTCGGGATCGAACACGACGATCGCATATGACTTGGTGCCGCGCGGACCTTTCGACCACGAAATGCGCGGACTGATATTGGGGCCGGGCGCCGTATGACCTTGCGCCGCCGGCACGCAGAACGTGAACTTCTCCGGAATCAACTTGCCGCTCCTAATGGAACCGACGTTGACCTTGAGCGACGCGGCGGACGCTGACGGTATTGCCGTCATGACGAGACAGGTCCCGAGCATCAATCCGATAGAGATTTTTCCGATCATTTTGTCTCCTCCCAGTGTGCTTTTGTGTTTGGTTCGCGATGCCCTTGCCCTGGCCGATGTGGCGCAGGATGATTGACCGGGCGATCTTAGAGAGCCTTGGGACCGCCGCCTACTAGGGGGGCGGCCTCGGAATAAATTCGAAATAGCGAGGTTCGTGCCGACGCCAAATCAACCGCCGTTCACAACAAAAACATCCATGGGAGGATGCCATGACAGAACTGACACGCCGAAAATTGTTTGCCGGCGCCGCCGCCGCAACCGCGGCGACGGCGCTCTCGCCGCTTGCGTCAACGACCGTACAGGCCTCGGCGCCGCTTTCCGGCGCGCAGGTGCCGGGATTCTACCGCTACAAGGTCGGCGACTATGAGGTCACGGCCATCATGGAAGGCGTGCGCCGCTTCCCGCTGCCCGACGCGCTGGTGTCCAACGCCAAGAAGGACGAGGTGTCGCTCGCTCTCGACGAGGCCCATCTGCCGAAAGACCAGATGACCATCACCTACACGCCGGTGGTGGTGAACACCGGTAACAAGCTGATCGTGATCGACACCGGCAACGGTGAGATCGGGGCGAAAGCCTCCAATGGCGTCGCTCGGCAAGTATCATGACCAACTTCAAGGCGGCCGGGTTCGATCCGGCCAAGGTCGATACCGTCATCATCTCGCATTTCCATCTCGACCACGTCGACGGCCTGCTCACCGCTCGACAACAAGCCGGTGTTCCCGAACGCCGAAGTCATGGTGCCTGAGGTGGAATGGAAATTGGGCCATGGACGACGCCAACATGGCCAAGGCGCGCAAGCTCGACGTCGATATCCATCTTCAATCGGCGCGCCGCGCCTTCGGCGTCATCAAGAACCCGACGCAGCTATCAGTGGGGCAAGGAAGTCGCGCCCGGCATCACCGCGATCGGCACGCCCGGCCACACCATCGGCCACACGTCCTTCGCCGTCGCAGTCGGGATCGGGCAAGGTGCTGATCCAGATCGGACGTGACCAACCTGTCCGCGTTGTTCGTTCGCCATCCGGACTGGCACTTTCTGTTCGACATGGACGCGGCCGTTGGCGGAGCAGACGCGCCGCAAGTTCTTCGACATGGCGAGCGCGGACAGGACAATGATCCAGGCCTTCCATCATCCGTTCCCCGGTCTCGGCTACGTCGAGAAGGACGGCACTGGCTATCGCTGGGTGCCGGCGCTGTGGATGCCGACGATCTGAGCGGGCTGAAAAAGTCACGGGAAGGCCGCCGCGAGGCGGCCTTTCTGTTCGCGCTACGCTCGCCTTGACCACCGCGCGCGCGCGGCCTATATCGCGCGCCATGACGAGGCCTGTTGCAGTTTTAAGGCTCCGCCGCCGCCGCGCCCACAAGGCACGGGGCTGACGACCGTCATTTTCCCGTGCCGCCGGATTTAGGCCCGCGGCACTTTACTCTCCCTGACATCCCGCGCTGTTGGCCTTGCTCCGGTAGTCGATTAAGACTCTGGATGAGGATTGAGCCATGGCCATGAAAGCGAGGATCGGCGTCCTGGGCGCCTCCGGTTACACGGGGGCGGAGCTGGTGCGCATGCTGCTGCGGCATCCGCGCAGCGAGCTCGTGCTGCTGACCGCCGAGCGCAGCGCCGGCAAGGCCATGCGCGAGGTGTTTCCGCAGTTCTCGCCCTATACGCTGCCGACGCTGACCGCGATCGAGGGCATCAACTGGGCAAAGCAGCAGCTTCACGTCGCCTTCTGCGCGCTGCCGCATGGCACCACGCAGACGGTGATCAAGACGCTGCTGGCCGATGCGCCGGCGACCAAGGTGGTCGATCTGTCGGCCGATTTCCGGCTGGCGGACACGGCGGCTTACGCGAAATGGTACGGCCATGAACACGAAGCGCCCGAGCTGCAGAAGGAGGCGGTCTATGGCCTCACAGAAGTGCACCGGCGCGAAATCAAGCAGGCCCGCCTGATTGCCAATCCGGGCTGCTACACGACCTGCGCGCAGCTGCCGCTGATCCCGCTGATCAAGAACAAGGCGATCGATCTCGAGGAGATCGTGGTCGACGCCAAGTCGGGCATGACCGGGGCGGGGCGCGGGGCGAAGGAAGCCATGCTGTTCTCGGAAGTGTCGGAGGGCTTCAACGCCTATGGCGTCGGGCATCACCGGCACATGGCCGAGATCGACCAGGAGCTGTCGCTGGCGGCGGACCGCGAGGTGGTGGTGACGCTTCACGCCGCATCTGGTGCCGATGAACCGGGGCATCCTGTCGACCATCTATGTGCGGGGCCGGCGGGGACGCACGCCGGAAGACCTTCATGCGATACTTTTAAAGTCCTACTTGAAGGAACCCTTCGTGCACGTGCTGCCGTTTGGCGAGACGCCGCATACACGGCATGTGCGCGGCTCCAACATGACCTTCATCGGGGTCGCCAAGGACCGCATCCCCGGCCGGGCGATCATTGTTTCGGCGCTCGATAACCTGGTGAAGGGCGCGTCCGGGCAGGCGATCCAGAACATGAACCTGGTCATGGGCTGGCCGGAGACCATGGGGCTGGAACAGGTGGCGCTGTTCCCCTGATTCGGCTGGTACACTGCGGCGCCACGCCGGGAGACCTTCCATGTTCGAGGTCGAAAACCAGCCGCCGCCGATCGAGCCGTATAATCTGTTCGCCAGCGACGCGTGCTTACGCGCGGCGGTGAAACGCGAGGGCGCGGGCTGGGCAGAGAAGGGCCTGAGCGCGCTCGGCGCCACGCTCGGCAAGCCGGAGACGGTCAAACTCGGCTTCGACGCCAACAAATATCCGCCGGTCCTGCGCAGCTTCGACCGCTACGGCCACCGCATCGACGAGGTGGAGTTCCATCCGGCCTGGCACGAGTTGATGACCATTGCGCTTTCGTCCGGGCTGCACTCGAGCCCATGGGCGGAGCCGAAGGCCGGCGCGCATGTCGCGCGCGCGGCCGGCACCTACATGCTCACGCAGATCGAAAGCGGCGTCTATTGCCCGATCGCGATGACCTACGGCTCGGTGCCGACACTGAAGCAGGCGCCGGACGTCGCCAAGACCTGGCTGCCGAAGATTTTCGCGCGCGATTACGACCGGCGCTTTGCGCCCATCGCCGGGAAAACCGGCGCGCTCATCGGCATGGGCATGACCGAGAACCAGGGCGGCTCAGACCTGCGCAGCAACACCACGCGCGCGGAGCCGGCGGGCGACGGCACGTTCCGCCTGCATGGCCACAAATGGTTCATGTCGGCGCCGATGTGCGACGCATTCCTCGTGCTGGCGCAGACCGCGAAGGGCCTGAGCTGCTTCTTCATGCCGCGCTGGACGCCCGGCGGCGAACGCAACGCGGTGCAGATCAACCGGCTCAAGGACAAGCTCGGCAACAAGTCGAATGCCTCGAGCGAGGTCGAATTCCACGGCGCCTTCGCGCAATTGGTCGGCGAGGAGGGGCGCGGCATCCCGACCATCATCGAGATGGGCAATTACACGCGGCTCGATTGCTGCATCGGCTCGTCCGGCCTGATGCGGGCTGCGGTGGCGCAAGCCATCCACCATGCGCGGCATCGGGTCGCGTTTCAGAAGAAGCTGATCGACCAGCCGCTGATGACCAATGTGCTGGCCGACCTGGCGCTCGAATCCGAAGCGGCGGCCGCGCTCACCTTCCGTTTGGCGCGCGCCTATGACGACAGTGACGAGGCTTCGCTGGCGATCCGCCGCGTGGTGACGCCGGCGGCCAAGTTCTGGATCTGCAAGCGCGCGCCGGCGCTCACCTACGAGGCGATGGAGGTGCTGGGCGGCTCCGGCTACATCGAGGAAAGCATCATGCCGCGGCTCTACCGCGAGGCGCCGGTCAATTCGATCTGGGAAGGCTCGGGCAACGTCATGTGCCTCGACGTGCTGCGCGCCATCGCCCGCACGCCGAACGCGGCCGACGTGCTGCGCGCCGAGCTCGACAGCGGCGATGCGCGGCTGAAGGCCTTTGCCGAAAAACTTGCCGAACGTCTCGCGGGACCGGAGCGCAACGACGAGGCGCAGGCGCGCGCGCTGACGCGCGATCTGGTGCTGGCGCTGCAGGCGGCGCTGCTGATCAGGCACGCGCCGCCGGCGGTGGCCGATGCCTTCTGCGCATCACGGCTGAGCGGCGACAGTTCGGCCTTCGGCCTGCTGCCGCGCGGGATCGATCTGCGCGCGATTGTCGAGCGCGCTGCGCCGAACTAGAGCTTGCCGAACACCGCCAGCACCAGCGCCACTTGCGCCGCGAAGCCGACTGCAAAGGCGAGCGTGCGCAGCACCGGCACGCCCATGGTGTAGACGACGGCGTGGGCGAGGCGCGCCCAGAAATAGACCGCGCAGGCGATGAGCGTGCTCTGCGTCGAATGGTTCTGCAGCGCGAGGATCAGCACCAGCGGCGCGAAGATCACCAGATTTTCGACCGCGTTGGTGTGGGCGAAATAGAGCCGCTGCGCCCACGGCGATTGCGGTTTGTCGTTGCGCGACGGGTTCGCCATCGCGCCCATCAGCCCGCGCACCATGATGCGATCGAGAATGTAAGGAACCCACAGAATCCCAGTGAGGATCACCGTCAGCGTCAGCCACTTCAATTCACCCGACATCGTCCTCTCCCAATGAGAAATGGCAATGCGAAGATGTTAGCGGATGGCTGGGCGCCTGTCGCCCGTCACGCGCCCATCAGCGAGCGGACGATGACATAGATGCCGACGGCGATGACGATGCCGGAGAAAGTGCAGCGTGAGCGCATGCTTGTGGCCGGCAAGATGATGGGCGAGCCGGATGCCGAGAAGTCCGCCAAGCGCGCCGCCGATAATGAATAAAACGGCCAATGGCCAATCGACCAGGCCGGACACGGCGTAGCTCGCCGCGGTGGTGAGACCGAAGGCGGTGACCGAGACCAGCGATGAGCCGATGGCATTGATCAGCGGCATGGCGGTGGCGCCGATCAAGCCCGGGCACGATCAGGAAGCCGCCGCCGATGCCGAAGAAACCGGACAGCGCGCCGACCAGGAAACCGATGCCGATCAGAAGCGGCAGCAGCTTGCGGCATGCTCTCGCGGGTGAGCTTGACGTCGGCATTGCTGCCGGATTTGCGCGGCCGCAGCATAGTGAGGCCGATCACGACCATCAGCACGCCGAACAGCATCAGCAGGCGATGGCCGTCCACCATTTTGCCGAGTTGCGCGCCGGCCGCCGCGCCGATGACGCCGGACACGGCGAACACCAGCGCGCAAGGCCATTTCACCGTGCCGGCGCGGGCGTGGCCGAAAAGATTGCTGGCGGCGCTCACGGCAACGGCAATCGCGCTGGTGCCGATCGCGACATGCGGCGAGGGAACGCCGACGACGTAATCAGAAGCGGCACGGCCAGGATCGATCCGCCGCCGCCGACCAGGCCGAGCGAGAAGCCGACCAGGCTGCCGGAGGCGATCGCCAGTAGCGCGGGCGAATCGTCATGGTTTTTTATTGTCGCGACGTCCGAAAATCGGTCACTGCGGGATCGCGGCTGCGCGCCGGTTCCACGGCATCAGCGCCAGCAGGCGCGCCATGCCGCAGAAGCCGCTGACGCCGGCGAACAGCAATCCGGCGCCGACGAAAGCCGACAGGCCGTAGAAGGCCGGCGTCAGCGCGTAGCCAAGCGCGGCGCCGAGCAGGATCAGGCTGCCGGCCGCGATCTGCACCTGGCGCATGATGTCGATCGGCTGGCTGCGGTCGAGCTTGACCGGCAGGCCGGCCTTCTTCCAGGCGTCGATGCCGCCCTCGAGAATGTAGGTTTCGCAAGCCGGCGCCGCGGCGGCAAGCGCGGCGGCATTGCCTCGCGTGCGCGCGCCGGAGCGGCAGTGAAAGACCAGCACGTCGTCGCCTTGGCGCACCGGCGTGTCCTTGTCGATGCGGCTCAAGGCGTGATGGCGCGCGCCCGGGATGTGCTCGCGCGCGTGCTCGTCGGCCTCGCGGATGTCGATCAGCACGGCGCCTTTGCGCATCAGCTCGGCGGCGTGGGTGGGCGAGATGGCTTTGCAGGGTGCTCATTCTTGTTCTCCGTTTAAGGGCAGTAGATGTTTTTGAGCAGCGTCAGCAGGCGCGCGGCATCGGCATTGGCGATGCGGTAAAAGACGGTCTGTGCGTCGCGCCGGGTAGCGAGCAGGCCTTCCTCGCGCATTTTGGCGAGATGCTGCGACAGCGCCGATTGGCTCAAGCCGACGGCATCGGCGAGGTCGTTGACCGAGACTTCGCGCGCCTGCGCGAGCCGGCACAGGATCAGCAGCCGGTTCTCGTTGGCGAGCAGCTTCAGCAGGCGCGGCTGCCTCCGAGGCCTTGCGCTCGAATTCGGCCATGCCAACATCGGCAGCACGCACGCGGCGGACGGTCTGGACGGCCATTGTGCAGTCTCCATAAATTAGCTATTGCTAAATTAGGTATCTCTAATATATAAGTCAAGACCAAGGACAGAATAGGAGCGAACAATGTCCGGCAAACCCGAAATCCGCGGCTTTTTCGACGAGCCGACCAACACCGTGAGCTATCTGGTCTGGGATCCCGCGACGCATGGAAGGCGTGGTGATCGACCCGGTGCTCAATTTCGATCACCGCAGCGGGGAGGCGACCGTGCAATCGGCCGACGCCATGCTGGCGGAAGCCAAGAAGCTCGGCATCAAGCTCGGCACCGTGCTGGAGACGCATGCGCACGCCGACCATTTGTCGGGCGCGCCCTATATCAAGCTCAAGACCGGCGCCAAGGTCGCCATCGGCGAGCATATCAAGGACGTGCAGAAGATTTTCCGCCCGGTGTTCAACGCGCTCGACGTCTCGGGCGACGGCTCCGAATTCGACCATCTGTTCAAGGACGGCGAGCGCTTCAAGATCGGCACGCTCGACGGCGAAGTGATCTACACGCCCGGCCATACGCCGGCCTGCGTGTCCTACAAGATCGGCGACGCGGTGTTCGTCGGCGACACGCTGTTCATGCCCGATTTCGGCACCGCGCGCGCCGATTTCCCCGGCGGCGACGCGCATGCGCTTTACCGGTCGATCCAGCGCGTGCTGTCGCTGCCGCCGCGAGACGCGGCTGTTCATGTGCCACGACTACAAGGCGCCCGGCCGCGACCAGTACGCTTGGGAGACCACGGTCGGCGAGGAGCGCGCGCGCAATGTGCACGTGCGCGAGGGCGTGTCGGAAGACGAATTCGTCAAGATGCGCGAGGCGCGCGACAAGACCTTGGCCACGCCGCTGCTGCTGTTGCCCGCGATCCAGGTCAATATCCGCGCCGGCAAGCTGCCGCCGGCGGAGGCCAATGGCGTGCGGTATCTGAAGGTGCCGGTGAAGCTGGCGTCGTAAGCCTAAGGACCTAGGGAAATTCAAAAGGGCCGGAGCGATCCGGCCCTTTTTAATTCGAAGACGGAGCGATTGATCGAGATCAACGCGCGGCGAGAAACGTGCACGCATAGACAGTCAACATGCGGATCGACGTTCACTTGGACAAGGCGAATTTGCGCGTGCTGCAGCAGCATTGCTGCTGCTCGGCCTGACGGCGCAAGACCGATCTTGGCGAGCCTTTCGGACTGTCCACCGTCACGGCGCCGGAAGGGCCGTTGTGGGTGACGTGGCGGCGACCTGCAATCGCAGATGAAGGCGGAGCAAGCGACAATCGAACAATGCCGCCGCGAGGCCAAATAACTGTTCGTCGGCCGCCGCACTCAAGTTCATCGCGATCGTCGATGAAGGGCAATCCTACGAAGCCCTGGCACGCGTCGGGCACATCAATCGTGCGGCGAATTTCGCCATCAGCTCGTTCACGGCGGCGGAGCGCACCAACGATAAATGGACGTCGCCGCTTGCCGCGCTCGCTGCCGGCACCGGCGATTGCAAACAATTTTCGGTGCTGAAATACGCCGCGCTCATCGCTGCCGGATTTGCCGAAGACGACGTGCGTCTGCTCATTTTAAATTCGAAATTGCGGCACGACTTGCATGCCGTGGCGGCGGTGCGAACCGACGGACGCTGGCTGATCCTCGATAATCGTTCGCTGGCGCTGGCCGACAGCAACGAACTCCTCGGCCAGTACATTCCGCTCTATGCACTCGATCATCGCGGGATCAGAGCTATTCGTCCCGGCGCCGCGGGTGGCCGAGTGGGTCGGCGCGCTGCCTGCGCATCCGATGACGGCTAGCTCCAGCTCCTGACTTTCACGTAGGTGCCCGGCGCGTCCTCGATCGGCTTGAGCTTGCCGCCGCCGATGGCGCGGGCGGGCACCATCTCGGCGCCTTGCGCTTTGAGCCAGTCGAGCCAATCCGGCCACCAGGAGCCGGGGTGTTCGGTGGCCTTGGCGAGCCACTTTTCGACATCGGAGCCGCTTGGCGCAGGGCCGGTCCAGTACTGATATTTCGGCTTGCCCGGCGCGTTGATCACGCCGGCAATGTGGCCAGAGCCGGCGAGGACAAATTTCACCGGCCCGCCGAAATATTTCGATCCTTCGAGTACCGACTTGGCCGGCGCGATGTGGTCGTCACGGGTGGCGAGATTGTAGATCGGCAACATGATCTTGCGGAGGTCGAGCGTGATGCCGGCAATCTCCATTTCGCCTCGGCTGAGCTTGTTGTCGAGGTAACAATTGCGCAAATAGAACGAGTGATTGGCCGCCGGCATGCGGGTGGCGTCCGAATTCCAATACAGAATGTCGAACGCAAACGGTTTCTTGCCGCGCAGATAATTGTTGACGACGTAGGGCCAGATCAGATCGTTGGAGCGCAGCAGGTTGAAGGCATTGGCCATGCTGGAGGCTTCCAGATAGCCCTGCTTCTTCATGTGCTCTTCAAGATGTTTGATGCGCTCCTCGTCGACGAACACCAGGAGGTCGCCGCTATGGGTGAAATCGACTTGCGTCGCTAGCAAGGTAGCCGACAGCGCGCGCTCCTGCTTCTTGGCGGCGAGATAAGCGAGCGTGATGGCGAGCAGCGTGCCGCCGACGCAATAGCCGATGGCGTTGACCTTGTCTTCGCCGGTCGCCTGCTTGACGGCGTCGAGCGCGGCGATCACGCCCTCGCGCATATATTGCTCGAAGCTTTTTTCCGCGAGCTTGGCGTCGGGATTGACCCACGACACCACGAACACGGTAATGCCCTGATCGACGCACCATTTGATGAAGGATTTCTCCGGCGTCAGATCGAGAATGTAGAACTTGTTGATCCAGGGCGGCACGATCAACAGCGGCGCCTTGAGCACCTCCTTGGTGGTCGCCTCATATTGGATGAGCTGGATCAGGTCGTTCTGGTAGACGACCTTGCCGGGCGTGAGCGCGAGATTTTTGCCGACCTCGAACAAATTCGGATCGGACTGGCGGATGCGCAAATTGCCGTGGCCGGCTGCGATGTCCTCGCCCAGCATGTGCATGCCGCGCACCAAATTCTCGGCGTTGGACGAGAGCGTCTCGCGCAGCAATTCCGGATTGGTCAGCACGAAGTTCGACGGCGAGATCGCATTGGCGATCTGCTTGACGTAGAAGCCGGCTTTGGCACGGGTGTGCTCGTCGATGCCTTCCGCGTCCTTGACCAGATGGTCGGCCCAATTGGCGGTGAGCAGATAGGCCTGCTTGAGGAAGTCGAAGAACTGATTCTGCGACCATTCCGGATCGGCAAAACGCTTGTCGCGCGGGTCGGGGCTGGCAACGGGCGGGGTCTGCTCGCCGGCCATGCGTTTGACCGCGCCGGCCCACAGATCGAGATAGGCGCGGCCAAGATTGGTCTGCAGTTCCAGCGCGCGCTTGGGGTCGGACAGCCAATATTCCGCCACCTGGCCGACGGTCCTGACCACGTCGGTGACGTCGTTGCTCAAATCGCCGTCGATCTTGCCTTCCTCGCGCGGCTTCAAATAGGCGGCGAGCGCCTTGCCGCCTTCCTCGATCAGGCGGGCGAGATTGCGCGAAAACACCTCGACATCAACGCTGCCGACTTTGGCCGGTTCGGTGCTGGGCTTTTCCATGCGCATTGAGGCGTTTCCCCGCACCACAAGTGGCCCGGACCGCGCTTTATCGCAAGGCGGGTCTTTCCCGCATGGTTTCGCAGGAATTGAGCGCCCGCAAGCGGCGTTCACCAAGCGCGCCGATCATGCTGGCGCCACATTAACCGGCTAGCGGGATCATGCTATAATTCATTGAGTCAACTCGGATTTCTCTTCGGTCGGACGCTCATGCACCGCACAATCGGACGATCGCTCTTGGCGGTTTGCGCGGTCGCGGCCTCGCTCACCGGCTGCTCGGCCGGCCCGCTGGCCGACAAGCTCGAGCAGATGCCGCAAAGCCTGGGCGGCTTGCCGCCCGATACGCCAAAGGCACCGGCGATGCCCTACCAGTACCCGGCCGTCCACGACATGCCGCCGCCGCGCGCCTCCGAGCCCCTGAGCGAAGAACAGCAAGACCGGCTCGAAAAGGACCTGAACGCGGCGCGCGACCGCCAGGAAGCCGCCAATCCGGACGCCCAGAAAGCCGCTCAAGGCGGCAAAAAAGACGACAAAAAAGAAACCCGCGCCCGCCCAAAACGGTCAGAACGCTGGCGCCAGTACTGGTACCAAGACCAACCCGTGATAAAAACCTGCCGGGGTCATGCCTGCCGGCTGGGACAGGGCCAGACGGCTTTCAAGGTTTGAGACGATGGAAGAGTTCTACCGCATCCGCCGCTTGCCGCCTTACGTGTTCGAAGAGGTGAACCGGGCCAAGGCGCGCGCCCGCAATGCGGGGGCCGACATCATCGATCTCGGCATGGGCAATCCCGATTTGCCGGCGCCGCAACACGTTATCGACAAGCTCAAGGAGACCTTGGGCAAGCCGCGCACCGACCGCTATTCGTCCTCGCGCGGCATCCCGGGCCTGCGCCGCGCGCAGGCGGCCTATTACGAGCGCCGCTTCGGCGTGAAGCTCAATCCGGAGACGCAGATCGTCGCCACCTTGGGCTCCAAGGAAGGCTTCGCCAACGTCGCGCAGGCGATCACCGCGCCGGGTGACGTGGTGCTGGTGCCGAACCCGAGCTATCCGATCCACGCCTTCGGCTTCCTGATGGCGGGCGGTGCCATCCGCGGCGTGCCGTCGGAGCCGACGGCGAATTTCTTCCACACGATCGAGCGCGCGATCGTGCATTCGATCCCGAAGCCGACCGCGGTGGTGGTGTGCTATCCGGCCAATCCGACCGCTTACGTCGCGAGCCTCGACTTCTACCGCGATCTCGTTGCCTTCGCGAAGAAGCACGAGATCCTGATCTTGTCGGATCTGGCCTACGCCGAAGTCTATTTCGACAACAATCCGCCGCCGTCGGTGCTGCAGGTGCCGGGCGCCATGGACATCACGGTCGAATTCACCTCGATGTCGAAGACCTATTCGATGCCGGGCTGGCGCATGGGCTTTGCGGTCGGCAACGAGCGCATCATCGCGGCGCTGGCGCGCGTGAAGTCCTATCTCGATTACGGCGCGTTCACGCCGGTGCAGGTGGCGGCGACCGCGGCGCTCAACGGGCCCGACGACTGCATCAAGGAGATGCGCGAGATCTACAAGCGCCGGCGCGACGTGATGGTGGAAAGCTTCGGCCGCGCCGGCTGGCATGTGCCGTCGCCGCACGCTTCGATGTTTGCCTGGGCGCCGCTGCCCGATCCGTTCAAGACCCTTGGCAGCGTCGAATTCTCCAAGCTGCTGGTCGAGAAGGCCGACATCGCGGTGTCGCCCGGCATCGGCTTCGGCGAATATGGCGAAGGCCATGTGCGTATCGCGCTGGTGGAGAACGAGCAACGCATCCGCCAGGCCGCGCGCAATATCCGCCGCTTCCTCGACACCGCGCCCGAGCAGCTGCACAACGTCGTCCCGCTCGCCTCGCGCCTCTTGACCATTCACGCAAGCGTCATGGCCGCACCCCTCAAAGTAGGCGTCGCCGGTCTGGGCAACGTCGGCGCCGCGCTCGCCGCCCAGGTCGCGCATCAGCGCGAGGCGCTTCTCCTGCGCTGCGGACGGCGCGTGGAGATCGTCGCGGTCTGCGCCCGCTCACGCGGCAAAGAGCGCGGCGTCGATCTGCGGCAGATCAAATGGTTCACCGACCCGGTCGCGCTCGCCCGCTCGCCCGATATCGACGTGTTCGTCGAGCTGATGGGCGGCGCCGGCGAGCCGGCCAAGGGCGCGGTGGAAGCAGCGCTCGCCTCGGGCAAGTCGGTGGTGACCGCCAACAAGGCGCTGCTCGCCAAACACGGACTGCGGCTGGCGCAACTCGCCGAGAAGCACGGCGGCGCGCTCAATTTCGAAGCGGCGGTCGGCGCCGCCATCCCGATCGTGAAGACGCTGCGCGAAGGATTATCCGGCAACGCCGTGCAGCGCGTCTACGGCATCCTCAACGGCACCTGCAATTACATCTTGACGAAGATGGAGCAGGAGAACCTGCCGTTCGCCGAATGCCTGAAGGAAGCGCAGCGGCTCGGCTACGCCGAGGCCGATCCGACCTTCGACATCGAGGGTCACGACACCGCGCAGAAGCTGGCGATCCTGGCTTCACTTGCCTTCGGCACCCGCGTCGAGCAGAGCGCGGTTTATGTCGAGGGCATTTCCTCGATCACGCCGGCCGATCTCGCGGCCGCCGACGAGCTCGGCTATCGCGTGAAGCTTCTGGGCGTGGCGGTGAAGACGCCGAAGGGCATCGAGCAGCGCGTGCACCCGACCATGGTGCGCAAGGATTCTTCGATCGCGCAGGTGATGGGCGTGACCAATGCCGCGACCATCGATGCCGAAGGCCTGGCGCCGCTCACGCTGGTGGGGCCGGGCGCCGGCGGCGCGGCGACCGCGTCAGCCGTGCTGTCCGACATCGCCGATATCGCGCGCGGCCTGCGCACTGCGCCATTCGGCCGCCCCTCGGCGCGGCTCTCGAGCGTGCGCAAGGCGCCGATGCAGCGGCACGAGGGCGGCTACTACATCCGGCTGCTCGCGCGCGACAGGCCTGGCACCGCTGCCACCATTGCCAAGCGGCTCGCCCAGCAGGAGATTTCGCTGGAATCCATCGTGCAGCGCCACCCCAAAGGCGCCCCCGAAAGCGAGACCAAGGGCGGTTCCGTCCCCGTTATCCTCATTACCTACGCCACCCACGAGGACGCCGTGCGCAAGGCCCTTGCGGCGGTGGGGCGCGATAGGGTGATCTCTGGCCGGCCGCAAGTGATCAGGATCGAGAAGAACTAGGCCGCGAGGGGAAACGTTCATGGCGTCGATTACCGTCCAGCCCGAATTCCTGCTGGAGCGCATTCTCACCCTCGAGATCGTGCGGGTGACCGAGCGCGCGGCGGTGTCGTCGGCGCGGCTGCGCGGCCACGGCAAGGACAAGGCCTCCGACCAGGCGGCGGTCGACGCCATGCGGCGCGAGCTCAACAAGCTGCCGATCGACGGCACGGTGGTGATCGGTGAGGGCGAGATCGACGAAGCGCCGATGCTGTTCATCGGCGAAAAGGTCGGCACCAAGCACGGGCCCAAGGTCGACATCGCCGTCGATCCGCTGGAAGGCACGACCTTGTGCGCCAAGAACATGCCGGGCGCGATCGCGACCATCGCGATGGCGGATGCCGGCACGCTGCTGCACGCGCCCGACTGCTACATGCAGAAGATCGCCATCGGCCCGGGCTATCCGAAGGGCACCATCGATCTCGACGCGCCGGCCGACGAGAACATCATGCGGCTCGCCAAGGCCAAGGGCGTCAAGCCGTCGGAAATCACCGCCATTCTGCTCGACCGGCCGCGCCATGCCGACATGATCGCGGCGATCCGCAAGACCGGCGCGGCGGTTTCGCTGATCAGCGACGGCGACGTCGCCGGCGTGATCCATTGCGCGGAACCGAAGACCGGCATCGACATCTATCTCGGCATCGGCGGCGCGCCGGAAGGCGTGCTGGCGGCGGCGGCCTTGCGCTGCATCGGCGGCCAGATGCAGACGCGGCTGATCATCGACACCGAGCAATTGCGCGAGCGCACCATCAAGATGGGCATCAAGGACCCGAAGCGGAAATACGAGATCGAGGACATGGTCAAAGGCGACTGTCTGTTCTCCGCCACCGGCGTCACCAGCGGAGCCATGCTGCGCGGCGTCAAGTTCGGCAAGGACGTGATCGAGACCGAAACTGTGGTGATGCGCTCGGTGACCGGAACCGTGCGCCGCGTGATCAGCGAGCATCGGCAGTTCGACAAATTCCATCTCGATTGACCGCCGGCAAGGAGAGCGCGATGACGCGTTTGTTGGCCATGCTGCTGCTCGCCTTGAGCCTGGCGGTGCCCGTGCGCGCGCAGGAGCCGTCGCCGGAAACGCTCGCTGCGGCACGCGATTTGTCCGCTATCATGACCGGCGACACCATCACGCAAATGACCGCCGCCATGGCGAGCCAGATCTGGCCGACGATCGAGCAGCAGCTCGGCGCCAAGGTCGACGCCGCGACTTTGGCCGAGATGCGGGCCGAATTCGAGCGCACGCTCAAGGCATTTACCGGCGAAATCATGAAGGACGCACCGGACGTCTATGCCCACCATTTCAGCGCGCAGGAGCTGCGCGACATGATCGCCTTCTACAAATCGCCGAGCGGCTCGAAAGCGCTGCATGAGATGCCCAAGGTGATGGCGGATGTGGGCACGCGGATGGGGCCGCGCCTGCAGACGCTGCAAAGCGATCTCGACCAGCGGATGCGCGCGATCCTGCAGAAGCACGGCTACAAGAACTGAGGCTGGCGCCTATATCAGGCTTCGTCCAAGTTTGTTTGTTGAGCTTGCGTGCGATTCGCCCTCGATGACCGGGCGCGGATGAGGATCATGGCCGTTCCGGCAGTCGCATTGAATTCGGAGGAGCGCTTTTTCCTGGGCGTCGAACGCTCGGTCGGCGGGCGCGCCTGGCGCGACCGGCTGGACGCACGCGGGCAGGCGCGCGCGCTGGCGATCGCACAGCGCCACGGCCTGCCGGAATTGCTGGCGCGCGTGCTGGCCGGGCGCGGCGTCGACGTCGACGCGGTCGAGGCCTTTCTCGATCCGACCATCAAGCGGCTGATGCCCGATCCGCACACGCTGACCGGCATGGAAGCGGCCGCCAACCGCATCGCCGATGCAATTACGCGCGAGGAGAAGGTCGCGATTTTCGGCGACTACGACGTCGATGGCGCGACGGCTGCGGCGCTGCTGTGCCGTTACCTGCGGCACTGCGGGCTCGATCCGATCGTGCACATCCCGGACCGTATCTTCGAAGGCTACGGGCCGAACGTGGACGCGATCCGCGGCTTTGCGGAGCAGGGCGTCACGCTGCTGGTCACGGTCGACTGCGGCACCACCAGCCTCGCGCCGTTGGCGGAAGCGGCCAAGCTCGGCGTCAATACCGTCGTCATCGACCATCACCAGGCCGACGAGGAACTTCCCGTTGCGGCGGCCATCGTCAATCCCAACCGCGCCGACGATTTGTCCGGTCTCGGTCATCTCGCCGCGGTCGGGCTGGTGTTCCTGACGCTCGTTGCATTGAGCCGCGATTTGCGCCGGCGCAATTTCTGGAGCGGCACGCGCGCCGAACCCGATCTGCTCTCGCTCCTGCATCTCGTGGCGCTCGGCACGGTGGCCGACGTGGTGCCGCTCACCGGCTTGAACCGCGCTTTCGTGTCGAAGGGGCTGATCGCGCTGAGAAGGCGCGAGCATGTCGGCACGACAGCCCTTATGGACGTATCGAGACTGTCCGGTCCGCCCGAGGCCTGGCATCTCGGCTTCCTGCTCGGACCGCGCATCAATGCCGGCGGCCGCATCGGGCGCGCCGACCTCGGCGTGCGCCTGCTGCTGGAGGAGGACGCCACGGAAGCCGCGCGCATCGCCGCCGAGCTCGACCGGCTCAATCACGAGCGGCGCGCGATCGAGGCGGCGACGCTCGAGCAGGCGGAAGCCGAGGCGATGGCGGCTATGGGCATCGAGGAGAAGGGCGCCGTCGTCGTCACCGCGCAGCAGGGCTGGCACGCCGGCGTGGTCGGGCTGGTGGCGGCGCGGCTGAAGGAGCGCTACGGCCGGCCGGCCTTTGCCATCGCTTTGGAGCCGGGCGGAGTACCGGCACCGGCTCGGGCCGCTCGATTGCCGGCGTCGATCTCGGCCGCGCGGTGCGTCAGGCGGTGCGCGAAGGCTTGCTGGTGAAGGGCGGCGGCCATGCCATGGCGGCCGGTGTCACGCTGCGCAAGGACGCGCTCGCCCAGTTTCGCGCTTATCTCGAAGATACGCTGGGCGCGTCGGTCGAAGCAGCGCGGCGTGAAAGCGCGCTCAAGATCGACGGCGCGGTGAGCGCGGGCGGATTTAACCTGCAGCTTGCCGATATGCTGTCGCGCGCCGGCCCCTATGGCGCCGGCAATCCGGAGCCGATGCTGGCGCTGCCGGCGCACACCATCGCCTATGCCGATCCGGTGGGCGAGAACCATATCCGCGTGCGCTTCAAATCGGGCGAGGGCAAATTCGTCAACGCGATCGCCTTCCGCGCCGCGGGCACGCCGCTAGGCCGAGCGCTCATCGACAATCGCGGCCGCAGCGTTCACGCGGCCGGCAATATCGCCATCGACCGCTGGCAGGGCGAGGAGCGCGTGCAGCTGCGGCTTGCGGATTT
>CAVTHL010000016.1:0-95332 GCA_963734465.1 uncultured Alphaproteobacteria bacterium
GCGGCATCGCTTGGCCTTTATATCGCCGCCTATGCGTTCGGCGGCTTCTTCACTGTGCGCGACTCGGTGCAAAGCCTCTGGGCAAACGCTTCGATATCGACACGCTCATGCTGGTCGCGGCGGCAGGCGCCGCGGCGCTGGGGGATTGGGTCGAAGGCGCGCTGCTGCTCTTTCTATTCAGTCTCGGGCACGCCCTAGAGCATTCGGCGATGGACCGGGCGCGCCGCGCGATCGAAGCGCTGGCCGATTTGGCGCCCAAGACAGGCATTGGTGCGCCGCGACGGCGTGGAGGTCGAAGTCCCGGTCGAGGAACTGCTGCGCGGCGACGTGGTCATCGTCAAACCCGGCCAGCGCCTGCCGGCCGATGGCAAGGTCACCGAGGGCACTTCCGCCGTCGACCAATCGCCAGTGACCGGCGAGTCGGTGCCGGTGGACAAGGGGCCCGGCAACGCTGTCTTCGCGGGAACGGTCAATGGCGACGGGGTCTTGCTGGTCGAGGTCACCAAGCTCGCCATCGAAAGCACGCTGGCGCCGGCGATGGTGCTGCTCGTCTCCGATGCCCAGACCCAGAAGTCACCGACCCAGCAGTTGACGGACCGCATCGAGCGCGTTTTCGTGCCGGTCGTGCTGATCGGCGCCGGTCTCCTGATCGCCGTGCCGCCGCTGTTTGCCTTTCCTTTTGCCGAGGTTGCGACTCTATCGAGCGATGGCGGTGCTGGTCGCGGCTTCGCCGTGTGCGCTTGCCATCGGCACGCCGGCGGCGGTTCTCTCGGCCGTGGCCCGGGCCGCTCAGATGGGCGTGCTGATCAAGGGTGGCGCCCACCTGGAAAATCTTGGCCGGCTGACCGCGATCGCGTTCGACAAGACGGGCACCATCACCGTTGGGAAGGCCGCGGCTCCACGGACATCGTCGGCTTCGCCGCAACGGAGAACGAAGTCCTTGCGCTGGCAGCGGCGCTGGAGAGCCGCAGCGGTACTCCTCTGGCTCAGGCGATCGTCGCGGCGGCAAGCGAACGCGGGCTGAGCTGGCGCGAGCCCGCGGATCTGGAGGCAGTGAACGGTAAGGGCATCCGCGCAACCCTTGGCGCCCAACGCGTTGAGATCGGCAATCTTAAGCTGTTTGCTGGCGAGGCGATGAGTGCGGAAGCAACTGCGCAAGTCGAAAGGCTGGAATCTACCGGACGCACGACGATGCTGGTGCGGACGGATGGGCGCTTTGCCGGCATCCTCGGACTCATGGATACCCCGCGCCCCAGGGTGGCAGCGGTGTTGGCGGAACTGCGATCGTTGGGTGTCACTAAGACCGTCATGCTGACAGGCGACAACGAGCGCGTGGCCCGCGCCGTGGCGCAGACGGTGGGGCTGGAAGACGTGCGCGCGAGCCTGTTGCCCGAGGACAAGATCGCTATCGTGGCCGGCCTTGTCGGCAGTATGGACAGGCAGCCATGGTAGGCGACGGCGCCAATGACGGGCCCGCGCTCGCCCGCGCCACGGGTCGGTATCGCCATGGGCGGCGCCGGTACCGACGTGGCGCTGGAAGCCGCGGACGTCGTGTTGATGAGCGACGATCTCGGCAAGCTTCCGTTTGCCGTAGGCTGAGCCGCGCGGCGCGAGCGATCATCCGCCAGAATCTGTTTATCGCGCTCGGTGCGGTTGCCTTGTTGATTCCGGCAACACTGTTCGGCTGGGCTGGTCTTGGCCTAGCCGTTCTAATCCACGAGGGGTCGACGATTGTCGTCGTGTTCAATGCGCTGCGATTGCTTTTTTTTAGTGCGATACGGCAGCAGCGGCCCCCGCTTAACGGTGCGACGACCCGTCAAAGCCAGCATTTTCGCAGGCCTTGTAGTGCTTCCACACCGCCCATGCAGCCCATGCGAGGCCGACAATTATAATAGGTACAATTATAATTTCCATCGCGTGTCCTTTCCTGATCGGCGCGCCAATATGCTGCTTCCTCTTCTGCCACGTGAGGCGCTGCGCGGCGTTGACCTGGATCAACGATGCGATGTCCGCTTATGGCCCTTAACGGCAGAACTGGTAATCTCGCCGCGTGCGCATTGTCGTCGCCGCCGTTGGACGCCTGAAACGGGGCCCGGAAACCGAGCTTTCCGAGCGCTACCGCAAGCGCGCCGCGCAAACCGGCCGCCAGCTCGGCTGGCGCGACGTCGAGGTCATCGAAATCCGGGAAAGCCGGGCCGACGAGGCCGCCAAGCGCATGCTCGAGGAATTGATCGCGCTCGCCAATGTCATTCCGCAAGGCGCGGCCATCGTGCTGCTCGATGCCGGCGGCAAGACGATCGACAGCGCCAGCCTTGCCGCCCAGCTCGCCAAATGGCGGGCCAATGACCGGCCGGCGGCGCTGTTTCTGATCGGCGGGGCCGACGGGCTAGCCGCGAGCCTGCAAGACAAAGCGGACCTGCGGCTGTCCTTCGGCGCAGCCACCTGGCCGCACCAATTGGTGCGGGTGATGCTGCTGGAACAGCTCTATCGCGCCGCCACCATCCTCACCGGCCACCCCTATCACCGCGCCTGAAAATTCGAGTTCCGCAAGTCCCGATTTGGACTTAATCGGCAGTTTAAGTGCCGCCGAACAATGTGCTTGCCGTCGCAAACCGCGGGCGTAACTTGGCCGAAATGATTTGCTTTGGGGGGCTTAGCCGCCTCGATCCGCGCTTGGCGCTTCTGGCCGGACTTGGTCTGGCCGGATTTGCTTTAGCATTGCCGCTTGCGCTCGCCGGTCCGCTCGGCGCGCAAGAGGCTCGCGACAAGCCGGCCGCGCCGGCACAGACCGACAAGAGCGAAACCCTCGACGCGCTCAAGCGGCACGACGAGGAGCTCAAGGCCGCCCGTGACGCGCAACGCAAGTCGGCCGAAACCGAAGCCGCGCTCAAGCGCGAGATCGAGCAGATCGGCGCCGACCGCCGCAAGCTCAACCAGGACCTGATCGACACTGCAGCGCGCACGCGCGGCGTCGAGGCCAAGGTCGAGGCGACGCAGGCGCGACTCGCCCCGCTCGACGAAAATCAGCGCAGCCTTCAGAAGTCGCTGGACGGACGCCGCGCCGTCATCGGCGAAGTGCTGGCCGCGCTGCAAAGGATCGGTCACCGCGCCCCGCCGGCGCTGCTCGCCCGCCCGGAAGACGCGCTGCAGGCGGTGCGCACCGCCATGGTGCTCGGCGCGGTGCTGCCGGAAATGCGTCACCAGGTGGAAGCACTCGCCAACGATCTTTCCGCGCTGCTCGACGTGCGCAAGAAAATCGCCGACGAACGCGACCGGCTCAAAGCCGAGGTTGCCTCGCTCGATACCGAACGCGAGCGCATGAGCGCGCTGATCGGGGAACGGCAAAAGCAGGCGGCCGAACGCGAGAAGGCGCTCGATGCCGAGCGCACGCGCGCGGCCGAGCTGGCGAAGGTCGCCGACAACCTCAAGGACCTGATCGGCCAACTCGAACAGGGGCTCGATCCCGCGACGCGGGCCGCGCGCGAATCCGCGATTCGCGACGCGGCGCGCCCGGCGCTCGCCGCCTTGCACGATCCGGGACGGCTTGCCCCCGCGGTAGCCTTTGCCTCCCTGCACGGGCGAATTCCGATTCCGGTTAACGGCGTCAAATTGAAGAATTATGGCGCCCCCGACAGCGTGGGCGGGCTGGAAAAGGGCGTTTCCATCGCAACCCGCGCCGGCGCACAAGTGACTTCGCCGGCCGACGGTTGGGTGGTATATGCGGGCCCGTTCCGGTCATACGGGCAACTCTTGATCCTGAACGCCGGCGGCGGGTATCATATCCTGCTCGCTGGGATGGATCGGATATCAGTTGATCTCGGACAGTTCGTGCTGACCGGGGAACCGGTTGCGGTGATGGGGAACGGCTCCCAGATCGCCGCCATTCTCGCGACAGGTTCCAGCCAACCGGTGCTCTATATCGAATTTCGAAAGGACGGGTTACCCGTCGATCCAGGCCCATGGTGGGCAGCTGGCGAAGGCGAAAAGGTTCGCGGATGATGCGCAAGACCTCACTAGTACTCCTCGGCGCGGCGGCGGGAGCGGCAATGGCGCTGCTCGCGACACAGCCCCGCATGATCTTCGTCGGCGCTCGCGCGCAGGCGGCAGCGGCCGACACTTACCGGCAGCTCAATCTGTTCGGCGACGTGTTCGAGCGCGTGCGCGCCGACTACGTCGAGAAGCCGGACGATTCAAAGCTGATCGAAACCGCGATCAACGGCATGCTGGCCGGTCTCGATCCGCACTCGAGCTACATGGACGCCAAGAGCTTCCGTGACATGCAGGTGCAGACCCGCGGCGAATTCGGCGGGCTCGGCATCGAGGTCACCATGGAAGACGGCCTGATCAAGGTGGTGGCGCCGATCGACGAGACGCCCGCCGCCAAGGCCGGCATCCTCGCCAACGACATCATCACCAAGCTCGACGACGATCAGGTGCAGGGCCTCACCCTCAACCAGGCGGTCGAGAAGATGCGCGGCCCGGTGAACACCAAGATCAAGCTCACCATCATGCGCAAGGGTCAGGACAAGCCGATCGAAGTGTCGATCATGCGCGACGTCATTCGCGTGCGCTCGGTACGCTCGCATGTCGAAGGCGACGACGTCGGCTATATCCGCCTCACGCAGTTCAACGAGCAGACCACCGAAGGCCTGAAGAACGCGATCGCCGACATCAAGGCTAAGGTCGCCGACACCAAGCTCAAGGGCTACGTTCTCGACCTGCGCAACAACCCGGGCGGCCTGCTCGATCAGGCGATCTCGGTGTCGGATGCGTTCCTGCAAAAAGGCGAGATCGTCTCGACCCGCGGCCGCAACGCCGAGGAGACGCAGCGCTTCAACGCGCGGCCGGGCGATCTGACCGGCGGCAAGCCGGTGATCATTCTGGTCAACGGCGGCTCGGCTTCGGCCTCCGAAATCGTCGCCGGCGCGTTGCAGGACCACCGGCGGACGACCGTGGTGGGCACTCGCTCATTCGGCAAGGGCTCGGTGCAGACCATCATCCCGCTCGGCTCCGGCAACGGTGCGCTGCGGCTGACGACGGCGCGCTACTACACGCCGTCCGGCCGTTCGATCCAGGCCAAGGGCATCACCCCCGACATCGAGGTGCTGCAGGACGTGCCGGAGGAACTCAAGGCCAAGACCGACACCAAGGGCGAGGCCTCGCTGCGCGGCCATCTCGCGGCCACGGGCAAGGAAGAGACCGGCTCGCAGTCCTACATTCCGCCGGACCCGAAGGATGACAAGGCGCTGCACATGGCGGACGATCTGCTGCGCGGCACGCAGGTCAACTCGGCGTTCCCGCCCAATCCGAAGGCTCCGATCCCGAACTGAACGCAGCCTTTAGAATTAACGATTTGCGCGGGGCGGCCTTAACGGCCGCCCCGCTGCTTTTTGGCGGACCCTGCCCGGAATCCTCGCGTGCTAAACTCTAAGCCCTGATTCGCGAGGCTCGCCCGCCGTGGCATCGGATGATCTGAACGCCCCGCTCGGCCAGAACAAAAAGAAGCGGTTGCCCAAGCTGCCGGCGAACGCGCCGCAGTTGCTCGCCGTGCTGCTCGGCCTGTTCGGGCTGGCCGTCGCGGCCTGGAGTATTTTCGTCAACGATCCCTTGGGCGGCGAACCGGTCGCGGTGGTCGCCACCGCGCCGCCGCGCTGCGACGCAATGCCCAGTCGGATGCCGCGACCGCTCGAGCAGCATTACCGCCATGACGGCCAGGCTGCGACCGCGCCGAATGGAGCGGCGGCGGCAAAGATTGCGGGCGAGCCGCCAGCCCCGCCGCCCGGCGCCAAGACCGTCACCATCATCGACGGCTCCAGCGGCAAGAGCCGCGACGTGCTCATTCCCGGCGCCGGCAATGGCGGCGCGCCGAAAGCGCCGCTCGACCCCAAGCTTTCGGAACCGTCGCGGCATGGCGCCATCCCCAAGATCGGGCCGGACGGCGCGCGCGCCTTCGCGCTGTACGCCGAGAAGCGCGAGGTGCCGGACAACAAGAAGGATTGGCCGCGCATCGCTGTCATCGTTGGCGGCCTTGGCATCAGTGCCTCGGGCACCGCCGACGCCCTCGCGCAGCTGCCGGCGCCGGTCACGTTCGCGCTGGCGCCCTACGGCAGCGAGCTCGAGAAACTGGCGGAGCAGGCGCGCGCGCAAAAGCACGAGGTGCTGCTGCAGGTGCCGATGGAGCCGTTCGACTATCCCGACAACGACCCCGGCCCGCAGACGCTGCTCACCTCGCTGTCGCCCGAGCAGAATGTCGACCGGATGCACTGGCTGATGAGCCGCTTCCAGGGCTATGTCGGCATGCTGAGCTATATGGGCGGCAAATTCACCGCCTCGGAGGCGTCGCTCTCGCCGGTGCTGCGCGAGGCCGCAAAGCGCGGACTGATCTATGTGGATGACGGCGCCTCGGCGCGCAGCATCGCCAGCCAGCTCGCCGGCAGCCAGAACCTGCCCTTCGCCAAGACCGACATCGTGCTCGACACCGTGCCGACGCCGACCGAGATCGATCACGCGCTGGCGCGGCTGGAGCTTTCGGCGCGCGAGCACGGCACCGCGGTCGGACTGGCCACCGCGCTGCCGGCGACGGTTGCGCGCATCGCCGAATGGGCGAAGGCGGTGGAAGGCAAGGGCTTCGTGCTGGTGCCGATCACCATGGTGGCGGTGAAGGCCAAATCGTCATAACGTCATTATTGCGTCATCATCGCAAAGCGCGACGATCCGTAATCACTCGCGACTTTCGAGTGGTTATGGATGCGCCCGCACGCGACGGCATGACAGATGACGGAATTTGTACGTCCGATTGAATCGCTGCCCTACCGCCCCTGCGCCGGCATCATGGTGCTCAACCGCGACGGCCTCGTCTTCATCGGCCGCCGCAACAGCGGGCCGGAGCACACCGACGTCAAGAACGACTGGCAAATGCCGCAAGGCGGCGTCGACGAGGGCGAGGACACCTACAAGGCCGCGCTGCGCGAACTCTACGAGGAAACCAATATCCGCTCGGTCGAGAAGCTCGGCGAGATCGCCGACTGGCTGTATTACGACATCCCGCGCGATCTGGTCGGCCAGGCCTGGGGCGGCAAATATCGCGGGCAGAAGCAGAAGTGGTACGCGCTGCGCTTCACCGGCCCGGAGAGCGAGATCGACATCAAGAGCCCGGCCGGCGGGCATGAGCCGGAATTCGTCGATTGGCGCTGGGACAAGATGAACACGCTGCCCGGCATCGTGGTGCCGTTCAAGCGGCCGACTTACGAGCGCGTGGTGCAGGAATTCGGCAAGTTCGCGCGCTAGATGCAAACTTTTTTAGTGACGCGTGATCTTTTCCGAAAACCGGTTCCCACTTTTCGGGATCACGCTTAGTGCATCGCCGTGCCGGTCAGATGCCGGTCGACTTGCCTTGTAGTGATCGAGCCGCGTGATCAGTCTGTCGAGCTCGGAGCCGGGCTCGGTCTTGGCGATGCGGCTCTCGAGCGCGCCGATGCGCTCGGTGACGATGGTGCGGTCGATGCCTTCAACCGCCTCGGCAACGTCGGCCAAAACGGTCAGCCCCTGCGCCGAGACTTCCGCGAAACCGCCGAGCACGACGATCTTTTGCGCGCCGCCCGCGCCGTACACGGTCAGGATGCCGGGCCGCAGCGTGGTGACAAGTGGCGCATGGCCTTCGAGCACGCCGAAATCGCCCTCGGCGCCCGGCACGTCAACCTGCTCGACCTCGCCCGAGAACACGAGCTTTTCCGGCGACACCAGTTCGAAATGCAAGCTTGCCATACTCAAATCCTGAATCTGCCGCTCTTGACGCCGTAACCGAGGGCCAATCCGAGAGCACCGCCGATCAACGTCACCATCGCGATGTAGCGGACCTGGCTGCCGGTCAACGGGCCGCTGCCGCGCGCGACTTGGTCGCCGGTGATTTGGATATTGACCGGGCCGAGCCGGATTTCCGCCGACTCCGGCCGCGTGAGATAGCCCGCGAGAACCCCGACGAACAACCCGATCGCCAGAAACACGATCACGGGATTCGCTCTGCGTCTTGCGGGCCATTGCTTTACATCGCCTCCGCGGCCAGTTTCTTGCCCTTCTCGACCGCCTCTTCGATGGTGCCGACCATGTAGAAGGCGGCCTCCGGCAGGTGATCGTATTTGCCTTCCACCAGCCCCTTGAAGCCGCGGATGGTGTCCTGCAGGTCGACCAGCTTGCCGGGCGAACCGGTGAACACTTCGGCAACGAAGAACGGCTGCGACAGGAAGCGCTCGATCTTGCGCGCGCGCGCCACCGCGGTCTTGTCCTCTTCGGAGAGCTCGTCCATGCCGAGAATGGCGATGATGTCCTGCAGCGCCTTGTAGCGCTGCAGCACTTCCTGCACGCGGCGGGCCACCGCGTAGTGCTCCTCGCCGACGATCAGCGGCGACAGCATGCGCGAGGTGGAGTCGAGCGGGTCGACCGCCGGATAGATGCCCTTGGCCGCGATATCGCGCGACAGCACGGTGGTCGCGTCCAAGTGCGCGAACGAAGTGGCGGGCGCAGGATCCGTCAAGTCGTCGGCCGGCACGTAGATCGCCTGCACCGAGGTGATCGAGCCCTTTGTTGTCGTCGTGATGCGCTCCTGCAGCGCGCCCATGTCGGTGGCCAGCGTCGGCTGATAGCCCACCGCCGACGGGATGCGGCCGAGCAGCGCGGACACTTCGGAGCCGGCCTGCGTGAAGCGGAAAATGTTGTCGACGAAGAACAAGACGTCCTGGCCCTGATCGCGGAAATACTCGGCGACCGTCAACCCGGAAAGGCCGACGCGGGCGCGCGCGCCCGGCGGCTCGTTCATCTGCCCGTAGACCAGCGCGCATTTCGAGCCTTCGACCGAGCCCTCGTGCGGGTCCTTGTTGACGCCCGACTCGATCATCTCGTGATAGAGGTCGTTGCCCTCGCGCGTGCGCTCGCCGACGCCGGCGAACACCGAATAGCCGCCGTGCGCCTTGGCGACGTTGTTGATGAGCTCCATGATCAGCACGGTCTTGCCGACGCCGGCGCCGCCGAACAGGCCGATCTTGCCGCCCTTGGCGTAGGGCGCCAGCAGATCGACGACCTTGATGCCGGTGACCAGGATCTGCGCCTCGGTGGACTGATCCGTGTAGGTCGGCGCTTCCTGATGGATCGCGCGCTTGGTCTCGGCCTTGACGGGGCCTGCTTCGTCGACCGGATCGCCGATCACGTTGATGATGCGGCCCAGCAGGCCGGGGCCGACCGGCACCGAAATCGGCGCGCCGGTATCGGCGACGTTCTGGCCGCGCACCAGACCTTCGGTCGAAGTCCATGGCGATGGTGCGCACGGTCGATTCGCCGAGATGCTGGGCGACTTCCAGCACCAGGCGGCTGCCGTGGTTCTTGGTCTCGAGCGCGTTCAGGATGGCGGGAAGGTCGCCCTCGAACTGAACGTCAACCACGGCGCCAATCACCTGAGTGATCTTGCCAGTTACGTTTGGAGTGTTGGCCATATCGTCCTCGTTGTCGGAACTAGAGCGCCTCGGCGCCGGAGATGATCTCGATCAGTTCCTTGGTGATCATCGCCTGACGGGTGCGGTTATAGGTGAGCGTCTGCTTGCGGATCATTTCGCCGGCATTGCGGGTGGCGTTGTCCATCGCGCTCATGCGCGCGCCCTGCTCGGAGGCGGCGTTTTCCAGGAGCGCGCGGAACACCTGCACCGTCAGATTGCGCGGCAGGAGATCGGCGAGAATTTCCTCTTCCTCCGGCTCGTAGTCGTAAACGGCGGAGGTTTCGGCCTTTTCGAACACCGGCGGGATGATCTGCTGCGCGGTCGGGATCTGCGCGATCACCGACTTGAAGCGCGAGAAGAACAGCGTGCAGACGTCGAATTGGCCGTCGTCGAACAGCGCGACGATCTTCTTGGCGATCATGTCGGCCTGCTCGAAGCCCATTTGCTTCACGCCGCGCAATTCGATGGTTTCGACGATCTGCTTGGCGAACTGGCGGCGCAGCTGGTCGTAACCTTTGCGGCCGACGCAGAGGAACTTGACGTCCTTGCCTTGGCCGGTGAGCGCATTCGCCCGCTCGCGCGCCAGCCGCACGATCGAGGAGTTGAACGGGCCGCACAGACCGCGTTCGGCGGTGCAGACGACGAGCAGATGCACCTGGTCCTTGCCGGTGCCGGCGAGCAGCTTGGGCGCCGAGCCGCCGCCGGCGACGCCGAGGCGATCGAGCCCAGTACGGTGCTCATGCGCTCGGCGTAAGGACGCGCCGCTTCCGCCGCGGCCTGCGCGCGGCGCAGCTTGGAGGCCGCGACCATCTGCATGGCCTTGGTGATCTTCTGCGTCGCCTTGGTGGAGGCGAGGCGAACGCGCATGTCCTTAAGAGAAGCCATCTTTCGTCAGTCGCCCTTAGGTAAAGGTCTTGGCGTAGTCTTCGACCGCGCTCTTGAGCTTGGCCTCGTCGTCCTTGGAGAGGTCGCCGCTCTTGCGGATGCTGTCGAGCAGATCGGCATGCTTCGAGCGCAGCAGCGACAGCAGGCCGTTCTCGAACGGGCGCACGCGCGCCACCTCGAACTTGTCGAGATAGCCGTTGGTGCCGGCCCAGATCACGCAAACCTGCTCTTCCATCTTGAGCGGCGAGAATTGCGCCTGCTTGAGCAGCTCGGTCAGCCGCGCGCCGCGCGCCAAAAGGCGCTGGGTGGTGGCGTCGAGGTCGGAGCCGAACTGCGCGAAGGCCGCCATTTCGCGGTATTGCGCGAGCTCGCCTTTGATCTTGCCGGCGACCTTCTTCATCGCCTTGGTCTGCGCGGCGGAACCGACACGCGACACCGACAGGCCGACGTTCACCGCCGGGCGAATGCCCTGATAGAACAGGTCGGTCTCCAGGAAGATCTGACCGTCGGTGATGGAGATGACGTTGGTCGGGATGTAGGCCGACACGTCGTTGGCCTGCGTCTCGATCACCGGCAGCGCAGTGAGCGAGCCGGCTTTGTTGTCGTCGTTCATCTTGGCGGCGCGTTCGAGCAGGCGCGAATGCAGGTAGAACACGTCGCCCGGATAGGCTTCGCGGCCCGGCGGGCGGCGCAGCAACAGCGACATCTGGCGGTAGGCGACGGCCTGCTTGGACAGGTCGTCGTAGAAGATCACCGCGTGCATGCCGTTGTCGCGGAAATATTCGCCCATGGTGCAGCCGGCGAACGGCGCCAGGAACTGCATCGGCGCCGGCTCCGAAGCGGTGGCGGCGACCACGATCGAATAGTCGAGCGCGCCGTTCTCCTCCAGCACCTTGACGAATTGCGCGACGCTCGAGCGCTTCTGCCCGACCGCGACATAGACGCAATAGAGCTTGATCTTCTCGTCCGGCTGCGCGTTGAGCGGCTTCTGGTTGAGGATGGTGTCGAGGATGATGGCGGTCTTGCCGGTCTGGCGGTCGCCGATGACCAGCTCGCGCTGGCCGCGGCCGATCGGGATCAGCGCGTCGATGGCCTTGAGGCCGGTGGCCATCGGCTCATGCACCGACTTGCGCGGGATGATGCCGGGCGCCTTGACGTCGACGCGGGCGCGCTTGTCGGTCTTGATCGGGCCCTTGCCGTCGATCGGGTTGCCGAGCGCGTCGACCACGCGGCCGAGCAGGCCCTTGCCGACCGGCACGTCGACGATCGAGCCGGTGCGCTTGACGGTCTGGCCTTCGGCGATCTCGCGGTCGGAGCCGAAGATGACGATGCCGACATTGTCGCTCTCGAGGTTGAGCGCCATGCCGCGCGTGCCGTTCTCGAACTCGACCATCTCGCCGGCCTGCACGTTGTCGAGGCCGTAGACGCGGGCGATGCCGTCGCCGACGGACAGCACCTGGCCGACTTCGGAGACTTCGGCTTCCTGGCCGAAGTTCTTGATCTGCTCTTTCAGGATGGCGGAAATTTCTGCGGCGCGGATGTCCATCAGCGGGCCTCTTTCATCGCGAACTTGATCGCGTTCAGCTTGGTGCGGAGAGATGAGTCGATCATGCGGCTGCCGACCTTGACGATCAGCCCGCCGATGATGGCGGGCTCGACCTTGACCTCGAGGTCAATGTCCTTGCCGCCGGTGACCGATTTGAGCGCGCTCTTGAGCGCGTCGAGATTCTTGTCGTTGAGTTGCTCGGCGACGGTGACCTGCGCGGTGACCTCGCCGCGGTGGCGGGCGACCAGCGCGCGGAAGCCGCGGATGATGTCGCGCGCCGCGAACAGCCGGCGGTTGGTGGTGATGACGCGCAGGAAATTGGCGGCGAGCCCCTTGATGCCGGCTTTGTCGAGAATGGCGGAGAGCGCCTTGAGCTGCTCGTCGGCGCCGAACACCGGGCTGCGCACCAGGCGCGCCAGATCGGGATTGGCGCCGATCAGCGCGTCGAACTGTTCGAGGTCTTTTCTGACCGCATCGACGGCTTTGTTCTTCGAGCGCCAGCTCGAACAGGGCGGTGGCGTAACGGCCCGCCATGCCGGATACGATCGGGTCTTCGGCTGCCAAGGGGGACGCTCGTTTTGCTAACTCACAGGCCGGACGCCGTCGCGGGTCGGCGGCGCAAACTGTTGGAATCCAAGAGGGAATTCCGATCTCTGGAGACGTCGCGGGTGCCCGCGGAAAGCCCCTGAAATCGAGGGCTAGCTAACACAGGGCAAACGGCGGTGCAACACGACGGACTGGCGCGCGCGTCGCCGCAGCGCGGCGCGGCGGCGCAATTTTGCATGCCCGGAATACCTCGCCTCCGGCGACCCCGCGCTATAGCGTGCGGCCCGCGCGGTCGAGCGCATGAGCGGCGACCGGAACTCGAATGCCCGCCGGGGCCGCTAGCGAATGTCGCACGCCAGAACGTCCAACGTCGCCGGCACGGCCAAGCTGCTGGTCGTGCTGCTCGCCTTCGCCTGGGGCTTCAACTGGATCGCGGCGGCGACCGCGTTGCGCGAAGTGTCGCCCTGGAGCCTGCGCGTCGCCGGTTCCGGCATCGGCGCCGCCATCCTTTTCGCGGCCGCCTTCATCACCGGCCACGATTTGAAGGTGCCGCGCGGCCAATACGTGCACATCATGGTGGCCGGCCTCCTCAACGTCACCGGATTCCAGGTCTTCTCGGGTTTCGCGCAATTGAGCGGCGCGACCTCGCGCGCCATCATCATCACCTACTCGATGCCGATCTGGACGACGGTGCTCAGCCGCGTCGTTCTCGGCGAGCGGCTGAATACGGTTCGCGCGGTCGCGTTCGGTTTGTGCGTCGCGGGCTTGACGATCCTGGTATGGCCGCTGTTCGCCGGCGGATTTCCGCCGTTCGTGTTCTACTCGCTCGCCTGCGCGCTGAGTTGGGCCATTGCGACGGTTTACATCAAATGGGCGAAGGTGACGGTCGAGCCGCTGGCCAACGCCGCGTGGCAATTGTTGTTCGGTTTTGTCTTTATCACCGCGGGCTCTTTTTTATTCGAAGGCTATCCGCATCTGTGGCCGCTGCATGCAGAGACGATCGAGGCGATCCTGTTTGTGGGCCTCATCGGCGTCGGGCTCGCGCATTTCCTGTGGTGGTCGATCGTCTGGCGGCTGCCGGCGATCACCGCGTCAATCGGCTCCCTGCTGGTGCCGGTGATCGGCGTGTCCGCGTCCGCCTACATGCTCGATGAGCATTTGACCGCGCCCGACATGATCGGCTTCGCCATGATCTTCGCCGCCGCGGCGAGCGTGCTGCTGCAGCCGGACGTGCAGCACACGGAGATGCCGGAGTGAGCGCAAGGCGCGACGCGGCGGGCAGCGCCAAGCTGCTGGTCGTGCTCATGGGCCTCGGCTGGGGCATCAACTGGATCGCCGCGCGCATCATCCTCGAAGCGCTGCCGCCCTGGACCATGCGCACGATCGGCATCGGGCTCGGCGACCTGACGCTGTTTGCCGCCGCCGCGATCACCGGCATCAGCCTGGCGGTGCCGCGCGGCGAGCGCGTGAAAATCCTGATCGCCGGATTTTTCAACGTGGCGGTGTTCAGCGTCGGCTCGGCCTACGCGCAGGTCTACGGCACCACCTCGCGCGCCATCGTCATCGCCTATTCGATGCCGATCTGGTCGGCGCTGCTCGCGCATTTCGTGCTCAAGGAAAAGCTCAACGCCGTGAAGCTCGGCGCGCTCGCGCTGTGCGCGGCCGGGCTGGCGATCCTGATCTTTCCGCTGGCGCGCACGGGATTTCCGCTCGGCGCGCTGATCGCGCTCGTCTGCGCCTGGAGCTGGGCCGCCGGCACCGTCTATCTCAAATGGGCGAAGATCCGCACCGCCACGTTGACCTCGGCGGCGTGGCAATTGCTGTTCGGCTGGCTGATGCTCGCGGCCGGCATGCTGATTTTCGAGGGCGTGCCGCAGCTCTGGCCGCTGCCGATGAACGTCGTGGCCTGGATCGGCTACAACGGCTTCATCGGCATGGGGCTCGCGTATTTTCTCTGGTTCGTCGTGGCGGACCGGCTGCCGACCACGACCGCCTCGCTCGGCTCGCTGCTGGTGCCGGTGGTCGGCGTGATCGGCTCGGCCATCGTGATCGGCGAACGGCCGAGCCTCTTCGACATGATCGGCTTTGCCTGCATTTTCGCGTCCGCCGCGAGCGTGCTGCTGCAGCCGAACGTCCGGCACGACGAAATGCCGGAGTAGGCCTTACAAGAAGCTCATCGGATCGACGTCGACCTCGAGCCGCACATTGCCGCGCGGCTTGGGCGCCTGGCTGAGCCACTCGCGCAAATAGGCCGACAGGTCGAAGCCGCGCGGCGCCTTCACCAGCAGCCGGAAGCGGTGGCGGCCGCGCACCACCGCGATCGGCGCTTCGGCGGGACCGAGCACGCGCACCTCGTCGTCTCTTGGGCACGTGCGAGACCAGCGTGCGGCCGTAGCTCTCCGCGCCGTGACGGTCGTTGGCGGTGATGACGAGGCTGGCGAGCCGGCCGAACGGCGGATAATGCGTGCGCTCGCGCAGTTCGATCTCGCTCGAGTAGAACGCCTCGCGGTCGCCGAGGATCAGCGCCTTCATCACCGGGTGCTCGGGCTGGTGCGTCTGCAAGTAGCCGATGCCGCTGCCCTCCTCGCGGCCGGCGCGGCCGACCACCTGATGCAGCAGCTGGAAGGTGCGCTCGGCGGCGCGCGGATCGCCGTTGCCGAGCCCCAAGTCGGCGTCGACGATGCCGACCAGATTGAGCTTGGGGAAATGGTGACCCTTGGCGACCAGTTGCGTGCCGATGACGAGATCGAAGCGGCCTTCCGCCACGTCGTCGAGCTCCTGCCGCAGGCGCTCGATCGATTCCACCAGGTCGCTCGACAGCACCAGGATGCGCGCCTGCGGAAACAGCTCGGCCGCCTCCTGCTCCAGCCGCTCGACGCCGGGGCCGATGGCCGCGAAGCTTTCGGTGGCGTGGCAGTTCGGGCATTCGAGCGGCGGCGGCATCGAGAAGCCGCAATGGTGGCAGACCAGCCGCTTGCGGAAGCGGTGATCGACCAGCCAGGCGTCGCAGTTCGGGCACTGCAGGCGGAAGCCGCAGGCGCGGCAGAGCGTGAGCGGCGCATAGCCGCGGCGGTTGAGGAACAGCAGCGCCTGCTCTTTGCGTTCCGAGCGTCTGCTGCACGGCTTCGGCCAGCCGCGGCGAGATGAAGCGGCCGCGCGGCGGGCCTTCGCGCCGCATGTCGATCGCCTCGATCGCCGGCAGATGGGCGCCGCCGAAGCGCTCCGGCAGATGCAGATGGCGATAGCGGCCGCGCCGCGCGTTGACTTCCGATTCGACCGAAGGCGTGGCGGAGGCGAGCAGCACCGGGATCTTCGCGATCGAGCCGCGCACCACCGCCATGTCGCGGGCGTGATAATGCGCGCCGTCCTCCTGCTTGTAGGCGGGGTCGTGCTCCTCGTCGACGATGATGAGGCCGAGATCGGCGTAGGGCAGGAACAGCGCCGAGCGCGCGCCGACGATCACCGTCACCTCGTTCGCCGCCACCGCCGCCCAGGTGCGCTGACGCACGCGCGGCGAGAGCTGCGAATGCCATTCCGCCGGGCGCACGCCGAAGCGCTCCGAGAAACGGTCGAGGAATTGCGCGGTGAGCGCGATCTCCGGCATCAGGATCAGCGTCTGCCGCTTGCGGCGGATGTTCTCCGCCACGCCTTCGAAATAGACCTCGGTCTTGCCCGAGCCGGTGACGCCGTCGAGCAGCGTCACGGTGTAGCCGCCTTGCGCCACCGTGGTGCGCAAGGCATCGGCGGCGGCGAGCTGGCCGAGCGAGAATTCCGGCTTGGCAAAATCCGGATCGGGTTGCTCCGCCACCGGCTCGGGCGGCAGCACGACGGTCTCCAGCGCGCCCATGTCGATCAGCCCGTCGATCACGCCGGCGGACACGCCCGCCTCGCGCGCGGCATCGCCTTTGGCGCGCGTGAGGCCGTCGCGGAACAGATCGAGCGCGCGGGCGCGTGCCGCGGTCATCCGTTGTGGCGGAGGACCGGCGAGCCGCACGCCGACGCGCTCGCGGCCGGGGCCCAGATGCTCGCCCATGCGCAGCGACATGCGCAGCACCATGCCGCGCGAGGCGAGCGTGTAGCCCGCGACCCAATCGACGAAGCTGCGCAGCTCGGGCTTGAGCGGCGGCACGTCGAGTTTTTCGCTGACGTCCTTCAGCCGGTTGTGCAGCCGCGGATTTGGGATTCGGGTTGTCGGCCCAGACGACACCCAGCGCTTCGCGCGGCCCAAGCGGCACCGCCACCACATCGCCCGGCTTGAGGTCGAGACCCTCCGGCACGCGGTAGGAATAGGCCTGATCGAGCGCGACCGGCACCAAGACATCGACGACACGCATGAATAAGGTCTGGCCGATTCCGGCGGTTTAAGAAAGGGTGAAGGAAGGGGTGCCAAGTTAGCCGCCATGAAACGGCCATGAGCGAATTCGCCGCCGCCCCCGACGTGACCGCGGAAATTGCCCGCTGGCTTAGGTTTCTCGGCGCCGAACGGCGCATGTCGGACAGGACGCTGGACGCCTACGCGCCGCGATGTCGCGCAGTTCCTGTCCTTCCTCGCCGAACATATGGGCGGCGCGCCCAATCTCAAGCAGCTCGCGAAGCTTAAGCCCGCCGATGTGCGCGCCTTCATGGCCGCGCGGCGCGCCGAGGGCGCCGGCAACCGCTCGCTGATGCGCGGGCTCGCGGGCGCGCGCTCCTTCGCGCGCTTCCTGGAGCGCGACGGCAAGGGCAAGGTGGCGGCGCTTGCCGCCGTGCGCACGCCGAAACTGCCCAGGACCTTGCCGAAGCCGCTCGCGGCCAGCGCCGCCAAGCGCATGACCGATGTCGATCTGCGCGCCGGCGAGGCGCGCGCGCCGTGGGTGATCGCGCGCGACGCCGCCGTGCTCGGCTTGCTCTACGGCGCGGGCTTGCGCATCTCGGAAGCGCTCGGCCTGAAACGCAAGGACATCACCGGCGCGGACGCGCTCACCGTCACCGGCAAAGGCAACAAGGCGCGCATGGTGCCGCTGCTGTCGCAAGTCGCCAAGCTGATCGACGATTACATCGCGCTCTGCCCCTCCGAGCTGCCGCCCGACGGCGCGCTGTTCGTGGGCCAACGCGGCGCACCGCTTTCGCCCCGCATCGTGCAGCTCACCATGGCGCGCCTGCGCGGCGCGCTCGGCCTGCCCGACAGCGCGACGCCGCACGCGTTGCGCCATTCCTTCGCCACGCATCTGCTGGCGCGCGGCGGCGACCTGCGCGCCATCCAGGAGCTGCTCGGCCACGCCTCGCTCTCGACCACGCAGATCTACACCGCGGTCGATGCCGAGCGCCTGCTCGACGTCTACAAAAGCGCCCATCCACGCGCGTAAAGCGCCTCTTGCGCGCGGCCGCAACCTGCTATCATCGTGAGCTGCCAGCCGGGAGAGGGCGATGAGCGCACACGAAAATCTCGAACACGCCGAACATGCCGAGCATGCCTCGCACGGCGGCAACAAGAAGATCGCGCTGCTGATCTCGGTGCTGGCGCTGTTCCTGGCGTTCTCGGAAACGCTCGGCAAAAGCGCGCAGACCTCGGCGATCACCTTGAACGTCGCGACCAACGATCTGTGGTCTTTCTTCCAGGCCAAGACCATCCGCATGACGGTGCTGAGCACGGCGGCCGAGCAGGTGCAGATCGAGGCCGACCGCACGACCGACCCGGACGCCAAGGCGCGTCTCACCAAGGCGATCGACGGCTGGAAAAAGACCGCGGCGCGCTACAACGACGAGCCGGAGACGGGCGAGGGCCGCAAGCAGCTTGCCGAGCGCGCGAAAGAGGCCGAGGAAAAACGCGAACTGGCGCTGGCGCGCTATCACCAATTCGAATTCGCCTCGGCCGCGTTCCAGATCGGCATCGTGCTGGCCTCGGCCGAAGTGATCACCAGCATGGTCGTGCTGGGCTGGCTGTCCGGCCTGGTCGGGCTGGTTGGACTGGGCTTCATGGCGCTCGGCCTGTGGGCGCCGCACGCGCTGCATTTGTCTTAGCGCTAGCGAGCGCTACGTCCGCACGCGGCCGCCGTCGACGTTGAGCGTCTGTCCGGTCATGAAGGCTGAGTCGTCGCTGGTCAGGAACGACACCGCGCCGACCAGATCCTCCGGCACTTCCACGCGCTTGATCGCCTGCATCTGCGCGACCGCGTTGAACTCATCGTCCATGGTCTTGAAGCCGGGGCGCGGCGCGCGAATGACCGTGCCGGGCGAGCGCGTCAGCCCGGGCGCGATGGCGTTCACCGTGATGCCGTGCGGCGCGAGATCGGTGGCGAGCGCGCGGGTGAAGCCGACGATGCCGCCTTTGCTGGCGACGTAATGGGCAAAGCCGGTGACCACCGAGCCGAGCGTCGAGGACGCCATGTTGACCACGCGGCCCCATTTGCGCTGCCGCATGCCGGGCACGAAGGCCGCCGTCACCAGGAAGGTGCCGTCGAGATTGATCGACAGCACCTGGCGCCAGTCGGCAAAGGTCATGTCCTCGAAATTCTTCTGCGGAAAGATGCCGGCGCAATTGATCACGATGTCGACGTGGTCGAATTTCTTGCCGACCTCCTTGGCCATGGCGGCGACGGAAGCTTCCGAGGCGACGTCGCATTTGACCGCGATGGCCTGACGGCCGGCGGCTTCGACCATTTTCACGGTTGATGCGCCGTCGCCGACATCGGCAATCGCGACATGCACGCCGTCCTCGGCCAAGCGTTTGGCGAAGGCCTGTCCGATGCCGCCCGCCGCGCCGGTGATGACGGCGACTTTGTCTTTGTGACCTTTGGCCATTTCACTCCCCGAAATTGTTCTTTTCGGCGGGGAGTATCACATATGAATCGTGCGTTTCGCCACCGCCATCGCCGCTTCCTTGACCGCCTCGGGCAGCGTCGGGTGCGCGTGGCAGGTGCGCGCGATGTCCTCGGCCGAGGCGCCGAACTCCATGGCGAGCACCGCTTCCGCGATCATGTTGCCGGCATCGGCGCAGACCATGTGCACGCCGAGCACGCGGTCGGTCTTGGCGTCGGCCAGGATCTTGATGAAGCCTTCGCGTCGTCATGTTCACCTTGGCGCGGCCGTTGGCCGTCATCGGGAACTTGCCGGCGGTGTAGGCGACGCCGGCGGCTTTCAGCTCTTCTTCGCTTTTGCCGACGGTCGCGATCTCCGGATAGGTGTAGACCACGTTCGGGATGGCGTCGTAGTTCACGTGGCCGGCCTGCCCGACCAGGATTTCCGCCACCGCCACGCCTTCGTCCTCGGCCTTGTGCGCCAGCATCGGCCCGGCGATGACGTCGCCGATCGCCCAGATGCCGGGCACGTTTGTCGCGTAATAATGATCGACCGCGATGCGGCCGCGCTCGTCGAGCTTGACGCCGATCTCCTTCAGCCCGAGCCCTTCGGTGTAGGGCACGCGGCCGATGGCGACGAGCACGACGTCGGCTTCGATCGTTTCCGCCGTGCCGCCTTTGGCGGGCTCGACGCTGACTTTGAGGCGGGGGCCGGATTTGTCGACCGCGGTGACTTTCGACGACAGCTTGAAGGTCATGCCCTGACTTCTCGAACAGGCGCTGCGCCTGCTGGCGCACCTCGCCGTCCATGCCGGGCAGCACGCCGTCGAGGAATTCCACCACCGTCACCTGCGCGCCGAGCCTTCGCCAGACCGAGCCGAGCTCGAGCCCGATGACGCCGGCGCCGACCACCAGCAGATGTTTCGGCACTTCCGGCAGCACCAGCGCGCCGGTCGACGAGACGATGCGCTTCTCGTCGATGTCGATGCCCTTGAGGCGCGCGACATCGGAGCCGGTGGCGATGACGATGGATTTCGTGTCGAGAACTTGCGTCTTGCCGTCGGCGGTTTTCACCTCGACCTTGCCGGGCGCCGTGATGCGGCCGCTGCCGATGAAGGTATCGACCTTGTTCTTCTTGAGCAGGAACTCGACGCCTTTGACGTTGCCGTCGACGCCCTGGTCCTTGAACGCCATCATCGCCGGCAGCACCAGCTTGGGCGTGGTGACGCCGATGCCCATCTTGGAAAAATTGTGCCCGGCTTCCTCGAACAATTCCGAGGCGTGCAGCAGCGCTTTCGACGGAATGCAGCCGATGTTGAGGCAGGTGCCGCCGAAGGTGGCGCGCTTCTCGACGACGGCGGTCTTCAGGCCGAGCTGCGCCGCGCGAATGGCGCAGACATAGCCGCCCGGGCCGGTGCCGATGACGATGAGGTCGTAGGCCATGGGCTCACAAATCCAGCACCATGCGCGCCGGGTCTTCCAGGTTTTCCTTCACGCGCACCAGGAAGGTGACCGCCTCGCGGCCGTCGACGATGCGGTGATCGTAGGACAGCGCGAGGTACATCATCGGGCGGACCTCGATCTTGCCGGCGACGACCACCGGCCGCTCCTGGATCTTGTGCATGCCGAGGATGCCGGACTGCGGCGCGTTCAGGATCGGCGTCGACATCAACGAGCCGTAGACGCCGCCGTTGCTGATGGTGAAGGTGCCGCCCTGCATCTCGTCGATCTTGAGTTGGCCGTCGCGCGCGCGGCGGCCGAAATCGGTGATGGTCTTCTCGATCTGCGCCAGCGACATGAAGTCGGCGTCGCGCACCACCGGCACCACCAGGCCCTTCTCGGTGCCGACGGCGACGCCGACGTGATAATAATTCTTGTAGACGATGTCGCTGCCGTCGATCTCGGCGTTGACGGCGGGGATTTCCTTGAGCGCCTGGATGCAGGCGCGCACGAAGAAGCCCATGAAGCCGAGCTTCACGCCGTGCTTCTTCTCGAACAGCTCCTTGTATTCGTTGCGCATGTGCATGACCGCGCTCATGTCGACCTCGTTGAAGGTCGTGAGCATGGCGGCGGTGTTCTGCGCATCCTTCAGGCGGCGCGCGATGGTCTGGCGCAGCCGCGTCATGTGCACGCGCTCTTCGCGCGCGGCGTCGTCGGGTGGCGACGGCGCGCGCATCTGCACGCTGGCGGCCGGCGTCGAAACGGGCGTCGGCGATGCCGCGGCGCGCTCGATCGCCGCCATCATGTCGCCTTTGGTGACCTGGCCGCGCACGCCGGAGCCTTCGACCTTGCCGGCATCGACGCCGCTTTCGGCCGCCAGTTTGCGCACCGATGGCGGCATTGGCATTGGATCGGCGCCGCGGCGCGCCGGAGCGGGCGCGGGCTTCGGCGCTTCGGCGGGTTTGGCGGCGGGCGCAGGCGCGGCGGCTTTGGGCGCGGCAGCAGCCCGGCGCCGTCCTTGATCTGGCCGAGCAGCGCGCCGGGCGCGACGGTCGCGCCCTCCTTGACCGCCACGTCGGACAGCACGCCGGCGGCGGGCGCCGGCACTTCCAGCGTGACCTTGTCGGTTTCGAGCTCCACCAGCGGCTCGTCGACCGCGACCGCGTCGCCCGGCTGCTTGAACCATTTGCCGACGGTCGCTTCGGTGACCGATTCGCCGAGGGTGGGCACGCGGATGTCAGTCATGACGCTTACCCCAAGGCCTCGTCGATGAACTGCTTGAGCTGCGCGAGGTGCTTCGACATCTGCCCGACCGCGGTGGAGGCCGAGGCCGGACGCCCGGCATAGCGCATGGTGCGGTGCTTGGCGCCGATCTGGTTCAGGATCCACTGCAGGAACACGTCGACGAAGAACCAGGCGCCCATGTTGCGCGGCTCTTCCTGGCACCAGACCATCTCGGCCTGCTTGAAGCGCGACAGCTCCGTCACCAGCGCCTTGGTCGGGAACGGATAGAGCTGCTCGACGCGCAGCAAATAGATGTCGTTGATGCCGCGCTTCTCGCGCTCCTCGTAGAGATCGTAATAGACCTTGCCGCGAGCACATAACGACGCGGCGGATCTTGTCGTCCGGCACGAGCTTGATCGGCTCATTCTTCAGGAACTGCGCATCGTCCCACAGCAGGCGGTGGAACGAGGTGCCGTTCGCCAATTCGTCGAGCCGCGACACCGCGCGCTTGTGGCGCAGCAGCGACTTCGGCGTCATCAGGATCAGCGGCTTGCGGATCTCGCGCTTCAATTGACGGCGCAGGATGTGGAAGTAGTTGGCCGGCGTCGTGCAGTTGGCGACCTGCATATTGTCTTCCGCGCACATCTGCAGGAAGCGCTCGAGCCGCGCCGAGGAATGCTCCGGGCCCTGGCCCTCGTAGCCGTGCGGCAGCAGGCAGACGAGCCCGGACATGCGCAGCCATTTGCGCTCGCCCGAGGAGATGAACTGGTCGAACACGACCTGCGCGCCGTTGGCGAAGTCGCCGAACTGCGCCTCCCACAGCGTGAGCGTGGTGGGCTCGGCGGTCGAATAGCCGTATTCGAAGCCGAGCACGGCCTCTTCCGAGAGACTCGAGTTGAGCACCTCGAAGCGCGCCTGATCGGGCGCCCAGATGATTGAGCGGGGTGTGGCGCTCCTCGGTCTGCTGATCGAACAGCACGGAGTGGCGCTGCGAGAAGGTGCCGCGCTCCGAGTCCTGGCCGGACAGGCGCACCGGATTGCCGTCTTTCAGCAGCGAGCCGAAGGCGAGTGCTTCGGCGGTCGCCCAGTCGATGCCCTCGCCGGTCTCGATCGCCTTGGCGCGGTGGTCGAGGAAGCGCTGGATGGTCTTATGCACGTTGAAGCCGGCCGGCACGGCCGTGATCTTCTTGCCGAGGTCGCGCAGCAGCGCGATGTCGACGCCGGTATTGCCGCGGCGCGGATCGTCGGCGTCGCGCGCCGCCTTCATGCCCGCCCAGCGGCCGTCGAGCCAGTCGGCCTTGTTCGGCTTGTAGCCTTGCGCCGCCTCGTATTCGGCGTCGAGCCGCGCGCGCCAGTCGGCGCGCATCTTCTCGACTTCGCCTTCGGTGACGACGCCTTCGCCGATCAGCTTCTTGGCGTAGATTTCCTGCGTGGTCGGGTGCGCGCGGATCTTCTGGTACATCAGCGGCTGGGTGAACGCGGGCTCGTCGCCTTCGTTGTGGCCGAAGCGCCGGTAGCAGAACATGTCGATGACCACCGGCCGCTGGAATTGCTGGCGGTATTCGGTCGCGACTTTTGCGGCGAACACCACCGCTTCCGGATCGTCGCCGTTGACGTGGAAGATGAGCGCTTCGACCATCTTGGCGACGTCGGACGGATAGGGCGACGATCGCGAATAGCGCGGATAGGTCGTGAAGCCGATCTGGTTGTTGACGATGAAGTGGATCGAGCCGCCGACGCGATAGCCCTTCAGGTCCGACAGGCCGAAACACTCCGCCACCACGCCCTGGCCGGCAAACGCGGCGTCGCCGTGCATCAGCAGCGGCATCACCATGCGGCGCTCTTCCGGCGTTGCGCCGTGCTGGTCCTGCTTGGCGCGCACCTTGCCGAGCGTCACCGGATCGACGATCTCCAGATGCGACGGGTTGGCGGTGAGCGACAGGTGCACCTTGTTGTTGTCGAACTCGCGGTCGGACGACGCGCCGAGATGATACTTCACGTCGCCGGAGCCTTCGATCTCGTCCGGCGTGGCAGAACCGCCTTTGAATTCGTGGAACAGGGCGCGGTGCGGCTTGCCCATCACCTGCGTCAAGACGTTGAGGCGGCCGCGATGCGGCATGCCGATGCAGATTTCGCGCACGCCGAGATTGCCGCCGCGCTTGATGATCTGCTCGAGCGCCGGGATCAACGATTCGCCGCCGTCGAGCCCGAAGCGCTTGGTGCCGGTATATTTGACGTCGAGGAATTTCTCGAAGCCTTCCGCTTCGATCAGCTTGTTGAGGATCGCGCGCTTGCCCTCGCGGGTGAAGGTGATTTCCTTGTCGCGGCCCTCGATGCGCTCCTGGATCCAGGCTTTCTGCGCGGCATTCGAGATGTGCATGAACTCGATGCCGATGGTCTGGCAATACGTGCGGCGCAGGATGGTGACGATCTCGCGCATCGACGCGAATTCGAGGCCGAGCACCTTGTCGAGGAAGATGCGGCGATCCATGTCGGCTTCGGCGAAGCCGTAGGACTTCGGATCGAGCTCCGCTTCGCTTGGCTCCTGCTGGATGCCGAGCGGATCGAGCTTGGCGTGGAAATGGCCGCGCATGCGGTAGGCGCGGATCAGCATCAGCGCGTGGACGGAATCGCGCGTCGCCTGCATCACGTCGGAAGACGTTAGCTCGACGCCCTTGGCCTGCGCTTTGGCTGAGATTTTCTCGCCGAGCTTCTTCTCGGTCTCGGCCCACTGGCCGTCGAGCGCGGACACCAGGTCGCCATCGGGCCGCAGCGGCCAGTTCGGCTTTTTCCAGGAGGCGCCCTGCGCGCTCTTGGTGACGTCGGCGGGCGTGTCCTTCAGGCCTTCGAAGAAGGCGCGCCAATCGGCGTCGACCGCGGCGGGGTCTTTCTCGAAGCGGGCGTAGAGGTCTTCGATGTAGGCGGCGTTGCCGCCGTAGAGGAAGGACGTGCGGGCAAAAACGGCGTTGGCGTCCTGGCGGGACATCGGTTCGATCCTTGCGGGAATCACCCGCGGCTGCGGTGGCGGGCCCAAATGACCCGCGGCCGCCCGGCGATTGGTCTTTTAACGCTATTTATGACGTCTGTAAGTCTACGGAAGGCCTAGCACTGAATCAGGATTTCAGCACTTCTACCAAGGTTTTTCCGATTCGGGCCGGTGACGGCGACACCTTGATGCCGGCCGATTCCATGGCGGCAATCTTGGATTCGGCGTCGCCCTTGCCGCCGGAAATGATGGCGCCGGCATGGCCCATGCGGCGGCCCGGCGGCGCGGTGCGGCCGGCGATGAAGCCGACCATCGGTTTCTTGCGGCCGCGCTTGGCCTCGTCCTTGAGGAATTGAGCAGCATCTTCCTCGGCCGCGCCGCCGATCTCGCCGATCATGACGATCGACTTGGTGGCGGGGTCGGCCAGGAACATCTCCAGCATGTCGATGAATTCAGTGCCTTTTACCGGATCGCCGCCGATGCCGACCGCGGTGGTCTGACCCAAGCCCTCGCGCGAGGTCTGGAATACTGCCTCATAGGTCAACGTGCCCGAGCGCGAGACGATGCCCACAGAACCGGGCTTGAAGATGTTGCCCGGCATGATGCCGATCTTGCACTCGCCTGCGGTCATCACGCCTGGGCAGTTTGGCCCGATCAGACGCGACGACGAGCCCGACAGCGCACGCTTGACCTTGACCATGTCCATCACCGGGATGCCCTCGGTGATGCAGACGATGAGCGGGATCTCGGCCTGGATCGCCTCGCAGATGGCGTCGGCGGCGCCGGCCGGCGGCACATAGATCACGCTGGCGTCGCAGCCGGTTTTCTCTTTCGCTTCGGCGACGGTGTCGAACACCGGCAGATTGAGGTGGCTGGAGCCGCCTTTGCCAGGCGAGGTGCCGCCGACCATCTTGGTGCCGTAGTCGAGCGCGGCTTGCGAATGGAAGGTGCCGTTCTTGCCGGTGAAGCCCTGGCAGATGACCTTGGTGTTCTTGCCGATGAGGATGGACATCACGCGACCTTTTTCACAGCGGCGACGATCTTCTGCGCGGCGTCGTCGAGATCGTCGCCCGAGGTCACGTTGAGGCCGGACTCCTTGATGATCTTCTTGCCGAGCTCGACATTGGTGCCTTCCAGCCGCACCACCAGCGGCACTTTCAGGCCGACTTCCTTCACCGCCGCCACCACGCCTTCCGCGATCACGTCACATTTCATGATGCCGCCGAAGATGTTGACCAGAATGCCCTTCACGTTCGGGTCGGAGGTGATGATCTTGAACGCCGCCGTCACCTTTTCCTTGGTGGCGCTGCCGCCGACATCGAGGAAGTTGGCCGGCGTCATGCCGTAGAGCTTGATGATGTCCATGCTGGCCATGGCGAGGCCGGCGCCGTTGACCATGCAGCCGATCGAGCCGTCGAGCGCGATGTAGTTGAGGTCGTATTTCGAGGCCTCGACTTCCTTCTCGTCTTCTTCCGTGAGATCGCGCAGCGCGGCGATGTCGGGATGGCGGTAGAGCGCGTTGCCGTCGAAGCCGACCTTGGCGTCGAGGCAGATGATCTTGCTGTCCTTGGTCACCACCAGCGGATTGATCTCCAGCAGGCTCATGTCCTTGCTGGTGAAGGCGGCATAGAGCTTGGGCAGCAGGCCTTCGACCTGCTTGGCGAGATCGCCGGTGAGCTTGAGCGCCTGCGCCACGCGGCGGCCGTGATGCGGCATGATGCCGGTCGCGGGATCGACCGAAAACGTGAGGATTTTCTCGGGCGTCTTGTGCGCCACTTCCTCGATGTCCATGCCGCCTTCGGTCGAAACCACGAAGGCGACGCGCGAGGTTTCGCGGTCGATCAGCGCCGAGAGATAGAACTCGCGGTCGATGGCCGAGCCTTCTTCGATATAGAGGCGGTTGACCTTCTTGCCGTGCGGGCCGGTCTGATGCGTGATTAGCGTCGAGCCGAGGATGCGCGCCGACTCCTTCTTCACGTCGTCGACCGATTTCACCACCTTGACGCCACCGGCCTTGCCGCGGCCGCCGGCATGGATCTGCGCCTTCACCACCCAGACCGGGCCGCCCAACTCGTTAGCGCCCTTGACCGCTTCGTCGACAGAGAATGCCGGTACGCCGCGCGGCACCGGCACGCCGAATTCGCGCAGCACGGCTTTGGCTTGGTATTCGTGGATGTTCATTCAAATACTCCCGGCGGGGATTTGGCGGCTAACCGCCGAGATTGGGCGCGATCTTCTTGCAGGCCTCGACCAGGCCCTGCACCGATTTGGCCGAACTCTCGAAGGCGGCGCGTTCAGAGCCGTTGAGCTCGATCTCGACGATGCGCTCGACACCCTTGGCGCCGATCACCACCGGCACGCCGACATAGAGATCCTTGATGCCGTATTCGCCGTTGAGCCAGGCGGCGCAAGGCAGCACGCGCTTCTTGTCGAGCAGATAGCTCTCGGCCATGGCGATGGCGGAGGCAGCCGGCGCATAGAAGGCCGAACCGGTCTTGAGCAGGTTGACGATCTCGGCGCCGCCATTGGCGGTGCGCTTGACGATCTCGTCGACGCGCGCCTGCGTGGTCCAGCCCATCTTCACGAGGTCGGGCACCGGAATGCCGGCGACCGCCGAATAGCGCGTCAGCGGCACCATGCTGTCGCCGTGGCCGCCGAGCACGAAGGCGGTGACGTCTTCGACCGAGACGTTGAATTCGTCGGCGAGGAAATAACGGAAGCGCGCCGAGTCGAGCACGCCGGCCATGCCGACGACTTTCTGCTGCGGCAGGCCGCAGCATTTCTGCAGCGCCCACACCATGGCGTCGAGCGGATTGGTGATGCAGATGACGAAGGCGTTGGGCGCGTATTTCTTGATGCCGGAGCCGACCTGCTCCATCACCTTCAAATTGATGTCGAGCAGATCGTCGCGGCTCATGCCCGGCTTGCGCGGCACGCCGGCGGTGACGATGCAGACGTCGGCGCCTTCGATCGCGTCATAGGTGTTGGTGCCGATGAAGCGGGCATCGAAATCGTTGACCGGCGAGGATTGCGCGATATCGAGCGCCTTGCCTTGCGGGATGCCTTCCATGACGTCGAACATCACGACGTCGCCGAGCTGCTTGAGACCGATGAGGTGAGCGAGGGTGCCGCCGATCTGGCCGGCGCCGATCAACGCAATCTTCTTACGCGCCATGATTGGAAAACTCTTCTTCAGGATTGCCGCGGGGCGCGGCCAAAAGCGTGGTTAAACGCTCCGGTGCGTTGCGACAAGAGACCGGCGGGCTGAGCTTCGTCTTGTATACATAATACCAGCACCGTCGGGGATTGGAGTCCAGGGGGTTTGACCCTCTCCCGCTCGCGGGGAGAGGTGACGAAGACCCTCACGTCTCGACGATCTTGCCAGTCTCGATGTCGGGCCCCGTGCGCGGGCCGTGCGGCAGGCCGAGATAAGACTGCGAGCGCATTTCGATCAGGCGCGAGGCGGTGCGCTTGAATTCCTGCATCTCGAAGCCCTGGTCGCCGGTGTAGAGCGCGTCCGGCTGCGCCTCGCGCCGAGGCCAAGAGCTTCACCGAATGTCGTACAGCGTGTCGATCAGGATGATGAAGCGCTTGGCCTCGTTGCGGTGTGCGTAGTCCATCACCGGAATGCCGTCGACGATGACGGTGTGGAATTCGTGCGCGATCTTGAGGTAGTCGGCGGCGGCCAGCGGCTGCGCGCAAAGATCCTCGAACGAAAAGCGCGCCACGCCCATGGCCGCCTGCGGCACGCGCACGGCGTGGCCCTTCACCATCAGCTCGTGCGGCGCGCCGGCGTGGCCGCCCGTCAGCCGCCGCCAGGCCTCGTCGAGCGCGGCTTTCGCCTTGGCATCGGGCGGCACGTACCAGACCGGCATGCCGGTGAGCTTCTCGAGCCGGAAGTCGGCGCGCGCGTCGAGCCGCACCACCTCGCAGTGCTTTTCCAGCAGCGCGAGGAAGGGCAGGAACAGCGCGCGGTTGAGCCCGTCTTTGTAGAGATCCTGCGGCGGCAGGTTGGACGTCGCCACCACGACAACACCAAGCTCGAACAGCCGCGTGAACAGCCGCGCCAGGATCATGGCGTCGGCGATGTCGGTGACGTGGAATTCGTCGAAGCACAGCAGCCAGCTTTCCTCGGCGATGGCCGCGGCGGTGCGGCGGATCGGATCGTCGCCCTCGCCGTTCTTGCTCTCATTCTTGGTCTCTTGCCGGAAGACGTGAACGCGCTCGTGCACGTCGGCCATGAACTCGTGGAAATGGGCGCGGCGCTTGCGCTGGATCGGACTGGTGAAGAAGAACAAGTCCATCAGCATGGTCTTGCCGCGGCCGACCTCGCCATAAATGTAGAGCCCCTTGAGCGGCGCGTCGGCGGTGGCGCGGCGGCCGAACATCCAGCCGAGCGAGGAGGATTTCTGCGCCAGCCGGTGGCGATCGAGCCGCAGCGCGAGCTCGGCCAGATGGCCGGCCAGCAGGGACTGGCCGGGATCGGCTTCAATCTCTCCGGCGGCGACGAGCGCCGCGTAGCGGGTGGCGAAGGTTTCCGACATTGGGACTGGGTTGGGGACTGGATCGGTCGGCGGGTAGCTCAGTAAGGGCGGCGGGCGAGACCTAGGAGCATATCCGCCGCCTGTAAATCGGCGATCCGGACTAGGCGGATTTATGCTGCGCAAAAAATGTGCGGTAAGCTCCTGTTAGTCATGCATTTTTCGCTGGTGAGGGTCCCGCTCTACCGCCCAGGCGTCGTTATTTTGCTGCAATGCACCATATAGAGTGCCAAAGGCGATTCGCTGCAGCTGAATCGCCTCAGGGAAACGCAGCCAGGCGGGCGGACGACTTTAGGAGACCGAATATGCAAGACCATCTGCCCGAGGGCGGCGCCATCCGCAAATTGTGGGTGGGCGAAACCGACGCCTATCGCGACCATTTGCTGCGCCTCGATCTGGAAAGCCGGCACCGGCGCTTTTCCGGCGCGGTGTCGGACGACTTCATCGCCCGCCATGCGGCGACCGCGGGCGATGTCGGCGTGGTGGTGCACGGCTTTTTCGTGGACGGCACCTTGCGCGGCGCGGCCGAGCTGCGGCCTTACGGCACAGGCCTTGCGCGCGAAGGCGAAGCCGCCTTCAGCGTCGAGCAGCCCTGGCAGAGCCAGGGCATCGGCAGCCTGCTGTTGGAACGCACGCTGCTGTCCGCGCGCAACCGCGGCATCAAGCAGCTGCATATGCATTGCCTCGCCGACAACAAGCGCATGCAGCAATTGGCGCGCAAGTTCGAGGCCGACCTGCACTTCGATTTCGGCAGCGTGGTGGGCGAGGTCGATCCGCCGCACTCGACCGTGCTGTCGCTGATGCGCGAGGCGCAGGCCGACGCTCATGGCGTCGCCGCCGCGATCTTCGACGCGCAGTCGCGGCTGTTGCGGCCGTGGCTTAGGCGCTGAGCGGATAGCTCGCTTCGACCACATAAGGCCCGCCGCCGACCGAGGCGCGCGAGGAGAACAGCACAAAGCGCGAGACCTTGAACGGCGAGGTGCGGAAGAACCCGCGCGCCGCCAGGTATTCCGCCACGTCGCGGCTGGAGGATTCGCGCAGGCGCGCGAGCGTGACATGCGGCGTGTATTTGCGGCCTTCCGGCTCCAGCCCGATGCGCTGCATCAGCCGCTCCTGCTCGGCCTGCACGTCGAGCAAAGCCTGCGCCGGCGAGACATTGGCCACCACCGCGCGCGGCTTGCGGCCGCCGAACGAGGTGAGCCCTTCCATGTGCAGATCGAAGGCGCCGCGCTTGACGCGGCCGAGCAGCGAAGCGACTTCGTGCGCGACCGTGTCGTCGACGTCGCCGATGAAGCGCAGCGTCAGGTGATAGTTGCCCGGATCGATCCAGCGCGCGCCCGGCAGGCCGCCGCGCAGCGTGGACAATGCCTGTCCGATATCGGAGGGAATTTCGAGGCCGGTGAAGAGACGCGGCATAAGCGTAATTCCGAAGTCACGACCCGCGCGCGGCGCGCACGCGAGCGATCAGCGTCTCAACTTGCGGCAGCATACGCGCCACGATCACGTCGACGCCGGCGGCATTGGGGTGCAGGCCATCGCCCTGGTTGAACTTGGGATCGTCGGCCACACCGGCGAGGAAGAACGGATAAAAGACGACCGGATGAGTCGAGGCAAGCGCCGGATAGATCGCCTCGAAGGTGCGCGCATAGTCCGGGCCGAAGTTGCTCAGCGACTTCATGCCGGCGAGCAAGACAGGAATATGACGCCGCGCGAGTTTGGTCAGGATCTGGTCGAGCGCGGCCTTGGTCACCGCCGGATCGATGCCGCGCAGCATGTCGTTGGCGCCGAGCTCGACGATCACCGCCTCGGTTCCCTCCGGCACCGACCAGTCGAGCCGGCCGAGCCCGCCGCTGGCGGTATCGCCGGACACCCCGGCATTGGCGATGCTCACCGCGATCCCCTTCTTCTGCAGCGCGCCCGCCAGCTTTGCCGGAAAGGCGGCGTCGACCGGCAGGCCGATAGCCGGCAGTGAGCGAATCGCCGAGCGCCACGATCTTCACCGGCCGGTCGGCGGCGCGCGTCAGCGCGGGCGCCAGCAGACAGGCGATCGCGACCAGCAGCGCGGCGAGGCGCTGGACGCGAGGCAGCCGGTTCCCATATGAGGGTGCGGAACGGTGAAACGGCATGAATAACAACTCCCAGGCGGGGCCGGCGATTGCGCAGGTCGCGATAGAACTTGCCGGTGTCAATCTCTCGCTCGGGCAAGGCGCCGCCCGTGTCCATATCCTCAAAGACATCGATCTCAATATAGGCGCCGGCGAGGCGGTTGGCCTGGTGGGGCCTTCGGGCTCCGGCAAATCCACATTGCTGATGGTGATGGCCGGATTGGAGCGGCCCGACAGCGGCAGGGTGACGGTCGCGGGCGAGGATTTAGGATCGCTCGACGAGGACGCGCTGGCGCGCTTCCGCGGCCGCCAGGTCGGCATCGTGTTCCAGTCCTTCCATCTGATCCCGACCATGACGGCGCTGGAAAACGTCGCGGTGCCGCTGGAACTGGCGGGGGTCGACGACGCGCAGGCGCGCGCGCGCGACGAGCTCGCCGCCATGGGCCTTGCCGACCGCTTGCAGCATTACCCGGCCGAATTGTCCGGCGGCGAGCAGCAGCGCGTGGCGGTGGCCCGCGCGCTGGCGCCCAATCCGGCGATCCTGGTGGCCGACGAGCCGACCGGCAATCTCGACGAGGACACCGGCCAGCAGATCATCGAATTGCTGTTCGCGGGGCACGCACGGCGCGGCGGCACGCTGGTGCTGGTCACGCATGATGCCGCCTTGGCCGCGCGCTGCGGGCGCGTGGTGCGGCTGCGCTCGGGCCATATCGTGGGCGCGCCATGAGCGTCGCCGCCGTCACCACCTCTGCGCGCAACGGACATTGGCTGCCGCTGCGCTTTGCCTGGCGCGAGCTGCGCGGCGGCCTGCGCGGCTTCTACGTGTTCGTCGCCTGCATCGCGCTCGGCAGCATGGCCATTGCGGGTGTCGGCTCGGTGGCGGCCAGTTTGGCAGACGGCCTTTCGCGCCAGGGCCAAGTCATCCTCGGCGGCGATCTGTCGTTCGATCTGGTGCAACGGCAGGCATCGCCGCAAGAACTCAGTTTTCTGCAGGACCGCGGCGCGGTGTCGAGCGCCGCCACCATGCGCGCCATGGCACGTACCTTGGCGCGCACCGAAGGCGGAGACGCCGCGCTGGTCGAAATGAAAGCGGTCGATGCCGCCTATCCGCTGTTCGGCACGGTGGTGCTCGATCCGCCGCAAGCGCTCGATGCCGCGCTCGCGCAACGCGACGGCGCGTTCGGCGCGGTGGCCGATCCGACGCTGCTGACGCGGCTCAATATCAAGCCGGGCGCGCACCTGATCATCGGCGACGCCAGCTTCGAGATCCGCGCAGCGCTCAGCAACGAGCCGGACAAACTCGCCGGCGGCATCGGCTTCGGCCCGCGCCTGCTGGTGAGCCAGGCGGCTTTAAGCGCCACCGGCCTGTTGCAGCCCGGCAGCCTGGTGCATTGGCACTATCGCCTGCGGCTGCCGGCGAACGACACCACCGACGCCGCGGCGCAGGCGGTGTCGGCGCAAGCGCGCAGCACTTTCCCGCAGGCCGGCTGGGATATCCGCACGCGCTCGAAAGCCACGCCGCGGCTGGAGCGCGACGTCGAGCGCTTCACGCAATTCCTCACCATCGTCGGCCTGACCGCGCTGCTGGTCGGCGGCGTCGGCGTCGGCAACGCAGTGAAGAGCCATCTCGACCGGCGGCGCGACACCATTGCCACCATGAAGGCGCTGGGCGCCAGCGGCGCGCGCGTGTTCTCCGTGTACCTGACGCAGGTGCTGCTGCTCGCCGGCGTCGGCGGCGTCATCGGCATGCTGCTCGGCGCCGCCCTGCCCTATCTGGTGAGCTGGAGCTTCGGCGCGCTCATTCCGCTGCCGATTGTGCCGGCGGTGCATATCGGCGAGCTCGCGCTGGCGCTGCTCTACGGCCTGCTCACCGCCTTGGCCTTTGCGCTATGGCCGCTCGGCCGCGCGCATGACGTGCCGGTCGGCGAGCTGTTCCGCGACACCGTGGCGCCGCAGCCGCGTTGGCCGCGCAAGGGTTACATCGCGCTCACGGCCGCCGCCGTGCTCGTGCTCATCACGCTCGCCGTGCTGCTGGCCTATGACCGGCGCGTGGCGCTCATCTATGTCGGCACCGCCGCCGCCGTGTTCCTGCTGCTGCGGCTGGTGGCGACGCTGTCTGATGTTCGCCGCCCGCCACGCGCCGCGCGCGCGCTCGACCGCCTTGCGCATGGCGGTCGCCAATATCCACCGCCCCGGCGCGCTGACGCCGACCATCGTGCTGTCGCTCGGCCTCGGCATCGCGCTGTTGGTGACGGTGATCGAGATCGACGGCAATCTGCGCCAGCAATTCTCCGCCGAGCTGCCGGCGAAAGCGCCGTCGTTCTATTTCCTCGACATCCCGTCGGACGACGCGCAGCGCTTCGGCGATTTCCTGCGCGTGCAGGCGCCGTCCGCCAAGCTCGAGGAAGTGCCGATGCTGCGCGGGCGCATCATCGCGGCGCACGGCACGCCGGCGGAAAAGATCAAGCCGAGCGACGACGCCGCCTGGGTGCTGCAAAGCGACCGCGGCATCACCTATGCCGACGAGGTGCCGAAGGGCTCGCGGCTGGTCGAAGGCGAGTGGTGGAAGCCGGATTACGACGGGCCGCCGCTGGTGTCGTTCGAGAAGAAGATCGCCGACGGCCTCGGCCTCAAGCTCGGCGATGCCGTCACCGTCAACGTGCTCGGCCGCGACATCACCGCCCGCATCGCCAACATGCGCACGGTCGACTGGCAGAGCCTGAGCATCAATTTCGTCATGGTGTTCTCGCCCAACACCTTCCGCGGCGCGCCGCACACGCGGCTCGCCACCCTCACGTTTCCGAACGGCGGCGACGCCGCGCAGGAAGGCGCGCTGGTCGGCGCCGCGGCACGCGCCTTTCCCATGGTCACCACGCTGCGCGTGAAAGAAGCGCTGCAGGCGATCGGCGCGATCGTGTCCAACCTGGTGCTGGCGATCGACGGCGCCAGCGCGGTCACCCTGATCGCCGCCGCGCTGGTGCTGGGCGGCGCGCTCGCCGCCGGCCACCGCCACCGGGTCTACGACGCGGTCATCCTGAAGACGCTGGGCGCCACGCGGGCGCGGCTGATCGGCGCCTACACCATCGAATATCTGCTGCTGGGCGCGGCCACCGCGCTGTTCGGCGTGCTGAGCGGTTCGCTCGCCGGCTGGCTGATCGTCACCGACCTCATGCACCTGCGCTTTACCTGGCTGCCGCTGCCGGCGCTGGCCGCGGCGGCAGGCGCCGTGGCGGTGACAGTTGCGCTCGGTCTCATCGGCACCTTCAGCGCGCTGGGCCAGAAACCCGCTTCGGTATTGAGGAATCTGTAGTTTTTGCGGCATTCCGCCGCCCCCCATCGCCGCCGATACGGGCTACGGGCTTTTAGGCTATAATTCCGCCACTGGATCGTTAACGATCCGCAATGGTGCAGGTCATCATCGCGCCATATCTGGCACCAAGGCTCTACGCACACTAGATTCCGCCTACGCGCGCGACCGCTTGCCGGCGCGCCGACCTAACAATCCCCTAGGGGGGACAAGAGAGGTAACTTCGATGTCGGACTTCGACCGTAACATTTCCGCCCGCCGGGGCTTCGGCGCCCAGCAGGCTGCCGCGATCGATGTAGGCCTGCGCGCCTACATGCTGCGCGTCTACAACTACATGGCTGCCGGCGTCGCGCTCACCGGCGTCGTTTCGTGGCTGACCTATTCCGCCGCGGTGGTGACCGACGCGGCCGGCCATATCACCGGCCTCACGCCGTTCGGCCAGACGATCTTCGGCGGCCCGCTGACCATCGTGCTGTTCCTCGGCACGCTCGGCATCGTGTTCTTCCTGAGCTTCCGCATCAATAAGCTGCAGGCGGGCACCGCGCTCATGCTGTTCATGGCCTATGCCGGATTGCTCGGGCTGATGCTGTCGACGATCTTCCTGCAATACACCGGAGCGTCGATCACCCGCACCTTCTTCATCTCGGCGGCGTCGTTCGGCGCCTTGAGCCTGTACGGCTACTCGACGCAGCGCGACCTTTCGCCGATCGGGTCGTTCCTGGTGATGGGCCTGTTCGGGCTCATCCTGGCGATGATCGTCAACATCTTCCTCAAGAGCACCGGGCTCGACTTCGCCATCTCGGCGATCGGGGTCGTGATCTTCGCGGGTCTGACCGCCTGGGACACCCAGAAGATCAAGGAGATGTACAGCGCCAACGACGACGGCACCGTCGCCGGCCGCAAGGCGGTGATGGGAGCGCTGACGCTCTACCTCGACTTCATCAACCTGTTCCTGTTCCTGCTGCGCTTTATGGGCGACCGCCGCTAAGCGCAAGCCCGACAGAATGGACTAGTTAAGCGCCCGGGCCTTGTGCCCGGGCGTTTCGTTTTTGCTAGGCTTGCGGGCGCATGACCGTTGCAATCCGCCCCGCCACGCTTGCCGACATTCCCGCGATCACCCGCATCTATGCGCACTCCGTCATGCACGGCACCGCCTCATTCGAATTGGAGCCGCCGGACGAAGCCGAAATGGCGCGCCGCATGCGCAACCTCACCGGCAAGGGCTTTGCCTATCTGGCGGCCGAAGCCGGTAGCGAGCTTGCCGGCTACGCCTATGCCGGACCCTACCGGACGCGCCCGGCCTATCGTTTGACGGTGGAGGATTCGGTCTACATCGCGCCGCACAGTCATCGGCGCGGCGTCGGGCGCGCCTTGCTCGCTGCCTTGATCGAAGCCTGCACCGAACGCGGCTTCCGCCAGATGATCGCGGTCATCGGGGATTCTCCCCGGCAAGCCGGCTCGGTCGGCCTGCACAAAGCCCTCGGCTTTCACCACGTCGGCATTCTTGAGGACGTCGGCTTCAAGCACGACCGCTGGTGCGATTCGCTGCTGATGCAGCGCGCGCTCGGCCCCGGCGCTTCGACGAAGCCCTAGTTCACCACGAGCGAAAGCGGATCGATCGCGCGCAAGCACGCGGTCGAGCTCGTGGCCGCGGCGCACGATCAGGCCGGTGGCGGAGATCACGCTGTAGGCGCCCTGGCGGCGCGACAGCTTCGGATTTTTTTCGATGCGGTAGAGCGGGACTTCGGAAGCGCGGCGGAACACCGAGAACACCGCGCGGTCTTTCAGAAAATCGATGGCGTAATCGCGCCATTCGCCGGCGGCGACCTTGCGGCCGTAAAGATCGAGAATGCGCTTGAGCTCGCGGCGGCTGAAGGTGACTTGGTTCAAGGGGGCGGGGGCATGTCGCGCCGGGGATGCTCCCGCGAGGGACTGGCTGGGATCGATTTCGCCGGACTCGTACGTCATACGGCGCCTCCTTTGCTGGCTGTCATGATCGCGCCATGCGGGCGGCACGGCAAGAGCCTCGCTGTCGGGACAAAATGCAGGAAAAACCAACAAAAACAGCGGGCGTCGATCACGAACTCGTTAAAAGCCCCCACAATAACGCCCAATTTCGGTCAATCGCCGGACATGCTGGGGGGCGATAAGGTCAGCGTTGCCTCAAAGGCCCGGTCCGGTTCGAGTTCCGGATTCCTCAGCCCCCCAGCCCCCCGGGGCTCAACCGGCCGGGTCAGTTGAGTTCCGCGTAACGGTTCAATCCCCTGATTACCCTCCGGGCCGGTTTGTATCACCGGCCCGATTTTTTTTGCGCATCACCACTTTCGTCATTCCGGGGCGCGGCCGAAGGCCGCGAGCCCGGAATCCATAACCCCGGCGCTGCGGAGTATGGATTCCGGGTTCACGCGCTTTCGCGCGCGCCCCGGAATGACAAGATCGAATTAGTGCAGGTTTGCCGTGGCGGCGCCAAGCATCAAACCGGGCTTGGCGGTGACGCCACTTTGCACGACCACCGCGAGGTGGTCGACATCCTTGAGCGAGAAGTCATTGCCCGGCAGCTGGCTGAGCGGCAGCGTGTAAGTCTGCGCCTGCCCGTTCCAGTCACCGAGTTTCACCCAGCGGCGCACGACATTGTAGTAGTTCAGCGTGTGGCCGCGGTTCTCGCCGCGCCCGATGGCGACCTCCGCCTTGCCGGTGATTGGGCAGAGCCAGACTTCGCCGCTGCTGTGGCTGTCGGTGGCGGCCGGCACGTTCACGGTGACCGTTCCGTCGGCGACCGACATGGTGACCGGCAAAGTGAGCGGCGCCGCATCGCGACGCGTCTGCGCGATCGCCTTCTCGATCGCCGCCTTGTCGCTGCCGAGCACGTGCGCGACGCCGTTGACCACGACCTGCGGCGTAAAGACTTCGCGGTCGCCGCGCGCATTGGCGTAGGCGCGCTCGCGGTTGGAATGGCCGTGCAGCGCCAGCGTGTCCTTCCAGCCGAGATAATCCCAGTAATCGACCGCCAGGCTCATGGTCACCAGCGAAGGATCCTTCGCCAGTTCGCCCATCAGGCGGTCGGCCGGCGGACAGGAGGAACAGCCTTGGCTGGTGAATAATTCAATGACGGCGCGCGGTTCACCGGCGAAAGCCTGCGTGGCTAGAGTGCTGCCAGCGAGTGCTGCGGCTAAGGCGATGTGGCGGCAACTCATTCTTCCCCTCCACGAGTCCCCCTGCCCGATGGCGCGACTTATAGGCCGCGCCACCGATCACCCGCCACTCACTTCGCGGTGAGCGAAAAGCTCAGCCCGCGAGCTGCCGCAGCACGTATTGCAGGATGCCGCCGTTCTTGAAGTAATCGAGCTCGTCCAGCGTATCGATGCGGCAGATCAGCGGCACGCGCTTGAGCGTGCCGTTGCCGGCGACGATCTCGGCGATCAGCCGCTGGCGCGGCTTGAGCTCGCCGTGCAGGCCGCGGATGGTGACCTGCTCGTCGCCCTTCATGCCGAGCGTCTGCCACGTCGTGCCTTCCTCGAATACCAGCGGCATCACGCCCATGCCGATCAGGTTTGAACGGTGGATGCGCTCGAACGACTGGCAGACCACCGCGCGGATGCCGAGCAGGATCGAGCCCTTGGCCGCCCAGTCGCGCGAGGAGCCTGAGCCGTATTCCTTGCCGCCGAACACCACCAGCGGAACACCGTCGGCTTTGTACTTCATGGCGGCGTCGTAGATCGTCATGCGCTGCTTCGACGGATAGTGCACGGTGAAGCCGCCTTCGACGCCCGGCACGATCTGGTTCTTGAGCCGGATATTGGCGAAGGTGCCGCGCATCATGACTTCGTGATTGCCGCGCCGCGTGCCGTACTGGTTGAAGTCGGCGGGCTTGACCTTGTGGTCGACCAGATATTTTCCGGCCGGCGAGTCGATCTTGATCGAGCCGGCCGGCGAGATGTGGTCGGTGGTGATCGAGTCGAGCAGCAGCGCCAGCACGCGCCCGTCCACGATGTCCTCGAGCGGCGTCGGCTGCTTCTTCATGCCCTCGAAATAGGGCGGGTTCTGCACGTAAGTGGACTTCTTGTCCCAGTCGTAGGTGACGCCGCCTTTGACGCTGATCTTGCGCCAGTTGGCATCGCCCTTGAACACGTCGGCGTAACGCTTGGCGAAAACCTGCCGCGTCACGTTCTTGGCCACGAAAGCGCCGATTTCCTTGTTGGACGGCCAGATGTCCTTGAGGAAGACCTTCTTGCCTTTCTGATCGGTGCCGAGCGCGTCTTTCGCCACGTCCACCTGCATGGAACCTGCGATCGAATAGGCGACCACCAGCGGCGGCGACGCGAGATAATTGGCGCGCACGTCGGCGTTGACGCGGCCTTCGAAGTTGCGGTTGCCGGACAAGACGGCGGCGGCGACCAGATCGCCGTCGTTGATCGCCTTCGAATTCTCCGGCGGCAGCGGGCCTGAATTGCCGATGCAGGTGGTGCAGCCGAAGCCGACCAGATTGAAGCCGAGCTTATCGAGGTCCTTCTGCAGGCCGGAATTCTCGAGATATTCCGCGACCACTTGCGAACCGGGCACCAGCGAGGTCTTCACCCACGGCTTGGTGGTGAGGCCTTTGGCCGCCGCTTTGCGCGCGAGCAGGCCGGCGCCGATCATCACGTTGGGATTGGAGGTGTTGGTGCAGGAGGTGATGGCCGCGATCACCACGTCACCATGGCCGAGATCGTAATTCTTGCCGCCGACATTGACGCGCTTCTTCATCTCGGAGGCTTTGTTGAATTCCTTCTCCATCGACGTGGCGAAGCCCGATTTCACGTCCTTCAACGCGATGCGATCCTGCGGGCGCTTGGGACCGGCGAGCGAGGGCTCGACGGTGGCGAGATCGAGCTTGAGCACGTCGGTGAACATCGGATCGGGCGTGGTCTTGGTGCGGAACATGCCCTGCGCCTTGGCATAGGCCGCGACCAGCGTGATCACCTCTTGCGGACGCGCAGTGTCCCTCAGGTACCGTATGGTGTCGTCGTCGATCGGCGAGAAGCCGCAGGTCGCGCCATATTCCGGCGACATGTTGCCGAGCGTGGCGCGGTCGGCGATGGTCAGATGCGTCAGGCCGGGGCCGAAGAACTCGACGAACTTGCCGACCACGCCGCGCTTGCGCAGCATTTCGGTGACGGTGAGCACCAGGTCGGTGGCGGTGAGGCCTTCCTTCATGCGGCCGGTGAGCTTGAAGCCGATCACCTCGGGCAGCACCATCGACAGCGGCTGGTCGAGCATGGCGGCTTCGCCTTCGATGCCGCCGACGCCCCAGCCCAACACCGACAGGCCGTTGACCATGGTGGTGTGAGAATCGGCGCCGACCACGGTGTCGGGGAAAGCGACTTCGTGCGTGGCCTCTTTACCGTCGACCTTGACCTTATCCTTCTTGGTCCACACCACGCGCGAGAGGTATTCGAGATTGACCTGATGGCAGATGCCGGTGCCGGGCGGCACCACGCGGAAATTGTCGAACGAGCGCTGCGCCCATTTCAGGAACGCGTAGCGCTCCTGGTTCTGCCGGTATTCCTCGTCGACGTTCTTCTTGAACGCCTGATTGTTGCCGAAGAAGGTGACCGCGACCGAATGGTCGATGACCAGATCGACGGGAATAAGCGGATTGATCTTCTTGGGATCGCCGCCGAGCTTTTTCATCGCGTCGCGCATGGCGGCCAGATCGACCACGCAAGGCACGCCGGTGAAATCCTGCAGCAGCACGCGGCCGGGGCGGAACGCGATCTCGCGCTCGGACGATTTGGTCTTCAGCCATTCGGCGACGGCCTTGATGTCGTCCTTGGTAACCGTGCGGCCGTCTTCATTGCGCAGAAGGTTCTCGAGCAGAACCTTCATGGAGAACGGCAGGCGCGAGATGCCCTTGAGACCGTTCCGTTCCGCGATGGGGAGGCTGTAGTAGGCGTAGGTTTTGCTGCCGGCTTTGAGGGTCTTGCAGCAACGAAAACTGTCGAGCGAAGGCATGGTCGGGTGTTCCATTCCCCGGCGCGGGGCGATCGGCGGGTATGGGCATAAGCGATTGAAAAGACGGAGGTCTTTTTGGCGGCGCCCCTTACGCCCGAAAACCTTTTCGTAACACCGCCGACGCGGGCTTATAAGGTCTTTTCGTCGCGGACGCCACTTTTACCGGGTTGTTGCCAAAGATGCGCGGAAATTCGGGGTTTTCAGCGCTATTCCCGGCCGGACGGCTCACCTGATGCAGCTCACCGGCGAAAACCTCACTTGCGAACGCGGCGGCCGCGAGGTGTTCCGTGGGCTGAGTTTCTCCCTCAAAAGCGGCGAAGCGCTGCTGGTGACCGGGCGCAACGGCGCCGGCAAATCCTCGCTGCTGCGCATGATCGCCGGACTGGTGCGCATCGCCGCCGGCACGCTGGCGATCGAGGGTAGCGAGACGGAAGCGCCGATCGGCGAGCAGGCGCATTATCTCGGCCATCTCGATGCACTCAAACCGGCGCTGACGGTGGCGGAGAATTTGCAGTTCTGGGCGGAATTCCTCGGGCCTGCCTCGGGCGACGTCACGCCCGCACTGCAGGCGGTCGATCTTGCCCCGCTCGCCGATTTGCCGGCGGCGTATTTGTCGGCCGGACAACGGCGGCGGCTGTCGATCGCGCGCCTGGTCGCGGTGCCGCGCGCGATCTGGCTGCTGGACGAGCCGACCTCGGCGCTCGATGCCGCCTCGCAGGCGCGGCTCGCCGACCTGATGCGCCGGCATTTGACCTCCGGCGGCATGATCGTCGCCGCGGCGCATGGCGCCATCGGACTCGAGCGCGCGCGCGAACTCAAGATGGGGCCGCAATGACCGGCTTTGTCGCTCTCATGCTGCGCGACATGCGGCTCGCGGTGCGCGTCGGCGGCGGCGCGTTGATGGGAGCGTTGTTCTTCCTGATCGTCGTGGTGATGGTGCCGTTCGCGGTCGGGCCCGACCTCAATCTGCTGGCGCGCATCGGCCCGGCCATCCTGTGGCTCGGCGCGCTGCTGGCGAGCCTGCTCGCGCTCGACCGGCTGTTCGCGACCGATTACGAGGACGGCTCGCTCGATTTGCTGATGATGGCGCCGATGCCGCTCGAACTGGCGGTGGCGGCCAAGGCGATCACGCATTGGCTGACCACCGGACTGCCGCTGGTGCTGATCGCGCCGCTGCTTGGCCTGATGCTCAATGTCGAATTGAACGCCACCGGCGCGCTGATGCTGACGCTCTTAGCCGGCACGCCGGCTTTGACGTTCATCGGACTGATTGGAGCCGCGCTGTCCGTCGCCTTGCGGCGCGGCGGCCTGCTGCTGGCGGTGCTGGTGCTGCCGCTGACCATTCCGGTGCTGATCTTCGGCGTGGCGGCGGCGGAGGCCGCCATCGTCGGCCCCGCGCCGTTCGGCCCGCCTTTCACCATACTTTGCGCGCTCAGTCTGGCAGCTTCGTGCTCGGACCATATCGCCGCTGCCGCCGCGCTGCGCTACGGACTGGAATGAGGTAAAAACCCGCCGATGCCTGTGATCGATCTCGCCAACCCGACGCGCTTTTTGAGCCTCGTCAACCGCGTGCTGCCGTGGCTCGCGCTGGCGACGCTGGTGCTGTTTGCGATCGGGCTCTATCGCGCCATGGGCGCGCCCGACGATTACCAGCAGGGCGCCACCGTCAAGATCATGTTCCTGCACGTGCCGGCCGCCTGGCTCGGCATGCTGGGCTGGGGGCTGATGAGCGCGGCCGCGCTCGGCACGCTGGTGTGGCGGCATCCGCTCGCCGACGTCGCCGGCAAGGCGGCCGCTCCGATCGGCGCCGCCTTCACCTTCATCTGCCTCGTCACCGGCTCGCTCTGGGGCCGCCCGACCTGGGGCACCTATTGGGTGTGGGACGCGCGGCTCACCTCGGTGCTGGTGCTGTTCCTGCTCTATCTCGGCGTGCTGGCGCTCTATTGGACGGCGGAAGATCCCGGCCGCGGCTCGCGCGCGGCGGCGGTGCTGACGCTGGTCGGCGCGGTCAACCTGCCGATCATCAAGTTCTCGGTCGACTGGTGGAACACGCTGCACCAGCCGTCTTCGATCTTGCGCATGGGCGGCTCGGCCATCGATCCGTCGATCCTCACGCCGCTGCTGATCATGGCGGCCGCCTTCACGCTGCTGTTCTTCACGCTGCATCTTGCGGCCATGCGCAACGAGATCTTGCGCCGGCGCGTGCGCGCGATGCGGTTGATGCAAGCGCAAGAGGTGCACGCATGAATCTCGGGCCGCATGCCGATTTCATCGTCGCGGCTTACGCGCTGACCGTGTTCGTCATCGCCGCGCTGATCGCCTGGGTGGTGCTCGACCATTCGGCGCAGCGGCGCATTCTCGGCGATCTCGAGGAGCGCGGCGTGACGCGGCGTTCGCAGCGGAGCGGATCATGAGCGCGCCGGCGAGCGAAACGCCAGCCAAGCGGCGGCCGAACCTGCTCATCCTGCTGCCGCTCATTGTCTTCCTCGCGCTGGCCGGGCTGTTCCTCTATCGGCTCGGCAGCGGCGACCCGTCACTGTTGCCGTCGGCGCTGATCGGGCGGCCGGTGCCGCAGACCGAATTGCCGCCGCTCGCCGGCGTCGAACGCAACGGCAAGCCGGTGCCGGGCCTCAACAGCGCGACGTTCACAGGCTCCGTGACGCTGGTGAACGTGTGGGCGTCGTGGTGCGTGCCCTGCCACGACGAGGTGCCGTTCCTGGCGGCGCTCGGAAAGGACCCGCGCATCCAGCTGGTCAGCATCAATTACAAGGACACGCCCGACAACGCGCGGCGCTTCCTCAACCGCTACGGCAACCCGTTCGCCGCAACCGGGCGCGACGAGAGCGGCCGCGCCTCGATCGATTGGGGCGTCTATGGCGTGCCGGAGACCTATCTGGTCGGCCGCGACGGCCGCATCGCCTACAAGCTGGTCGGCCCGATCACCGCCGACAATCTGCAGCGCACGCTCGAGCCGGAGATCCAGAAGGCGCTCAAGCCGTGAAGGCGCTGGCGCTCGGCAAGGTCTACCAATTGCTCGAACCGGGGCCGGTGGTGCTGTTGACCACCGCGCGCGGCGGCCGCGCCAATGTCATGACCATGTCCTGGCACATGATGGTGGAATTCGAGCCGCCGCTGATTGCCTGCGTCTGCAGCGGCGCCAATTACAGCTTCGAAGCGCTGCGCGCGACCGGCGAATGCGTCATCGCGATGCCGGCGCGCAAGCTGGCGGCAAAGGTCGTGAAGGCCGGCAATGTGTCCGGCCGCGACATCGACAAGTTCAAGATTTGCGGGCTGACGCCGGTTGCGGCCGAGCAGGTGAAAGCACCGCTGATCAAGGAATGCTTCGCCAACATCGAATGCAAAGTGGCCGATCGCGGCATGGTCAATCGCTACAACCTGTTCATCCTTGAAGGCGTGCAGGCCTGGAGCGATCCCGGCGCAGAAAAATCCGAAGACCATCCACCACCACGGCTACGGCAAGTTCGTGGTCGACGGCGCGGCCATCAAGCTGAAATCGGCAAAAGCCTGATGGGCGCTAGCGCCGTTCCGGATTGAAAACCGAATAGGCGACGCCAAGCGTGACGCTGTAAGTCAGCATCATCAGCAGCGTGAAAAACGCCGGCGCGAGGCCGAGCCCGGCCTGCGTCGCGAACAGGCCTTTTCCGAGCGATGGAAAGAAAGCGAGGCCCATCACGACCCAGCCGATGGCGCCAAATATCGCACCTTTCATTGCGCCGTTTCGTCCAGGAACCTGGCGATAGATCTTGCTGTAGAGAAAACCGAGCACGACCGAGCCGTTGAAGTACGACAACAGCCACGGCAGCCAGGAAGGCACCGAGGTTCCGGCCAAGGCCGTGAGCGACGCCTGCAAGTCGTGGTAGGGCTGAAAGTCCGGCAGCCAGTGCGCCCAGGACTTCAGCGCCATCAGCCCGGTATGCACCACGCTGCCGCATAGACCGGCGGCGGTCGACCTCCAGAAGTGATTGAGGTCGACGGCCACGCGTCAGTTCTTCTTTTCCGCGCTGTATTTCATCAGCAGCGGATATTGCAGCGCGCCGAACAGAAACGTCAGCGGCACCACGCCGAACAATTTGAAGCTCACCCAGACGTCGGTCGAGAAATTGCGCCAGACGATTTCGTTGAGGACGGCGAGCGCGAAGAAGAAGAAGGCCCAGCGCCAGGTCAGCTTGCGCCAGCCCTCGTCGGTCAGGTCGAAAACCGAATCGAACATGATGCCGAGGAACGATTTGCCGAACATGAGGCCGCCAACCAGCGTGCCGCCGAACAACACATAAATGATGGTCGGCTTGAGCTTGATGAAGGTGTCGTTGTGCAGGATGAGCGTCAATGAGCCGAAGATCAGCACGATCACCGCGGTGACCAGCGGCATGATGGCGATGTGCCGGGTCATCGCGTAGGACACCGCGAGCGCGACCAGCACCGCCGCCATGAAGGCCGCGGTGGCGGTGAAAATGCCGAAGCGGGCATTGGCGGCGAAGAACAGCACCAGCGGCCCGATGTCGAGCGCCAGCTTGAGGAAGGGATTGAGTTGCTGCTTGGCGGCCATGGTCATTCCAGTCCGACGACGGCGCGCGAGAAATCGCGCGCGGTGAAAGGGGCGAGATCGTCGACGCCTTCGCCGACGCCGATGAAATGCACCGGCAACTTGAAGCGCTCGGAGAGCAAAACCAGGATGCCGCCGCGCGCGGTGCCGTCGAGCTTGGTCATGACCAATCCGGTGACGCCCGCGATCTTGCCGAAAATCTCGACCTGGCTGAGCGCGTTCTGCCCGACCGTGGCGTCGAGCACCAGCAGCACCGCGTGCGGCGCGGTCGGCTCGACCTTGCGGATGACGCGCAGCATCTTTTCCAGTTCGCCCATCAGTTCGGTGCGGTTCTGCAGGCGGCCGGCGGTGTCGACCAGCACGATGTCGACGCCTTGCGCTTTGGCGGCCGTAATGGCGTCGAAGGCAAGACTTGCGGCATCGCTGCCGGGCGCGCTGGCCTTCACGCTGGCGCCGGTGCGCTCGCCCCAGATCTTGAGCTGATCGATGGCGGCGGCGCGGAAGGTGTCGCCGGCAACCAGCATCACCGACTTGCCTTCGGCGCGGAAACGGGCGGCGAGCTTGCCGATGGTGGTGGTCTTGCCGGAGCCGTTGACGCCGGCGATGAGGATCACGAACGGCCGCGTGGTGATCTCCAGCGGCTTGGCGACCGGCGCCAGCACCTTCTCGATCTCGGCCGCCAGCACCGCCTTCACCTCGTCGGGCGTGATGCCGGCCCGATAGGTCGCCGTATCGAGAACGGTGACAAAGCGGCCGGCAAGTTCCGATCCCAGATCGGCGCGGATCAGTTCGGCTTCCAGGCCTTCCAGCGTTTCGCGGTCGAGCGGGCGGTTGGTGAGGATGGCGGCGATGGACGAGCCGAGCGAGGACGAGGTGCGCCCGAGCCCGCCGCTCAGGCGCTTCAACCAGCCGCCGCTCTGTTCGTTGTCCGCCATGCCGCGCCCGTATGCCCAACCGTGATAGCCGTTTCGGCATGACACCGGAAGAGATGCTCGCCCGCCTGCTCTACCGCGACGGGCTGATGCTGGTGATCGACAAGCCGGCGGGCTTTGCGGTGCATCGCGGGCCGAAAGGCGGCGACGCGCTCGACGCGCATTTCGATGCGTTGCGCTTCGGGCTGCCGCGGGCGCCTTCGCTGGCGCACCGGCTCGACAAGGACACTTCCGGCTGCCTGGTGCTCGGACGCCACCGCAAGGCGCTGGCGCTGCTCGGCAAGCTGTTCAAGCAGGGCAAGGTCGGCAAGACTTATTGGGCGGTGGTGGAAGGCGCACCCGACGCCGACGAGGGCCGCATCGATATTGCGCTGTCCAAGCGCGACGAGGCGCGCGGCTGGTGGATGAAACCGGACCCGCACGGCCTGCCCTCGGCGACCACATGGAAAGTGATGGGACGCGCGGACGGCATGACCTGGCTCGCGCTCGAGCCGCTGACCGGGCGCACGCATCAGCTGCGCGTGCATTGCGCCGAGATGGGCTGGCCGATTGTCGGCGATAACATCTATGGCGGCGCGCCGCGCAATTCATCGGGCGGTCCGCCGCTGCATCTGCACGCGCGCGCGGTGACGGTGCCGATTTCCAAGAACAAGCCGGCGGTGAAAGTGGAAGCGCCGGTGCCGGAGCACATGCGCGAGCTGCTGGCGAAGTGCGGGTGGAAGGATCAGTAAAGCTCGCCTTGTGTCGCTCCGGCACTTCGCGGTCGTACGTCTCGCCGCCGGCCTTGCCCTGGCTCAGTTCGGCGAGGATGGTGCCGGTCGACGGCAGGCTCTTGCGGTCGATCTTGGTCGCTTCGTCCCACAGCTTCGAGCGCATGATCGCCTTCGAGCAATGGAAGTAGACGCTCTCGACATGCACGATGAGCACGCAGCGCGGCAGCTTGCCGTTGACGGCGAAGCTCTGCATCAGCGCGGGCTCGATCGAAATCTCGGCGCGGCCGTTGACGCGCAGCGTCTCGCCGACGCCGGGGATCAGGAACAGCAACGCGATGCGCGGGTCGCGCACGATGTTGCGGAAGCCGTCGAGCCGGTTGTTGCCGGGCCGGTCGGGAATGGCGAGCGTCTTGTCGTCGAGGATGCGCACGAAGCCGGCGCGTCGCCCTTGGGCGAGCAGTCGAGGCCCTCGGGGCCGGAGGTCGCGACGGCGACGAACGGCGCGGCTTCGATCAGCTTGCGGTAATGCCGGGCTGATGCGATCGATCTCCTTGATGATCGAATTGGCCGGCTTCCTCTCGCCGTAGAGCGCTTCGAGCTGCTGCATGGTCGTTATCAGATGGTCGCTCATGGTGCCCCCTTAGGCCGCCAATAATTGCCGCCCGTTATGATCGGCAATGGTGAGATCGAGGAAAATGCCCGGCGCCACCGGCGCGCATTGAGCAGCACCGGTGTGAATTGTTCGGTGCGGCCGATGCCGCCGCGTTCGGTCAACACCAGCCGGTGCGCGCCAATCTGCGGATCGAGATGGCCGCGCAGCGCGGCCTCACCCTTCTCGCGCAGGCGGCGGGCGCGGTCCTTGATTGTCACGCGTGGCACCTGTGGCATGCGCGCGGCCGGCGTGCCGGGCCGCGGCGAGAACGGGAAGACGTGCAGCGTTGCAAGCCCGCATTCCTCGACCAGATCGAGCGAGCGCGCGAAGGCCGTCTTCGGTCTCGGTCGGGAAGCCGGCGATGATGTCGGCGCCGAAGGCGACATCGGGGCGCAGGCGGCGCACCTGATCGCAGAACGCGATGGCGTCGGCGCGCGAATGGCGGCGCTTCATGCGCTTCAAGATCAGATCGTCGCCGGCCTGCAGCGACAGATGCAGATGCGGCATCAGCCGCGGCTCGCCGGCAAGCGCGTCGAGCAGATCGGCATCGGCCTCGACCGAGTCGATCGACGACAGCCGCAGGCGCGCGAGCTCCGGCACGTCGCGCAAGATGCGCTTCACCAGCGCGCCGAGCCGCGCATCGCCGTCGGCATAGCTGGTGATATCGACGCCGGTGAGCACGACTTCGCGATAGCCATTGCCGACCAGGCGCCGCACTTGCGCGACGACTTCGCCGACCGCCAGCGACCGCGAATTCCCGCGCCCGAACGGAATAATGCAGAACGTGCAGCGATGATCGCAGCCGTTCTGCACTTGCACAAATGCCCGCGTGTGCCCTTCGACGCTGTCGACGGCGTGCGGGCGCATCTGCGTCACCGCCATGATGTCGGCGACGGCAACTTTCTCGTTCGCCTGCCACAGACGCGCGTCGAGTTTTTCCTCGTTGCCGACGACGCGATCAACCTCCGGCATGGCCGCGAACAGCCCAGGCTCGGTCTGCGCGGCGCAGCCGGTCACCACGATGCGCGCGTCCGGCCGCTCGCGCTTGATGCGGCGGATGCTCTGCTTCGCCTGGCGCACCGCCTCCGCAGTCACGGCGCAGGTGTTCATCACGACCACGTCCCGAACCCCGGCGGCCACAGCCTGCGCGCCGGATCACTTCCAACTCGGTAGGTATTGAGCCGGCAGCCGAAGGTGACGACGTCCACACTCATGGCACGGGCGCCTTTGCAAACGCCGCCGGATCGAACTTGCCTTCGAACTCGAATGCGATGGGGCCGGTCATCAGGACGTGATCGTCGCTCGCGCGCCAGTCGATGGTCAGCTCGCCGCCCGGCAGCGTCACCTTGACCTTGCGGTTGGTGCGCTTGAGCCGCGCGGCGGCAACGGCGGCCGCGCAGGCGGCCGAGCCGCAGGCCTTGGTGAGCCCGGCGCCGCGCTCCCAGGTGCGGATGACGATGGCATCGCGCGACACGATGTGCGCCAAGCGTGATGTTGGCACGCTCCGGAAACATCGGATGGTTCTCCAGCAGCGGCCCGAAGCGGTGCAGGTCGTAGGCCTCCACGTCATCGACCCAGAAGATGGCGTGCGGATTGCCCATGCTCACCACCGAGGGCGTATGCAGCACCGGCTTGTCGATCGGCCCGATCTGCAATTCGATATTGCGCGTGTCGCGGATTTCCTCGGCCAGCGGGATCTCGTTCCACTTGAAGCGCGGCGCGCCCATGTCGACGGTGAACAAGCCGTCGTCGCCCTTCCAGCAGTTCAGGATGCCGGCGGTGGTCTCGAAGGTGAGCGCCTTCTTGCCGCTCTCCTTGGCCACAATGTCGGCGACGCAGCGCATGCCGTTGCCGCAGGCGCCGGCCTCCGAGCCGTCATTGTTGTAGATGCGGATGAAGGCGTCGGTGCCGGGCGTGCGCGGCGGATAGAGCGCCATCAGCTGATCGTAGGGCACGGGCTTGGCGGCGGCGCGCGCCTCCTCCGGCTCGATCTTCGTCGGCCCTTGGCCGCGTCCTGGCGCAGATCGACCACGACGATCTCGTTGCCGATGCCGTTCATCTTGACGAATGCGTGGTTGGCGAGCGCGCCCATCGTTTTCCGCAAGTCTGCCTTGCCAGGGTTTTGCCCGGTTTATATGGCGAAGAGACGCGGATTGGCCAGTGGCCATGCTAGAATGGCCAAACGCCGGGACCGCCGAGCACGGAGGGATGATGGCAAAGCGACGTTTGCTGGCCCTGGCGCTCGTTCTGCTCGCCTTCCCGGCATGGACCGAGGCAGTGGGCCGAGGACGCGAAACCCGCAGCGCCGCCTGCGCCCGGCATGGATGCGCCGTCGCCGCTCAAGCCGGGCGATGCCTTCGGCGAAGAGGTGACGCTGCCCGAGCGCACCATCATTTACGTGCAAGGCCACAGCAGATGGGACAGCGCGCTCGACACGCTGGTCGAAGCCTTCAAGACGCTCAACGAATACATGGACAAGCACGAGCTCAAGGCCGCCGGCCCCGCCATGACCATCTACACGAAGACCGACGACACCGGCTTTGCCTTCCGCGCCGCGGTGCCGATCGCCGAGGCGCCCAAGGATCCGCCCAAGGGCGACCTCGCCATCGGCCAGGCGCCGTCCGGCCGGGCGCTCAAGTTCATCCATCGCGGCTCTTACGATGCGATGGATTCGACCTATGAGGCGATCACCAATTACCTCGACGACAAGGGCATCGACGCCAAGGATTCGCTTCATCGAGGAATATACCGGCGGGCCGCTGAAACCCGGCGACGACGACATGCTGGTGAGCGTGTTTGTGCCGGTGAAATAGCCGTTTTCGGGCGGGTTGACTTGGATCGGCCCCATCCCTAGGTTCCGCCCGTCTTCGCTTAAGACGTAAATACAGACCCCGCCGCCCGGTCCTTTGAGGCCGGAGGCCACCGCCCGACAGCGCAATGCGCCCTCGGGCGTCAAGGTGTTTTGACATAGGCCTCCCGAAGGGATGGCCGTTCTTAAGAGGCTAAAGTTGTTCGACTCGTTGTCGGAAAATCTCGGCGGCATTCTCGACCGCCTCACCCGCCGCGGCGCGCTCAGCGAAGCCGACGTCGACGAGGGTTTGCGCGAGGTGCGCCGCGCGCTGCTGGAAGCCGACGTCGCGCTCGATGTCGCGCGCGTCTTCGTCGACGAAGTGAAGAAGCACGCGGTCGGCGTCGAGGTGATGAAGTCGGTCACCCCCGGCCAGATGGTCGTCAAGATCGTGCACGACCAGCTCATTGCGACGCTGGGCGCGCAAGGGCAAGGCATCGATTTGAACGCCGCGCCGCCGGTCGTCCTCATGATGGTCGGCCTGCAAGGCTCCGGCAAAACCACCACCACCGCCAAGGTCGCCAAGCGGCTCGCCGAGCGCCAGAAGAAGAAAGTGCTGATGGCTTCGCTCGACGTGCGCCGGCCGGCGGCGATGGAGCAGCTGGCCGTGCTCGGCCGCGATACGCGGCATCGACACGCTGCCGGTGGTCGAGGGCCAGCAGCCCACGCAGATCGCCAAGCGCGCGATCGAAGCCGGACGCCTCGGCGGCTACGACGTGGTGATGCTCGACACCGCCGGCCGCACCACGCTCGACGAGGCGATGATGAGCGAGGCGGCCGAGGTCAAGCGCGCCGCCAATCCGCACGAGGTGCTGCTGGTCGCGGATGCGCTCACCGGCCAGGACGCGGTCAATCTGGCGCGCGCCTTCGACGAGCGCGTGGGGCTCACCGGCATCGTGCTCACGCGCGTGGACGGCGACGGCCGCGGCGGCGCCGCGCTGTCGATGCGCGCGGTGACCGGCAAGCCGATCAAGCTGATCGGCACCGGCGAAAAACTGGACGCGCTGGAGGAGTTCGAGCCCTCGCGCATCGCCGGCCGCATTCTCGGCATGGGCGACGTGGTCGCGCTGGTGGAAAAAGCCGCCGCCACCATCGACACCGAAAAGGCGATGCGCGCCGCCGAGAAGATGCGCAAGGGCGCCTTCGATCTCTCCGACCTGCGCGATCAGCTCACGCAGATGCAGGCCATGGGCGGCATGAGCGGGCTGATGGGCATGCTGCCGGGCGTCGGCAAGATCAAGAACCAGCTCGCCAACGCCAATATCGACGAGACCATGCTCAAGCGGCAGGTCGCCATCATCGATTCCATGACGGCGCAGGAGCGCCGCAACCCGGACATCCTCAAGCACAGCCGCAAGAAGCGCATCGCCTCAGGCTCCGGCACGCGCGCCGAAGACATCAACAAGCTGCTCAAGATGCACCGGACCATGGCCGACATGATGAAGGCCATGGGCTCAGGCAAGCGCGGCCCGCTCGCGAGCCTCGGCGCGGCCATGGGTTTTGGCAGCGGCGGCATGCCGTCGCCGGAAGAGATGAAGAAGCTCGCCGAACAAATGCCGCCCGGCGGCGGATTGCCGCCGAATATGCCCGGCATGCCGAAGCTGCCGCCGAATATGCCTGGCGTGCCGGGATTCCCGGGCCTGGGCGGAAAGTTTCCTGGATTGCCGGGCGGCCTGCCGCCCGGTCTCGGAAAGAAAAAGTGAAATCGCGTTTAGTCAGAAAGGAAAACTGAAATGTCTCTCGTCATCCGCATGGCCCGCGCCGGAACCAAGAAGCGGCCATTCTATCATATCGTCATCGCCGACTCGCGTAGCCCACGCGACGGCCGCTTCATCGAGCGCATCGGCTACTTCAATCCGCTGCTGCCGAAGGAAAAGACCGAGCGGCTCAAGCTCGATCTCGACAAGGTGAAGGACTGGATGAAGAAGGGCGCGCAGCCGTCCGACCGCATCATGCGCTTCCTCGACGCCGCCGGCATCCTGAAGCGGCCGAAGCGCAACAATCCGGAAAAGGCGATCCCGCGCAAAGAGCGCAAGGCCAAGGAAGCGGAAGACACCAAGGCCAAGGAAGGCGCCGACGCAGCCGCCAAGACCGCGGCGACCGCGAAAGCCGCCACCGACAAGGCCGCCGCCGATAAAGCCAAGGCCGAGAAGCCGGCCGAAGCGCCGGCGAGCTGATGCGCTAGGCCATGGCCGAGCGCGTCCGCGTCGCCCGCATCGGGGCCGCGCACGGTATCCGCGGCGAGGTGAAGCTGTGGCCGTTCACGCAGGACCCGATGGACGTGGCGAGCTACGGCCCGCTGGAAACCGAGGACGGCGCGCGGCGTTTCGAAATCGAGACGCTGCGCCCGGCCAAGGATTTCCTGGTCGCGCGCCTCGTCGGCGTTGCCGATCGTGACGCGGCTGAAAAGCTGACCAATCTCGAGCTGTTCGTGCCGCGCGAGCGGCTGCCGGCGATCGATGAGGCCGACACCTACTACCATGCCGACCTGCTCGGCCTGGCGGCGGTGACGGCGGACGGGGCTGTGCTGGGCACGGTGACGGCGATCCATAATTTCGGCGCCGGCGATCTGATCGAGATTGCACCGGCGAGCGGCGGAGAGCCGTTGCTGCTGCCGTTCAATGAGACGACGGTGCCGAAGGTGGATTTGCAGGCGAGGCAGATCGTCGTCGTGCCGCCGCCGGCGAGCGAGTAGCGACCATGTGGCGCGCTTCGGTCCTCACCATCTTCCCGGAGATGTTTCCCGGCCCGCTGGCGCAAAGCCTCGCCGGCAAGGCGCTGGCGTCCGCCATCTGGTCGCTCGACACCCATGACATCCGCAACGCCGCGACCGACAAGCACCGCACCGTGGACGACACGCCGGCCGGCGGCGGCCCCGGCATGGTGATGAAGGCCGATATACTTGCGCGCGCGCTCGACGCCGTGCCGCACGACACGCGCCCTCGCCTGCTGATGAGCCCGCGCGGCCGGCCGCTGACGCAAAGCCGCGTGGCCGAACTCGCGCGCGGCATGGGCGCGGTGATCGTCTGCGCCCGCTTCGAGGGTGTCGACGAGCGGCTGATCAAGGCGCGCGGACTGGAAGAGGTGTCGCTCGGCGACTTCGTGCTGTCGGGCGGCGAGATTGCCGCGCTGGCGCTGCTCGATGCCTGCGTGCGGCTGTTGCCCGGCGTCATGGGCAAGGAGGCGTCGGCCGCGGAGGAAAGCTTCGCCGACGGCCTGCTCGAATACCCGCAATACACGCGGCCGCCGGTGTTCGAGGGCGAGCCGATCCCGGAGGTGCTGGTTTCGGGCGATCACGCCAAGGTTAAGGCCTGGCGCCGCGCCCAGGCCGAGGCGCTCACCAAGGCCCGCCGCCCCGACCTCTGGGCCGCCTATCAGGCCCGGAAAAAGCCCTAAATCCGGGGTCCAACGCGAGGGTGACAAGGCAGAAGCTTTGTAATACAAGCTCGCCGACCCATTCAGGACAGCAATAAGCGCGCGCCGGATGCTGGCGCTGCCGACGGAGATTTCGCCATGAACATCATTCAGCAGATCGAAAAAGAGCAGGTCGAGAAGCTCTCGGCCGGCAAGGAAATTCCCGACTTCGCGCCGGGCGACACCGTGCTGGTCAACGTCAAGGTGGTCGAAGGCGACAAGAGCCGCGTGCAGGCCTACGAGGGCGTGTGCATCGGCCGCGCCGGCGGCGGCATCAACGAGAACTTCACCGTGCGCAAGATTTCCTACGGCGAAGGCGTCGAGCGCGTGTTCCCGCTCTACTCGCCGATGATCGACTCGATCAAGCTCGTGCGGCGCGGCAAGGTGCGGCGCGCCAAGCTCTATTACCTGCGCGGCCTGCGCGGCAAGAAGGCGCGCATCTCGGAAGCCTCCGGCGCCGCCGGTCCGGAGACGGCGGCGGCCGCCAAGGACTAAGGTTGCGGCCATACCGGAATGCATGAAGGGGCCGCCGTTCGGCCCCTTTTTCTTGAGCGCAGGCGGCGTTAAATAGTCGTTGGGTATTGGAGAGTTCGGCGATGGCGAAGGCGCGTACGCTCTACGACAAGATCTGGGACGACCATCTGGTGGACGAACAGCCGGACGGCACCTGTCTCATCTATATCGACCGCCATCTGGTGCACGAGGTGACGAGCCCGCAGGCCTTCGAGGGCCTGCGCACCGCCGGGCGCAAGGTGCATGCGCCCGATAAGACGCTGGCCGTGGTCGATCACAACGTGCCGACCACCGACCGCATCAAGCCCAATCCCGATCCGGAATCGACCGAGCAGATCGCGGCGCTGGCGCAGAACGCCAAGGATTTCGGCGTCGAGTATTTCGACGAGTTCGACAAGCGCCAGGGCATCGTCCACATCATCGGCCCCGAGCAGGGCTTCACCCTGCCCGGCACCACCATCGTGTGCGGCGACAGCCACACCGCCACGCACGGCGCCTTCGGCGCGCTCGCCTACGGCATCGGCACCTCGGAAGTCGAGCACGTGCTGGCGACGCAGACGCTGATCCAGAAGAAATCGAAGAACATGCGCGCGGTGGTCGACGGCCAATTGCCGCAAGGCGTCACCGCCAAGGACATCATCCTCGCCATCATCGGCGAGATCGGCACCGCCGGCGGCACCGGCTATGCGCTGGAATATGCCGGCGAGGCGATCCGGTCGCTGTCGATGGAAGGGCGCATGACCGTCTGCAACATGTCGGTGGAAGGCGGCGCCAAGGCCGGCTTCATCGCGCCCGACGAGAAGGCCTACGCCTATCTCAAGGACAAGCCGAAAGCGCCCAAGGGCAAGGCCTGGGACGAGGCCATGCGCTATTGGGAGACGCTGCAATCCGACAACGGCGCGCATTTCGACCGCGAGATCAGGCTCGATGCCGCCAAGCTGCCGCCGCTGGTGACCTGGGGGACGAGCCCCGAACAGGTCGTCTCGATCACCGGCAAGGTGCCGGTGCCGTCCGAGATCGCGGACGAGAAGAAGCGCATCGCCGCCGAACGCTCGCTCGGCTACATGGGCCTGAAGGGCGGCGAGAAGATCACCGACATCAAGCTCGACCGCGTGTTCATCGGCTCCTGCACCAATGCGCGCATCGAGGACCTGCGCGCGGTCGCGCCGCGTTGTCGGCGGCAACACCGTCAACACCAACGTCAACGCCATGATCGTGCCCGGCTCCGGCCTGGTGAAGGCGCAGGCCGAGGCCGAAGGGCTGGACAAGATCTTCAAGGCCGCGGGCTTCGAATGGCGCGAGCCGGGCTGCTCGATGTGTCTGGCGATGAACCCGGACAAGCTGGCGCCGGGCGAGCGTTGCGCCTCGACCTCGAACCGCAACTTCGAAGGCCGCCAAGGCTACAAAGGCCGCACGCATCTGGTGTCGCCGGCGATGGCGGCTGCCGCCGCGATCGCCGGACATTTCGTCGACGTGCGCGAGTGGAAGTAGCGCGACTTTAAAATTTGAAACAAAAAGGCCCGCCGCATTGGCGGGCCTTTTCGTTTTCTCAGAAGCCGAAGCCGAAATAAATGCCCGGCCGCCGATAGTAAGGATAGTAGCCGTACGGGGAATAATAACGCGGCCCGTAATAGTAGGGATAAGGCCGATAGTAGGGGCGATAGTAGTACGGCCCACCGTAGTAGTGGCGATAGTAGCGCCGGTAGTAGCGGCGGTGATATCTGCGCGCGCTGAGATCCATTTGAACGGTCTGGCCGGCCGTTATGCCGTTCGCTGTCTGATTGGCCGCGTTGGCCGGCGCCGCGACTGCGAGCAGCCCCAAGGCCGCAACCGTTGCGCCTAAAATCAAAAACTTTCTCATGGTCAGCCTCCTCGTTTTCTCAATCGAGAAAACGTCAAACTGAGGTTTTTGGTTCGTCGCATGATCGATAGCATCGCGCCGCGCGGTGCTGTTTGATCTAAATCAGAAACGGACTTCGCTGCCGAAACCTGCGGTAACGCCTACTGCCACCAGCATTGCATGTGCGGCACGATCACCGGCCCGCTCACGCGGTATTCTTTCACCAGCTGGGCGTGGCAATAGCGCTTGGCGGTCGGGGGCAGCTGGCCGCTGGCCCGCGGATGCACGGTGATGCGCGGACGCGGGCGCTTCGGCGCATCCGAATCCTGCGCGGCGGCAGGCAGCGCCAGGCCGATCAGCAGGCCGGCCAGCGCCACACACAATGCTCTCGGAATCGCCCTAATCGGTCGCCTCATGGCGGCCAAAACTACCACCGCGGGCGGTCGTTTCCATAGTGGCGCGAACCAAAATAGGTCGCGTGCGCCTGGTAGCGCTGGCGCGAGGACTGCGCCGAGTAGTCGCTGGTATAGCGGCGGCTGGAGCTGGAGCTGCGGCTGCCGTAATTGCTGGGCGAGCCGCTATAGCTGTAAAGCAGCTGGCCGGGCCTTTGATTGCAGTTGAAGAATTCGGCCGACGCCGGCACCGTCGCTGCCAAGCTTAGAGCCAGGATCAGGCCAAATCCGAGCGCACCGATACGCATAAAATTTTACCTATTTTGCCTTACGCAACAACGACTAACATGGTTAACGGTCGCTCATCTCGCCGGTTCCGTCAATAGGCTGGGAAACCGGCAGGTCGTAGCCTAGATGGCTGTCATGACAGGCCAATTTGACGACCCGCGGGCCTGGCGCGGGCAGGCGGTCTCGCTCGCCGACATCGAGGCCCTGGCGGGCCGGGCCTATGGCCGGCTCCCGGCCCATTTCCGCGCCCTGTGCGAGGACCTGGTCATCCGGGTGGAGGATTTCCCCACCCGTGAGGTGCTCGACACCATGGGCCTGCGCAGCCGCTACGACCTGCTCGGGCTGTTTCAGGGCATCGGCCTGCCCTTCCGCCACGAGCTGACCGGCACGATGCCGAACATGATCTGGCTCTACCGCAAGCCGATCCTGGCCTATTGGACCGAGCACGAGGAAAGCCTGGCGGCGATCGTCACCCATGTGCTGGTGCACGAGATCGGCCACCATTTCGGCTTTTCGGACGAGGACATGGACGAGATCGAGGCGAGCGTCGAATGATCGCCGTGCGCGATGGCATCCATCGAAAACATGCATTTGCCGCTAAGGGACGGACACAGCAGCATGTCCTCTTTAATGGAGATTCTCGATGATCGTCACCGTTTTCCGCTCGCGTCTTCTGCCCGGCGTCAAAGACGACTATGTCAGCCTCGCTAACCGGATGAACGAACTCGCCCAAACCATGCCGGGCTATATCTCGCACAAAGGCTTCTTTGCGGACGATGGCGAGCGGGTGACGGTGGTCGAGTTCGAATCCGAGGAGGGCATGCGGGCCTGGCGCATGAATCCGGAACACCGCGCGGCGCAGAAAAAGGCCCGCGACGTATACTATTCGGAATACAGCGTCCAGATATGCGATGTCGTGCGGGAGACGAAGTTCAAACGCGAAGACATTAGCCGCGCCTGGTGCAGATCGTGCACGCCGGCGGCGCTATTGACCGTTCCGGCAAAGACCTTAAAACCGCGCCAACGGATAACGAAGGCAACCGGCCATGCAGAAATTCACCGTCCTCGAAGGCGTCGCGGCGCCGCTGCGCATCATCAATGTCGACACCGACATGGTGATCCCCAAGCAATACCTGAAGACGATCAAGCGCACCGGGCTCGGCAAGGGCCTGTTCTCGGAGATGCGCTACAAGGACGACGGCAGCGAGAACCCGGACTTCGTGCTCAACAAACCGGCCTACCGCAAATCCAAGATCCTGGTCGCGGGCGACAATTTCGGCTGCGGCTCGAGCCGCGAGCACGCGCCCTGGGCGCTGTTGGATTACGGCATCCGCGCGGTGATCTCGACCTCGTTCGGCGACATCTTCTACAACAACTGCTTCAAGAACGGCGTGCTGCCGATCCGCGTGTCGCCGGAGGATTTGGAAAAGCTGTTCGACGACGCCGACCGCGGCGCCAACGCCACGCTCACCATCGATCTTGAAAAACAGGAAATCCGCGGGCCCGACGGCGGCACGATCAAGTTCGAGATCGATGCGTTCCGCAAGCACTGCATGCTCAACGGGCTCGACGATATCGGGCTGACCAAGCAGAAGCAGAGCAAGATCGTCAGCTACGAAGAAAAAGCGCACGCCGCGCGGCCGTGGGCGTGATCTGACCTAGTGCACATCGAGGTGGGACTGAACCAAGGCCGCGACCGGCGCGGCCTCGACGGTCCGTTTGCGCGCGTGCCGGCGCGAGTGCGCCGATAGCACCTGCCGACTCTTCGAATGTTGCGCAACTTGCAGCGCCGGCTTATGCGACTGCGCCGCGCAGAAGCTGTCGACCGCCTCGACCACCGCCGCGCTGATCAACTGCTGGCGCTCGGGTGTCGCAAGCAGCAATTCCTCGTCGCGGTTGGCGATCGAGCCGGCTTCCAGCAGCGCCGCCGGCATCTGGGTCTTTTTCAGCACGAACAGCGTGTCGTAGCGGTAGACGCCGGCATCGGCATCCAAAAGCGTACGCCGCCAGCGGCCCATGAAACTTTCGGTGTAGTGCGGCGTGTATTGCAGGCCGCGCGCTTTCAGCTGCTGGCCGAGCATGCTGCCGAACAGCAGGCTGTCATTGGGATCGGCATTGTCGTCCGAGATGAAGATCGAGTGGCCCTTGAAGCGGTCGCTGAAGGTTTCCGGCTTGCCGCCGTAGTCCCATTTTTCCAGGAACGAGTTGGGCACCGAATCGTGATGGATTGAGAGCAAGAGATTGGCGCCGAGCTCGTTGGCGCGCGCCACGCGCACATACATGCTGCGCACGCCCGGCCCGTCGGTCACCATCAGGACGGTCTTGGCAAACCCGGCATCGAGCAGCGCCTGATCGACCTGCTTTGCGAGCCGCAGATTGAAATCATATTCGTCGGCGCCGCGCGCGCTCTTGGCGCCGGGCGATTGGGCGGTGTGACCGACATCGAGCACGACCCGGAAATCCGCCCGCGCGCATTTGGCCGTGGGGCTGTCGGGCGGCTCAGCCCGGGCAGCGCCGAGCGCCAGCGCGGATAACACGGCCGCAAGCGAAACCGTAAGGATGCGCCGGGAGCGGATCATGCCGCCATCCTGTGACATTTCTTGCCGGTAGACAATTCCGCTTTGTGAATAGCGCTAGGCGCGCGCCTCTATCGCTTCCGCGATCGCCACCGTGCGGCGCGCCATGTCGGCATGCAGCCGCTCGACCATGCGGCCATCGAGCGAAACCACGCCCTTGCCCTTGTTCTCCGGCAGGTCGAAAGCCGCGATCATTTTGCGCGCCTGCGCCACCTCCTCGGCCGAAGGCGAGAACACCGTGTTGCAGGGCCCGATCTGATTGGGATGGATCAGGGTCTTGCCGTCAAAGCCGAGCTCGACACCCTGCTGGCACTCTTTCACGAAGCCTTCGGCGTTGCCGATGTCATTGTAGACGCCGTCGAGAATATCGATGCCGTGAATGCGCGCCGCCGCCAAACAGGTGGTGAGCCACGGCAGCATCGGCGCGCGGCCGGGCACCAGGCGCGCGCGCGTGTCTTTGGCGAGATCGTTGGTACCCATCACGAAGCCGGCGAGCCGCGTCTCGGAATCGCGCGCCTCGGCCGCGATGGACAGAATGTTGAAGATCGCCAGCGGCGTCTCGATCATCGCCCAGACCCGCGTCTTAAGGTCGATATGCATATCGAGCAGGCGGCGCCCGACCAGTTCCAGCGTGTCGGGGCTGGAGACTTTCGGCACCAGGATGGCGTCGGGCGCGGCATGCGCGGCGGCGGCAAGATCGTCGGCGTGCCAGGGGGTATCGACGCCATTGATGCGAATGAAGACTTCGCGGCGACCGAAGCCGCCGGCCTTCACCGCTGCGGCCACCTGCGTGCGCGCGATCTCCTTGGCGTCGGGCGCGACCGAATCTTCCAGGTCGAGGATGACGCCGTCGGCGGCAAGCGTCTTTGCCTTCTCCAGCGCGCGCGCGTTGGAGCCCGGCATATAGAGCACGCTGCGGCGCGGGCGGATGGTCATGCCGGCCACTTTATCGGCCGGCCCCCGCCGTTCAAGGTGCCGCGCGCGCGTATTCCGGCTTGATGATGTGATAAAGTTGGAAGCGGTCGCCGTCGGCGACGAGCCTCAGGCGCGACGGATCGGGATTGGGCGCCTCGTCCTCGGCAAACAGCACGTAGAGATAATCGAATTTCGTCCAGTTGAGCCAGAACGCGGGCGTGCCCGGCAGCGGACGGTTGGCGGCGACCAGCAACTGCGTGATCGACGGCGGCGTGCCGTCAAAGCGGTCGACGTAATCGTTGTATGCCGGCTTCACGTGCATCACCTGCTTGCCGGCCACGGTGAACGCCGTGGTCACCAAAGCCGAGCGCTCGATCATGGCAATGCAAGCGGCGTGCACAAGGCCGAGGTCGCGCACGTCTTCGCCGAGCGAGCGGTCGGCATAGGCGACGAATACTTTCGAGCCGGGCGCGATGCGCTTGACCGATGCGCGGAACTGGCTGGTCGAATCCGACAGCTGCGACCAGTTGTAGTCGATCTCGATCAGCCGCATCGACACCAAAAGGATAACGATGACGACGAAGGCGCGGCGCACCAGCCGCCGGCGCAATTCGAGATCGCCGCAGGCGAGCAACATGAAGGCGACGCCGAGCGGCACGCGCTGGTCGGCCATGTAGGTGTCGAACATGATGCGCGGCAACGCGAAATAGACCGCGCCGCCCACCACCATCAGCACGAAGACCAATGGATGGAAACGCAGCACGTGGTGGCGCACCGCCCAAACGATGCTGGCGATCATCACCGCGATAATGGCGAAAGCGACGAAGTCGGAATAGTCGCTGAAGACGTAGGTCAGGCCATCGAGCTTGCCGCGCTGATCCCACCAGGACTTGCCGGCGAGATCCATGGTCGGGCTGGCATAGAGCAATGGGGCGGCCGCCAGAAACGGCAGGCCGCCGGCGACGAAATCGACGATGCGGACAGGCCACGGCTCGCTGCGCCGGTCCCAAAGCCGCCAGATCTCGAACGAGAGCACGCCGATGCCGTAAATGCCGAGCGCCGAAAGGTGGCAGAAGAACAGCACGACGGCGCAGGCGGTCGACAAAACCATGCGGATCGGCCAGGCGCGCTCGCGCACGGCGACCCAGCCGGCCAGCGCCCACAGCGCGACGCCGATGCCGAAAATGTAGTTCATCAGGCCGATGAGGAAGACGTAATTATAGACCAGCGGAATGCCCAACAGCGGAAACGCCGACCAGCGGCCGACCAGCGCGCGGTTGAGCGCGAGCGTGCCGGAAATAATGAGCGCGAACATCGCGACCAAGAAGACCTGGCCGGCGAGATAGATCTTCATCACCTTCGCCAGCAGCGGCACGATCAGGTCCATGGTCAGATTGGGAATCACCTGCCATTGGATTTCATAGAAGTTGGCGAGCTGGGGGTCTTGTCCCAGCGTCGCCATCACATGCATGCGGGCGAGATGATTGACGTAATCCGACAGCGGCGGCAGCTGATGCGTCCAGATCGGTATCGAGATCAGGACGGTGAAGGCCGCAGCCATGACCGCGATGTGCACGCCGGAAAATCCGCCGGTGCGGAAGCGCGGGATCGCCGCGGGTGCGATTATGGGTTTGTTGGGCGACAGCATGTGCTTGATTCGATTCTCAAATACGCATCGTCCATTGCACCTGAACAGGCGATGAATATGCGGCTTTTTCGAGTTCCCCAGATGCGCCAAAGGGCGGCGGCGCGCGCGAAATTAGCGGCTTTACGTTAATGAATGCCTCCTCCATTTGGTTAGCCGGCCCAGCCGGCAGCGCCGGTGGTTGGATCTCCGTCGGCTGGCGGCGCCGCAGCGGCACCTGCGATAGGCGCCCAGCGCCTACGGATTGCCAATGGCGATCTGGGCGTGATTGTGTGATGACCTCATTGGGTTTCGAACGATGTCCTTTCCTCAACAACTGATCGACGGCTACCGCGCCTTTCTGGTCAGCCGCCTGCGCCACGAACAGGACCGCTATCGCGAATTGTCCGAAAGCGGGCAGGCGCCGCAGGTCATGGTCATCGCTTGCTGCGATTCACGGTGCTCACCTGAAGTGATTTTCGACGCGCGGCCCGGCGAACTTTTCGTCGCGCGCAACATCAGCGGCCTGGTCCCGCCCTATACGCCTGACGGCGCGCAGCGCGCCGTGTCGGCGTCGCTCGAATTCGCCGTGCAGGCGCTCAAGGTAAAACACATCGTCGTGCTCGGGCACGCCCAGTGCGGCGGTATCCGTGCCTATGCGGAAGAAGGCGCGCCGCTATCGCCGGGCGATTTCATCGGGCACTGGATGGCATTGATCGCACCGGCTGCAAAAGCGGTCGGGGCGCGCGGCAACATGCCGTTCGAAGATTATCTCACGCGGCTCGAGCAAGCGTCCGTGATCAAGACGCTCGACAATCTGATGACGTTTCCCTGCGTGCGGATTCTGGTTGAGCGCGGCAAGCTCGCGTTGCACGGCGCTTACTTCGGCGTCGCCACCGGCCAGCTTTCAGTATGGGACAAAACGACCGAACAATTCGCGCCAGTCGCCGGCGACGAACACGCGCGGCTGTTCGCGCAGCCGAGGTTCTAGGCCGCCTTCTTCTTGGCCTGGATCAGCTTGCGGTTGATCAGCACTTCGGCGATCTGCACGGCGTTCAACGCAGCGCCCTTGCGCAGATTGTCGGACACCACCCACATCTCCAGGCCGTTCTCGACCGTGCCGTCCTCGCGGATGCGGCTGATGTAAGTCGCGTCCTCGCCGACGCATTCATAGGGCGTGACGTAACCGCCCGGCTCGCGCTTGTCGATCACCAGACAGCCCGGCGCCTTGCGCAGGATTTCGCGCGCCTCGTCCGCGCTGATCGGATTCTCAAACTCGATATTGACCGCTTCCGAATGGCCGACAAACACCGGCACACGCACGCAAGTCGCGGTCAGCTTGATTTTGGGATCAAGAATCTTCTTGGTCTCCATCATCATCTTCCACTCTTCCTTGGTGTAGCCGTCGTCCATGAACACGTCGATCTGCGGGATCACATTGAAGGCGATGCGCTTGGGGAACTTCTTCCCCGCGACCTCGTCGACGGTGAAGATCGCCTTGGTCTGCGTGAACAGCTCGTCCATCGCCTCCTTGCCGGCGCCCGACACCGATTGATAGGTCGCCACCACCACGCGCTTGATCTTGGCGGCGTCATGCAGCGGCTTGAGCGCGACCACCAACTGCGCGGTCGAGCAGTTCGGATTGGCGATGATGTTCTTCTTCACGAAGCCCTTGATCGCGTCGGCATTCACCTCCGGCACGATCAGCGGCACGTCCGGATCCATGCGCCAGGCCGACGAATTGTCGATCACCACCGCGCCGGCGGCCGCGATCTTGGGCGACCATTCCTTCGACACGGCGCCGCCCGCCGACATCAGGCAAATGTCGACGTCGGAGAAGTCGTAATGGTCGAGCGCCTTCACCTTCAGCGTCTTGTCGCCGAAGGAGCATTCGGTGCCCTGGCTGCGGCGCGAGGCAATCGCCACCACCTCGTCGGCGGGAAATTCCCGCTCGGCCAGAATGTCGAGCATTTCGCGCCCGACATTGCCGGTGGCGCCCACCACGGCGACTTTGTAACCCATTGTTAACGCTCCAAAAACTTTATCCCGTCCGGATCACGCCGGTATTACCGGAATGGCAGCGCTTCTAAGCGAGAACTAAAGCCAAGACAACGGGACGATAAGGCCATGCATCCGGCCCTCTATTCCTGGCGTGAACAGCTGCCTGCCACCCTGGTGCGCCTACTCGCATATCTGGGTGGAATTACGGTGCTGTCCATAGGCGCGGCGCATATCTTCCAATCGCGCCCGGCGATCGATCCCATCAATCCAGCTGATCGGCCGCAATGGGTCGAGATCGAAAAACCATTCCCGGCCTTGGTGCTGGCGATCCCGGAAGCCGCCGGCGTGCCGTCGCACTACACGATCTTGCGCAATCGCGCGGGTGCTGGACGCAAGGACATTCTCAGTTTGGGCGAGCCGGACGGCGCGGCGCCTTACCTGCAAGTCGAAGTCTACCGCCCCGGCAGCGAGATCCGGCACTTCGCCCGCCCAGAGGCTGAAATCGCCAAAGCCGCGGCGGGCCTGCGGCCAGCGCAGCTCGGCCGCGGCGAGCCGCTCAACAGCAAGTTCGGATCATTGGCGATCGTCCCTTTCGCGGCGACGCAGGGCACGCCGCGGCATTGCCTCGGCTTCGTGCGCGCTTACGACGACCCCCGGCTGCAATTGTCCGGCTGGTTCTGCCAAGGTGGCGCTGACTTCATCGACCGCTCGACGCTCGCCTGCGCGCTCGACCGGCTGACGCTGCTGTCGGCCGGCAGCGAGCCCAAGGTCGGCGCATTGTTCGCAACCGCCGAACTGCATCGCAGCTTCTGCGGCCAGCGCGATCCGATCCTGGCACCCACGCCGAAATATCAGTTGTTGTGGAAGGCGGCGGCGAGCCGCCCGGAGCCGCGCCGCGTCGGCCGCTAGCGCCGACCAGGATTCCCACCCAATGAGATTGCTGCGGCGCAGGAACGCTTTCGCGTGCCCGCGCCAGATTAGCAATTGACCGCCCCGCCAAATCGTCGGATCATATTCCAATAAGAATATCTGAAGCCGCGGCGATGGCCGCCAATGGCTTCGCAGAACCTCTGGGGAGAGGAACGATGATCACACGACGTCATTTGCTTGGGACGGCGGGTGCAAGCGCAGCGCTTGCAGTGTCCGGACTGCCGAGATTCGCCGAAGCGGCGGAGGTCGGCACCACGCCGGGCGTGCCCAGCGGCATCGCCAGCTACATCACCATGGGGACGCTGCCCGGCAAGAAGCCGCTGATTCAGCTTGCCGACCGGCCGCCGAACTACGAAGCGCCGCTCGAATATCTGCGCACGCCGATCACGCCGAACGACCAGTTTTTCGTGCGCTATCACCTGTCCGACATTCCAGAGGTCAAAGTCGAAGGCTACAAGATCGCGGTCGGCGGCGATGGCGCCAACGGCCAGGCCGAGCTCACGCTCGACGACTCAAAAAGATGCCGGCGGTCGAAGTGGTCGCGGTCAATCAATGCTCGGGCAATCGGCGCGGCCTGTCGACGCCGCACGTGCAAGGTGTGGAATGGGGCTACGGCGCCATGGGCTGCGCGCGCTGGAAGGGCGCCCGCCTCAAGGACATTCTCGACAAGGTCGGCCTGAAGAAGGAGGCGATCGAGATCGGCTTCAACGGCGCCGATGGCCCGGCGGTCGCGGAGACACCGGACTTCATCAAGAGCATTCCGGTGTGGAAGGCGGTCGACGAGAACACCATCGTCGCCTACGAAATGAACGGCCAGCCATTGCCGCATTTCAACGGCTTCCCGGCCCGCGTCATCGTGCCTGGCTGGACCGGCACCTATTGGATGAAGCACGTCATCACCATCAACGCGCTGACCAAACCGCAAGGCGGGTTCTGGATGAACCCCGCCTACCGCGTTCCGCTAGGAAAGTTCCCGCTCAGGGACCGTTTCACCTCGCAGGAATATGCCCCCAATACGCCAATCACCGAGATGGTGGTCAATTCGCTGGTCACCAGCCATCGCGAAGGCGCGCAAGTGAAAGCCGGCAAGGTCACGGTCAGCGGCATGGCGTGGGACGGCGGCTACGGCATCCGTACGGTGCAAGTGTCGACCGACGGCGGCAAGACCTGGGGCAGCGCGACCTTGGGTCAGGATCTCGGCCGCTTTGCGTTCCGGCCTTGGAGTTTCGAGATCACGGCCAAGAAGGGCAAGAACTCGGTGATGGTCAACGCCACCAACACGATCGGCCAGAGCCAGACGGCGTCGTTGATCTTCAACCCGGCCGGCTACCACAACAACGTCATCCAAAACCTCACGCTCGTCGCATAAGGGAGCAGACCATGCGGACATTCGCATTCGTTATCGCCGCCGCACTGATCGCGCTTCCGGCAACGGCCGGCGCCGAGCAGGTGATCAAGCTGAAGCCGGGACCCGGCCTCGACAAGGTCGAAGCCAACTGTGCCGCCTGCCACTCGCTGGCCTACATCCCGATGAATTCGCCGTTCCTCAATGCGGCCGGATGGGATGCCACTGTCAAAAAGATGATCAATGCGCTCAAAGCGCCGATCGACGCTGCCGACGCCAAGGCGATCGCCGATTACCTGGCGAAGAATTACGGTACCTGAGCGGCCGAAAACACCTGCAAATCGGGCCCCGCCGCACGGCGGGGCCTTTTGTTTAAGCAGCTATTGTCTTTCAGCAACTATAGACAATTGCTTGTGATTTGGCCCTATTGCGGTGAACCAAAGCCCGCTAGACTGCATTGCAACAGTGCTTGGCAACAGTTCTTGGCAACAGTGCCTGAGGTTTCGAGGACACCATGCGGTTTGTGAAGGTTTTCGTCGCGTTTGCTTGCGCCGCCGTTGCGGCCGGCCTGCTGGCAGCGCCTGCCGGTGCGCAGCAGCCAACGAGGACGAAACAGCGCGTCTACAGCAACCGCGACGGCACCGTGTTCACCAGCCGCGATGAAAACGGCCGCACGCGCACCAAGATCATCGTGCAGAAGCGCTCCTATCTCGATCCCGGCACCGAGCCGCTGCCGAGCGAGCGCAATACGCTGGACTACGTGCAAAATCCCGGTCAGCGGGCGGACAGCGTGCTCAATCACACGATTTACGGCAGCGACCGGGGTCGGATGTTCGATCCGTTCGATCTGCCGAGCTCGAACAATCCCTTCGTCCAGTTCTAACTGACAATCCAGGCGCTCAGACGCGCAAACGCGGCCTTGAGGGCCGCGTTTTTGTTTTAAGCGGCGAGCTTTTCCAGCTCCTCGAGGATCGCGTCGCCCATCTCGACGGTGGAGACGACCTTTGCGCCCTCCGACTTGATGTCGGCGGTACGCAGGCCGCGCGCCAGCGTGTTGGCGATCGCCTTGTCGATCATGTCCGCCTGCTTGCCGAGGTTGAACGAGTAGCGCAAAGCCATGCCAAATGAGGCGATCATGGCGATCGGGTTGGCGGCACCCTTGCCGGCGATATCGGGTGCCGAACCGTGCACCGGCTCGTACAGCGCCTTGCGCTTCTTGGTCTTGGGATCGACCTCGCCGAGCGAGGCTGACGGCAGCATGCCGAGCGAGCCGGTCAAGGTCGCGGCGATGTCGGAGAGCATGTCGCCGAACAGATTGTCCGTGACGATGACGTCGAACTGCTTGGGCCAGCGCACCAGCTGCATGCCGCCGGCGTCCGCCAGCATGTGCTCGAGCTGCACGTCCTTGTATTCGCGCGCGTGCAGCGCCGTCGTCACCTCATTCCACAGCACGCCCGACTTCATGACGTTGCGCTTTTCCATCGAGGTGACCTTGTTGCGGCGCTTGCGCGCGAGCTCGAAGGCGACGCGGTCGATGCGCTCGATCTCGTAGGTGTCGTAGACCTGGGTGTCGATGGCGCGCTTCTGGCCGTTGCCGAGATCGGTGATGGTCTTCGGCTCGCCGAAATAAACGCCGCCGGTCAGTTCGCGCAGGATGATGATGTCGAGACCTTCGACCACCTCGCGCTTGAGCGAGGAGCTGTCGGCGAGCGCCGGATAGACAATGGCCGGGCGCACATTGGCGTAAAGATCGAGGTCCTTGCGCAAGCGCAGGAGGCCGGCTTCCGGCCGCACGTCGTAGGGCACCTTGTCCCATTTCGGCCCGCCCACCGCGCCGAAGATGACGGCGTCGGCGGCCTTCGCTTTTTCCATGGTGGCGTCGGTGATGGCGACGCCATGCGCGTCGTAGCAGCAGCCGCCGACCAGCGCCTCTTCGGTGGTGAATTTATCGGGGCCCTTTTTGTTGAAGAAGTCGATGACGCGCTTTGCTTGCGCCATCACTTCGGGGCCGATGCCGTCGCCGGGGAGCAGAAGCAGATTATGGGTCGCCATGGAACGCCTCGTTACTACAATCGTTTGTCATTCCGGAAGCCGAGCGTCGGCCGAGGCTATCCCGGCAATCCATAACCCCGGTATTGAGATCACGGAAAGACAGGGATTATGGATCCCGGGTTCGCGCTGCGCGCGCCCCGGAATGACGGAGGAGGAGGATTGCTAAAGGCCCGCGCAGGGAATGGCAAGGTGGCCGGGCTTTAGAGCCCGCCGAACCAGTTGTAGCCCTGGTTCTCCCAGTAGCCGCCACGGTCGGTGTTGGTGACTTCCATCGCCACCACGTATTTCGGGTTCTTGAAACCGAGCTTGGTCGGCATGCGGATTTTCATCGGGAAGCCGTAGGCGCGCGGTAGCAGCTTGTTGTCGAATTTGAACGTCATCTGCGTCTGCGGATGCAGCGCGGTCGGCATGTCGATGGTGTTGGTGTAGCCCTCGGCGCACTTGAACCAGACGTATTTGGCGCGCGTGTCGGCGCCGATGCGCTGCAGGAAATCCGACAGCCGCGCGCCCTGCCAGGAGCCGATGGCGCTCCAGCCTTCCACGCAGCAGTGGCGGGTGATCTGCGAGACCTCCGGCAGCGCGTGCAGCTCGTCGAGCGTCCACGGCTTCTTGTTGTCGACCAGACCGGCGATTTCGAACTTGTAGGTGGCGGGGTCGACCACCGGCGCTTCGTCCTCATCGTAATAGGCATTGAAGGGGAACGGCCGCGTGATCGCGCTTTCGGGGAATGTCGGCGCCAGCTTGCTGCGGCTGAACAGCAGCGCCTGCGCGCCGTCGTTGAACTTCGACACCTGGCGCAGCACGCTTTCGGCGGTGTCGCCATCGATGATGTCGCAGCCGGTGAGAAATGCGAGCGCACCGAGGCTGGCGGCGCCGCGCAGGAACTGGCGGCGCATTGGGTCGGGCATCAGCTTGGCTGCATCCTTGAGCAGCAACTTGGCATCAACGCCGGGGATGATTTTGCGCTGTTTCATGGTGCCCACCTACTTGCCCGTGACCATGGCGCGCAGGCTCTTCGGCACGATCAAGGCCAGCGACACGTGCACCACCAGGAAGCCGACAATCGCGCTCATGGCGAAGAAGTGCACGTAGCGGGCAAAGTCGTAGCCGCCGAACAGCGCGGTCAGTTCCTGGAATTGCACCGGCTTCCAGATCGACAGCCCGGACAGCACGATGACGACGCCGGTCAGGATGATGCCGGTGTAAAGCACCTTCTGCACCGCGTTGTAGTGCGACAGATCTTCGTGCGCGAGCCTGAAGGTGAGCGCCGCCTTGATGTCGGCGATCACTTGCGAGGGATAGATCGGGAACAGCTTGCGGCGGAAGCGGCCGGTGACGATGCCGAGCGTGACGTAGACGATGGCGTTGATCACCAGCACCCACATCGCGGCAAAATGCCAGAGCAGCGCGCCGGCCAGCCAATTACCGAGCGCGATCGAGCGCGGGAAGGTGAAAGCAAACAGCGGCGAGGCGTCGTAAATCTGCCAGCCGGAGCCGATCATCACCAAAATAGCGATGGCGTTGACCCAATGGGTCACGCGCACCCAGACGGGATGAATGGTCGGTTCGACGGCTTGCATCTCAATCGCTGCGGTGGTCATCGCGCCTCTCCCGTCAGCAGGGGGTAGCCTAGCACAATACGGGGCAGCCGGGCCCGCGGATGCACGGGCCCGGCCGCGCGCCGTTATTTCTTCATGTCGTCCTTTTTCATCGAGTCCTTGGACGCCGCGTCTTTCGTCATCTTGTCCTTGGCCATGGAGTCTTTCTTCATGGCGTCGTCTTTCTTCATGCTGTCTTTCGACGACGACATGGTGTCTTTCTTCATGTCGTCGGCATAAGCGGCCGGCGCCAGCGGGGCGACGGCGAGACCGGCGGCGATCAGCGCGGAAAACAGGATGCTCTTGTTCATCGGGTATCCCTCCAGAGGATTTGCATTCGCAGCGACTCCGCTATCACGCGGCCCCGCACACGCCCTCATCAGTTTCCCGTTGTCGAAAGCTGGCGTTCGGCTCACGGTTTTGTGACAATGGCGCGCCGGGCCATTCCCGATGCAGGAGCCTGTTTGTGAGCAGTCCGCCGTCAGCGAAGACCAGTCCGGGCAATTTCTTCGAGGACTTCCGACTCGGCCAGCAAATCCGCCACGCCACGCCGAGGACCGTCACGACAGGCGATGTGGCGGTGTATCAGGGCATATTCGGCCCGCGCTTTGCCGTGCAGTCGTCGGACGCCTTCGCGCGCAAGATCGGCTATGCCGGCACGCGCCGCTCGACGATTTGCTGGTGTTTCATGTGGTGTTCGGCAAGACCGTGCCGGACGTCTCGCTCAACGCGGTGGCCAATCTCGGTTACGCCGATTGCCGCTTTTTGAAACCGGTCTATGCGGGCGCAACGCTCAATGCCGTGTCCGAGGTGATCGGCCTGCGCGAAAACGCCAACCGCAAGACCGGCATCGTCTACGTGCGCTCGCGCGGCTTCGACGAGACCGGCGATTGCGTGCTCGACTACGTGCGCTGGGTGATGGTGCGCAAGCGCGACGAGAACGCGCCGGCGCCCGCTGAAAAAGTGCCGGAGCTGCCGAAGGCGGTGGAGCCGGCGCAACTCGGCGCCGCCTGTCCGAAGATCGATGCGGCGGCCTACGACACCGTGCTGGCCGGCAGTCCGCATCGCTTCGGCGATTACAAAGTCGGCGAGAAGATCGACCACGTCGACGGCATCACGGTGGAAGAAGCCGAGCACATGATCGCGACGCGGCTCTATCAGAACACCGCGCGCATCCACTTCAACAATTTTGCCGAAAGCAAGGGCCGCTTCGGCCATCGGCTGATCTATGGCGGGCACGCCATTTCGCTGGCGCGCGCGCTATCGTTCAACGGGCTCGGCAATGCGTTCCACGTCGCGGCGATCAATGGCGGGCGGCACGTCGCGCCTTTGTTCGCGGGCCTCACTGTGTTTGCCTGGTCGGAGGTGCTGGCCACCGCCGACCTGCCCGGCCGCAACGACGTCGGCGCAATACGTTTGCGCACCATCGCCACCAAGGACCGGCCTTGCGCGGATTTTCCCGTTCAAGAGCGGCGACGATTACGATCCGGCGGTGATCCTCGATCTCGATTACTGGGTACTGCTGCCGAAGTGATTCGGGGGACGTTATGGTTCGCAATGCCGTCTCGGTGCCTTGTTCGCGCTCGGCCTCGGCATCACTTACGCGCAGGCGGACGATGCGCCGGTCACCGATTGCGACACATATGCCGCCAATTCGCTCGATCCTCAACGGAAAGCGCCGGGCGTGAACCTGATCGAGATGGATCCCAAGCTCGCCATACCGGCGTGCGAAAGCGCGCTGCAGAAATATCCGGACAGCGCGCGCTTCATGTATCAGCTCGGCCGCGGCTATCATCGCTCGGACAATTTCGCGACCGCCGCGCTCTGGTACGGGAAAGCAATGGAGCACGGCTCGGCGTTCGGCGAGGCCGCGCTGGCCCTCCTGTACATGACCGGACAAGGCGTGCCGAAGGATATGTCCAAAGCCGCCGATATGACGCGCGACGCGGCGCAAAAGGGCGTGGTGATCGCGCAGAATGCCTTGGCCTACATGTATGCCAACGGCATCGGCGTTGCGAAAGACAACGATCAGGCACTGGTCTGGTACCGCAAGGCCGCGGAGCAAGGCGCGCCGAACGCCCAGCTCAGTCTCGGCATCGCCTATGAGGAAGGCGCCGGCGTAAAGCAGGATCTCGAGCAAGCGGCGACGTGGTACCGCAAAGCCGCCGCCTGGGGCCTCGAAGACGCCAAGAAGAGGCTTGCCGTCGTCGAAGCCAAGCAAAAATCGCAAGCGAAATAGAATTCACGCGCTGGCGCGCAAATGATCCACCAGCTGCCGCGCGTAAGGCGGCAGCGCATCCTCGTCGCGCACGCAGATGGTCAATTCGCGCAGCGCCCAAGGATCGGACAGCCGCACCGACGTGATCGCCATATTGCGTTCGGTGCGGTGCACCGTCGTCTCCGGCACGATGCCGACGCCGACATTGCATTCGACCAAACGGCAGATGGCGTCGAAGCTGCGCAGCTGCACGCGCAGGCGCAACGGGCGGCCGATGCGGCTGGCCTTGTCGGCGAGGAAGCGCTGGATGGCGCTGGCGCGGTCGAGCCCGACCATGTCGTAGTCGAGGACTTCGGCGAAACCGATGCGCGAGCGGCCGGCGAGCGGATGATTTTTTGCGATCACCAATACAAAGCGGTCGCTGCGGAACGGGAACGTTCGCAGCCCGCCGTAGTCGACCGTGCCGGCGACGATGCCGATATCGCCGGTGCCTTCTGCGATCAGCCCGACGATCTCGTCGGATAGCCGCTCCTCGAGATCGACGCTGACGTCGGGATAGGCGGTCAGAAACGAGCTCAGCGTCTCCGGCAGGAATTCCGTGAGCGCGTTGGTGTTGGACAAGACCCGCACCTGGCCGGCCAGCCCGCGCGCGTAAGGGCTAAGGTCCTCCCGCATCCGCTCGCTTTGCGCGAGGATGGTACGGGCATGCTGCAGCAAGGTGCGGCCGGCCTGCGTCGGGGTAATGCCCTGGCGGCCGCGCACCAAAAGCTCGGCGCCGAAGGCCAGTTCCATCTTGCGGATACGGGTCGAGGCCGCCGCCAGCGCGAGATTGGCGCGCTCGGCGCCACGGGTGATGCTGCCCGCCTCGACGATGTGGCGGAAAAGATTGAGGTCCGTGAAGTCGAAGCGCATAACGGGGCTACCTTCTTATTTTACGAAGGCAGACTACGCAAAACACAGATTGTGCCTAGCAAAACTAAGGCTCAAGCTTCGTATTCTTTAAAGTACCCCCTTTAGCCGCGCCTGTCCACTTGGGTTCGCTTGGGCGTCTGGAGACCGATGATGGCCGAACTTGACGCGGGCTCGACGCAACGGACGCGCCCGCTCTCCCCGCACCTGCAGATCTACCGGCCGATGCTGACGATGATGATGTCGATCGTGCATCGCATCACCGGTGCGGCGTTGTACTTCGGCACGCTGCTGCTGGCCTGGTGGCTGATCGCGGCGGCGGCCGGCCCCAATGCCTATGCCAATGTCGAATGGTTCATGGGCACGCTGATCGGCAAGCTCATCCTGTTCGGCTACACTTGGGCCCTGCTCCACCACATGCTCGGCGGCGTGCGCCACCTGATCTGGGACACGCTGCACGGCATGGAGCCGGCCGAGCGTGAAATTCTGACGCTGGCGACGCTGATCGGCTCGATCACGCTCACGCTGCTCATTTGGGTGGCCGGCTATCTCGCCATGGGAGGCCCGCGATGACCGCGCCATCACACATGCGCACACCGATGCGCCGCGTGCGCGGTCTCGGCGCTGCCCATTCCGGTACCGGGCATTTCTGGCATCAGCGCATCACCTCGGTGGCCGGCATTCCGCTCAGCATTGCGCTGGTGGTGATCGTCGTCGCCCTGCTCGGGCGCAGCCACGCCGCGGTCGTGCAGATTCTCGGCTCGCCGCTGATCGCGATCGTCATGCTGCTGTTCATCATCAACAGCGCCTACCATATGTGGATCGGCATGCAGGAGATCATCCTCGACTACGTGCATGACGATAAGTGGAAGCTCATGAGCCTGATGGCCAACACGTTCTTCGTCGTCGTCGTGGCGTTCGCCTCCTGCTACGCCATTCTCAAATTGTCGTTCGGAGTTTAGTGATGGCGGGCAACGGACAAGCCAACAACGGACCTGCCAAGAACGGACCTGCCAAGAGCGCGCCTGCGGTCAACGGCCGCGCCTATCCGATCGAGGACCACAGCTACGACGTGGTGGTGATCGGCGCCGGCGGCTCCGGCCTGCGCGCCGTGGTCGGCTGCAGCGAAGCGGGCCTGCGCACCGCCTGCATCACCAAGGTCTTCCCCACCCGCTCGCACACGGTGTCGGCGCAAGGCGGCATCGCCGCCGCGCTCGGTAACATGGGCGAGGACGACTGGCGCTGGCACATGTACGACACCGTCAAGGGTTCGGACTGGCTCGGCGACCAGGACGCTATCGAATATCTTTGCCGCAACGCGCCGGAAGCGGTGTACGAGCTCGAGCATTGGGGCCTGCCGTTCTCGCGCCGCGAGGAAGACGGCAAGATCTACCAGCGTCCGTTCGGCGGCATGACCACGCATTTCGGCAAGGGCACTGCGCAGCGCACCTGCGCCGCCGCCGACCGCACCGGCCACGCCATGCTGCACACGATGTACGGCCAGGCGCTCAAGCACGCCGCCGAATTCTACGTCGAATATTTCGCCATCGATCTAATCATGGAAGACGGCCGCTGCCGCGGCGTGGTGGCACTCAATCTCGACGACGGCAGCATCCATCGCTTCAGCGCCAACATGGTCATCGTCGCCACCGGCGGCTATGGACGGGCGTATTTCTCCTGCACCTCGGCGCATATCTGCACCGGCGACGGCAATGCCATGGTGCTGCGCGCAGGCCTGCCATTGCAGGACATGGAATTCGTGCAATTTCATCCGACCGGCATCTATCCGGCCGGCTGCCTGATCACCGAAGGCGCGCGCGGCGAAGGCGGCTATCTGGTCAACTCGGAAGGCGAGCGCTTCATGGAGCGCTACGCGCCCTCTGCCAAGGATCTGGCGTCACGCGACGTGGTCTCGCGCGCCATGACCATCGAGATGCGCGAAGGGCGCGGCGTCGGCAAGAACAAGGACCATCTGTTCTTGCATCTCGACCATCTCGATCCGGCGGTGCTGCATGAGCGCCTGCCCGGCATCGCGGAGCTGGCGCGGATCTTCGCCAATGTCGATATCTCGCGCGAGCCGATCCCCGTGCTGCCGACCGTGCATTACAACATGGGCGGCATCGCCACCAATTATCACGGCGAGGCGCTGACCAAGAAGAACGGCAACGCCGATACCGTCATCCCCGGCTTGATGGCGCTGGGCGAGGCCGCTTGCGTGTCGGTGCACGGCGCCAACCGGCTCGGCTCAAATTCGCTTATCGACCTGGTGGTGTTCGGTCGCGCCGCCGCCCACCGCTGCGCCGAATTGCTCACGCCCGGCGACAAACAGTCCGAGCTGCCGAAGGAGTCCGCCGACAAAGCGCTGGCGCGGCTCGATAAATTACGGCACGCCTCCGGCGGCACGCCGACCGCGCAATTGCGGCTGAACATGCAGAAAGTGATGCAGGAAGACTGCGCGGTGTTCCGCACCGGCGAGGTGCTGGAGCAGGGCCACAAGCGCATTCACGACGTCTATGCCGGCATGGCCGACGTACGCGTCACCGACCGCTCGCTGATCTGGAACTCCGATCTGATCGAGACGCTCGAACTCGACAATCTGATCGCGCAGGCCGTCGTCACCATGGATTCGGCCCAGAATCGCGAGGAAAGCCGTGGCGCGCACGCGCGCGAGGATTTCCCCGCGCGCGACGACAAGAACTGGATGAAACACACGCTGGCCTGGATGGACGCCAAGGGCAAAGTAACCATCGACTACCGCCCGGTGCACACCTACACGCTCACCAACGACGTCGCCTATATCGAACCCAAAGCGCGCGTCTATTAGGACATCGCCATGGTCGAATTCACGCTGCCGAAGAATTCCAAGGTCACCGAAGGCAAGACCTGGCCGCGCACGGCGCACGCCACGCATATCACCGAATTCCGCGTCTACCGCTGGAACCCGGATGACGGGCAGAACCCGCGCGTCGACACCTACTGCGTCGACCGCGACGATTGCGGACCGATGATTCTGGACGCGCTGATCTGGATCAAGAACAACGTCGACCCGACGCTCACCTTCCGCCGCTCCTGCCGCGAGGGCGTCTGCGGCTCCTGTGCCATGAACATCGACGGCACCAATACGCTCGCCTGCACGCATGCGATCGACGACACCAAGGCGCCGGTGCGCATCTATCCGCTGCCGCACCAGCCGGTGGTGAAGGACCTGGTGCCGGACCTGTCGAATTTCTACGCGCAATACGCGTCGATCGAGCCCTGGCTGCACACCACCACGCCGGCGCCGGAGAAGGAATGGACGCAGAGCAAAGAGGACCGCAGCAAGCTCGACGGCATGTACGAGTGCATCCTGTGCGCCTGCTGCTCGACCTCGTGCCCGAGCTACTGGTGGAATTCCGACCGCTATCTCGGGCCGGCCGCGCTGTTGCAGGCCAACCGCTGGGTCCAGGACAGCCGCGACGAGGCGACCGGCGAGCGGCTCGACAATCTCGAGGACCCGTTCCGGCTCTACCGCTGCCACACCATCATGAATTGCTCGAAGGCCTGCCCGAAGGGCCTCAACCCGGCCAAGGAAATCGCCGTGCTAAAGAAGGCGATGGTGGACCGGCAGCTCTAGCGGCTGCCCAATAGTACGAAGTCGCCGGAGCCGAGGAATTCTGGCGCCAATTTGGAATAACGCACCCCAACTCCATCCGCTTCGCCAAAACGCATCCGACCACGCCGGTGCGCTTCATCCAGATGCGCGAGGCCGCCGCCGAAATCGCCGACAAAAAGCGCCGGCATCTGCCGCTGGTGCCGGAATTGAAATTCAAGCCCGAGCCGGCCGCTGCCGACAGCAATTACTGATTACTTGCAGCCCTTGCCGAGGCAGACCGCATTCAACTCGGGGAACGGCTTATAGGCGGCGTTGCCGCATTGCTCCTTGCTCGCCTCGATCAGCTGAGTGAGATGGCCTCCATAGAAAAAGGCAATGCGTTCCGCGTTGGCGGACAGATTGTAAGCCGTGCCGTGCGCGGTGTAGCGAAGACAAACCGTGTAGCGCTGTTCGCTGCCGACCGGCCGCAACGCCAGATCGGAGATCATGGCGTTGGTCACCGTCTGTGTTTCGTTCTTGTCGAACACCGTTCTCAGCGTGTCGAGGATCTCGTCTTTGTATCGGGCGGGGAGCAGATTTGGATCCACCGTCGAGAGTTTGTCCTGCGAACAGGCCGCGAAGCCCACGGCGAGGGCGGACAGCAACCACAGGCTTGCGGCGCGTTTGCCCATGACGCCGTCCGTCAATCGAGCTTCAGTTTACGCCGGCGCTGGCCGAGCGTGCGCAGCCGCAGCGCGTTGAGCTTGATGAATCCTTCCGCGTCGCGGTGGTCATACGCCACCGCGCCTTCCTCGAAGGTCACCAGATCCTGGTCGTAGAGCGAATATTTGCTCTCGCGGCCGATGACGGCGACATTGCCCTTGTAGAGCTTGAGCCGCACGCGGCCGGTGACGAATTCCTGGCTACTTGTCGATCGCGGCTTGCAACATTTCGCGCTCGGGCGCGAACCAAAAGCCGTAATAGACCAGCTCGGCATATTTCGGCATCAGCTCGTCTTTGAGATGCGCGGCGCCGCGGTCGAGGGTGATCGATTCGATGCCGCGATGCGCGGCGAGCAGAATGGTGCCGCCCGGCGTCTCGTACATGCCGCGCGACTTCATGCCGACGAAACGGTTCTCCACCAGGTCGAGGCGGCCGATGCCGTTGGCCCGGCCGAGATCGTTGAGCTGCTTGAGCAGCGCGGCCGGCGACAGTGTCTTGCCGTCAATCGCCACCGGATCGCCACGCTCGAAGTCGACCGTAATGACGGTCGGCTTGTCGGGCGCCTGTTCCGGATCGACGGTGCGCGAAAAGACGTAGTCGGGCACTTCTTGCCCGGGGTCTTCCAGCACTTTGCCTTCCGACGACGTGTGCAACAGATTGGCATCGACCGAAAACGGCGCGTCGCCGCGTTTGTCCTTGGCGATCGGAATCTGGTGCTTCTCGGCGAACTCGATCAGCTTGCTGCGCGAGGTCAAATCCCATTCGCGCCAGGGCGCGATCACGGTCACGTCCGGCTTGAGCGCGTAATAGGTGAGCTCGAAGCGCACCTGGTCGTTGCCCTTGCCGGTGGCGCCATGGGCCACCGCATCGGCGCCGACTTTCTCCGCGATCTCGATCTGTTTCTTGGCGATGAGCGGGCGCGCGATCGAGGTGCCGAGCAGGTATTGCCCCTCGTACACCGTGTTGGCCCGGAACATGGGGAACACGTAGTCGCGCACGAATTCCTCGCGCAGGTCCTCGACGAAGATGTTGTCCGGCTTGACGCCGAGCAGCAGCGCCTTCTTGCGCGCCGGCTCGAGCTCCTCACCTTGGCCGAGATCGGCGGTAAAGGTGACGACTTCGCAGCCGTAGGTCTGCTGCAGCCATTTCAAAATGATCGACGTGTCGAGGCCGCCCGAATAGGCGAGCACGACTTTCTTGACGTCTTTTTTCGCTTTGCCGTCGGCCATTGGAGGAACCGCCTTAAAAATCGCGCCGGACTATAGGGCGAAAGGTAAACGGCGCAAAGTGCGCGCGGCGCGCATTAACCGCATCCGCCAATGCGCGCTATTCCACCGGCAAACGTTGCGATAACGGTGCCAGCAAAGAGTTTTCATCAGCGGGGCACCGACGATGTCAAAAGTTAACGCCACTCTCGCCGCCGCCCTCGCGGGCGCCGTGCTCATGACCGCGCTGCCTGCCTTGGCCGCGCAGTGCAATCACAAAGGCGGCTTTCCCGCTTTCGTGGCCGATTTCAAGAAAGAGGCCGCGCAGAAGGGCATCTCCAAGCGCGGTCTTGCCGCGCTCGACGGCGTGACGCTCGACCAGACCGTGCTCTCCCTCGACAAGCGCCAGGGCGTGTTCAGACAGAGCTTCGAGCAGTTCTCCGCCCGCATGATCTCGCGCGACCGGCTGACCAAGGGCGCCAAGCTGATGCATCAGTACGCCGGCCAGCTCAAGCGCATCGAGCAGCAATATGGCGTGCCGCCCGCGGTCGTGGTGGCGATCTGGGGTCTGGAGACGGACTATGGCGTCAACCAGGGCAAGATGAGCGTGGTGCGCTCGGTGGCGACGCTCGCCTATGACTGCCGCCGCAGCGACAAATTCCAGGCCGAGCTGACCGACGCGCTGCGCATCGTCGACCGCGGCGACATGGCGTCCGCCGACATGCACGGCGACTGGGCCGGCGAGATCGGCCAGACCCAGTTCCTGCCGAGCTCCTACGCCAAATACGCCGTCAGCTATGACGGCCGCGGCAAGCCCAATCTGGTGCGCAACGCGCCGGACGTGCTCGCCTCCACCGCCAATTATCTCAAGAACCACGGCTGGCAGCGCGGCCAGGGCTGGGGTCCCGGCGAGCCGAATTTCACGGTGATCCAGGAGTGGAACAAGGCCGAGGTCTACGCCAAGACCATCGCGCTGTTCGCCGACAAGCTCAACGGCGGCCACGACGAACAAGGCGGACAATCCGGCGTCGCAGAAAAAGCAGCGCCCGCATGCCGACCGCCGCGCGCTGCGCTGACAAAAGCCAAGCGCAAGACAAAATCGCCGGGCGCCGCACCCGGCGATTTTTTTATGGCTTTGACTTCCGGCGGCCGAACAGCCCAACGATGAAATCATAGCCGGGCCTGGCGACGCGCTCGAGCGCGCGTTCGATCGCGTCGTCGCTGAGCCGCGTGCGCGGCCAGCGATAGATCAAGCCGTGTACCGACCCAGATGATGAGAAAGGTGAAAATGCCGGCGAAGATCACGTCGCTGACGAAATGCGCGCCCGCCATCACGCGGATGGCGGCCATGCCGGTGCCGAGCGCGAGCGCCGCGCCATAGGCGAGCGCGCGCCACTGCGGCGGCGCCAGCGCCGCCGGCGCGACAGTCCAGAACGCACCCGCGACGTCGCCCGAGACGAACGAGCAGTTGCCCGGGCAGTCGCCATGCGTGCTCCACCACGGCACGAACTGCTGCTGGCCGCCGAATTGCGGTGACATCGATCGGCCGCGGGCGGCCCCAGTGGTCCTTGAGCACGACATTGACCAGCAGCCCGGGCGCGAGCGCGAGCGTCGCGATCAGGAACACGATGGCGCGGCCGGAGATGAGCATTTTACGGCGCGGCACGATCAACTTGACGACGAGCGCGACGACGGCCGGAGCAACCAAAATGGTGCCGGTCCAGAGCCCGACGTTGCGCGCCGCCATCAGCGGCGGATAAATGCGCCACGCGAAGACATTGTGGCTGGCATCGACATAGCCGTAGAAATGACGCGCAACGCGCAAGTCGAGTTCGGGGAAGAGCCCGAACGCCAAGCCGGCAATAACGGCAATGGCGAGCGCGACGATCAGTCCGGTGCGATTCATTCTTAGGTCCTTGCGCGCGCCGGTCTAGCCGAGGCTCATGAAAATGGAAAGGCAGCGGCGGTCAAACTCGCTATAGTTCGTAAATGACCGGCAAGAGCGTCGACTTCTGGTTCGAATTCGCCTCGACCTATTCCTATCCGGCGGCCATGCGCATCGCGCCGCTGGCCAAAGCGCGCGGCGTCAACGTGCGCTGGCGTCCGTTTTTGCTCGGGCCGATCTTCAAGGCGCAGGGCTGGGACAATTCGCCGTTCAATCTCTATCCGGTCAAAGGCCGCTATATGTGGCGCGACCTGGAGCGCATTTGCGGCGCGCTCGCGCTGCCATTCACGCAGCCGTCGCCGTTTCCGCAGAATACGCTCGCGGCTTCGCGCGTCGCACTGGTGGCGCTGGCGCAAGGCTGGGGCGAAGACTATTGCCGCGCGATCTACGCGTGCGAATTCGGCGAAGGCCGCAATATCGCCGAGCCTGCGACCATTGCCGCGGTGCTCACGTCACTGGGAAAGAACGCGGACGCCATATTGCAGGAAGCGCAAGGCGACGCGATCAAGGCCGCATTGCGCGCGCAGACCGAGGAGGCGCAGCGGCTCGGCATTTTCGGCGCGCCCAGCTTCGTCACGCAAGACGGCGAATTGTTCTGGGGCAACGACCGGCTGGAAGCGGCGCTCGATTGGACGAAGCGCTTAAGCTCGGCGGCTGCGCCGGCTCGCGCCAGCGGCCGGCATTGCGGCCGGCCAGCAGCCAATAGGCAAGCCCGCCGACGATCCCGGCCGCTGCCGCGAGCTGCAGCGGATGGAAGGCCGGCGCGACATCGGTGGTATTTTCCAGCCGCAATTCGACGTTGGAGCCGAAATACGACGCGAGACCGACCACGGCGCCGGCGGCGGCGTAATAAAGCAGGCTGCGCAAGCGCATGACTTCCGCCACCACGACCAGCAGCACCGCGGGCACGAAGGCCGTGGCGCCGATGAAGCTGGTGGCGAAGAACGACACCATGAAGAACTTCACGCGCTCGATCAGGATCGGAATCGAACCACGGCCATTCCGGCGCGACGATGCCGATGGCGAGCGCGATGCCCGCGACCATGCTGGCCACGATCAAGGCAAAGGCGATGACAATAATGCGGCCGAACATGGATCAATCCGTCATTAGTCAGTCATGGCCATGGCGCGCAGCGCCATGCGTTCGCGTACCGACAGCTTCTCGGTGGCGCTCTTGAGCTGCCCGCAGGCGGCCAGGATATCGCGGCCGCGCGGCGTGCGCACCGGCGAAGCATAGCCGGCGTCGAACACGACTTGCGAGAATTTTTCGATCTGCTCCCAGTCCGAGCATTCATATTTGCTCCCCGGCCAGGGATTGAACGGGATGAGGTTGATCTTGGCCGGAATGCCCTTGAGCAGGCGCACCAGCGCCTTGGCGTCCTCGATCGAATCGTTGACGCCCTTGAGCATGACGTATTCGAAGGTGATGCGCCTGGCGTTGGAGACGCCGGGATAATTGCGGCAGGCGTCGAGCAGTTGCGCGATCGGGTATTTGCGGTTGAGCGGCACCAGCTCGTTGCGCAACTCGTCGCGCACCGCATGCAGCGACACCGCCAGCATGCAGCCGATCTCGCGGCCGGCGCGCTCGATCATCGGCACCACGCCGGAGGTCGACAGCGTGATGCGGCGCTTGGAGACGGCGATGCCCTCGCCGTCGGCCATGATCAGGATAGCGTCGCGCACCGCCTCGAAATTATAGAGCGGCTCGCCCATGCCCATCATCACGATATTGGTGATGCAGCGCTCGCCCGTTGGGATGACGCCATCGGTCGGGCGCGTCGCGCCCGGCCAGTCGCCGAGCCGATCGCGCGCCACCATCACCTGGCCGACGATTTCGCCGGCTGTCAGGTTTCGGACCAGGCGCTGGGTGCCGGTGTGGCAGAAGGTGCAGGTGAGCGTGCAGCCGACCTGGCTCGAGACGCACAGAGTGCCGCGCTCGGTGTCGGGGATATAGACGCATTCGACTTCGTGCGGCAGGCCGCCGGCGGGATCGCCCGGCAGCCGCAGCAGCCATTTGCGCGTGCCGTCGACGGAGACCTGCTCGGCCACCACTTCGGGGCGATCGAGAGTGTAGTGCGCGTCCAGTTGCGCGCGCAGCTCCTTCGACATGCTGCTCATGGCGTCGAACGACGTGAAGCCGCGGAAATAGATCCAGTGCCAAAGCTGCTGCACGCGCATCTTGCGCTGCGCCTCCGGCACGCCGAGCGTGCCAAACACATCGGCAAGCTCGGCCCGCGACAAGCCGATGAGCGAGGGCTTGGCCGGCGCGACATAGCGCTCGAGCGGCGTCTTCTCGACGAAGGGCGCCGAGGCCGGTGTCAATTCGATTGTGTTTGTCATCGGATCAGGCCGTCATGTCCGACGGCAATATAGGATGCCGCCGGCCTACTTGCGACCTACTTGCGACCTACTTGCACTCCGCCGCGACCTTTTCGAGCGCGTCGCCGATGCCCTTGAGCGAATAGGTATCGGTGGTCTTGGTGCCGCGGCCCGACTCGCTCTTGACCACCAGGTCGGCGCCTTTCTTCATGGCGTCGACCATCTGCGCCTCTTCGGCGGCGTTCTTCACCCAGGCGCCGTCGTTCTGGGTGTACAGCACGTAGCTGGCCGAGCCGACGGTGGCGGTGGCGTCGATGCCGGGTTTCTGCGGATAGCCGACGATCACCGAGACCTCGTTCTTGACCTTCTCGGCCGGACGCGTGGAGACGAAGGCGTAGGAAGCGTCGCGCGGGCGGCCGGCCGGATCGGTGACCGCCGCGGTCGGTTTCGACAGCGCGAAGCAGACCGTCTTGCCGCCGGGGCTCGCTTTATAGGCGCCCCAATCGCCGAACTGGCCGAGCAACGTGGCCTGGTCGGTGGGCGAGGGTTTTGGCTGCGCGGAGGCGGCGGTTGCGAAGGCGCAGACCGAAGCCGTCAATGCAACGAGCGTCGTGCGGAGCAAACTGGTCATCATCATCGGGCCCTACCGGTCACGCATCAGAAATCGGGTGGATACTAGCCCATTAGGAGGGAATATCGGCAATAAGGCGGCGAACACTGCTTGCGGCGCGACCTTACCCGGCAAAGCTTAATGGTTCCAGCCCGGCGGGCGCGTGCTAGAACGCCCGCCCTATTCCGCCAACGTCCCGAGCGCCATGAAAGCCCTGCTCTGCACCCGCTACGGCACGCCTGACGACCTCGAACTCGCCGATATCGACGAGCCCAAGGCCGGACCCGGCGAGGCGGTGGTGAAAATCCATGCCGCGGCGCTGAATTTTTTCGACACGCTGATCATCGCCGGCAAATACCAATTCAAGCCGGCGCCGCCTTTTTCGCCGGCCGCCGAATTCGCCGGCACGGTCGAAAGCCTCGGCGCCCGGTGTCACGTCGGTCAAGCCCGGCGACCGCGTGCTCGGCTACATGACTTATGGCGCGGCGCGCGAACGCGTCGCGGTCAATGCCGGCAAGCTGATCAAAATTCCGGACGCGCTCGATTTCGACCGCGCCGCCGGCCTCTGCATCACCTACGGCACCACCTTTCATGCGCTGAAGGATCGCGCCCGACTGAAATCCGGCGAGTCGCTGGCGGTGCTCGGCGCCTCCGGCGGCGTGGGGCTTGCGGCCATCGAGCTCGGCAAGATCATGGGCGCGCGCGTGATCGCCTGCGCCTCGTCGGATGAGAAACTTGCGTTTGCGCGCAAGCACGGCGCCGACGACGGCATCAATTACGCCAGCGAGGATCTCAAGGAAGCCTTGCGGCGGGTCACCGACGGCCGCGGCGCCGACGTGATCTACGATCCGGTCGGCGGGAATTACAGCGAAGCGGCGCTGCGTTCGATCGCCTGGCAAGGACGCTTCCTTGTCGTCGGCTTTGCCGCCGGCGACATCCCGAAACTGCCGCTCAACCTCGTGCTGCTGAAAGGCTGCGACGTGCTCGGCGTGTTCTGGGGCTCGTTCATCGAGCGCGACCCGGAAGGCCACCGCGCCAATACGCAACAGCTCGTCGATTGGTGCGTGCAGGGAAAATTGTCATCGCACGTGCATGCGGTCTATCCGCTCAGCGACGCGCGGGCCGCGCTCAAGGCGATCGCGGCGCGGCAGGTGATGGGCAAGGTGATTCTGCGGCCTTAGTCTGCGCCTTAGTCTTGCGCCTTAGTTTTGCGCGGACAATTCCGTGAGCTTGATCTTGGCCTGCTCGCGATGGCGCGGCGTGATGTGGTCGGTGACCAGCTTGATCGCGGTGGCGAGCACGGCCGCATCATCGGTGAAGCCGAGCACCGGCAGCATGTCGGGAATGGCGTCGATCGGCAGCACGAAATAGGCGATGGCGCCGAGCAGCGTCACCTTGACGTGCCGGGGCGTCTCCTGATCGAGCGCGCAGTAATAAGCCGCCAGCAGATCCGAGGCGAACGGAATCTGCGCCACGACGCGGGCGAGCTTGCGCCAAAAGTCGCGGCCCAGCGCGCTTTCGTCGTCCGGAGGCGTGTCGTCGGGCCGATCCGTTGCGCTTGCAAACCGCATGGTACCGTTAAAATGGTCATCGAGCAGGCCGGCGACAAGGCCGGTACACGCTAACCGAAGATTGATCGAAACAGGTCACGGATGTCATCGGCGAGCGTACGCTGTGCCGGGCCTGGTCGTGGCGCAGACGGTGGCGCAGGAGGCAACGCCGCCAATTGCGTCTCGATCTTGGCGACCGTCGCCGCGTCGGCCAAACCGGTTCCGCTCAAACCATTTTGTAACTGGAAGGCATCGACGGCGCCCATAGTTTTCGGCCCGTTGACGCCGTCTTCAACCAGCTTGGGATTGGCGCCGAGTGCGTTGAGCGATTGCTGAACCCACAGAATGCCGTGCTCGATCTTGTCCCCGACCGGGTCAGGCACATCCACGCCGGCGGAAAATTGCACGGATGGATCGAGCTCGATCAGTTTCTTGAGGATCACCAAAGTGCCGAGCTGCGTATCGACGACGCCCGGCCGGAAATCATGGTCGGCAACGTATTTTCCGCCTCTCGCCTCCGGCGGACCATAGATCGTCGATCCACCATAGAGGTACGGCGAGTTCACGCCGAACTGGTGGTAGCCATAGCCGTTGAAGCCCTCCAGCCGATAGGCGACGCGCGCGGGCGACCAATCCACGGCGTGCAGAAATCCTTCGATGGTGTAGGCGTCGACCGCGCCATCTTCGAATGTCGCAAACGGCCCACGGCCTATCGGAACGATCGTGGTGACCCGGTTCAAGGGCTGCCCATTGCCGAGATAAGTCGCCATGTCGAAATCGGACTCGCGATAGTGACAGAGTCCGGTGAACCACCACGGCACGCTGGTACGGCGCTCGACTTCCTGATACCGCGGCTTGCCGTTCAGCAGCAGCTGCGCCTCGCGCCTGGCATGCGTGTCCTGAATCGCGCGGATTTGCAGACTGGCCCAATTGGCCACGTAGGCGGGACGATATTGCTCGAATCTGTCGGCCATTCCCCCTCCCCCGACCGGCCCCGCCGCTAACTCGCACCGACGGGGCATCAATGAACAAGCGCGCGGCTGGTCAGATCTGCGCCAGTTTGTTCATCGCCTCGGCCAGCTTGACGTCGAGTTCGGTCACGCCGCCGGCATCATGCGTGGACAGCGTGACCTCGACCGTCTTGTAGACGTTGAACCACTCCGGATGGTGATCCATTTTCTCCGCCACCAGCGCCGCCCGCGTCATGAAGCCGAAGGCTTCGTTGAAATCCTTGAACACGAACTTGCGCGTGATGGCGTCGCGCCCCGACACCTCCGACCACTGGCTGAGCTTGCCTAATGCGGCTTTACGGGCTTCTGCGGTCAATTTCTGCGCCATGACGGCACCTCCGTGAGGGCAACGCACCACCCTCGCAATCAGTTCGGCGGGATATTACCTTTCAAGCAACGACCCCAATCCTACGAGGCTTCCATGTCCTGGTCATTGAATATCGGCAGGGTGGCCGGCACCGTGGTGCGCGTCCACCTGACATTCCTGCTGTTTCTCGCCTGGATTTTCGCCGCCAGCTACGCCTCGAGCGGGGCGACTGCCGCCTGGGACACGCTCGCCTTCGTGGTGCTGCTGTTCCTGTGCGTGCTGCTGCACGAGTTCGGCCATATCTTCACCGCCCGCGCCTTCGGCGTCGCCACACCCTACGTGACGCTGCTGCCGATCGGCGGCGTGGCGCAGCTCGAGCGCATCCCGGAAGAGCCGTGGGAGGAATTCCTTATCGCCATCGCCGGCCCGATGGTGAACGTGGTCATCACGATCCTGCTGGTCTTTGTCGGCGGCGCCGCCTTGCAAGGCTACGCCGCGACGGCGATCGACAACACGCAGATTTCGCTGGTCGACCGGCTGGCGGCGGTCAATCTGTTCCTGGCGCTGTTCAACCTGATCCCGGCCTTCCCGATGGACGGCGGCCGCGTGCTGCGCGCGTCGCTGGCGAGCCGGTTCGGCTATGTGCGCGCGACCGAAATCTCCGCCTCGATCGGGCAGTTCGTCGCCTTCGCGCTCGGCTTCATCGGACTGATGTACAATCCGATCCTGATCTTCATCGCCATCTTCGTCTATCTCGCCGCTTCTTCGGAGGCGCATATGGTGGCGCTGCGCGCGGTCTCGCGCGGCGTGCCGGTGGGCCACGCCATGATGACGCATTTCGAGACGCTGTCGCCGGAAGGCCATCTCGACGGCGCGGTGCAGACGCTGCTGCAAACCGGCCAGGGCGAATTCCCGGTGGTGGACGGTGCCGGCAAGCCGGTCGGCGTGCTCGACCGTGGCGCACTCATCCGCGCACTCAAGACGCTCGGGCCGGACGCGCGCGTCGCCGACGCCATGAGCCCGCAATTCCCCACCATCAGCCACCGCATGACGCTCGAGCAGGCGTTCAAGCTGATGCAGGAAAAATCGGTGCCGGCGGTGGGCGTCACCGACGCCCTTGGCAAGCTCATCGGCCTGATCACCGGCGAGACCATTGCCGAAATGATGATGCTGCAGGACGCGCTGCCGCGCGGGGTGCGGATCGGGCCCTGGGGCCGCGCGGCGGGGGCTTAACTATCGGCCCCATCGGGCCAAAGGCGCGGTTGCGTTCCGGCTTTCACTGACTATATTGCGCCGCAATAGCATTGCGTCGCGGGTCCAAAGGGGCCCGCGCTTTGGTTTCTGGAACCCATAATGAATCTTCGCAACATCGCCATCATCGCGCACGTCGACCACGGCAAGACCACCCTGGTCGACCGGCTGCTGCAGCAATCGGGCGCCTACCGCGAGAACCAGCGCGTGGTCGAGCGCGCCATGGATTCCAACGACCTCGAGCGCGAGCGCGGCATCACCATCCTGGCCAAGGCCGCCTCGGTCGATTGGAAGGGCACCCGCATCAACATCGTCGACACCCCCGGCCATGCCGATTTCGGCGGCGAGGTCGAACGCATCCTCAACATGGTCGACGGCGCATTGGTGCTGGTCGACGCCGCCGAAGGTCCGCTGCCGCAGACCAAGTTCGTGGTCTCCAAGGCGCTCAAGATGGGCCTCAAGCCCATCGTCGTCATCAACAAGGTCGACCGCGCCGACGCGCGGCCGGTCGAAGTCATCAACGAAGTGTTCGACCTGTTCGCCGCGCTCGACGCCACCGATGAGCAGCTCGATTTCCCGATCCTGTACGGCTCGGCCAAGCAGGGCTGGATGGCGACCAGCCTGGAAGGGTCGCACGACGACGGCATGCAGCCGCTGTTCGATCTCATCCTCAGCCACGTCAAGCCGCCGGTGGTGGAGCAAGGCCCGTTCCGCCTGCTCGGCACCATCCTGGAAGCCAATCCCTATCTCGGCCGCGTCGTCACCGGCCGCATCACCTCCGGCTCGGCAAAACCCAACCAGCCGGTGAAGGTGCTCGACCACGACGGCAAGCTGATCGAGACCGGCCGCATCACCAAGTTGCTGGCATTCCGCGGCATCGAGCGCGTGCCGGTGGACGAGGCGGAGGCCGGCGATATCGTCGCCGTCGCCGGGCTGCCGAATGCGACCGTCGCCATGACGATCTGCGATCCGTCGGTGGAGACGCCGCTGCCGGCGCAGCCGATCGATCCGCCGACGCTGGCGATGATTTTCCGCGTCAACGATTCACCGCTCGCCGGCACCGAAGGCGACAAGGTCACCGGCCGCATGATCCGCGACCGGCTGCTGCGCGAGGCGGAAGGCAATGTGGCGTTGCGGGTGCGCGAATCCGACGAGAAGGATTCCATGGAAGTCGCCGGCCGCGGCGAATTGCAGCTCGGCATTCTGATCGAGACCATGCGGCGCGAGGGCTTCGAGCTCTCGGTGTCGCGGCCGAAGGTGCTGATGCGCGAGGACGAAAAGTCCGGCGAGATGCTGGAGCCGATCGAAGAGGTCGTCATCGACGTCGACGAAGTCCATTCCGGCATCGTCGTGCAGAAAATGGCCGAACGCAAAGCCGAGATGCTGGAGATGAAGCCTTCCGGCGGCCATCGCCTGCGGCTTGTGTTTCACGCGCCGACGCGCGGCCTGATCGGCTATCAGGGCGAGCTGCTCACCGACACGCGCGGCACCGCCATCATGAACCGGCTGTTCCACGCCTACGCGCCGTACCGGGGCCCGATCCAGGGCCGCCGCAACGGCGTGCTGATCGCCAACGAACAGGGCGAGGCAGTGGCCTACGCGCTGTGGAATCTGGAAGACCGCGGCCCGATGATGATCGAGCCCGGCTGGAAGGTCTACAAGGGCATGATCGTCGGCGAGCATACCCGCGACAACGACCTGGTCATCAACGTGCTCAAGGGCAAGCAGCTCACCAACATCCGCACCACCTCGAAGGACGAGGCGGTGCGGCTGACCCCGCCGATCCGCATGACGCTGGAAAAGGCGCTCGCCTATATCGAGGACGACGAGCTGGTCGAGGTGACGCCGAAATCGATCTCGCCTGCGCAAGAAGCTGCTCGACGAGACCGACCGCAAGCGCGCCGATCGCGCCAAGGAAGCCGAGACGGTTTAGGCATCAGGCGGAACAAAACGGAATCGAATTCGCGCAGAGTTCCAATCACGCACCGCGCAGAGTTCCCAAACTGAGACGATATTGCCGCGCATGCCCGCGCGCGCGCCGAAAGCAGCCGCCACGCGCGCGAGTTTCCGACAGCAATAGTGCACTATTTCCCTCTGGCTGTGGCCAGTAATCCACACCATTAACCGATCATTAATCATAGGGCTTGAAGGACGCAAAGTTGGTTGCTTATATCCGAAGCATGTCGACGACCCTGATGAGATTCGTCGCGCCAAGGCGTCCGACGCAACCGCCGTCGCCGAGACCCACGACGAGGCGTGGCGCGCCGCGTATCAGGGCGTGATCCCCGGCCACGAACTCGACAAGCTGATCAACCGGCGCGGGCCCGGACTGGTGGGACAGCGCGATCCGCAAAGGCAGCCGCATCACCATCCTGCAGTTCGGCGACAAGGTCGCCGGCTACGCCAATTACGGCCGCAACCGCGCGCGCAGCCTGTTCTATGACGGCGAAGTCTACGAGCTTTATCTGCGGCCCGGAGTATCAGGGCCTCGGCTTCGGCCGCCGGCTATTTTCCGCCGCGCGCAAGGATCTGATCCAGAGCGGGCTGAAGAGCCTCGTCGTCTGGGCGCTGTCCGACAACGAGCCGGCGGTGGAATTCTATCGCGCGCTCGGCGGCGCGGCGGTCGCCTGCTCGTCCGAGAAATTCGGTCCGAAGACGCTCGATAAAGTCGCCTACGCCTGGCAGGGCTGAGCCGGTTTTCTGAAATTTTTAGGCGAACTGCGGCGTGGAGAAGCCGTTCTGCGCGCGCATGTCGCCTGCGCAGCGTGTTGAGCAGCAGACAGGCAATCGTCATCGGCCCGACGCCGCCCGGCACCGGCGTGATGGCGCCGGCAACGCTGAGGCTTCCGCGAAGGCCACGTCGCCGACGATGCGCGACTACCGCCCTCGCCCGCCACGCGGTTGATGCCGACGTCGATCACGGTCGCGCCCGGCTTGAGCCAGTGGCCGCGCACGAACTGGGATTGCCGATGGCGGCGATCAGCAAGTCGGCGCGCTGGCACACCGCCGGCAGATCGCGCGTCTTCGAATGACAGATCGTGACGGTGGCGTTCTCCGCCAGCAGCAGCTGCGCCACCGGCTTGCCGACGATGTTGGAGCGGCCGACCACCACCGCCTCCATGCCGGCGAGCGAGGGATGCACGGTCTTGGCCAGCAGCACGCAGCCGAGCGGCGTGCACGGCACCAGCGCCGGCAGCCCGCTGGCGATGCGCCCGACATTGAGCGGATGGAAACCGTCGACGTCCTTGGCCGGGTCGATCGCCGCGATGACTTTCTGCGCATCGATCTGCTTGGGCAGCGGCAATTGCACCAGGATGCCGTGCACGGCCTCATCGGCATTGAGCGCGGCAATCAGCGCGAGCAAGTCGGCCTCGCTGGTGCGTCGCCGGCAGCTTGCGGTCGAAGGCATGCATGCCGGATTCCGCCACCGCCTTAGCCTTGTTGCGGACGTAGACTTCGCTCGCCGGATTATCGCCGACCAGCACCACCGCGAGGCCGGGCACCACGCCGCGGTCGCGGCGCAAGCGGTGCACGGCGTCGCTCACCTTGCCGCGCAGGTCGGCCGAGATCGTCTTGCCGTCGATGATGCGTGCCGTCATGGCGTCGTCTCTAACGCGCCGCGGCGATCTTCTCCAGCGCCGCGATCAGGCCAGGCCGGATCGCCGGCGACGGTAAGCCGCTTGACGCGGGCCGTGGCCCCGGCCGCCAAGACGACGTCGCGCGGTGGGACGCCCACGGCCTTGGCGATGAGCCGGATCAGCGCGTCATTGGCCTCGCCTTCGCTGGGCGGCGCCGCGACGCGCGCTTTGGGCACGCTCGGCCGTCGGCCCTCTGCTCGATGCCGTCAATGGCGTCGCGCCCGCCGCTCGGCGTCAGCCGCACGGCGACGTCGACGCGCCGGCCGCCACCACCACGGTATGGTCCCATCCCGGTCGAAGACGTTGGGGTAGATGTAGCAGTCGATGAGCGTCTCGATCAGCAGGATGATCAGGATCAGGATCACCGGCGAGACATCGATGCCGCCGAGTTCGGCATCACCCCGCGGATCGGCCGCAGCACCGGCTCGGTGATCCGGTAGAGGAATTCGGCGATCGGGCGACCACCTGGTTGCGCGTGTTGACGACGTTGAAGGCGATCAGCCACGACAGAACCGCAGGGCCGCGCGATCAGCAGCCAGATATAGATATATGCAGCACCATCACGATGATATCAAGAGCGCGCGCATGGGTGTTGGTCCGTTCGAAAAGCCGGGCGGAAATTAGCGGGTCGCATGCGGTTGAACAAGCGGACTCGGCGCGGCTTCGTCCGCCTTCGCTAAAGCTACGGCGGACACCCGCCTAGCGAAGGCCTTGCCCGCCGAAGCTAAGCATAGGTGGTGGAGCCGAGGGGATTTGAACCCCTGACCTCCTCATTGCGAACGAGGCGCTCCAACTGAGCTACGGCCCCCGCCAAATCGCAACGTTTTGACGTCGGTTGCAGGTAAATTTGCGGCGAGTTGGCGCCATTTAGGACCAGGGTCGCGGCCTGTCAAGGATACGGGCGCCGCTCAAATCGACCAATCCTGCGCCGCGCTCCGCCGGCGATCGGCTTCGCCCGTCGCCGCCTCGAGCGGAATGGCCATCTCGCAGCGCAAGCCTTCCAGCGCGAACAGCAAGCGGGCGCTGCCGCCGAGTTCTGCCGCCACGCTGCCTTCGATCAGCTTGGAGCCGAAGCCGCGCTGCTGCGGCTCCTCGACCGCAGGCCCGCCGTGCTCCTGCCATTCGATCTGCAACTGCACACCGACTGCCTTGCCGCCCTCCGGCCGCACCGGCTGCCAGCGGATCTCGATGCGCCCGCCGGGCGTCGATAGCGCGCCGTATTTGGCCGCATTGGTGGCAAGTTCGTGGAACGCCATGGCCAGCGTGAGCACCGCGCGCGGCCGCAACACCACGTATTGGCCGCAGCACCACGCGTTCGACGCCGGCATAAGGCGCCAGGCTGCCCGTGGCCAGCTCGCGCAGATCCGCGCTCTCCCAGTGGTGCGTGGTCAGCTGGTTGTGCGCCTTCGACAGCGCGATCAGCCGGCCCTCGAAACTTTCGCGGATCGCCGCGGCGTGGGCGCGCCGCGCGCGCTCTGCGAGGCGAGCGACTGCACGGTGGCGAGCGTGTTCTTGACGCGGTGGTTCAATTCGTCGATCAGCAGTTTCGCGCGCTGCTCGGCCGCCTTGCGCTGACGGTGACGTCCTGCACCACGCGCACCAGATAGAGCAGCCGCCCGTCCGCGTCGCGCACCGGCGACGAGCGCACCGACATCCAGATGATGCGGCCGTCCTTGCGCACGAACCGCTTCTCGACCGAATAAGAAATTCAACTCGCCGGCCACCTGTTTGCGGAAACCTTCGCGGTCAGGCTCGGCGTCGTCGGGGTGCGTGTGAGAGAAATAGCGTGCTGGCGAGCAGATGCTCGCCGGCTAAAGCCGGTGATGCCGCAAATCGCTTCGTTCACGCGCAGGAAGCTGCCGTCCGGCGCAATTCCAGATACCGATCGCGGCGTGCTGGTGGGTTGCCGCCAGGCGCTGCTCCTGCTCGAGCGCAACCAGACGCGAATGCTCGAGCGCGGCCTCCGTGCGCCGCTGCGCTCGGTGATATCGAGGAAACGATCGACCACGCCGATGATCTCGCCTTTGGCATTGCGCAGCGGATGGAATACGCCGACGATGACGCGCGAGCCGTCGGCGCGCTCGACGGTGCGTTCGAGGTCGCGCGCCGCCTGCCCCGACGCCATGACCTCGGCAAAGCCCGAGCGACCGAGCGGCTTGCCGTCGATGTCGAAGAAGTGCACGCCGGCGGTGAAGTCCTCGTGCGTCTGGCCGGGCCGCGGGGCGGCGCCGGATCTTCCACCGCGCGCTGGTTATATTGCAGGATGGTGCCGGTGGCGTCGCAGACGAAGGTCGCGATCGGCAGCATGTCGAGGATGCCGTCGGACGCCCGCAGCACACTGTCCAGCGTCAGGGAGGTCGACTGGGTGCGCCGGGTCTTGTCGTTTGCACCTAGCATCCGCACGGCTCCGCGCGTCGACTGCAACTCCCCTTATCCCCGTCAACATCGGGCATGACCGGACGGTGATTTGTCAAGCGTTCGCGAAAAGCCGCTCAGGAGGCCGTTTCGCTCGCCGGTGCGGCCTGCTTGCAGCCGATCCAGTGATCGATGAAGGCGGCAAGCCAGTTGCGCGAGGCGAAATCGTGCACGGCGCGGTCGGCGATGTGCTCATGCCGCTGCTCGGTGCCCGGCAGTTCCATGCGATGGGCTCCGCGCACCAGCCAGCGATACGTCATCGCGCTCAGTCACTTCCGGGTGGAACTGCAACGCGTAGCCGCTGCCGGAACGGATGGCCTAATCGAAAAGGCCTCGCCCTCGGCCAGCAAGCCACTGCCGGCCGGCAGGAAGTCGAAGCCCTCGCGGTGCCATTGGTAGACGTGGTCGGGCCATTCGCCGCAGATCGCGCGACCGGCCTCGGTCGGCCGGATGGGGTAGTAGCCGACCTCGGCGTGGCCTTGCGGATCGGATAGACGCGGGCGCCGAGATGGCGCGCCATCATCTGCCCGCCGAGGCAGATGCCGAGAAACGGTTTCTGGTCGCGCAGCGGCACGCCGATCCAGTCGATCTCGCGCTTGACGAAACTGCTGTTCGTCGTTGGCGCTTTGCGGGCCGCCGAAGATGGCGGCGCCGGCGTGCTCGTCCATGGTCGCCGGCAGCAGGTAGCCGAAGCGGGGGCGGCGGATGTCGAGCGGATAGCCGAGCTTGGTCAGCACCTGGCCGACCCGGCCGGGCTGGGAGTGCTCCTGGTGAAGAATGATGAGGACCGGCTGCAACATGGTTGGCGCGGTACCGAGTACTAGCCGCTTTGCCCTGATTTGCAGAAGTTCAAGCCGCGAAAGTTTTTGCGGCCAAACTCAGCGGCTGTGCCTTGCGCGGACCTGCGCGCGCGCTGCCGGAGAACCACGCGTTGAGCACCATGCGCCGCGGCACGATGCGCAGGGCGAGGGTCACCAGCTTGTTGCCCAGCCCCGGCAGCACCAGCCGGCGGCCCGCCATCAGCCCGCGATCGCCTGCCTCGGCCACTTGTTCCGCGCCTTGGGTGAGCAGCCAGGGCGCCAGGCCGCCGGCGACGCCGGCGCGTTCGGCGAATTCGGTCGGCACCGGGCCCGGACACAGCACCGTGACACGGATGCCGCGCGCCTTCAGTTCGCTGTCCAGGAACTCGGAAAACGACAACACATAGGCCTTGGTGGCATTAATAGACCGCCATGCCCGGCCCGGGCAGGAAGCCGGTGATCGAGCCGACATTGAGCAGGCCGCCTTTGTGGCGCGCGAGACTGTCGACGAAGGCGAGCGACAAGCCAGTGAGCGTGCGCACGTTGAGGTCGATCATCTGCAGGGTTTCGTCGCAGTAGCGCGTGCCGAACAGACCGACCAGGCCGTAAGCGGCATTGTTGACGATGAAGTTTGGCTCAACGTTGTTGGCGTGCAATGTGTCCGCGATTTTTTGCGTGGCGCCGGGCGCGGCCGAATCCGCGACGATGACGATCGGCATGCGCGCGCCAGCCGCCGCGATCTCGCCGGCAAGCCCGCGCAACCGGTCCTCGCGCCGCGCGACGAGCGCCAGTTCGTGGCCGTGGCGAGCGAACACGCGCGCCAGTTCGACGCCGA
>CAVTHL010000017.1:0-27352 GCA_963734465.1 uncultured Alphaproteobacteria bacterium
GCAGCGTGTCCCACACGCGCGACCGCGGCGCTGGTGGCGCGACCTTCTCTGCGGCTCTATCGCGCGCCGACGGAGACAACTGTTCCTGCATCAAGCCACGCTAACTGCTCTTGCGCGATGGCGCTACGCCACCGTCGAAGGATTACGACAGGCTTGTGGCGGCGGCCTGCGCTTCTGGAACGACGTCGTGGTCGTAGAGCCGCATGCGGAATGCCGCATGGGCGGTGATTTCCGCGTCACGCACGCCCAAATCGGAATAGGCCGAGTCGTAGCGCATGCCGTTCTCGCGCGCGCCGCGCTGCACCTGCGCCACCCGCTCGCGGCGCAGGCGCTCGTAGGCGAGCAGCGCCGCCGGCGCCGTTGTGTTGTCCGCGCGTGACAGGATCGTCGCCAGCGCCATGCCGTCCTCTATCGACTGGTTGGCGCCCTGCCCGAGATGCGGAAGCATCGGATGCGCAGCATCGCCGAGCAGCGTCAGCCGCCCGCGCGTCCAGCTCGGCAGCGGCTCGCGGTCATACAGCGCCCAGCGAAACGTCTTCTCGACCTGTTGCAACAGGCCCTCGATGCGCGGATCCCAGCCGGCGAATTCGCGCCGCAGCACATCGGGGTCGCCCGGCGCCGACCAGGATTCCTTCATCTCCTGATCCGCCGGCACAAAGCCGACATAGTTGATGAGCTTTCGCCGCGCGCACCGGAAAAGCGAGGAAGTGCTTGCCCTTGCCGAGCCACATCAGCCAGCGGTCGGTCGGCCAGTGCGGCACGCGCTCATGCGCGACGATGCCGCGATAGGCGACCGAGCCATGGAAGACCGGGTTCGAGGGCGGAAACACGAAGGGCCGCAGCTCGGAATGGATGCCGTCGGCGCCAATGACGATATCGGCTTGCGCGGCGCCGCCATTGGCGAACGACACGCGGGCCTTGTCGCCGTCCTGTTCGAAGCCGGTGCAGCGGTGGCCGGTATGCACGACGCCCGCCGGCAGGGCCTTGGCCAGGAATTCGACGAAGTCGGCGCGATGCATGCCGAATGTCGCGTTCCAGCCCGAGGAGTTCGGTCACCTGCACCGGGGCGATCGGAGCGCCGTCATGCCGGAAATAATGAGAACCAGGACCGACCCGCGCGCCCCATCTCTCCACCTCGGGTCCCAATCCGACCCGCTGCAAGTGGCGCACGCTGTTCGGCGTCAGAAATACCCCTGCGCCGACTTCGCCGAGCGCCGGCGCCTGTTCGTAGACCGCCACCGGCAGTCCGTGCGCCGCGAGGGCGTTGGCGGCAAACAGGCCGCCTATTCCGCCTCCAACGATAATGACATTCGGCAGCTTCTCGACCATCAACGCATCCTTACTGCAGCTTGATGTTCGCCGCCTTGATCACTTTGCTCCAGCGGTCGACTTCCTCGTGCATGTATGTCGCGGTCTTCGCCACCGAGCCTCCGAAAATCTCGGCCGACAGCGGCTTGAGGCGCGCCTGCACATCGGGTTGTCGCAGCGCTTCGTTCACGTCGGCATTGATCTTGTCGACGATATTCTTCGGCGTCTTCGGCGGCGCCACGATGCCGAACCAGGCGACCAATTCAAAGCCGGGCAGGATTTCCGACATGGCCGGCACAGCCGGCAGCGAAGCCATGCGTTTCGACGAGGCGACCGCAAGCAGCTTGAGCCTTGCCGGCCTGCACCAGCGGCAGCGAAACGCCCAGATTGTCGAACATCAGATCGACATCGCCGGCGAGCAGTCCCTGCAACGCGGGGGCCGAGCCGCGATAGGGAATGTCGCGCATCTTCACCTTGGCCAAGAGCTGGAACAGCTGCGAGGTGAGATGCGAAGTGGTGCCGTTGCCTTGCGTCGCGGACGTGACTTTGTCCGGGTTCTTTTTCAGGTAATCGATTAGCTCGGGCACGCTCGTTGCCTGGATCTTGTTCGGATTGACGAACAGGCCGCTCGGCACCTGCGCCATGACGATGATCGGCTCGAACTTGGTCGGATCGAACGCGAGGTTCGGATACAAATTTTGATTGACGACGAGCGGCGGCGGCGGCGAGGAGAGCAGCGTGTAGCCGTCGGGCATCGAACGATAGACGAAATCGGCGCCGATATTGCCGGCCGCGCCGGTGCGGTTTTCGATGATGACCGGCTGGCCCCATTTGCGCGACAGCCAGTCGCCGACGATCCGGGGCACCGCATCGGCGGTGCCGCCGGCGGGGAACGGCACCACGATCTTGACGGTACGATTTGGATAGTCGTCCGCCCGCGCTGAGCCAGCCAGCGAAACCGCCGCGAGAAGACCGACGATCAGCGGGCTCAGATAACGTCCGATCACGAATGGCCGCGCGCATCGCTCACGCATAGAAGCTCCTCCCGGTCGATCCGTCGCGCTTAAGTCGCGCGATTATGACGGCAACTGTGCTGCACGGACGCTGCGAGTGCAAGTAGCGCCCAAGTGCGGCGCTGATCGTTGCGCGCGAGCCCTACTCAGACGGGATCGGCGTCGCCGGTCCGCTCGGCGCGCCGGCTTCCGGCGAATGCAGCGCCGGCCCGCGCAGCGGCCGCTCCTCGAGCGCGATCAGGAAGGCCATGCCGAATGACAGCACCAGCGCGCAGGCGAGGAACACGAAGCGGAAGGCGAAGGCGAGCTCATGCGCGGAGGCCACGCGCGCCAGCATCTCCACCGACATGCCGGTGACGCCGCCAAGGCCGCCGAGCACGATGGCGCCCAGCACCGCCACCACCAGCGAAGAAAACAATGCGCGGAAGAAATTGGCGGCGCCGGTAGCAACGCCCATCTGATGCGGCGTCACGGCGTTCTGCATGCACACCGTGGAAATCGGGAACACGGTGCCGAGCCCGGAGCCGATCACCGCCAGCAACACCAACACCAACACGTTCGGCATCGACGCCGGCCAGATCGCCAGTGGCGCCAGCGCCAGGATGCCGATGGTGAGGCCGACGAGCGGCACGCGCTTGTAATGCGTCATATGCGTCATCAGCCGGCCGGCGATGGTGGAGAACAGCACGGTCGCGCCCATCAGCGGAATCAGCGCCATGCCCGACTGGCTGGCCGACAAATGCAGCGCCACTTCGAAATAGAGCGGCACGAAAATCGTCATGCCGACCAGCGTCGCCATGGCGCAGGCGCCGGCGAGCGCGGCGCAGCGCACCACCGGATTGGCGAGCACCGTGATCGGCAGGAACGGCTCCGCCGTCGCCATCAGCCGCCAGCCGAACAGGCCCCACAGGATCGTCGAGGTCAGCAGCAGCGCGCCGATCTCGGGCGAGATCCAGTCGAAGCGCCGCCCGCCCCAGGACAGCGCCAGCAGCAGCACCACCGACGCCGCCATCATCAGCAGCGCGCCGATGATGTCGAGCCGGTGCTTGCGCGTGGGAAACGGCACGTTCTTGAGCGCGTTCGATGTCATCACGAAAGCGGCCGCGCCGAGCGGCAGGTTGATCCAGAAGATCAGCGACCAGTCGATGTGCTCGGTCGAGAATCCGCCGAGCACCGGCCCGCCCACCGAGGAGGTCGCAAACACCGCGGCGATGTAGCCCTGGTAGCGGCCGCGCTCGCGCGGCGAAACAATGTCGGCGATGATGGTCTGCGCCAGCGCCATCAGCCCGCCGCCGCCCAGCCCCTGCAGGGCGCGCCCGAGCACCAGCGCGGTCATGCTCGGCGCCAGCGCGCAGGCGAGCGAGCCGGCGACGAAGATCACGATGGCGATGAGCAGCATGCCGCGCCGGCCGTGGATGTCGGACAGCTTGCCGTAGAGCGGCGTCACCGCGGTGCCGGTGAGCAGATAGGCGGTCACCACCCAGGACAGGTCGCCGAGATCGGCGAAATGGCGGCCGATGGTCGGCAGCGCGGTCGCAACGATCGTCTGGTCGAGCGCGCCCAGAAACATCGCCAGCATGATGCCGAGCACGATGGCGCGGATTTCCGGATGGCTGAGCGGACGCGCCGGCTTTGCGGCTGCCTTGGCCTGCACCTTGGGCTTGGCGGGGGATTTGGCCTTGGCGGCCGGCTTGCCAACTCTTGCATCCATCGCGTGGTCAATGCCGTTTGTGGCCGGGCTTGGCAATGGGGGCAAACGCGGGGGTGGTATGAGCGTTCCTGCCGGGCCAAAGTAGCCGCCGGACACCATGGGCCATTCATTAACCCTCGCTCTCCTCCTGCTCGCGCTGCCTGCCGCCGCGCGCGAGCACATTGCCGAACGGCGCGAAGGCTTCGTCTATCTGCGCGAGGTCGCGCCCGTCCATTGCGCAGGACATCCGCTACGCGAGCCCCAACAATTTCACCGCCGCGCCGCTGCCCGGCTACGGCGCGCCCGAATGCGTGCTGCGGCGCGAGGCGGCGGAGGCGCTCGCGCGCGTGCAGGCCGAGCTCGCACGCCAGCATCTTGGGCTGAAAACCTACGACTGCTACCGGCCCGAGCGCGCGGTGCGCGCGATGTGGCGCTGGGCGCATGACGGTGGCGCGCGACGGCAATAAAAGCTTCTATCCCAATACCGACAAGCGCGAGCTGTTCACGCTCGGCTACATCGCCGCGCGCTCGAAGCATTCGACCGGCACCGCGGTCGATCTCACGCTCATCCCGCTCGGCGCGCCGGCGCCCTCTCCGCGCGCAACGCGATGACGCACCTTGCACCGCACCGGCCGCCCAACGCGCGCCCGACAATTCGCTCGACATGGGCACCGGCTTCGATTGCCTCGACGTCAAGAGCAATACCCGCTCAGCCGCCATCACCCCCGCGCAGGCCCACGCGCGCGAGACCTTGCGCGCCGCCATGAGCGCGCACGGCTTCCGCAATTATTTCCGCGAATGGTGGCACTACGAGTTCACCGGCGCGCCGCTGCACGCCTATGATTTTCCCTGATCGAGGGCGCGCTGAGGACGCGAAGCAGCGCCGCGATCTGCGCCTGGCAGAAGTCCACACAATCAAACGCGAGGTGCGGCGAGCCTGTTCATGGCTTGCTCGCGCCTATCCGTCTGCTGCGCGGGTCTGCCGCGCCGCTTTTGCCGGCGCGTCTGCCGATACGCCGTGAGCTCGTCGCGGATCATGTGGACCGTGCGCAGCGAGTCGAGGAGGGTCTCGTTCCATTGCAGCAAGGCCGCGTCTGCTTGCGCCTGCGCCGCGATTGTCTCGGCTTGCGCACAGGCGGCCGTCGCGCGCGTGGCGCCTTGCGGATCGGTCGCCTTGAGGCCGCGCGGAAACGGCTTACCGCTGTCCTCCCGGCGGATGAAGCGGCCGCCCGCTCCTTGCGCCGGCGCCACGGCCTCAGCCGCCGGCCTGCCCCGCCGCGCGACGCCACCGCGGTCGACCCAGGCATAGCGCGCTTTCCAGCCGCCTCTCTGCGCGTATTTGTAGATCGTGCGTTCGGTGACGCCGGCCACCGCCGCGATCTCGCGCACCGGCACCGCCGAATTCTCGTACAGCGCGCGCACCCGCGCGGTGAGGTCTTCGCTCCCCTCCCCCTTGTGGGGAGGGGTCGGCGGTGGGGGTGGCTGCGCCCTGCCCCTCGGCCATCTCGCGAAAAATCTCTTGCGCTCGCGCGCGCTGGGACATGCGGCGTGTCATGGATTCGGATTCAGTTGTGGAGGATCCGCGAAGACTAGCGGAGCAGCGCACCGCTGTCAAGTATTAATTCCTAGGCCGCTGCTTTCGCACTGTTGCGAGGTGTCGTTCGACCTCTTCGAGCGTCCGCCTTCGCTAAAGCTTCGGCGAACAGGTCGGCGGGTCGAAACGCCATCACCGCGGCTTCCGCTTCGCCCGCTATTTACGTTTGACGGCGCCGCGGCTGTCGCCGCGCGCCTTTCGGCCACTTCCCCGGCCACGCGACAATAAAATCCTCCAGCCGCTCGTCCGGCACGTCGGTCTCGCTCGCCGAGACGCGGCCGCGCACCGAGATGCCGGCCTCGTGCACCGTCTCCTTGCTGCCGGACACCAGCGGGTGCCACCAGGCCAGATCCTGCCCGTTCGCCACCAGCCGGTAGGCGCAGGTCGGCGGCAGCCAGGAGAGCCTGCGCACATTGCGCGGGGTCAGCCGCACGCAGTCGCTCACCTTGCGCTGGCGGTTGGCATAGTCGGTGCAGCGGCAGGCCTTGCTGTCGAGCAGCTTGCAGCCGACATCGGTGAACACGGTCGCGTTGGTGTCCTCGTCGATCAGCTTGTTCAGGCAGCAGCGGCCGCAGCCGTCGCACAGGCTCTCCCACTCGGTCTTGGTCATCTCGGAGAGCGCCTTGCGGCGCCAGAACGGAAGTGGCTCGTCCATAAGGCGTCCTTTGCGGCCCCTTGTAGCCCTCAGGCGGCGATTCCGGCACCCCCTTCCGGCCTGAAGGGCGCAAATCGGCGGAACCCGGCCTTTTTTCACCGCATTTTCCGTTCACCTTGGCGGGTATTAACCCCCTTCGGACCCTTGCCGGCATTGGCCGGACGGGCGCCGATCGGGTAAAAGCAACGCGAAGCGGCCCGCCTCGCAGCCTGCGAACCGAGACATCACTCTTTGCGCGACCTTTTTCACCGCGACTGGCGACCTAAGCTCAAGAAGCTGTTCTTGGGCGCCGACGCCTGGATCGACTTTTCGCTGTTCCGCAGCGCGGTCGGCCTGCGCGAGAGCTGGGAGCGCTTCTCCACGACAATGGACAAGTTCCACGTCGCCGGCTGGCGGCGCGTGCTCAACGAGGTGGTGTCGGAGGGCGCGACGCTCGGCACCGCCGGCGCGATCCTGATGCTGGCGCTGGCGCTGCCGGCCTTCCACGAGACCTCCGACGACGACTGGCTGAAAAAGTCCGAGCTCGCCGTCACCTTCCTCGACCGCTACGGCAACGAGGTCGGCACCCGCGGCATCAAGCACAATGACAGCGTGCCGCTCGACCAGTTCCCCGATCACCTGCTCAAGGCCGTGCTCGCCACCGAGGATCGCCGCTTCTACGACCATTTCGGCATCGATATTGCGGGCACCGCGCGCGCTTTCGTCACCAATGCGCGCGCCGGCGGCGTCGTGCAGGGCGGCTCCTCCATCACCCAACAGCTCGCCAAGAATCTGTTCTTGAACAACGAGCGCACGCTCGAACGCAAGATCAAGGAAGCCTTCTTGGCGATGTGGCTGGAAGCGCGGCTGACCAAGAACGAGATCCTCAAGCTTTATCTCGACCGCGCCTATATGGGCGGCGGTGCCTTCGGTGTCGATGCGGCCTCGCAGTACTACTTCAACAAGTCCGCGCGCGACGTCGATCTGCCCGAAGCCGCCATGCTCGCCGGCCTGTTCAAGGCGCCGACCAAATATTCACCCAACGTCAACCTGCCGGCGGCGCGCGCACGCGCCAACGTCGTGCTCGATAATCTGGTCGAATCCGGTTTCATGACCGAAGGCCAGGTGTTCGGCGCCCGCCGTCATCCCGCGACCCCCGTCGACCGCCGCGACGACCGCGCCCCGAACTATTATCTCGACTGGGCCTTCGACGACATGAAGAAGCTCGTCGACAGCTTCCCGAAGTCGATGACCGAGCGCGTCTTCGTGGTGCGCACCGCGCTCGATCCCGGAATGCAGCGCGCCGCCGATTTGGCGGTTGAAAATTCGCTGCGCCAATACGGCCAGGAATATCACTCCAACCAAGCCGCCGGCGTCTTGATGGACGTCGACGGCGCGGTGCGCGCCATGGTCGGCGGCCGTGACTACGGCGCCAGCCAGTTCAACCGCGCCACCGACTCGCTGCGCCAGCCTGGCTCCTCGTTCAAGCCTTACGTCTACGCCACAGCGCTCATGCACGGCATGAAGCCGAGTTCGACCGTGATCGATGCGCCGATCTGCATCGGCAATTGGTGTCCGCACAATTACGGCGGCGGCTATCGTGGCGCAATGACACTGATCACGGCGCTCACACATTCGATCAACACCGTCGCCATCCGGCTGTCCATCATCATCGGTGACGGCAACGCCAAGCTCGGCCGCGCCCGCATTATCAAGACGGCGCACGACATGGGCATCCGCACGCCGCTGCCCGACACGCCGTCGCTGCCGATCGGCGCCGACGGCGTCGCGTTGCTCGATCACGTCGGCGCCTACGCGACCTTCCCCAATCTCGGCATGAAGGTAATGCCGCACGCCATTCTCGAAGTGCGCACCGGCGGCGGCAAACTGATCTGGCGCTTCGACCGTGACGGGCCGAAGCCGGTCCGCGTCCTTCCCGCGCATGTCGCGCAAGACATGATCACCATGATGAACAGCGTCGTGGAAAACGGCACCGGCCGGCGCGCGCGCCTCGACGGCATTACGGCAGCCGGCAAAACCGGCACCACCAACGCTTATCGCGACGCCTGGTTCATGGGCTACACCGCCAACTTCGTTTGCGGCCTCTGGTTCGGCAATGACGACTACACCTCGACCAACCGCATGACCGGCGGTTCGCTGCCGGCGATGACCTGGCACACCATCATGGCCTATGCCCACTCCGGCATCGAGATCAAGCAATTGCCCGGCATTGCCGTGCCGCATGACCGCCAGGAACAGGCCGTCGCGCTCAAGTCTAAAAGCAACGAGCCGCCGCCCCCGCCGCGGCCGGTCATGCTCACCAAGCGTGGCGTCGACATCCTGGTTCGGCTCGAGCACATGATGGACGACGCCAATCGCGCCTTGGGACCGTTACCCACCGTTTCCGCCGGCAAAGAGCGGCAAGCCCAGGCGGGCCGGAAGGGCGATGCCCTCGCCGCGGATTTGGAGGGGCGGGCCTTCGACCGCAACTGATTTGGCCGAGCGGGCGCGGCCGGCATAGTCTTGCCTTTCCAATTCGACCTTCCCTCATCGCCACGGATTGATCGTGCGACTGCTTTTCGGAACATTATTTGCCCTTGTCGTCGCGGCGGCGGTCGGCCTCGGCGCAACTTATTTCGCGCTCACGCGCGGCGCCGCCTTCGGCGCCTTGCGGATCGGGGCCTGGACCGCCTGGCCTAAGACCGGCACGGTCGATGCCGATCCTTATGCGCGGGCGGAAATCGCGCGCACCGGCCGGCTGCCGGTCGCGCTTGGCGATGGGGTGATGTTCGTCGCCAAGGCCGACGACGGCGGCAAACGGCTCGATGGGCGCTGCGAAGTAACGATCACCGGCGTTACGCCGGCAGCGCGCTTTTGGACGGTGACGCTCTATAATCCCGAAGGCGCCTTGGTCCCCAATTCGATCAACCGTTATGCTTTCACCAGCCAAGAAATTGTCCGCCGTGGCGACGGGAGTTTCGAAATCGTGGTCGCGCCGCGCGCCACGCCGGGCAATTGGTTGCCGACCGGCGGCGTCGAGCGCTACACCCTCGCGCTGCGCTTTTACGATACGGCGGTCGGCGTTGCGACCAAGGAAGGCCGTGAGATTCCGATGCCCGCGGTCAAGACCAGGAGCTGCCCATGATCCGATGGCTGCTTTTGCTGTTCGGCGGTGCGCTGCTCGGCGGCGTCGTCCATCTTGCCACCATCATCATCTTGCCGCGCACCGCCACGCAGGATGCCTATTCGCGGCTGACCCCGATCGCGCCGGTCAACGCGGTGACCTCGCTGCCTGAACCGACGCCTGAAAAGGCCGTCATGCCGCTGATGGATCCGGCCTTTGCCAGCGCCGTTTGCCGTTACGATCTTCGGCAGGGGCCGATGAAGCTCACGGTGCCGATCAGCCTCGCCTACACCTCGGTGTCGTTCTATACCGACCGCGACATCGCTTATTACGCCATCAACGACCGCTCGGCCGGCCGCCGCGCCATCGAGCTCGATCTCATGACCGCCGCCCAGCACGGCGAAATGCCGGAAGATGAAGACATCACGGCCGCCGACCGCCTGATCGTGGAATCGCCGACCCTCACCGGGGTGATTGCGATCCGCGCGCTGGCGCCAAATCCCGGCTTGATGCCGATGGCGCAACGCGCGGTGGATGCCGCGCGCTGCCAGCGCACCGACGTGGCGAAGGAATCCGATTAATAGCGTTGCGCGGACAGGCTTTGCTCGCGCACCCAGGTCGGCGCCGTGTGGGTCCGGTAATAAGCGATTTGTTCCTGCAAGTGATTGAGCGACCGCTCGACATCGACTGCTTCCGACGACGGCGTCATGATCACCAGCCGCTCAAGCGCGAAGCGATAGCCGTCTACGCGCTGCTCGAGCTTTTTGCGCACCAGTGCAACGAGCGACTGATTGGTATAAATGCGGCGCAGCGCCTCGTTGCGCTCGTGTTCGGAAAGGCCGGAGACGAAGGCCAAGCTCTTGCTTGCCGTTTTTGGTCGATGTCGAGCACGCGCGCGGCGGTCTCGAAGAATTGCGGAAGCCGCGTCGTGTCATCGCGGATATCTTCGGTGACCCGCGCATAGCGCGCCGTGGGCGAGCGATAGCGTGAACCGAATAGATGTGTGGCGTAGGCGGTGCGGTCGAACTTGCCGCGGTGATCGGCGCCGATCACGCCATATTCGCCGGCGACCGAATACCACTGTTGCCGGTCATAGGGCTGCTCAATCAAGGGATAAGCAAGATCGCGAAGTTGGCGCTCGTCGTCGGTCAGCGTGAAGCCCGACGGCGACGTGTTTTTGCCGGCAACCGCATCGTAGTCCAGCCAATCGTGCACGTCGTCGTGCACCAAGATCGGGCGCACTTCCTTGAAATCGCCGTTGGCGCATCCGCCCAGCAGCGACAGCGCTGCAATTGCAAACATGCGCCGGCGCCAATGGGATGCCTGCATCGGCGGCGGCGAATTGGTCATCGGTTTTTTAGTCGGTTGACGGTTTCAGCGCCCAACGCGACGGCGGCGGCGGCGGCCGGACTGATTGCCGCTGTTCGGCTCGAGACTATTCGAACCATCCGGACCACGTTCGATGCGGATCACCGGCAGGATGATGACGGTTGCCGGCTCGGTATTGGCGTCGACATATTTGCCGCCGCGCGACGAACCCGCCTCATCGGGAAACTGGATGACTTCGCCCATTGCGAGACCCCCTTCCGTCCCGGCGCAGGGTCTGCCGGGTCGGTGCTCCTCGCAATTAAAGGACGCACAGGGTTAACGGTCTGCTAACGCGGCCGGACTAATGTGAGCCGAGTGAAACCCGTAAAACGTCGCGTGTATGCGTAAATCTTTCGCCTCCCCCACCCTCGACAGTCTGGTCGACCTGGCATGCCGGGACGGCGTCGATATCCGCCCCACTTTGCTGCGGGTGTCGACCGATCTTTACGTGCAGAAACCGACCCATAGCGCCGACGAAGAGGTGCAATACACCGAGCTGGCGCTGGGGCTGATCGACGCCGTCGATGCACCGACGCGGGCGGCGGTGGCGTCACGGCTTGCAGCCTATCCGGGAGCGCCGGCGGCCGTTCTGCGCCGCCTGGGCGGCGCCGTTACGCCCGCCGACCCGGTGCGGCCAAGCGAGCCCAAGTCCGAGGCCAAGTCCGAGCCCGACCTCGCCGAACTGTTCTTTGCCGCCGGTACCGATGAGCGCCGCCTGATCCTGACCAATCTCGACGCCGTGGCCGGAGCAGAGCAGCGCCGGCCGCCGGTTGCGAACGACGTCATTCTCCGCCTGGAAACCGCGGCCCTGCAGCACAATGCCGGCGAATTCTGCCGCACGCTCGAACGTGCACTGGGCATCAGCGCGCGCGCTGGCCGAGCGGATCACGCGTGACGCCTCCGGCGAGCCGATCGTGGTGGCCGCCAAGGCACTCGGCATGAAGGCCGCGGTACTGCAGCGCGTATTGTTGTTTCTCAATCCGCAGGTCGGGCAATCGGTCGAGCGGGTCTATGGCCTTGCCCAGCTTTACGACGAGATCACGCCGGCGGCGGCCGAGCGCATGCTGGCGATCTGGCAGCAGGCCGGCGGCCAGCGGAAGCCCCGCCACGAGCCGCTGCATTGGGACGACGTGCACAGAAACGCGCGCTCGCAGGCGAGCCATGCCGGCCACCGCGTCGCGCGCAACCGCGAACCGCTGCCGTCGCGCATCAGGTCGAACGACCGCTAGCTCACGCCACCACGTGATCGAGGAAGTGGCGCCCGCCGCGGTCCTCGATTTCGACGATCCAGATATCGGGGTCGAAGCGCATTTCGCGCGCTAGACGCGCTTCCACATCGGCTTCGGGCACGGGCGCCGCGCCGCCCAGCACGGCGGTGAAAAACCGCTCGACCGGCTGCGCGTCGTCGAAGGCGCTTTGCGGGGCGGGGCCGTACAATGTCGCAGTGCCATCGAGACGGTTGATGATGATGAACACGGCACCCGCCTCCTCGGCGCCGCGCCGCCGCACGGCCGCGAAAGCGCCCTCGATTTGGGCGCGGCGCATATAGGCCGCGACCCAGATGCCGGATTTCAACCGCATTGCTTCTAGTAACACGCGGATTGTGCGGGCGGCTATTACTCGAGCGGCCGGCCGGTCATGGCGGCAAGTTCGCGCACGAAGCGGTCGGTGATCTGCCCGTCGACCGGCAGGCTGTGTTCACGCTCGAATTTCTCGATCGCGCCGCGGGTCTCGCTGTCATACACGCCGGTCGGCTTGATCTGACCGTAACCGAAATCGGCGAGCGCGCGCTGGATCGCCAGCACGCGGGGCTTTGACGGCGCGATCAATTCGGCGATCGGGTCATGGCGGGCCGCCGGCGCGGCATTCGGCCTCGGTGCCGCAACGGGGTGCGCCACCACGGCTTTGTCTTCCTTATGGGCCCGCAACGGGACGGCCGGTTCTTGCATCAGCTGACGCGTCGCGAAAATCGGCGCCGGATGCGGCCCATGTTGCAGGAACAGCGCATTCACCAGAATCGCCAGCGTGGCGGCACCCGCCATGACGATTGCCACGAATTCACGCGGATGGCGCACGATCGTCGGCGGTCAGCAGGCCGCGCTCGACATCGGCTTGGCGGCGGCGGCTACGCAATTTTCTTCACCTCTCGTTTTGCAACGTCAGCAAGTTCGCCGGCGCGCGCGGTCATCAGTCTGACCGGATCGGCGGGGCGGCCCTCGCGCTCGAGCGGCAGGCGCACGGTCACGCGTGTGCCCTCGCCCAGCCGGCTCGCGATCGCCATGTCGCCGTCGTGCAGGTTCACCAGGCCCTTCACGATCGAAAGCCCGAGCCCTGTGCCGTCGTGCCGGCGGTCGTAGGAGGCGCGCGCCTGAAAGAAGGCTTCGCCCAGGCGCGGCAGATCGTCCTCGCCGATGCCGACGCCGGTATCCTCGACGGTGACCGCCAACATGGCGCCCTCGCAGCGCGCGGCGACGGCGACCGAGCCGCCGCGCGGCGTGAACTTGATGGCGTTGGAGACGAGATTGATCAGGATCTGATTGAAGGCGCGGCGGTCGGCCACGAGCTCCGGCAAGCCGGGGGCTATGCGGGTCTTGACCTCGACGCCCGCCTCCTGCGCCTTGAGCGCGAGCAGGTCGCAGCAGCTCGAAATCGCGGCGGCGGCCGCAAACGGCTCGGGCGCGATCTCGAAATTACCGGTCTCCATTTTCGACATGTCGAGGATGCCGTTGACCACCGACAGGAGATGACGCCCCGAGTCGTTGATCAGCGTGGCGTATTCGAGCTTGCGCGGCTCATCGAGCGTAATCGAGGCGTTGGTGAGCATTTCGGAAAAGCCGATGATGGCGTTGAGCGGCGTGCGCAGCTCATGGCTCATGGTGGCGAGGAAGCGGCTTTTGGCGGCATTGGCGCGCTGCGATTCGGCGCGCGCGATCTCAAGCGCGCGTTCCTGCGTCTTGCGCTCGCTGATGTCGCGCAGCACCGCGACCACTTCGCGTTCGCCGTGCTGGACGGCGCCGTCCAGCGGGCGGCAGCGCATTTCGACCCAGACGAATTGCCCGCTCGAGTTGATGCAGCCTTGCCCCTGAGCGTCGCCGCCGCGGCGGATACGGAATTCGAGCGCGCGGTCCTCGCCGCGCGCGGCGGCGTCGGCGAGCGCGGTGAGATAGGCCGGGCGGTCCGCCACGTGCACCCGCTCGAACAGGCCGTGGCCGGCGAGCGCGGAGGTCGCGACGCCGAACAGCGGCTCGGCCGCCGGCGAGACGAACAGCACCGCGCCGTTGCGCCCGTGCCGGGTGATGACGTCGGTCATGTTGCGCGCCAGCAGGCGGTAGCGATCCTCCTCGACATAGAGCAGCCAATGGCTGGTGCGCGCGAGCTGCTCGGCGCCGAGCGCCAGGCCGATGGCGTAAAGCGCCGCCGAGATGATGCCGAGCGCGGCCAGCGCGCCATGTTGAGCGGCGGCCGTCACCGGCGGCGGCAGCATGCCGATGGCACTCACCGCCAGCAGCAGGCCGGCGGCGGCGAGCGCGATGGTCGACGCCAGCGCCACCACCCGGCGCGAGGCCGACAGCGCCGCTTCGAGCGGCACCACCACCAGCCAGATCGCCGCGAACGAGCCGATGCCGCCGGTGCGCCAGGCGACGACCGTCACCAAGCCGGTGAGCGCGAGCGAGGACAGCACATGCGCGCTCTGATAGCGGCCGGTGCGCGAGAGGAAATAGGCGATCAGGATCGGCGCCACCAGCCAGGCAAACACGCCGGCTTCGAGCGCGCTCGGCACGCCGCGGAAGGCGAGATAGACCGGGAAACTGGCGAGCGCGGCGAGGCTTCCGAGCAGACGCGGGGCAATGAAAGCGCGGTGGCGCGCCGCCGTCAGCGCGTCGTGCCGCGCCATCGGATGCACCAACGCATCGATGTAGTTCCACACTGGCGTGAGGAAACGCACTGTCCCTGTCCCACGTCTTACCGAAGCAGACGCGCCCCTTTTGATGCGAAAATTTTTAGTCAGCGCGGCTTAAGCGAACGCTAAGGCGGGCGGCCCGCAGGCCTAAAGGCGTACCTGCGCGCCGCGAACCGATGTCTATTCAGCCGCCATGGTGAAATTTGTCTTGCCGAATACGGCGGCTGGGCCGCGCCGGCTTTAATTGTTACCGCATCGGTAACCATGTCACATGCGGCGAAAGCGCGACCGCCAAGGCGCGAGCGTTAGCGCCTAAAATTTTAGACAAATTCGACCCTGTCGAATTTTACGAAAAATCGCGTCGCATTCGCGTCGATTTTGCCCAAAACCCTCGCTTCATCGCCAACGACAGCTTCAACGCTGTCTGCTAGATTTCATTTAAAGGCGGCGAAAAGTCCGCCGGGGAAAGTTGGGTGGGTGTCATGTTCTTCTTGCTGCGGATGGCGTTCTGGCTTGGCGTCGTTTGTGTGCTGCTTCCGGGCGGCACCAAATCGTCGTCGCCCGATGCGCAGATCGACGCGACGCAGGCCATGACGCTTGCCGGCGCCGCGGTCTCCGATGCGCGCGGCTTCTGCGAGCGGCAACCCGATGCCTGCAAGGTCGGCGGCAAGGTCGCGGTCGCGCTCGGCCACAAGGCCGAAGCCGGCGCGCGCACGCTGTACGAATTCGTCAGCACCAAGATCAACGAGAAATCCGCGCCCGACCAGAAAACGGCGGGCAAGGCTGGAACATCGGCCGCCGGCAAAGTCGTGCCGGTGTCCAATGTCGACCACGGCACGCTGACGCCGTCGGATCTGACGCCCGCCTGGCATGGCCGCGTTCCGCTGCCGCCGGTCCGCCGCGACGTCCGCGCCAGTCTCTAAACGCCTGTCCTATCGGTCTTTTAGCGCGGGGTTTGCCGCCCCGCATTGGCCATGAAAGGCTTGGCCGCCTATATAGAGGCCGCGAGGGACGGCCATGAGCGCAATCGACGAGATCATCGAGAATTTCGAGCTGCTCGATCAGTGGGACGACCGCTATCGTTACGTCATCGAGCTCGGCCGCACCTTGCCGCCGCTCGCGCCGGCAGCCCATAGCGAGGCCAACAAAGTGCGCGGCTGCGCCAGCCAGGTCTGGCTGGTCACGCATGTGAAGCCGGACGGCGCCGCAGGCCCGACGCTCAGCTTCGAAGGCGACAGCGACGCGCATATCGTGCGCGGGCTGGTCGCCATTCTGTTTGCGCTCTATTCCGGCAAGCGCGCCAAAGAAATCCTCGCGACCGATCCGGAAGCGCTGTTTAATAAGCTCGGCCTGCGCGAGAACCTGACGCCGCAACGCTCCAACGGCCTGCGCGCCATGGTCGATCGCATCCGCGCCGAAGCCAAAGCCGCGCTGGCGCCGGTGTAACGTCCCACTGCCGTCATTGCCGGGCTTGACACCGCAAGTCGGGTTTACCCGACTTGCGGCCGTAATTAGTGCACAACTCGGGCAAGCCGAGTTGCGATGCAATCCATGAGGCGCTTCAGCAAAACGTTGCCGAAAGATTTCTCGTGGCGACTCTCATCATGGATGCCCGGGTCAAGCCCGGGCATGACGCTGAGTGTGTTGCGCGCGATTCTAATTCGATTTTCAAACAGCCGGCATCGCGTTTAGCCCGCCTTCGCTTCGCTTCGGCGCGGCAAGCCAACGCTCCGCCGCCCCTATTCTTTGCTTGGCCCGGGGTAGGCCCGTCTTCTCTTCCCTTCCCCCGCAAGATGCGAGGGGGACGGCGCGCCGATCGGCGCAACCTTCTTTAGTGCACGCACCGTCTCCGGTGCGTGGCGCCTTTCGGCGCGCCATCGCGGCGTTCTCCTCTCGGCGCCGGGCCGCGCTTTCTTCGGACCGCTTCGTTCTGCCTTTGGCTCCGGAAGGACGCACCTCAATGGGCCGTGGCCTCCTTTGCCGCGGGCAGACCTTGGCGGTCCGCCGTCAGCGAGCTCCTCGCGGGGGGCCTTATTACCCCCGGGCGGTGCCCCGGCGCCGCCCGGAAGCAGGCTTGCGAACCCTGCCTGCGGGCGCCGCATCCTGCTCCATCATTTAGACGCCTCTAGATGACGCCCTCGGTTGAGCAGGATTCTGTTTTAGAGAGAGATCAAGCCTCCATCGCTCACTCCACTCCGAATGCAACATCGTCGGCCAGCCAGGTGCGCACGGCCGCGCGCGCGCGGCCCCTCGCCTCGCCGGCATAGCCGTAATGCCGCGCCAGCCGCTCGAGCCCAAGCTGCAGCACGATCTTGGCCGTGCGCTGCGGCCAGGCGCGGTCGCGCTCGATGTCCACGAGACCTTTGAGAAAGCAGCAGACGTCCACCAGCAGGCCGGAAAATTCCGGGCCGGCCGCGTCGAGCGCAAGATGCAGGCGCTGGCGCGCCGCGATCATGACGTCGGTCGTGCTTGCCGCGCGCTCGCCGCCGCCGCGGCGGTCGGCGGCGACCGGGCTTGCCCAGTTGGAGGTCGTGCGCGGCATCAGATTGGCGCAGGTGAAATCGGCGCGCAGGCGCTCGCCGGCCTGCAGCTGATGCGCTTCGATGAGCGCGCGGCCGTCGCGGCCGCGCCGGCGGGCGAGCCAGGCGAGCGGGCTTTCGGCGTCGTCGACGACGACGGTCGCGCGCCCGAACTCGGTGACGATCTGGCGCTGCGCCAAGGCGAGATGCTGGGCGCGAAAGCGGTCGATCTCCGGGACCGGCTGCTCGGGCAGGCGCGCCGCCTTGCGAACCCGGGCGCTCATTGCGCGACCTGCGGGGCGAACAGCCCGGTGAAGATTTCGGCGCAGAGGCCTTCCAGCATGTCGAGCCGGATATCGATCTCGGGATCGTCGCGGCGGTCTTCGACCAGCCGGCAGGCGTAGGCCGCGGTGGTGCGATGGCGGCGGAACAGCAGGCCCACTTCGTCGTAGGTCAAGCCGAGCACGACATGCGCGAGATACATCGCGCTCTGCCGCGCGAAGGCGACCTGCGCGCAGCGGCGCGAACGCCTGCGCAATTCCTTCGCCGGCACACCGAAGGCGGCCGCAGTTGCCTCCTCCAACAGCCAGCACAGATCGGCGGGATGCGGTGCCGGTTGCGGCCGGCGCCAGGGGTTGTCGTGGGGTTCGAGGAGCGTCATGGGCGATCTTTCTTGTAGGATTGTGTACCTACATGATCGCCGAATTTAAGGCAGCGAGGATAAGTTTTTTATCCTAGCTATAACCGTTGGAATGGGTTGGAGCTATTTCGGATAAGGCCGCGGATTTTCTAGGAAAATTATCCACAGGCAAGTAGGAATTTTTCCACCGGAATTTACGCCAGCGGGCCCGCCGCCGCGCTGCTGGCCGAGTCCCATCTGCTTGGCCAATTGCGAGCGCGCCGCCGCGTAATTGGGCGCCACCATCGGATAGTCGGCGGAAAGGCCCCATTTTTCCCGATATTGCTCGGGCGTCATGTTGTACTGCGTGCGCAGATGGCGCTTGAGCGACTTGAATTTTTTGCCGTCCTCGAGACAGACGATGTGTTCGGGCGTGATCGACTTCTTCAGCGACACCGCGGGTTTCAGCGGCTCGGCCGGGCCGTCGCCGGCTTTGCCGGAGACGCGGCTGAGCGCGGCATGAATTTGATTGATCAGGCCGGGGATCTCGCCCGCCGGCACCGTATTGTTGCTGACATAGGCGGAAACGATTTGCGCGGTCAGTGTAATGAAGTTGCTATCGCCCGGAGTGTCGGCCATCGAAGCTGTCCTTCGCTGCGCTGCGACGAATAATGCTACGTTCTATATTGTGAATACTACTAGCCAAACCCAATCGCGGCAAGAAAAAGCGCCGCCCTAGACTTTGTTATTCCTGTTGCACGACGTGAAATCGATAAAAATCGACGCAAGAGCGCGCGCCCGCGCTAAGGGCGCGGACGCTCACGGCTCAGCGGACGATCAGCTGTTCTTTTCGAGGTGGCTGCGCAGCTCGTCGATCGAGGCAAAGCGCAGCGTGCCTTGCGGCAATTCGGCTTCGATCGAACCGTCGACATAGAGCGTGTAGCCCATGCCGTCGACCACGCCGGATTTCAGGATCGCGACGGTGTGCTGCGGCGCGCTGCGCGGCTCGGCCGCCGGCGCGCGCGTGACGGTTTCCCGTTCGCGCGGCGGCAAATCCGGTATCCTGTCCGGCGTCACGTCGCCTGACCGTTCGGAAGCGGGCGCCGTCCTGGGCTTGGCCGGCCACATGCTGTCGAAATAGCTGCTGGACGGTTGGCGCGGCGGCGCGGCGGCGGGGGCGCAGAACGCCATCCCGCATCGAAGGCCGGCTCGTGACGCGATTCTGCCGCGGCTCTTGCCGCCGGAGCCATTGGCGGCCGGGCGGGCCGGCGGGGCCGGCTCGCCGCCCTCATCAAGCGCGGGCGCGCCCAAAGCGCCGCCCATGGCATATTGCGGCGACAGCGAAACCTCGTCTTCGACCGTCATCGGCGGCGCTTCCGGGTTGCGCAGCGCCGGCGCGAAGCTTTGGCCGGGGTGCTGGTCATCCGCGTCAAGGTCGGCGGGAACCGGCAATTCCGCCGGGCGGGGCTCGCGCATGGCGGGCGTGGGCAGCAGGTTTGGGCGGGAACGGGATGCGGCCTGGCGCCGTCCGCGCCTCGGCCGGCGCTTCGAACGCCTCGGCTGGGCGCGGCAGACCGGCGCGCGGCCGGCCAGCGCCTCGGCAATGCGTTGCAACTGGCTGACCACGGCACTGACGGTGATCACGATCAGCCCGCCGCTCGCCAGCGTGGTTCCAGAGACGATCAGCGTGTTTCCGAAGCTGAATTCGCTGACCGGGATGCCGAAGGCGACCATGACGGCGCCGACCATGACGGCCACGCATCCGATAACGAACATCACCATCGACATTGGCTCAATCCCTCTCGGCTTCCCACCCTGCCGGGGCGAAGGGGGTACCGGGCAACCGCCTCTAAAACAAGCAAATTCTGGCGTTTCCCGGCGATCACGGCAACAGGTTAGGGCAAAATAGTTCGAAATGCCTCAAACTTGATTAACGTTAATCGTTTTCCCGCCCACCCCTGGCGCGGCCGCGGCTCATTTGGCGGCCCCATTTGCGGCGGGGCCGTAACCGGAGTTCCAGGCGTTGCCAAGCGGGCGCGGCCGCGCCTAATTAGACCCGATTAAGGAACTCGCCCGGGACGTGCCGGTTGCCCCATAAGGGGACCGGTTTATTCCGCAATCAACATTTGTGGTTCGAGGAGGACGATTATGACATTCAAGCTGCCTGAGCTGCCCTACGCCTATGACGCGCTGGCGCCCTACATGTCGCGCGAAACGCTCGAATACCATCACGACAAGCACCACAAGGCCTATGTCGACAACGGCAACAAGCTGCTGGAAGGCTCGGGGCTTGAGGGCAAATCGCTCGAAGAGGTCGTGAAGGGCGCCTTCGGCAAGAACGCCGGCCTCTTCAACAATGCCGGCCAGCATTACAATCACATTCATTTCTGGAAATGGATGAAGCCGTCCGGCGGCGGCGACAAGATCCCCGGCAAGCTCAAGGCCGCGATCGACAAGGACCTCGGCGGCGTCGCCAAGATGCGCGAGGATTTCACGCAAGCCGGCGTCACCCAGTTCGGCTCCGGCTGGTGCTGGCTGGCGGTGAAGGACGGCAAGCTCGCCGTCATGAAGACCCCGAACGGCGAGAACCCGCTGGTGCATGGCGCCACGCCGGTGCTCGGCTGCGACGTGTGGGAGCATTCCTACTACATCGACTACCGCAACCGCCGGCCTGACTATCTCAAGGCGTTTCTCGACAACCTGGTGAACTGGGACCACGTCGAGGAGATGTTCTCGGCGGCGACCAAGTAACATTCGCGCGCCGTCGGACATGACGACGCGAACGGCGGCGCGGCGCGACCGCGTGGCGATGGCGATATTGGCGGCGGTGGCGATCACCGCCGCCTTTACCTTTCGCGACTATGGCCTGGGCTGGGACGACGTCACCCACTCGCAATATGGCGACTTGCTGCTCAAGCTTTACGGCTCGGGCTTTGCCGACCGGCGCGCGCTGTCCTTCGTCAATCTCTATTTCTACGGCGGCGGCTTCGACATGGCTGCGGCGCTGGCCGCGAAAATTTCGCCGTTCGGTCTGTTCGAGACGCGCCGGCTGGTCGGCGCTGTGGTCGGCATCATCGGACTTGCCGGCGCCTGGCGGCTCGGGCGGCGGCTGGGCGGGCCGGTCGCGGGGGTGAGCGCGCTCGCGCTGCTCGCCGCCTGCCCGATCTATTACGGCCACATGTTCATGAACCCGAAGGACGCGCCCTTCGCCGCCGCCATGATCGTGCTGCTGCTCGGCCTGGTGCGCGCCTTCGACGAATATCCGGCGCCGGGCTGGCGCAGCCTGGCGCTGGTCGGCGTGGCGCTCGGCGCGGCCTTCGGCTCGCGCGTGCTGGCGGCGCTGGCGGCGCCGGCGGCGGCGGCGGCGCTGGCGCTGATCGTGGCCGCGGACGCCCGCGCCATGGGCTGGCGGCAATCCGGCACGCGGCTGTGGCAATTCATCCGCCGCTTCATCCCGGCGCTGGTGCTCGCCTATGTGATCATGGCGGTGCTGTGGCCCTGGGCGGTGCTCAAGCCGTTCAATCCGGTCTATGCCGCTTTGTATTTCGACACGTTCTTCGAGAAGCCCTGGAAGGAGCTTTACGACGGCGCGCTGATCGCGGTGCCGGATATGCCGTGGACCTATCTGCCGCATCTCATCGTGCTCAAGCTGCCGGAAATCATGCTGGCGCTCGGCGGCGCGGGGCTGATCGGCGCCGTGGTCGCCGCGGCCCGCCGCGATGTCGCGCCGGCGCGTCGCGCCGGGCTGCTGATCGTGGCGCTGCGCGCGGTGCTGCCGGTCGCCGTCGCCATGGTGACGCGGCCGGCGCTCTATAACGGCATCCGCCAGTTCCTGTTCATCGTGCCGCCGTTTGCCGTATTGGGCGGATTGGCCGCCGGCTGGCTGATCGAGCGCGCGGCGGCGCAGGGCCGTGCGGCACTCGCGGCGATCACGGCCGTGTTTGCCGCCGGCCTTGCGCTGCCGGTCGCCGGCATGGCGCGGTTGCACCCGTACGAATACGTCTATTTCAATCCGCTCGGCGGCGGCGTGCGCGGGGCGGACGGGCGCTACATGCTCGATTACTGGGGCCTTGCCTTCAAACAGGCGGCCGACGAGTTGCGCGCGCATCTCGCCGCCGGCGCCGACCATCCGCCGCCGGGCCGGCGCTGGGTGGTGGCGATCTGCGGGCCGCAGTCTTCCGCCGAAGTCGAGCTCGGCGCGCAATTCGAGACCACCTTCGACCAGAAGAAAGCCGACTTCGCCATGTTGCTCGGCACGTTTTATTGCCGGCACCTGCAGGCGCCGATCATCGCCGAGGTGCGGCGCGATGGCGTGCTGTTTGCCACCGTCTATGATTTCCGCAATGTGCAGCCGGAGAAGCTGCTGACGCTGCCGCCGCCGTAACGCCAGGATGGGGACGCATGATTGACGCCGCCGTGATCGGCCTTGGCCGCTGGGGCAAGGGCATCGTCGAATCCGTGCAGGGCAAGAGCCGCCGCCTGCGCATCATCCGCGGCGTCAGCAAGGAGCCCGAGCTGGTGCGCGACTTCGCAGCCAGCAAGGGCTTCGAGCTGTCGACCGACTTCGACGAAGCGATCGCCGATCCGCGCGTCAGGTGCGTGTTCCTGGCGACGCCGCATTCGCTGCATATCCGCCAGATCGAAGCGGTGGCCGCGCTCGGCAAGCCGGTGTGGAGCGAAAAGCCGCTGGCGCTCACGCGGCGCGAGGCCGAGCGCGCCATCGCCGCGACCACCAGAGCCAAGGTGCCGTTCGCGCTCGGCAACAACAAGCGCTGCTTCTCCTCGATGCGCGAGCTCAAGCGCGTGGTCGCCGACGGCACGCTCGGCGACATCCTTCACATCGAGGGCAACTTCTCGAACGAGCATTCGACGCGCGTGCTCGGCGGCTGGCGCGACGATCCGCGCAAGTCGCCCGGCGGCGGCATGACCGGGGCGGGCCTGCATGTGATCGACGCCTTCGTCAATCTCGCAGGCCCAATCGCCAAAGTGGACGCGCGCGTGTTCTCGCGCAAGCCGCCGCCCGATCCGCGCGACGCGGCCGCCGCGCTGATCGAGTTCAAGAGCGGCGCCACCGGCGTGCTGGCGACGGTGCGCGCCGTGCCGATGTTCTGGCGCATCCACGTGTTCGGCACCAAGGGCTCGGCGGAAGCGCGCGAGGAAACCATGCTCACCGTCGCCAAAGTCGGCGCGCAGCCGCAGACCACGACCTATCCCCAAGTCGACTCGCTCGGCACGCTGATCGAGGCGTTTGCCGAGACGATCGCGACCGGCAAGCCGTTTCCGGTGACGACGTCGGACATGCTCGACGTGGTCGGGGCGTTCGAGGCGATCATCAGATCGGCGAATGAAGGCCGCCCGGTGGCCGTCGCGGGCTAAGGCTTGACCGGCGCGAGCGGCGCGGTTTCCACCGGTGTCGCGGGCGCGAGCGGCGCAACGTCGACCGCTTTTGCCGGCGCGGCTGGCGCGACCTCAATTGCGCGCGCGACGAATTCATCGGCGCTGATGTCCATGGTGCCGACCAGCGTCGGCATCAGCGCGCGCACCGGCGCGATGACCGACGCGCCGGGGATCGGCGCCAGCCATAATTCGAGATCGTCTTTGCCGGCGAGGTACCGCACCAGCAGGCTGCCCGGCCGGTAGCCGGCAATCGGGCGAAGCACGACGCCGCACACCAAGACCTGGCCGGAATAGCCGCGCGCCAATTTGACTACGTCGATGCGCTTGTAGCTCAGCGCGAGGTCGTAGCGGCGGCGGCCGTCGAAAATCTTGAGCACCTTGCCGCAATTGGCGGGCGCCAAAGCCTTGCCTTCGACCGGGATCAAGAAGGCGCTGAGCGGATCGATGACATCGTGCAGCAGGCTCGGGCCGACCGGAACGCCGATCTTCCGGCGGCGGCGCGCCGTGGTCCACCACGCGCTTGTAGACGCCGTCTTCGAACGTCATCTCCAGTTCGTAGACGCCGTCGTCGTCGCTGACGTCGAAGCGCGCCGTCACCGGCGTCAGCCGCGCGTTCGCAAAGGCGCCGCGGGTGGTCAGCGAGCCTTCGCCCTTGACCAGCACGCTCAAGACGCCGCTCGCTTTGCCGGTGGCGGAGGAGAAATACGACGTGTCCGACAAATTGGCCGTCCAGTTCATTTCACCGACCGTGACATGCGTCATGGTGATGATGTAGTGGGCCGTGAATTTGACCGCCGTTTCGGCGTTCACCGCGCCCGCCGCGACGACGACGCCAAGCCAGGCGAAGATTGCCTTGCAGATGAAGCGGCCGGGTGCGCAGCGCAATATCATCGTGGCCATCAGGAGTGCGCGAACTCCCAATACAATTCGCGCGCCTTGCGATAGAACGGACCGGGTTGCAACGAACGCTCGCCGATGCGGGTGACCGGCAGCACCTTGGAGGCGTTGCCGGTCGAGAAGATCTCGTCGGCGGTCTCGAAATCCTCGTAGCGCATGACGGTCTCCACCACGGGGATACCGGCCTCGCGCAACAGGCCGATGACGCGCTTGCGCGTGATGCCGGCGAGGAAGGTGCCGTTGGGCACCGGCGTGAACACGGCGCCGTCCTTGCCCATGAACACGTTGGAATTGGCGAGCTCGGCGACGTTGCCGATCACGTCGCGCACGATTGCATTATCGAAGCCGCGCGACTTGGCCTCGAACATGGCGCGCGCGTTGTTCGGATAGAGGCAGCCGGCCTTGGCGTCGACCGGTGCGGTGTCCTGCGTCGGCCGCCGGAACGGCGACAACGTGATGGAAAATCCATCGGGCTTGCGCATCGGCAAATCATAGAGCGTGAGCGCAAAGCGCGTCGATTCCGGGTCGGGCGGCAGCGCCATCGGCCCGGGGCGCTCGGCCCAATACATCGGGCGCACGTACAGCGTCGTGTTTTCCGGAAATTTCGCGATGCCTTCGCGCGCGAGCCCCATCCATTCGTCCACCGAAACGGCCGGCTGCAAGAACATGGTCTTGGCCGAGGCATTGACGCGCGCGCAATGCAGATCGAGGTCGGGCGCGACGCCTTCGAACACGCGGGCGCCGTCGAACACCGAGGAGCCGAGCCAGATGGCATGCGTGCGCGCGCCCCACAACGGCACGTTGCCCTCGTGCCAGCCGCCATCGAAATAGGTCCAGGTCTGCGACCAGGCTTGGTCCGCCATTGCCTTCCCCATTGTCTTCCCTTGGGGCACTTCCGCCCAGACGCCCGCCGTGCTTTGCAACATAGCGTTCCGAGCGGGAGGATACCATGCCGTCGATTTTCGTCTTCGATGCCTATGGCACGCTGTTCAACGTGCATGCGGCGATTCTTCGCTGCGGACAGGCCGGGCCGGACGCCGAGCGCATGTCGGATATCTGGCGCACCAAGCAGCTCGAATACACCTGGACACTGACATTGGCTGGCCGCTACGCCGACTTCTGGGTCCTGACCGAGCGGGCGCTCGATTATGCGCTGGCGCGCGTGCCGGCGGTGGATAAGGCGATCAAACAAAAATTGATGGATGCCTATTACCAGCTTGATGCATTCCCGGACGCCCGCGCGGCGCTGCGCGCGCTCAAGGCCAAGGGCCATCGCACCGGCATTTTGTCGAACGGCTCGCCGAAAATGCTGAAAGGCGCGGTCGACGCCGCGCAGATCGGCGGCGATCTCGATGCGGTGCTGTCGGTCGATACGCTGAAAATGTTCAAGCCGCGGCCGGAGGTCTACCGGCTCGTCACCGATCATTACAAATGCAAACCCGGCGATGTCACGTTCGTGTCATCGAACCGCTGGGATGTGATGGCGGGAACCTCCGTGGGCTTCAACAGCCTGTGGGTCAACCGCGCCAAAATGCCGGACGAATACCTCGACTTTCCGCCCAAGCAGGTGCTGAGCGATTTGTCCGCGCTGGCGGCGATAGGTTGAACGGGCGGGCTGGCATCGCCGCCGCTTCGCGGCTATATGCGGCGCAATGCCGTCGATCATTTCCATCAAGAGCCTGTCGAAGACCTACGATACCGGGTTCCAGGCGCTCAAGACCATCAACCTCGACATCGAGCGCGGTGAAATCTTCGCGCTGCTCGGCCCCAATGGCGCCGGCAAGACGACGCTGATCGGCATCGTCTGCGGCATCGTCAATCCGAGCGAAGGCTCGGTCACCGTCGACGGCCACGACATCATCCGCGACTACCGCGCGGCGCGCTCGCAGATCGGGCTGGTGCCGCAGGAGATCATGATGGCGCCGTTCGAGACCGTCTGGGCGGGGGTCACGATGTCGCGCGGGCTGTTCAACAAGCCGAAGAACCCGGCCTATCTCGAAAAGGTGCTCAAGGACCTGTCGCTGTGGGACAAGCGCCACGCCAAGATCGTGGAACTGTCCGGCGGCATGAAGCGCCGCGTTCTGATCGCCAAGGCGCTGTCCCACGAGCCGACGATCCTGTTCCTCGACGAGCCGACGGCGGGCGTCGACGTCGAACTGCGCAAGGACATGTGGGACGTGGTGCGCACGCTGCGCTCTTCCGGCGTCACCATCATCCTCACCACGCACTACATCGAGGAAGCCGAGGAGATGGCCGACCGCGTCGGCGTCATCAACAAAGGCGAGATGATCCTGGTCGAGAAGAAGACCGAGTTGATGCGCAAGCTCGGCAAGAAGCGTCTCGTGCTCCAGGTCGTCGACAAGCTCGCCGCGGTCCCCGCCAGCCTTTCCGCCTTCAACCTGGCGATTGGCGGCGACGGCCACGAGCTGATCTACGACTACGACACGCGGGCTGAGCAAACCGGCGTCGCCACGCTGCTTGGCGAGTTGAGCAAGACCGGCGTGCGCATTCGTGACCTGCACACCGACCAGTCCTCGCTCGAGGAGATTTTCGTCGGCCTCGTCAATGAACCCGCGGAGCGCGCCATGAATCTTCGCGCCGTCGCCGCGATCTACAAGACCGAGATGATGCGGACCGGCCGCACGCTGGCGCAAAGCATCGTGTCGCCGGTCATCTCGACCGCGCTCTATTTCGTCGTGTTCGGCGCGGCGATCGGTTCGCGCATCTCGCAGATCGAGGGCGTGAACTATGGCTCGTTCATCGTGCCGGGCCTGATCATGCTGACGCTGCTCACGCAGAGCGTGATGAACGCCTCGTTCGGCATCTACTTCCCGCGTTTCGTCGGCACCATCTACGAGTTGTTGTCGGCGCCGGTCTCCTTCCTCGAAATCACGCTCGGCTTCGTCGGCGCGGCGGCGTCCAAGTCGATCATCCTCGGCGTCGTCATTCTGGCGACCTCCTTTCTGTTCGTGCCGCTGCACATCGCGCATCCGTTCTGGATGATCACCTTCATGGTGCTGACCTCGGTCACCTTCAGCCTGCTCGGCTTCATCATCGGCATCTGGGCGGACGGCTTCGAGAAGCTGCAGATCGTGCCGCTGCTGATCATCACGCCGCTGACCTTCCTCGGCGGCACCTTCTATTCGACCAGCGTGCTGCCGCCGCTGTGGCAGACCGTCACTTTGTTCAATCCGGTCGTCTACCTGGTCAGCGGCTTCCGCTGGAGCTTCTTCGAGATTTCCGACGTCAACGTCGAGGTCAGCCTTGGCATGACGCTGGTGTTCATGG
>CAVTHL010000018.1:0-48048 GCA_963734465.1 uncultured Alphaproteobacteria bacterium
GCACAAGGACAATCCCGACGAGGGCGCGATAATATTCGCCGGGCAAGTGAATGCCGCCGCCGATGAACGCGAAAGGCAGCGAGCCGAGCAAAAACGGCCACACGACGCGCCAGCGGAAGTAGCCGGCCTGCGCATAGCGATAGGACCCGAGCGTTGCGACCAAGATATTCAAGGTCAATGCCGTCGGCCGCATGATCGCAGGCGGAACGGAAAACAGCGCCATGAACGCGATATAGGCCGACGCACCGGCATGACCGACCGATGAATAAAGTGCCGCCCCCAGGAACATGCAGGCGGCAAGCGAGAGATGGAAAAGGTCCGGCATGAAGTCCGATGGCGCGAGACCAGCGCGTTGCAAATCTGGTTTCGAGTAAGCTGCCCCGCGAGGCCATCGATCTCGGGGGATGAGCACGGCCGCTTACGACGGGCGTGAGCGATCATCGTAGCAGACGCGGCTTGGCTGTCTATAGCCGCTGCCATCGGTGTATGTTCGGTTCATGTTCCCGCCCTCCCGAATCGTCTGCCTGACCGAGGAAACCGTGGAGACGCTGTATCTCCTCGGCGAGGACCGCCGCATCGTCGGCGTGTCGGGCTATGCGGTGCGGCCCGCCGCAGGTGCGCAAGGAGAAGCCGCGCGTGTCGGCCTTCATCTCCGCCGACGTGCCGAAGATTCTCGCGCTCGAGCCCGACCTGGTGCTCGCCTTCTCCGACTTGCAGGCCGACATCGTCGCCGAGCTGATCCGCGCCAATGTCGCCGTGCATGCCTTCAACCAGCGCGACGTCGCCGGCATCCTCGACATGATCCGCACGCTCGGCGCGCTGGTCGGCGCGGCGGACAAGGCCGAGCGCGCTGGCGGCTACGCTCGCCGCGCGCGTCGACGCCGTGCATGAGCGCGCGCTGAGGCCTGCCGCGCCGGCCGCGCGTCTATTTCGAGGAATGGGACGAGCCGATGATCTCCGGCCTCGGCTGGGTGTCGGAGCTGGTCGGCGCCGCCGGCGGCATCGAGGTGTTCCCGGCGCTGGCCGCCAAGAAGAACGCCAAGGACCGCATCGTCTCGGCCGAAGCCGTGATCGCCGCCCAGCCGGACATCATCATCGGCTCCTGGTGCGGCAAGAAATTCGTGCCGGCAAAGGTCGCGGCGCGCCCCGGCTTCGGCCAGGTTCCCGCCGTCGCCACCGGCTGGCTGCGCGAGGTGAAATCCGCGCTGATCCTGCAGCCCGGACCTGCCGCGCTGACCGACGGGCTCGATGCGTTGTCGACAATCGTGACGGAATGGGCGCTTTCGGGACCGGCTGCGGCCGTGCTATGAAGCCCGTAACGAACGAGGACTAGGACGATGCAGCCGAACAAGACCCGCGCCGACCTCTGGATGGATGTGGCCCTGATGGCCTTCCTGATCGCCATCGATGTGGCAGCCCGCCTGCTGCCGCATGCGCCGGGCGTCTGGCCGGTCGCGGCCACCGCGCTGTTCGCCGGCCGCACCTTCCGCATCCCGGCGCTGGCGCTGATCGTGCCGCTGGTCGCCGACCGCGCTGAGCAATGTCGCGCTGCCGGGCGACGATTGGCGCGTGCACGCTGGTCGTCTATGCTGCGATCCTGGTGCCGGCGCTCGCCGGCATGGCGTCGCGGCGCTGGCGCGGCGCGCTGCCGGTCGTCGCGGCCATGGTGTCGTCGTCGCTGATCTTCTTCGCCGCCACCAATTTCGCGGTCTGGGCCTTCAACAGCATGTATCCGATGAATTTCGAAGGCCTCGTGCAGTGCTACGTCGCGGCGCTGCCGTTCCTCGACAAGACCGTGCTCGGCGATCTGTTGTGGACCGGGGTGCTGTTCGGCGGCGCCTGGCTGGTGCAGCACCGCCCGGCGCTGCGTCGCGCGCTTAACGCGCTAGCCCAGCAGGTTCTGTAGCTTCTTCAGCCACGCTTTGGCGCGGCCGATGAGGTCGGCCGGCTCTTCCGGCTCGGCCAGCCGCAAGCCCACGGTGGTCACGCGGCCGAAGTCGACCTTGTGCGCCAACAGCGCGATCGGGCCGAGGGCGACGACGTCGCCGCGTTTCGGCTGGCGGCGGAGCTGCTCGACAAAATAATCGGCCAGCGTCACCTCGTTATGATCGGCGGCGACTTGCAGGCCGTAGATTTCGGCCAGCGCGCCGAGCGTCGCGGTCCCCGGCACGAAGAAGTCGCCGAGCAGCGCCGGGTCGGGCGCAGCCGGCGGCGGCATCCTGCACGAAGAAGCGGTCGAGCGCCTGCGCCTTTTCCGGCGGCGCCAGCAGATAGACATAGTCGCCTTCGCGCACCGGCTCCGCTTCGGCGGGGGTGAGAATCTGCTCGCTGCGCACCACCAGCGTCGGCCGCGCCCAGTTCGGAATGAGGCCGCGCCGCAGATAGGGACTGTTCGGCTGAAATCGGGTAGCCGACGATCTCGCGCGCCAATTGGCCGGGCAGATCGAGCTCGACGCGCCGCGGGATCGGATCGCTGCGCGTGAAGGTGATGTGCAGCCTGCGGGCGGCGAGCGCGACCGTCCAGCCCTGGATCAGCAGCGACGACAGCACCACGACGAAGGCGACGTCGAAAAACAGATAGGCCTTCGGCAGCCCGACCAGCAGCGGGATCGACGCCAGGAAGATGCCGACGGCCCCGCGCAAGCCGACCCAGGAAATGAACAGCTTGTCGCGCCATTGGTAATTGAACGGCGCCAGGCACAGGAACACCGCCGCCGGACGGGCGATCAGCATCAACGTGAGCGCGATGGCGACCGAGCCCAGGAGGCTGCCGGCGAGCCGCTGCGGCCAAACCAGCAGGCCGAGCAGCACGAACATCACGATCTGCGCCAGCCACGTCGCCGCGTCGAGGAAGGCGATGACCGAATTGTGCGCGCGGGTCTGCCGGTTGCCGACCACAAGGCCGGCGAGATAGACGGCGAGAAAGCCCGATGCGTGCACGGCATTGGCGAAGGCGAAGACGACCAGCGCGCCGACCGCGACGAAGGGCGCGTGCAGGCCTTGCGCCAGCGCCACGCGATTGAGCACCAGCGTGATGACGCGCCCGCCGGCCCAGCCGATCAGACAGCCGAGCACCGTATCGCGCAGGAATGTGATGAGCGCATGCGACCAGCTCTGGTCGCCGAGCAGCAGCATCTCGACCAGCAGCAGCACCAGAAATACCGCGAACGGGTCGTTGGTCCCCGAATTCGACTTCGAGCGTCGCGCGCACGCGCGGGCGCAACCGCAGGCCGCCGGCATTGATCAGCAGGAACACCGCCGCCGCGTCGGTCGAGGCCACCGCCGCGCCCACCAGCAGCGCCTGCAGCCAGCCGACGCCAAGCACGAGCTTGGCAACCGGCGCCGTCAGCACCGTGGTGATCAGCACGCCGACGGTCGCCAGCGTCACCGCCGGCGCCAGCACGTTGCGGAAGGTGGCGAACCGCGTGCGCAAGCCGCCGTCGAACAAAATGAGCGCCAGCGCGATCGAGCCGACGGTGTAGGTCAATTTGACGTCGTCGAACACGATGCCGCCGGGGCCGCCCTCGCCCGCCAGCATGCCGACGACGAGGAACACCAGCAGCAACGGCGCGCCGAAGCGCAACGCGATCAGGCTCGACAGAATGCCGGCCAGGATCAGCAGGCTGCCGAGCAGGATCGCGATACTGACGGTGTCGAGCGAGGCCATACGCTGCGAATCCTCCAATCGCCATTGAAAGGATTCGGAACGCTAAGAGCAACGGGAAACGTTGTCGCTGCTCAACGAATGGTCAAAACCCGACTTTGTCGCCGCCCTTGAGCGAGAGGATCTCGCGCGCCTCGTCGGGGTTGGCGATCTCCAACCCGAGGCCCTCGAGAATCTTGCGCACTTGGGTCACCTGTTGGGCATTGGATTCGGCCAGCTTCCCGGCGCCGATCCAGAGCGAATCCTCCATGCCGACGCGCACATTGCCGCCCATGGCCGCGGCCTGGGCCGCGACCCGCATCTGGTTGGCGCCGGCGCCCAGCACCGACCAGTGGTAATTGTCGCCGAGCAGGCGATCGGCGGTGCGCTTCATCATGATGACGTCTTCCGGGATGCGCGCCGATGCCGCCGAGAATGCCGAACACCGACTGCACGAACAGCGGCGGCTTCACCAGGCCGCGGTCGAGGAAGTGCCGCAGCGTGTAGAGATGGCCGATGTCGTAGCACTCGATCTCGAAGCGCGTGTTGTTGCCGGCGCAGGTGGTGAGGATGTATTCGATGTCGGCGAAGGTGTTCTTGAACATGCCCGCCTTCGAGCGCTCGAGATAGGGCTCCTCCCAGTCGTGTTTGAACTTGCCCTTGTAGCGCGGGATCATCGGGTAGAGCCCGAAGTTCATGGTGCCCATGTTGAGCGAGGCGACCTCCGGCTTGAAGGTGGCGGCGGGCTTGACGCGCTCTTCCGCCGTCATGGTGGGCGCGCCGCCGGTGGTGATGTTCACCACCACGTTGGAGCGCTGCTTGATCACCTTGAGGAAGGGGGCGAAAGCCTCCGGCGTCTGGTCCGGGCGGCCGTCCTGCGGGTTGCGCGCGTGCAGGTGGACGATTGCAGCGCCTGCTTCGGCTGCACCGATTGCCGCATCGGCGATCTCCTGCGCGGTCACCGGCAGGTGCGGCGACATCGAGGGCGTGTGGATCGAGCCGGTGACGGCGCAGGTAATGATGACTTTACGCGACTTGGCCATGACGTTTCTTCCCGGGTGAAGGCAGTGTTCTGATTTGACGATTGGACTTCGGCGGCGATCCTAGAGTATCAGGCGCCCTCAAGTCACCTGCGCAGGGGTTGAACATCTTGGACGCGACTGCGCGCTCTTCCGGCATCCTGATCGGCGTTTTGTGCGGCATGGGCGCGGCCTTCGGCTGGGCCGCCGGCTTCGTCGCCGCCAAGCACGGCATTGCCATCGGCTTTTCGCCCGCCGATCTCGCCTTCGACCGCTTTTTCTGGTCGGGCCTGCTGCTGATGCCGCTGGCCCTGCGCGAGGGCGTGCGCGATTTCGGCGGCATCGGCTGGCTGCGCGCTTTGCTGATGAGCGTGCTGGCCGGCCCGCCGCAGGCGATGACGGCTTACGCCGGGTTCATCCTGGTGCCGCTCGGCCACGGCACCACCATCCAGCCGGCCTGCGCCGCGCTGTTCGGGCTGATCCTCGCCACCGTGATGCTGCACGAGCACCCGACCGTTCAGCGCATCGTCGGCGGCGTCACCATCGTCGCCGGCCTGATGGTGTTCGGCTGGGAATCGCTGGCCACGATCGGGACCCACGGCGTCGGCGGCGACCTGCTGTTCGTCACCGCCGGCTTCTTCTGGGCCATGTTCGGCACGCTGCTGCGCTTCTGGCACGTCTCCGGCACGCGCGCGATCGCGCTGGTCGGCTTTCTGTCGGTCGTCGTCTACGCGCCGCTCTATGCGCTGCTGGTCGGCTTCGGCGGCATGCTGCACATGAGCCTTGCCGACAACCTGCTGCAGATCGTCGTGCAAGGCCTGCTCGCCGGCATGCTGCCGATTCTATTGTTCGCGCGCGCGGTGGTCTTGCTCGGCGCCGGCCGCGCCGGGACCTTCCCGGCGCTGGTGCCGGGATTTTCCCTGGTCATCGGTTATCTGACGCTCGGCGCCATCCCAAGCCTCGCGCAGCTGATCGGGCTGGCGATCGTGGTGATCGGCTTCAGGTTCGTGGTGAGGTGACGCCGTCACTCCGGCCCGGCATATTTCCCGGCGGTGTCGGGGAACATGTTCTTGATGATCTTGAACTTCGAGATGTCGACCGTCGCGTCCATGTGCATGAAGATGACGGCGTCGCGCAAGCACCTTTTCGATGCCGAAATCGAGCATGATGCCGTTGCCGCCGTGCAATTCGACCGCGTGCTGGGCGACCTTCATGATCTCTTCGGAAGCGAACATCTTGGCCATGTTGACCAGCGTCTCGGCCTCCGGCGCGTTGTCGTCGACCGCCTGCGCTGCGCGTTCGAGCAATGCCCGCACCGCCTCGATCTTGGTCGCCATGTCGGCGAGCCGCAGCGCCACCGCCTGATGCTTGATCAGGATGCGGCCGCCCTGCACGTAGTTCTGCACGTAGTCGGCGGTGGCCTCGAAGGCGCGCACGCCGACGCCGAGGTTCTTCGCCGCCTGGATGATCTTGCCGGGCCGGAAATAGACGCCGGCCGAGCCCATGGCGCTGTCCTGCACCAGGCAATGATCGTCGGGCACGAACATGTCCTCGAACACCATCTCGCCGTTGTTCATGAAGCGGCAGCCGAGCGTCTCGTTGCAGCGCGCGACCGTGAAGCCCTTGGTCTCGCGCGGCACCAGGAACGATGACGTGCCCTGCAGCATGCCGACCTTCGGGTTGGTGTTGGCGTAGACCACGTAGAGGCTGGCGTCGTAGCCGTTGGAGATGAACTGCTTGCGGCCGTTGATCACCCAGCCGCCATTGGTCTTGACCGCCTTGGTCTGCATGGCCGCTTCCGGCACGTTGTAGGGCAGCCAGCGGTCGGAGGCGCCGCGCGGCTCGGTCAGGCAATGCGCCATCAGGAAGCTCGGCTCCGCCACCAGCCGCTTGAACCATTTCTCCTGCAGGTGCTTGGGCGCGAACTGCCGCAGCAGCACGGAGACTTTCCAGTTCTGCACCAGCTTGTCGGCAAGGCCGGAATCGCCGCGCGCGATCTCCTCCGCCACCAGCGCGAAGGTCTTGACCTCGGTGCCTTTCTCGAGCTCGACGCCGCCGTATTCTTCCGGCACGCCGAGCGTGCGGATGCCGATCTTCTCGGCGCCTTCCAGAATGCTGAGCGGCAGCCGGTCTTCCGGCACCATCGACCATTCTTTCTGCCAATTCTGCTTGATGAAGGGCAGCACCACGTCGTCGATGAAATCGCGGCAGCTCTGCCGCAGCATGCGCTGTTCTTCGGACAGCCCTCGGTCTCTCGGCATCGTGTCCAACATGGACGGTTCCTTCCCTGAAAATCCGGCACGCGCGCCTGTCGTGGCGCAAAGCCTACCCGGTCTTGCGGTGCCTGTGTACGACGCTTACGCCGCCTTGCGGCTCGCCAGGAACTCGCCCATGCGGTCGAGCGCTTTCAAGATGTTCTCGGTCGAGTTGGCGTAGGACAGCCGCATGTAGCCCTCGCCGAGAATGCCGAAGTCCGGCCCGCCGATGACGGCGACGCCGGCGTCTTCCAGGAGCGACGACGCGAGCGCCTTGGCTTTCCAGCCGGTGCGCTTCACGTTGGGGAAGGCGTAGAACGCGCCCTTCGGGATCGCGCAGGACACGCCGGGCAATTTGTTCAGGCCCTCGACCACGACTTTGCGGCGCTTGTCGAACTCGGCCACCATTTTGGCGACTTCGTCCTGCGGACCTTTCAGCGCCGCCAGCCCGGCGTACTGCGTGGCCGCGTTGACGCAGGAATACAGATTGACCGCGAGCTTGCGCGCGTAGTCGTAGAGCTTGCCCGGCCACACCGCGTAGCCGAGCCGCCAGCCGGTCATGGCATAGGTCTTCGACCAGCCGTTGAGCAGGATCAGCCGGTCGCGGATCGACGGATAGGACAGCAGGCAGACATGCGTCTCGCCGTCATAGGTCATCTGGTCGTAGATCTCGTCCGACATGATGGCGACATCCGGCCACTTCTCCAGGCCGGCGACCAGCTTGTCGATTTCACTCTTGGGCGTGACGCCGCCGGTCGGATTGGCCGGCGAATTGAGGATCAGCAGGCGCGTCTTCGGCGTGATCAGCTTGAGCGTTTCTTCCGCCGAGAAGGCAAAGCCGTTCTCCTCGCGGATCGGCACCGGCACCGGCTTGGCGCCGGTGTATTCGATCATCGAGCGGTAGATCGGGAAGCCGGGATCGGGATAGAGGATCTCCGCGCCCGGCTCGCCGAACATCACGATCGACATGTACATGGTCGGCTTGCCGCCCGGCATGATCATCACCGAGTCGGGCGAGACCTCGACCTTGAAGCGCTTGTGCAGGTCGGCGGCGACCGCCTCGCGCAACGGCGGAATGCCGGTCGCCGGGGTGTAGCCGTGGGCGCCCTCGCGCAGCGCCTTCACCGCCGCCTCGACGATGAAATCGGGCGTGCGGAAATCCGGCTGGCCGATGCCGAGGTTGATGATGTCGCGGCCTTGCGCCACCAGCGCATTGGCGCGGGCGAGCACCGCGAAGGCGTTTTCCTCCCCGATGCGGTCGAAAGCCGCAATTGTCTTCAGCATGGCGTCACTCCCCGGCGGCGGTCCGGTTGGCCGCGCGCTTTATTGCGGGGCAGTTCACCCGATCAGCCGGGGAAAATCAATTCGTCAATCGGGACTGCCGAAACCCCGATGGGCGGCAAAAAATTCGTCGGCCGGATCGCGGTCATAATTACCGGTCAGCGATTGCAATTGCCGCTGGCTTTGGCGCATCCTGCCGCCGAATTTCAGAGGCCGGGTGCCCGCCAATGAGTATCGCCGACAAGCGCCAGACTTTTCGCCGCCTGCATGAGAGCGGCTGCTTCGTCATTCCCAATCCGTGGAATGTCGGCAGCGCGCGCTATCTGCAGGGGCTCGGTTTCAAGGCGCTGGCCACCACATCGTCGGGCTACGCGCATTCGATCGGCTATTCCGACGGCGACGTCACGCGCGACATGGTGCTCGCGCATTGCCGCGAGATCGCGGCCGCCGCCGACGTGCCGGTGAACGCCGATTTCGAGGGCGGCTATGCCGACGATCCGGCGGGCGTCGCCGAAAATGTGCGGCTCTGCGTCGAGACCGGCGTGGCCGGATTGTCGATCGAGGACTTCACCGGCAACGACGCCGATCCGCTCTATCCATTTCGACGTGGCGGTTGCGCGCGTGCGCGCGGCGCGCAAGGCGATCGACGCGGCCGGCGGCGGCGTTGTCTTCACCGCGCGCACCGAAGGCTTCATCAAGAACCGGCCCGACATGGACGAGACCATCCGCCGCCTGAAAGCCTTCGCCGATGACGGCGCCGATTGCCTCTATCCGCCCGGCATCAAGACGCGCGAGCAGATCGAGACGGTGGTGAAGGCGGTAGCGCCGAAGCCGGTCAATCTGCTGATGTCGACGGCGAGCGGGCTCACGGTCAAGGACATCGCGGACATGGGCGTGCGGCGCATCAGCGTGGGCGGCACGCTGGCGCGCGTCGCCATGCACGCCTTCCTCACATCGGCGCGCGAGATCGCCGAGCAAGGCAAGTTCGACAGCTTCGCCGGCGTGATGCCGAATGCCGAGCTCAACAAGTTCTTCCACGACGATCTGCCGCGCCGAACGAAGCCGTGAGCGAACATCGACATCCGCAGACCGGCCAGCCGGTCGGCCCGCCGGTGGACGACAAACCTGCGGCGCGTCCCGGCCCGGTGACATTGCAAGGTCGATATGGCCGTGTCGAAAAGCTCGGCCCCGCGCACGCGCCGTCGTTGTGGGAAGCGGTGAAAGGCCACGACGAAATCTGGACCTACATGACGAGCTATGGCCCCTTCGCCGACGCTGCCGCCTTTGCTGCATTGGGTCGCGGCGCGCGCGGCGCTCGACGATCCCTATTCCTACGCCATTATCGACGCGGCCGGCCGCGCGGTTGGCATCTTCGCGCTGATGGAGATCCGGCCTGAACATCCGCGTGATCGAGGTCGGCCACGTCGTCTATTCGCCGGCGCTCCAGCGCACTTCGCTCGCCACCGAGGCGCAATATCTGCTGGCGCGCTATGCGTTCGAGACGCTGCAGTTACCGGCGCTACGAGTGGAAATGCCACGCGCTCAACGCCGCCTCGCGGCGGGCGGCGTTGCGCTATGGCTTCAGCTTCGAAGGCATCTTCCGCCAGCACATGATCGGCAAGGGCCGCAACCGCGATACCGCCTGATGTTCTGCGATGCTCGACAGCGAATGGCCGCCGCGCAAGGCGAATTTCGAGCGCTGGCTGAACGCCCGAGAATTTCACCGCCGACGGTAAGCAGATCGAGAGCCTGAGCAGGCTCAACGCGACGGAATGAGCGCCTTCGAGCATCCATCGCCCGGCCTGTTGCAGCAACGGCCCTTCGTGCTGTTCTGGCTGGCACGCGTCGCCGCCACCATGGCTTATCAGATGCTGGCGCTGGTCATCGGCTGGCAGGTCTACGAACTCACCGACAGCGCGTTCGACCTCGGCTTGGTCGGCCTGATCCAGTTCGTGCCGGCGGTGGTGCTGACGCTGCTGATCGGGCACGCCGCCGACCGCTACGACCGCCGCCTGATGATACGCGGCGCACAAGGCGTCTACGCGATCGCCGCGCTGATGATCACCGTGGCGATGTTGCGGGGGTGCTCAGCCGCGACCTGCTGTTCGTCGCCGTCTTCCTGATCGGCTGCGCGCGCGCTCTTCGAAGCTACCGACCTGAGCGCGCTGGTGCCGGCGCTGGTGCCGGCACCGCTGATCCCGCGCGCGGTCGGCGGCTTGGACGTCGGCCAATCAGATCGCGATGATTTGCGGACCGGCACTCGGCGGGCTGATCTATGCGGTCAAGCCCGGTCGTGGTCGTCCGCGCTCTGCGTGGTGTTTTTCGCCGACCGCCATCACGCTCATCAGCCTTGTGCGCGCCAAGGGCGCCGGCGCAAGCGCGCGAGCCGCCGACCTTTGCTTCGCGTGCTGGCCGGCTTCGACTTCATCCGCACGCGCCGCGTCTGCTCGGCGTCATCACGCTCGACCTGTTCGTGGTGCTGCTCGGCGGCGTCACGGCGTTGCTGCCGATCTTCGCGCGCGACATCCTGGAGGTCGGGACCGATCGGCCTCGGTCTGCTGCGCTCGGCGCCGGCCGCCGGCGCACTGATCACGGCCATCGTGCTGTCGCGCCATCCGATCGAGCGGCGTATCGGCCACAAGATGTTCGCGGTGGTTGCGATCTACGGCATGGCCACCATCGTGTTCGGCCTGTCGACCTGGTTTCCGCTGTCGCTGCTGGCGCTGGCCGCGCTCGGCGCCGTCCGACGCGGTGAGCATCGTGGTGCGCTTCTCGCTGGTGCAGATCGAGACGCCGGACGCCATGCGCGGCCGCGTCAGCGCCATCAATTACCTGTTCGTCGGCTCGTCGAATACGCTGGGCGACTTCAGGCCGGCGCAATGCGCGAGCCTGGCTCGGCGCCGTGACGTCGGTGCTGATCGGCGGCATCGGCTCGCTCGCTGGTCGCCGGAATCTGGATGCTATTATTCCCCGACCTGCGCCGCATCGACCGCTTCGAGCCGGCCGATGAAGACAAAGACGAGGACGTGATGCATATCCTGATCACCGGCGCGGCGGGCATGATCGGCCGCAAGCTGACCGAACGGCTGGTCATCGACCGGGCGCTCGGCGGCCAGCCCATCGACAAGCTGACGTTGATCGACATTGTCGCGCCGGCGCGGCCGGCGGGCTTTTCCGATCACGTGAAGACCCGCGCCGCCGACCTCGCCGCAGCGGGCGTCGCGGACAAAGCGGTCGCGGAGCGGCCGGACGTGATCTTCCATCTCGCCGGCGTGGTCTCCGGCGAAGCCGAGACCGATTTCGAGAAAGGCTATCGCGTCAATCTCGACGGCACCCGCGCGTTGCTCGAAGCGGTGCGCGCGGTCGACGGCTACAAGCCGAAATTCGTGTTCACCTCCTCGATCGCGGTGTTCGGCGCGCCCTTCCCCGACGCCATTCCCGACGAATTTCACCTGACGCCGCTCACCTCCTACGGCACGCAAAAGGCCATGTGCGAATTGCTGCTGGCCGATTACACGCGGCGCGGTTTTCTCGACGGCGTCGGCATCAGGCTGCCGTCGATCGTGGTGCGGCCGGGCAAGCCGAACAAGGCGGCCTCCGGATTCTTCTCCGGCATCATTCGCGAGCCGCTCGCCGGCCAGGAGGCGATCCTGCCGGTTGCCGACAGCGTGCTGCATTGGCACGCCAGCCCGCGCGTCGGCGGTCGGCTTTCTCATTCATGCCGCCGGACTTTCACGCGAGCGAACTCGGCGACCGCGTCAACCTCACGATGCCGGGCGTCTGCTGCACGGTCGGCGAGCAGATCGAGGCGCTCAAGCGCGTCGCCGGCGACAAGGTCGCCGCGCGCATCCGGCGCGCGCCGGACGCGCTGGTCGCGCGCATCGTCGCCGGCTGGCCGAGCCGATTCGATCCGCGCCGCGCGCTGGCGCTCGGCTTCAAGGTCGAAGCAGAGCTTCGACGACATCATTCGCGCGCATATCGAGGATGAACTGGGCGGGAAGGTCGCGAGCTGACATGCTTGCGCCGCCCGGCCCAGGCCTTACATTGTCGCGATGACCTATATCGACGCCACCCTCGCGCCGTTAAGAAAAACCGGCCAAATCAAGCTGCACGGCCCCGAAGCTTTCGAGGGCATGCGCAAGGCCGGCCAACTGGTGGCGAACTGCCTCGACATGCTGACCGACGAGGTCGTCCCCGGCGTCGCCACCGACAAGATCGACCGGCTGGTGTTCGATTACGCGATGGATCACGGCGCGCTGCCGGCCACGCTGATGTATCGCGGCTACAAGAAATCGACCTGCACCTCGCTCAACCACGTGGTCTGCCACGGCATCCCCGGCGACAAGCCGCTGAAGGACGGCGACATCGTCAATATCGACGTGACGCTCATCCTCGACGGCTGGCACGGCGACTCGAGCCGCATGTACCCGATCGGCGAGATCCCGCGCCGCGCCGAGCGGCTGATCGAGGTGACGCATGAGGCGATGATGCGCGGCATCGCCGTGATCCGGCCGGGCGCCACCACCGGCGATATCGGCCACGCCATCCAGACCTATGTCGAAGGCCAGCACATGAGCGTGGTGCGCGACTTCTGCGGCCACGGCCTCGGCAAGCTGTTCCACGACGAGCCCAACATCGTCCACGTCGGACGCCCGGGCGAAGGCATCGTGCTCAAGCCCGGCATGTTCTTCACGGTCGAGCCGATGATCAATCTCGGCCGCCCGCACGTGAAGGTGCTGTCCGACGGCTGGACCGCGGTGACGCGCGACCGCTCGCTGTCGGCGCAATTCGAGCACACCGTCGGCGTCACCGACAAAGGCGTCGAGGTGTTCACCTTCTCGCCCGCCGGCCTGGACAAGCCGCCCTACCGGCGCTGACGCGACTAACTCGCAAAACCTCCCTCGTGCGATTGCATCCGGCTGAACTACACTCTTGCCGGCGCAAGGGTTGGGCGCGCGTTCATGGCGGCCAAGCGTGACAAGAAGCGAGCGCGAAGGCCGGCCTTTCCGAGGCGTCGCCGCATTATCACGGCCACCGCGAACGGCTGCGCGCCCGCTTCCGCGAGGCCGGCGCCGAGGCGGTGAGCGACTACGAGCTGCTCGAACTGGTGCTGTTCCGCGCCATTCCGCAGCGCGACGTCAAGCCGCTGGCCAAGGAGCTGATCGCCAAATTCGGCTCCTTCGCCGAAGTGGTGGCGGCGCCGGTGGCCCGGCTCAAGGAGGTCAAGGGGCTCGGCGAAGCCGCCATCACCGAGCTGAAGATCGTGCACGCCGCGGCCAGCCGGCTGGCGCGCGGGCAGGTGCGCAAACAAACGGTGCTGTCGTCGTGGTCGAGCGTGCTCGACTATTGCCGCACCACCATGGCCTTCGCCGACAAGGAGCAGTTCCGCGTGCTGTTCCTCGACAAGCGCAACCAGCTCATCGCCGACGAGGTGCAGCAGACCGGCACCGTCGACCACACGCCGGTCTATCCGCGCGAGGTGGTCAAGCGCGCGCTCGAGCTGTCGGCCACCGCGCTGATCCTGGTGCACAACCATCCGTCCGGCGACCCCACCCCGTCCCGCGCCGACATCCAGATGACGCAAGCGATCATCGAGGTCGCCAAGCCGCTCGGCATCGCCGTGCACGACCACATCATCGTCGGCAAGGAAGGCCACGCGAGCTTCAAGGGGCTGCGGCTGATCTGACTATTGCCGCACGAGCATGATCTGCTCGGCGCTTTCCGACAGCCGGTGCCAGCTGCCGTCGATGTCCTCGAAGCGCCAGGGCTCGCCGTTCGCGGGCAGCAGGTCGAGCTCGGCCTGGTCGAGCCGCCAGCGTCCGAAATTGAGCTTGCTGATGGCGGGATCGCAGCCCGGCTTGATGATCAGCGGAAAGCTGTCGCCCTGCGGCGCGCTCGACAGCGTCAGCGCGCAAACCGTGGTGTCGCCGCGCTTGACCAGCCAGTCGCCGGCGACATCGGCCGGCTTCTTGGCCGGCGCGGGGGCCGCGTTGGCCGGGTTTTGCAGGAACACGACGCCGAGGCCCGGCGTCGGCGCCTCGAAAATGCCGTCCTCAACCTCGCTGAATTCAATCAACGCCTTGCCCTGGGCGTCGAGCAGATAGAGCAAATCGTCCTCGGGATATTTCCAGGCGACGATATCCTTCACCAGCGGAAACAGATTGGCGCAATTGGCATCGAACTCGAGCTTGAAGCCGGCGGCGGTCGAATCGCCTTTGAAGGTCAGCGTGCAGACCTTGTCGCGGTCGGCGTTGGAGAACTCCCATTTGTCGCCGAGCATGCCCTTCGCGGACTCGCCCATGGCAGCTTTCTGCGCCAGCGCGGGTGCAGAGCAAAGAACCGTCAAGATGGCAATGAGGACGATGCGGTGCATGTCGAGCCTATGGCATCGCCGCGAAGTCTATCACGTTTTCTTGGGCGGCGTTTCCGGCACCGGTGTCAGCGGTGCCTTGCCTGCCGCCCATGCCAGGATGTTGTCGACCACGAGCTGGTCCATCGCCGCCCGCGTCACCTCGGTCGAGGAGCCGAGATGCGGGAACATGACGATGTGGTCCATCTCCAGCAGCTCCTTCGGCACGTGCGGCTCCTTGGCGAACACGTCGAGGCCGGCGGAATAGATGGTGCGGTTCTTGAGCGCCTCGATCAGCGCCGGCTCGTCGACCACCGAGCCGCGCGCCATGTTGATCAGGATGCCCTGCGGGCCGAGCGCCTTGAGCACCTCGGCATTGATCATGTTGGCGGTCGCCGGCGCCGCCCGGCACGATCACCATCAGCGTGTCGACGTCGCGCGCCATGTCGATGAGCTTGGGATAGTATTTGTAGCTCACGCCGGCTTGCGGTTTGCGCGAGTGATAGACCACCGGCACGCCGAAGGCCTCCAGCCGGCGCGCGATCGCCTTGCCGATGCGGCCCATGCCGACCATGCCGACGGTGCGGTTGCGCAGCGTCGCCTTGGTCAGCGGATATTGGCCCTGCCGGCCATTTGCCGGCGCGCAGATAACGCTCGGCCTGCGGGAATTCGCGCACCGTGCAGAGCAGACAGGCCGATCGCGGTATCGGCGACCTCCTCGTTGAGCACTTCCGGCGTGTTGGTGACGACGATGCCGTGCTCGCCCGCCCATTTGGCGTCGATGTGGTCGTAGCCGACGCCGAAGCTCGAAATCTGCTCGAGCTTCGGCAGCTTCTGCATGAACGCGGCGTCGAGCTTGTTGGCGGTATAGGCGATCGCGATGGCGCGCACCTTGTCGGCGATCGATTTGATGAATGCGTCCGGGTCCTTGGCGTCGGCCAGATAGTGCAGCGTGACTTTCGATTCGAGCCCTTTGACCATCACCGGCTTCTTTTGGCCGATCAGCAATACATCGGGCTTTTCGCCAGCCATCTTGACGCTCCTTTAGACGAGGAAGGTGACCGGCTTTTCGATCAGGGCCTTGAATGCCGCCAGCAGTTGCGCGCCGAGCGCGCCGTCGACCACGCGATGGTCGCAGGACAATGTGACCGTCATTTGGCTGACGAACTTGACGCCGCCGTCTTCCGTCTCGACCGGGGCGCGGCGCGAGGCGCCGACGGCGAGGATGGTGGCGTGCGGCGGATTGATGATGGCGGCGAATTCGCGCACGCCGTACATGCCGAGATTGGAGATGGCGCTGGCGCCGCCCTGATATTCGTTCGGCTTGAGCTTCTTGGCGCGGGCGCGCTCGGCCAGATCGCGCATCTCGGCGGAGATCGCGGTGAGCGATTTGGCTTCGGCGTTGCGCAGCACCGGCGTGATCAGCCCGCCGTCGAGCGCCACCGCCACGCCGATATCGGAATGGCTGAAACGCAGGATGCGGTCTTCGGCCCATACGGCGTTGGCCGCCGGCACGCGTTGCAGCGCCGCAGCCCAGGCCTTGATGATGAAATCGTTGAGCGAAAGCTTGAACGCCGGCTGGCCGTCTTTGTCCTGCGGCGCGGCGGCATTGGCCTCCTCGCGCATGGCGATCAGCCGGCCGATCTCCAAATCGGCGGTCAGATAGAAATGCGGAATGGTCTGCTTGGCCTCGATCAGCCGCGTCGCGATCGTGCGGCGCATGGAGTCGAGCGGCACTTCCTCGTAGGCGACGCCCTCGAACAGCGCCTTGACCTGCGCCGCGCTGGCGCCGCGCGCCATGGCGGGAGCGGCAGCGCCGGGCGCGGCCTTCTCGACGTCGGCGGCGACGATGCGGCCATGCGGGCCGGAACCCGAGACGCGCGACAGATCGATGCCGCGCTCGCCGGCGAGCCGGCGCGCCAGCGGCGTCGTAAAGGTGCCGCCCGCCAGCCTGGCGGGCCCGAAATTGCGCTCGGGCGTGCGCACTTCGCGGAACGGGTCCATCGGGCCGGACGGGCGATAGGCGCACCGGCGTCGCCGCTGCCATCGCGGCGGGCGCTGCCGAGGCAGGCGCGGATTTCGGGGCGGCCGGCGCCTTGCGGCGGCGCGGCGCGTCGCGGCTTTTCGCCGTCTCGCCCGCGCCGGAAATGACCGCCACCACGGCGCCGACTTTGGCCACTTCGCCGACCTGAAAGCGGATTTCGCTCAGCGTGCCGGCGCTGGTCGCCGGCACTTCCATCGAGGTCTTGTCGGTCTCGATCTCGAACAGGTTGTCGCCCGGCTTCACCGCGTCGCCGGCGGCCTTGAACCATTTCACGATCTTGCCTTCGGCGACGGTCTCGCCGAGCTGCGGCATCAGGACGTCCACGTGCGCGTTCCTACCAGGTCACCGACACGTATTGCGTCTCGAGAAATTCCTTCATGCCCTCCGCCGCGCCTTCGCGGCCGAGGCCGGACTGCTTGACGCCGCCGAACGGCGCCGCCGGGTCCGACACCAGCCCGCGATTGAGGCCGATCATGCCGAAGTCGAGCTTCTCGGAGACGCGCATGCCGCGCGACAGGTCCTTGGTGTAGAGATAGGCGACCAGGCCGTATTCGGTGTTGTTGGCGCGCTTGATCGCCTCGGCCTCGGTCTTGAAGGTCTGGATCGAGGCGACCGGCCCGAAGATTTCCTCGTTCAGCATCTTGGAATCGTCCGACACATTGGTGAGCACGGTCGCCGGATAGAAGAAGCCGGGGCCGTCCGGCGATTTGCCGCCGGTCAGCACCTTGGCGCCTTTCTTCACGGCGTCGTCCACCAGCTCGATCACCTTGTCGCGGCCGTCTTTGTTGACCAGCGGGCCGAGATTGACGCCGTCGTCGAGGCCGTTGCCCATTTTCAGGCCGGCCATCTTGGCGGTCAGTTTCTTGGCAAATTCGTCGTGCACCTTCTCGTGCACGTAGAAGCGGTTGGCCGCGGTGCAGGCCTCGCCCATGTTGCTCATTTTCGCAATCATGGCGCCGTCGATCGCCGCGTCGATGTCGGCGTCCTCGAACACGATGAACGGCGCGTTGCCGCCCAATTCCATCGCCGGCTTGATGATCTGGTCCGCCGCCTCGTGCAGCAGCTTGCGGCCGACCTCGGTCGAGCCGGTGAAGGAGACGACGCGCACGCGCTTATCGTGCAGCATCGCGCTCACCACCTTGCCGGACGAGCGCGACGGGATGACGTTGACCACGCCGGCGGGAACGCCGGCCTCTTCCAGCGCCGGCATCAGCGCCAGCATGGTGAGCGGCGTGTCGGAGGCGGGCTTCAGGACCACCGGGCAGCCGGCGGCGAGCGCCGGGCCGATCTTGCGGGTCGCCATCGCGGCCGGGAAATTCCACGGCGTCACCAGCACGGCGATGCCGGCCGGCTTGTGCTGCGCGACGATGCGCGCGCCGGAGGCCGGCGCCATCGAGATCTGGCCGATGTTGCGCACGGCTTCCTCGGCATACCAGCGGAAGAACTCGGCCGAATAGGCCACCTCGCCGCGCGAGTCGGACAGCGCCTTGCCGTTTTCCAGCGTGATGAGCTTGGCGAAGCGCTCGGCGTCGCGCATGATCAGCTCGTAGGCCTTGCGCAAAATCTCGGCGCGCTCGCGCGGCTTGCGGCCGGCCCAGCCTTCGAAGGCCGCTTCGGCGGCGTCGACCGCGGCCTTGGCGTCCTCGACGGTGGCGCTGGCGACGCGACGCGATCTTGCGCTCGGTCGCCGGGTCGATGACGTCGAAGCGGCCGCCGTCGGAGGCTTTGCGCCATTTGCCGCCGATCCAAAGGTCGGTCGGAACATTGGCGAGAAGATTTTCGTACATGACACGGTTCCTTTGACTTACTTCCGTACGACGAGCGGCGCGTCAGCTGTTCAGCGACCGCCTCACCGTCTCGGCAATGCGCGCCGGGGTCGGCAGCACGATGTCTTCCAGATTGTCGGCCGCCGGCAGCGGAATATGCGGAGTTGTTATTCGTACTGGCGGTCCGTCATGGTCGTAGAAGCCCTCATCTACGGCGATCGAGACGATCTCCGCGCCCCATCCACAGAGCCGAGGATTCTCTTCTACCGTGAACAACCGGTGGGTCTTGGCCACGGAACCGAGGATGGTCTGGGTGTCGAGCGGCACCAGCGAGCGCACATCGACCACTTCGGCGTCGATGCCGTGTTCCGCTCATGAGCGTCTCGGCCGCCTCCAGCGCGCGCGGCACCATCAGCGCCAGCGCCACGATGGTGGCGTCCTTGCCGGGGCGCACGATCTTGGCGGTGCCGAGCGTGTCGACGATCTCGCCGTCCGGCACCTCGCCTTTGGTGGCGTAAAGCGACTTGTGCTCGAGGAAGATCACCGGGTCGGGATCGCGCACCGCCGCCGCCAGCAGGCCGATCACGTCGCGCGGCGTCGACGGCGCCACCACCTTGAGGCCCGGGATCATCATGCACCAGTTCTCGACGCTCTGTGAGTGCTGGGCGCCGAAGCGCGAGCCCGCGCCGTTGCCGGTGCGCACCACCAGCGGGCATTTGGTCTGCCCGTTCGACATGTAGCGGCTCTTGGGAAATTCGTTGGCGATGTAGTCGAAGCAGACCGCGAAGAAGTCCGAGAACATGATCTCGGCGATCGGCTTCAAGCCGGTCATGGCCGCGCCCATGGCGGCGCCCAAGATCGCCTGCTCGGAGATCGGCGTGTCGCGCACGCGCAGCGGGCCGAACTGCTCGAACAGGCCGACCGTCGCCTTGAACACGCCGCCGGCTTTGGCCACGTCCTCGCCCAGGAACACGACATCGGGATCGCGTTCCATCTCCTGCGCGATGCCGCGGATGACCGCGTCGCGATAAGTCAGTTCCGGCATTTTAATTTCTCCATGCCCAGCCGCCATCGGCGTAGACATCGGTGGTCAGGATATCGAGCGGCGGGTTCGGCGCGGCCTTGCAGACTTCGGTCGCGTCATCGACTTCCTTGCGCACGCTGGCGTCGATCTTTTCGATGGTGGCGTCGCTGACGCCGAACTGCTTCAGCCGCTCGCGATAGATCTTGATCGGATCGCGCTCTTTCCACTTCTCCAGTTCGCCCGGCGGGCGATACTTGGCCGGATCGGCGCGCGAATGGCCGCTGTGGCGGTAGGTCAGGCACTCGATCAGCGACGGCCCCTCGCCGGCGCGCGCTTTGGCGAAGGCCTTCTGCGCCGTGCGATAGACAATGTCGGCGTCGTTGCCGTCGATCAGGATGCGCTCGAGCCCGTAGGCCGAGGCGCGGTCGGCGGCCGGCTGCGGCACCGCGGTGACGTCGGCGATCGGCGTGTATTCCATGTAGAGATTGTTTTCGCAGACGAAGATCACCGGCAGCTTCCACACCGCGGCGAAATTGAGCGCCTCGTGGAAGGCGCCGATATTGGTGGTGCCGTCGCCGAAGAAGCAGACCGAGACGTCCTTGGCGCCCTTGTACTGCGCGCGCCAGGCGGCGCCGCAGGCGATGGGCAGATGCGCGCCGATGATGGCGTAGGAGCCCATCACGCCGTGCTCCTCCGAGGTGAGGTGCATGGAGCCGCCCTTGCCGCGCATCAAGCCGTTGTCGCGCTGCATCAGCTCGCCCAGCACCTTCTCGACCGGCACGCCGCGCGCCAGCGTGTGGGCGTGGCCGCGATAGGTGCAGAAACGAGAGGTCGCCCTTGACCATGGCTTCGGCGAAGCCGGTGGCGATCGCCTCCTGGCCGAGCGAGAGATGGCTGGTGCCCTTGACCAGGTTCTGCAGGAACAGGTCGTAGGCGCGCTGTTCCGCCTCGCGCAGGCGCACCTGCGAGCGGTACATGTCCAGGCGCTTTTGCTCGCCGATATCGTCGTTCAAGCCGGAACCGGCGGTCCCGCCCGGTCCTTCGCTGTCGCCATAGGTGTTCCTCAAGGTCGTATGTTTGCCGGCAACTTAGCGCCGCCCATGACGCTTAGGCAACCGGTGCGGATGGCTCGATTTTGCGAACGGCTTCGCGGTGGAGCAGGTAGAGCCCGGATGAGATGACAATCACCCCGCCCACGATCGTCCAGTAGTGCGGCACGTCGCCGAACACCAGGAAACCGAGGGTCGTGGTCCAGACCATCTGCGTGTAGATGAAGGGCGCCAGCGTCGAGGCCGGCGCCAGACGGTGGGCACGGATCAGCAGGTAATGCCCGCCGCCGCCCAAGAGCGCCGATCAGCACCATCAAGCACGGCGCAATCACGGCAGTTGTCGGGCGACGTCCAGACGAACGGCACGATCACGGTCATCGCGACCGCGCCGACGAGGTTGGTGTAGAACTGCGTGGTCTCGTTGCTGTCGGTGCGCGACAGAGACGCGCGTCGAAATCACGTAGAACGCATAGCAGACCGAGCCGCCCAGCGAGAGCAGCGCGGCCGGATGCAGCCCGCCAAGGCCGGGCCGCGCCACCACCAGCACGCCGCAAAAGCCGATGACGATCGCCGTCCAGCGGCGCCAGCCGACATGCTCGCCGAGCAACGGCACGCACAGACACCGCGACCAGAAGCGGCGTCGCGAAGATGATCGACAGCGCCTCGTCGAGCTGCAGCCAGCGCAACGCGAACAGGTTGAGGGCCGTGGAGAGCAGCAGCAGCGCCGAGCGGCCGGATCTGCATGAACGGCCGCTGACGTCCGCATGATGCCGGGATGCTTGATCGGGTTGGAGAACAGAAACGTCAAAAACGAGGCGAAGAAATAGCGCGCCCACACGACCTGCGTGGTGGCCATGTGGTGGTTGAGATACTTGCCCGTCGCGTCGAGACAGGAGAACGAGCGCCACCGCGCAGCACATCAAGCGCGATGCCGGTCAGCCGCTGACGGCGCTGCAGGGCGTGATCGCTCGGCCTGATCTTCGTGCGCGGGCATAGCAGGGATGAATTGAAGCACGGTCGGCGAGTGATGATACGCATACATCGTATGGGGAAGTAAGCAGCCTCCCCGTTCAGATGGCAGCCATCCATCCAGGTGCTGCTCGCTCAGGTTTCAGGGGCGACCCATGACGGTACGACCTTGGACCTCGCGTCTTTTTCTGATCGCGACATTGATCGGCGGCGTGGTCAGCGGGCTGGCCGGCTTTGCGTTCGGCCTGGTCGTATCGGCCGTCTGGCTGCACATCATGACGCCGATCCAAGACCGCGACCATCATCATCGGTTACGGCTTGCATGCTGCAGAGCTACGGCACCTGGAAACTGCGCAGGCGCTATCGGACTGGCGGCGGCATGCGCGCCGTTCGTCGTCGGCGGCGCGGCCGGCGCGCCGATCGGGGCGGCGCTACTGACGCACCTGGGCGATCCCGAATCATCGTGCGCACCGGCATCGGCCTGTTGCTCGTGCTCTACGGCAGTTACGGTCTGACGCGGCCGGTGCTGCATCCGGTTCAAGGCCGGCGTTGCCGCCGACGTCGGCGTCGGATTTCTCAATGGCCTGGTCAGCGGCATGACCGGACTGCCCGGCATCATCGTCACCATCTGGTGTCGGCTTGCGCGGCTGGCCGAAGGACGCGCAGCGCGCGGTGTTCCAGCCGGTGGCGGTCGCCGTGCTGTCGCGATGACCGCGGTGTGGTTCGGCGCCAGTGGCGCGATATCCATCGGTACCGTTAAGCTGTATTTTGATCGGGTTGCCGGTGCTGCTCGCCGGCACTTGGCTCGGGCTCAAGCTTTACGGCCGTCTCGACGAAATGGGATTTCGCCGGATCGTCCTGCTTCTGCCTGCTCGTGTCCGGGCTCTGTTGCTCGCCAGTATCGTCACACCGTTCTTGCGCGGAGGCTGATGCACGGATGCTTGATAGCGCGCTTGCGCTGATGTAACATTGTTTCGTGGGGCCAACGGCGGTCGCCCCGCTACTCTTGAAGGCTTGCGAGCCCAAGCACCGTCTCCTTCGTTCACGGAGGGGACCCATGCTGTCTCCGAGCTATTCGATCTCACCGAAAGATCTCTGGAACGCGATGCGACGCATGACGCGCCGCGATCGTCGACGTGCGGCGGCGCGACGCCTACGCGCAATCGATGCAATTGATGCCGGCGGCGCGCTGGCGCGATGCCAGCGCCCTGCGCAATGGTCGCGCGAATTCGACCGCACGCGACCGATCGTCGTCGCCTGCAAGGCGGGCCACGAAATGAGCCAATGGACGGTCGCGCAACTGCGCGGCGCCGGCTTCGACGCGCGCGTGCTGGAAGGCGGCTACGAGGGTTGGGCGAAAGCCGGGCTGCCCTTCGTCGCCAAGCCGGAGCTCGACCGCTTTGCGCCCAAGCGCCCGAGTGTGTGGGTGACACGGCGGCGGCCAAAGCTCGACCGCGTCGCCTGCCCCTGGCTGATCCGGCGTTTCTCGATGCCCAGGCGCACATCCTGTTCGTCGACCCCGACCAGGTGCCGAATGTCGCGCGCGAGAGCGGCGCCATTCCGTTCGACATCAAGGACGTCGAATTAAGCCATGAGGGCGAACGCTGCACATTCGACACCATGCTCAAGCTGTTCGGCCTGGAGGGCGAGCCGTCGCTGGCGCGGCTGGCGCTGATCGTGCGCGGCGCCGACACCGCCCGCCCGATCTCGCGCCGGAAGCGGCCGGCCTGCACGCGATTGCGCTCGGACAGTCGGTGCTGGCGGGCGACGACGACCATGCCCTGCTCGAACGCGGCTTCATGATCTATGATGCCTTGTTCGCTTGGCTGCGCTTTGCCGCCGAGGAGCGCCACAACTGGCCGGCCAAGGCGGCATGAGCGCGCATGATGACGCACTGACAACACGGTGCGGACCGAGCTTCGGCGAGGCCTTCATGGTCTGGCTGAAGATCGGCTGCATCAATTTCGGCGGCCCGGCCGGGCAGATCGCCATGATGCATCGCATCCTGGTCGACGAGAAAAAGTGGATCGATGAGCCGCGCTTCCTGCACGCGCTCAACTTCTCCATGCTGCTGCCCGGCCCGGAAGCAACCCAGCTCGCGACCTATGTCGGCTGGCTGCTGCACGGCGTGCGCGGCGGTCTCGCCGCCGGCATCCTGTTCGTGTTGCCCGGCGCCTTCGTGATGCTGGGCTTGAGCCTGCTCTACGCCTACGGCCGCGGCTTGGGGCCGATCGACGGCGCGTTGTTCGGCATCAAGGCCGCGGTGCTGGTGATCGTGTTCGAGGCGCTGCTGCGAATCGGCAAACGCGCGCTCAAGTCATCGGTTCTGGTGTCGCTCGCGGCCTTGGCCTTCATCGCCATATTCTTCCTCGCCGCTCCCGTTCCCGGTGATCGTGGTCGGCGGCCGCGCTCGCCGGTTACGTCATCGCACGCGCGCGACCGGACATGCTCGGCCTCACGGCCGGCGCGCACGAGCACGCACGGAGTATCCCAGCGGCCGCTGGCGGCATTTCGCGATCGCCTCGCTCGTCGGACTTGTCATCTGGTGGGCGCCGGTGGCGCTCGCGGCGCTGACGCTCGGCCCGCATCACGTCCTCGTCAGCATCGGGATTTTCTTCTCCAAGCTCGCCGTGGTGACCTTCGGCGGCGCCTACGCCGTGCTCGCCTACATGACGCAGCAGGTGGTCGAAACCAACGGCTGGCTGACCGCGCCGGAAATGGTGGACGCGCTCGGCCTCGCCGAAACCACGCCCGGCCCGCTGATTCTGGTGACGCAATTCGTCGGCTTCCTCGCCGCCTTCCGCGAGGCGGCGCCATTCACGCCGCTCGCCGCCGGCTTGCTGGGCGCGGCGCTGACCACCTGGGTCACCTTCGTGCCGGCGATGCTGTGGATCTTCGCCGGCGCGCCGTTCATCGAGGAACTGCGCAGCAACCGGCGGCTGGCCGGCGCGTTGGCTGCGATCACCGCGGCGGTGGTCGGCGTCATCTTGAACCTGTCGGTCTGGTTCGCGCTGCATGTGCTGTTCGGCAAGGTACAGGAACAGCATTTCGGTCCGCTGCGCTGGTACGCCTTCGATCCGCTGGCGCTCGACCTGCGCGCGGCCGCCTTGGCGGCGATCGCGGCCGTGCTCGCGTTCGGCCTGCACCGCGGCTTGATCGAGGTGGTGGTGATGATGGCGGCGCTCGGCGCCATCACGCAATACATGTTCTAGCGCTCGCGCCGCACCGCGCTCTCGTGCCAGCGGCGCAGCATCAGATGCGAGAGCGCCGACAGCACGAAGAAAATGGCGACGCCGGCGAGCGACAGCAGCAACAGCGCCGCGAACATGCGCGGGATGTTGAGCCGGTAGCCGGATTCGGCGATGCGGTAGGCGAGCCCCGAGCCGGCGCCGGCGGAGCCGGCGGCGATCTCCGCCACCACCGCGCCGATCAGCGACAGGCCGCCGGCGATGCGCAGGCCGGCCAGCATCTGCGGCAGCGCCGCCGGCAGTTTCAGCCTCCACAGCACCTGCCAGCGCGAGGCTTTGTAGAGCTCGAACAGCGCCAGCAGATTATGGTCGACCGAGCTCAAGCCGAGCGTGGTGTTGGCGAGCACCGGAAAGAACGCCACGATCCAGGCGCAGGCCAGCACCGCCAAAGGCTGCGGCAGATAGATCAGCAGCAGCGGCGCGACCGCCACCACCGGCGTGACCTGCAGGATGACGGCATAGGGATAGAACGAATATTCCACCACGCGCCATTGATTGAAGGCGATCGCCAGCGCGATGCCGCCCACGGCGGCGAGCACGAAGCCCTCGAAGGTGATGGTGAGCGTCACCAGCAGCGAGCGCCACAGCAGATCGCCGTCGGCGATGAGCGTCGCCCACACCAGACCGGGCCCCGGCAGCACATAGGGCGGAATGGCAAAAACCGTCACCACCGCGTGCCAGGCCGCGACGGCCAGCACCAGCACGAAGACCGGCAGGGCAATGCGCAGCGCGCGTTCGCTCATGGCCGCGCCTCCCATCGCCTGGCCGAGCGCCTGCGCGACCTGGCGGCAGAAGCCGGCATAGTCGGCCGAGGTGCGGAAGTGCTCATCGCGCGGATAAGGCGCCGGGATCGCGATCTCGGTGAACACGCGGCCGGGGCGCGGCGTCATCACCACGATGCGTTGCGACAGATAGACCGACTCGAACACCGAATGGGTGACGAAGATCACGGTGCGGCGCAGCTCCTGCCAAACGTCGAGCAGGTCGTTGTTGAGCTTGAAGCGGTTGATCTCGTCGAGCGCGGCGAACGGCTCGTCCATCAGCAGCAGCTGCGGCTCGGTCACCAGCGCGCGCGCGATCGAGGCGCGCATCTTCATGCCGCCCGACAGTTCGCGCGGGTAGGCGCCGGCGAAATCGGCAAGCCCGACGCGCGCCAGCGCCTGGCCGACCGCGCCGGGCGCACTTGCTGTGCGCAAGCTCGAGCGGCAGCCGCACATTGGCGGCGACGTCGGCCCAGGGCATCAGCGTCGGCTCCTGGAACACGAAGCCGATCTTGTCCGCGCCTTCCTCGCCGGCCGGCCATTCCACCGCGCCTTCCGACGCCTCGCTCAGCCCGGCGATGATGCGCAGCGCCGTCGACTTGCCGCAGCCGGACGGCCCGAGCAGCGAGACAAATTCGCCGTCGCGCACGGCGAGATCGAAGCCGCGCAGCGCGACCGTGCCGCTCTCGAACGTCTTGCCGACGCCGCGCAGGGAAACGGCCGCTCGTGCTGGCGCTGTCATTTCGGCCGCAGCTCGACGCCGACGCCTTTGTTGACGAATTGCAGCGTGTAGGCGCGCTTGTAGTCGAGCCCGGCCTTGACCACGCCGGCGCGCACCATCTTGTCGAAGAAGCTTTTCATATGCGCATCGGTCATGGCGCCGATGCCGAGCGTGAGCGAGTCGCCGGAATCGACGATGCCATATTGCTTCATCTTGGCGATCGAATAGGCCAGCAGCTCGTCGGTCATCTCCGGATTTTGCTTCTTGATGAGGTCATTGCCCGGCCGGCTGTCGCCGTAGATGTAGTGATACCAGCCGACGGCGGAGGCATCGACGAAGCGCTGCACCAGGTCCGGCTTCTTCTCGACCAGGTCGCGCCGCGTCTCGATCAGCGTCGAATAGCTGTTGAAGCCGTGGTCGGCGAGCAGAAACACTTTCGGCGTGAAGCCGCCCTGCTTCTCGACCGCGTAGGGCTCCGAGGTGACGTAGCCCTGCATCGCGGACTTCTTGTCGGCGAGGAACGGCTGCGCATTGAAGGTGTAGGGCTTCACCTTCGATTCGTTGAAGCCGTAGTCGGCTTTGAGCCACTGGAAATAGCTCGCCATGCCTTCCTTCGACACGAACAGCGTGCGCGTCTTGAGATCGTCGAAGCTTTGCACATCCGGATGCGCGATCAGCACCTGCGGGTCTTTCTGAAAGCTCGCCGCCACCGCGACGGTCGGAATGTTCTGCGCGACCGCGTCGAAGGATTGCAGCGAATTGGCGCTCATGAAGAAGTCGAGCTTGCCGACCGGCAGCAGGATGCGGTTGTTCACGTTCGGCCCGCCCGGGACGATGGTCACGTCCAGCCCGTATTTGCGGTAGGTGCCGTCGGCGAGCGCCTGGTAGAAGCCGCCGTGCTCGGCCTCCGCCACCCAATTGGTGCCGAAGCGCACCTTGTCGAGCTGCTGGCCAAGTTGCTGCATGCGCCGGCGCCACGACGGCAAAAGCCAATAAAAACGCGGCGATTCTCATCATCCCGGCAGTTTGAACCATTTTGCGCGCGGGCGCGACCCATAGGTACCGCGGCCGCCCGGCCGCCACAGGTTCAAACGGATGGAGCTAGCCATGACCAATACCACGCTCAAGACCATTGCCGCGGCGCTCGCCGCAGTGACCCTCGCCACCGCGTTCACCGCCAGCAGCCGCCCAGGCCCGCCCGCGCTTCGGCGCCGGCCTCGGCATCGGCCTTGCCGCCGGCGCGCTGATCGGCGCCGCCGCCGTCTCCAACGGCTACGGCCCGGTCTACGTCTATCGCGAATGCCATTACGAGCGCCGCTGGGACAACTGGGGCAACCGCTACCTCGTCAAAGTTTGCAGCTAATCGCGATAGCTTCGGTCGGCGCCTGACCCGTCCATCCCTGCGCCGATCGCCAAGACCCGCCCGGCATGTCCCCGTCCGGGCGGGTCGCTTTTTTACTTCGCGAGCTCGGCGCGCACGATCCTGGCGCCTTCGACCATCGCCTGCATTTTTCCGAAAGCCACATCGCGCGGCAGATACTTCATGCCGCAGTCGGGCGCGATCACCAGCCGCTCGGCTCGCACGTAAGGCAACGCCTTGCGGATGCGCGCGGCGACGGTTTCCGGTGTCTCTACCGTCATGTCGGACAGGTCGATGACGCCGAGGATGATGGTTTTCGACGGCAGCTTTTCCAGCACTTTGAGATCGAGCTTGGGCTGCGCCGCCTCGATGGAGATTTGCGCGGCTTTCGAGCCTTCCAGTTCGGCCAGGAATGAATAGCCGGACGGCTTCTCGTGCACGACGGCGGCGTAACCGAAACACAAATGCACGGCGACCGTGCCGGTGACGCCATCGAGCGCGCGGTCGAGTACCTTGAGGCCGTAGGCCCTCGCCTTGTCGGGGTGCTGCTGCATCCACGGCTCGTCGATTTGCACGATGTCGGCGCCGGCCTTGAACAAATCCTTGATCTCGTCATTGACCGCGGCGGCGTAGTCGAGCGCCATCTCTTCTTCGCTGGTGTAGAACTCGTTCTGCGCCTGCTTCGACATGGTGAAGGGGCCGGGCACCGTCATCTTCACCGGCAATTTCGTGTTGGCGCGCAGGAAACGCACGTCGCGAACTTCGACCGGATATTTGCGCCTGATCCTGCCCGTGACGCGCGGCACCGGGATCGGCTTGCCGCTGCGGTTGAGCGTCGAGCCGGGGTTCTCGCGGTCGACGCCTTCGAGCGCGGTGGCGAAGCGATTGGAATAGCTCTCGCGCCGCTGCTCGCCGTCGCTGATGATGTCGAGACCGGCGCGCTCCTGGTCGCGGATGGCGAGCAGCGTCGCCTCGTCCTGCTTGGCTTCCAGTTCCTTGGGATCGGGCAGCCACAGATCGTCCATGCGCACGCGCGGCACCATCTTCGACAGCCGCGCACGGTCGATCAGCCAGTCCGGCTGCGGATAGGAGCCGACCAGGGTGGTGGGAAACAGCTTGGCCACGGCTGTTACTTCGCGAGCTCGGCGCGCACGATCTTCGGCGCCGTCCACCATGGCTTTCATCTTGCCGAAGGCGACCTCGCGCGGCAGGTATTTGAGCCCGCAGTCGGGCGCCACCACGATCCGCTCGGCCGGCACATGCGGCAGCGCGCGGCGGATGCGCGCGGCGACCGTCTCCGGCGTTTCGATCGCTCATGTCGGACAGATCGAGCACGCCGAGGATGATGGTCTTGCCCGGCAGCTTCTCCAGCACCGCGCAGTCGAGCTTGGATTGCGCGGTCTCGATCGAGACCTGCTGCACGGCCGATGCCGGCAAGCTCCGGCAGGAACGAATAGCCCTCCGGCCGCACGTGGATGATGGCGGCATAGCCGAAGCAGATGTGGATCGCGGTCGTGCCTTTGACGCCGTCGAGCGCGGCGCGAGCGCCTTCAGGCCGATCTGGCGCGCCTTGTCCGGCCGCGCCTGCATATAGGGCTCGTCGATCTGCACGATGTCGGCGCCGGCCGCGAACAGATCCTTGATCTCGGCATTCACCGCGGCGGCGTAGTCGAGCACCATCTCCTGCTCGTCCTTGTAGAAATCGTTCTGCGCCTGCTGCGACATCGTGAACGGGCCGGGCACGGTGATCTTGATGGCGCGGTCCGTGTTGGCGCGCAGGAACTGCACGTCGCGCACTTCGACCGGATGCTTGCGGCGGATCTTGCCGGTGACGCGCGGCACCGGATTGGGATGGCCGGAGCGGTCGAGCGCGGTGCCGGGATTGTCGATGTCGACGCCTTCGAGCGCGGTGGCGAAGCGGTTGGAATAGCTTTCGCGCCGCATGCTCGCCGTCGGTGATGATGTCGAGGCCGGCGCGCTCCTGCTCGCGGATGGCGATGCAGCGTGGCGTCGTCCTGCGCCTGCGTCGAGATATTCCGGCGCGACCCGCCACAGCTCCTTGGCGCGCACGCGCGGCGGAAAGCGGCCGGCGAGTTTCTTGCGGTCGATCAGCCAATCCGGCTGCGCGTAGGAGCCGACCAGCGAGGTCGGCAGCAGCGGCAACGCCATCGTCTCCTCCCGGAACGGCGCGCCTTGACCGGCGCGTCCTATTGCACGCGACTATCAGCCTTCCCGTTTGCCTCCGCAAGACTCATCGCCAGCACGCGCGCGACATGCAGCGCGTCGCGCTCGGCGCCGTCATGGATCTGATGGCGGCACGAGGTGCCGTCGGCCACGATCAGCGTATCGGCCGGCGCCTTGCGCACCGCCGGCAGCAGCGACAGCTCGCCCATCTTGAGCGAGACGTCGATGGTGTCGGCGTCGTAGCCGAAGGCGCCGGCCATGCCGCAGCAGCTCGACTCGACGGTCTCGACGGAAAGCTCGGGCACCAGCTTCAACATGCTCTCGACCGCGCCCATGGCGTCGAACGCCTTCTGGTGGCAGTGGCCGTGCAGCAGCGCTTTGCGCTTTGCAAGGGACCGAGCGGCAGATTGAGCCGGCCGGCCGCTCGCTCGCGCGCCAGGAATTCCTCCAGCAGCAGCGCGCTGCGCGGCGAGCTTGTCGACCGTCTCGCTCTTGATCAGCGCCGGCATTTCGTCGCGGAAGGTGAACAGGCAGCTCGGCTCCAGCCCGATCACGGGCACGCCGCGCGCGACGTAGGGCGCGAGCGCCGAAAGCGTGCGCTCCATCTCGCGCTTGGCCTCGTCGATCTGTCCGACCGAGAGGAACGTGCGGCCGCAGCAGAGCGGGCGCGGGTCGCCGTCTGTGGGCTGCAGCGCGTGCACGCGATAGCCGCCGGCGACCAGCACGCGCAGCGCGGCGTCGAGATTTTCGCGCTCGAAATAGCGGTTGAAGGTGTCGGCGAACAGCACCACGTCGCGGCTCGTATCGCCGGCCGCCGCCGCGGCATAGGCCCAATCGGAGCGGTCCTGATAGATGTCGGCGCGCCATTTCGGCAGGCTGCGCCGGCGCGAAAAGCCGGCGAACAATTCGGACGGCCTGCCGCAACATCTCGCTGCCGTTGCGCAGATTGAACAGCCACGGACGCTGCGCGGCGTAAGGCGCGTAACGCGGCAGCCAGCCGACCAGCCGGTCGTGCAGCGAGAGGCCGCGCTTTGCGGCGCGCGCGGCCTGCACCTCGATCTTCATGCGCGCCATGTCGACGCCGGTCGGGCATTCGCGCCGGCAGGCCTTGCAGGAGACGCACAATTGCAGCGTCTCGGCCATCTCGTCGGAGGCGAGCGCGTCCGGCCCGAGCTGGCCGCTGATCGCGAGCCGCAGCGTGTTGGCGCGGCCGCGGGTGACGTCGCGCTCGTCGCGGGTGACGCGGTAGCTCGGGCACATCGCGCCGCCGGACAAGTTTGCGGCAGGCGCCGTTGTTGTTGCACATCTCGACCGCGCCCTGGAATCCGCCGCCGACGCCGGGATAGGCCGACCAATCGAGATGGGTCTCGATCGGCTCGCCGTGATAGCCGGGCGCGTAGCGGAACAGCGTGCGGTCGTCGAACTTGGGCGGGCGCACGACCTTGCCGGGATTGAACAGCGCCTTCGGATCGAAGCGGTCCTTCACCTCTTCGAAGGCGCGCGCGAGGCGCGAGCCGAACATCGGCTCGTTGAATTCCGAGCGCACCAGCCCGTCGCCGTGCTCGCCGGAATGCGAGCCCTTGTATTCGCGCACCATGGCGAAGGCCTCTTCGGCGATCGCGCGCATGGCATGCACGTCTTTGTCCTGGCGCAGGTTGAGCACCGGCCGCACGTGCAGGCAGCCGGAGCCGGCATGCGCGTACCAGGTGCCGCGCGTGCCGTGCTTGTCGAAGATCGCGGTCAGGCGCGCGGTGTATTCGGCCAGATGCTCGAGCGGCACCGCGCAATCCTCGACGAAGGAGACCGGTTTGCCCTCCTCCTTCATCGACATCATGATGTTGAGGCCGGAGGTGCGCACCTCGGCGATCGCGGCCTGCAAGGCGGCATCGAACGACTTCGACAACGCCGCCCCATTTGTCGCCCTGCCTGTCCCAGCCGAAGCCGAGCTCGCCGATCAGCTCCTTCAGGTTCATCAGGCTTTGCAGGTTGTCGCCGTAGTCGTCGTCGCCGAACTCGACCAGCAGCACCGCCTCCGGCGCGCCGCGCACGAATTTGTCCAGCGTCGGGCGGAAAATGGGGATGGCGCGCGCGAGCTCGATCATGGTGCGGTCGATCAGCTCGACCGCGATCGGCTTGAGCCGCACGATGTGCTGCGCCGCGTTCATCGCCTCGTAGAAGCTGCCGAAGTGCACCGCGCCGACCGTGCGGCGCGGCAGCAGCGGCGACAGCGCGAGTTCGATGCGGGTCGAGAAGGCGAGCGTGCCCTCCGAGCCGACCAGGATGTGCGACGAGGTTGATGTCGTTCTTGCCGGGCACCAGCGCGTCGAGATTGTAGCCGCCGACCCGGCGCTGCACTTTCGGAAAGCGCGCCTCGATTTCGCCGGCCTCGCGCGCGCCGATGGCGAGCAGATCCTGGGCCAGCGGCCGCAGCGGCGCCGGCACATCGTCGATATTGCCGCCGAGCGGACCGAAATTCGCCAGCGTGCCGTCCGCCAGCACGGCCTCGATGGAGACGACGTTGTCGCGCATGGTGCCGTAGCGCATCGAGCGGCCGCCGCAGGAATTGTTGGCCGCCATGCCGCCGATGGTGGCGCGCGAGGCGGTCGAGATATCGACCGGAAACCACAGCCCGTGGCCTTTGAGCTGGCGGTTGAGATCGTCGAGCACGATGCCCGGCTCGACCGTGCAGCGCGCGCGCTTGACGTCGAGATCGAGGATGCGCGTGAGGTACTTGGAGCAGTCGACGACCAGCGAATCCCCGACCGTCTGGCCGGCCTGCGACGTTCCGCCGCCCCTGGCCAGTACGCTGACACCTTCGGTGCGGGCGATCTCTATCGCCCGTTCGGCTTCTTCTATCGTGCGCGGGGCGACCACGCCGACCGGCATGATCTGGTAATGCGAGGCATCGGTTGCAGTAGCGGCCGCGCGTGAAGCGGTCGAAGTGCACGTCCCCGCTCAATTCGGCCTTCAGGCGCCGTTCCAGGCCGGGCATGACAATCGCCACGTTTCTTATCCTTTTTGGGCGCTGCTGAGCCTATGCATAAGGACTGGTTTGCCTTGCGGAAAACCGCTTGACCCGAATGTTACATTCATAGTTCAACGCAGCAAGACGCCGCTCCCTGCCGGGACGGTCCGGAACACACGAAATCCCTTTAGATTAGCGCCGTTTAGGAGTGGACTGGCTATGGCTAAGAATTCCTCGCGTCCGGTCGGGCGCCATCTCCTGCACATCCCGGGACCGACGCCCGTTCCCGATCGCGTCCTGCGGGCGATGGACACGCCGATCATCGACCATCGCGGTCCGGAATTCGCCAAGCTCGCCAAGCGCTGCCTCGACGGCATCAAGACCATCTTCAAGACCACCAACCCGGTCATCATCTACACCGCGACCGGCACCGGCGCCTGGGAAGCGGCGCTCGTCAACACGCTGTCGCCCGGCGACCGCGTGCTGATGGTCGAGACCGGCCAGTTCGCCACGCTGTGGAAGAAGATGGCCGAGAAGCTCGGCCTCAAGCCGGAATTCATCACGACCGACTGGCGTCAGGGCGTCGACCCGAAGGCGATCGAAGCCAAGCTGCGCGAGGACAAGAACAAAGAGATCAAGGCGGTCTGCGTCCTGCACAACGAGACCTCGACCGGCGCGCTGACGCCGATCGCGGACATCCGCAAGGCGATCGACGCCGCCAATCATCCGGCGCTGTTCTTCGTCGACACCATCTCCTCGCTCGCCTCGGCCGACTACCGCCATGACGAATGGGGCGTCGACGTCTCCGTCGGCGGCGCGCAGAAGGGCCTGATGCTGCCGCCCGGCATGTCGTTCAACGCGGTGAGCGACAAGGCGCTCGCCGCCAACAAGACCTCCAAGCTGACCAAGTCGTTCTGGGCCTGGGACGAGATGCTGACGATGAACAAGGTCGGCTTCTTCCCCTACACGCCGGCGACGCAGATGCTGCACGGCCTCGCCGTCGGCATCGAGATGCTGCACGAGGAAGGCCTCGACAACGTGTTCGCGCGCCACGACCGGCTGGCGGAAGCAACCCGCCGCGCGGTGAAGGCCTGGGGCCTCGAGAACCTCAACAAGAACGCCAGCCAGTATTCGCCGACCATCACCGCGATCCTGCTGCCGGAAGGCCACGACGCCGACAAGTTCCGCGCGCTGGCGCTCGAGGAGTTCAATATCTCCTACGGCGCGAGCTTCGGTCAGTACGCCGGCAAGTATTTCCGCATCGGTCATCTCGGCGACATCAACGACGCCGCGCTGATCGCCGGCCTTGGCGCAACCGAGATGGCGCTGCAGCTGGCCGGCGTGCCGATCAAGAAGGGCGGCGTGCAGGCGGCGATGGACTATCTCGTCTCCGCGCTCGGCGGCAGCGCCAAGAAGGCCGCGGCGGAATAATCAGGCGGCCCGCACCCAGTCGTTCGCCCGCAACACGCGGGCGACGAAATCCGAGATCGCTTTCAGCGTCGCGTCCGGCGCCTCGCGCTGCGGCGAGTGCTTCGCGCCTTTGAGCAGCGCGACCTCGACCGGGCAGTAGCATTCCTGTTCGGCGATCTCGATCTGCTTGACCGTGCCGTATTGGTCGTCCTCGCCCTGCACGATCTGCAGCGGCACGCGGATGTAGGCGAGGAATTCGGTGATATCCCATTTGCGGAAATCGGGATCGAGCCAGGCGCCGTTCCAGCCCTTGAAGGCGTTGTCGACGTCTGCATGCCAGCGCGCGAGGCGCGCCCGCAGGTCGCCGGTCTCGTAGGCCTTCTTCGCCTCGACGATGGAGGCGATGCCGAAATCCTCGGTGAAGAAATGCGGCGCGATCAGCGTCAGCCCGCCGACGCGGTGATCCTGATGCGAGCCGGCGTAGATCGCCGCGATCGAAGCGCCGTCGCTGTGGCCGATCAGCAGGCCGCGCTGGAAGCCGATTGTCGTCGAGCAGCTTCGGCAGCGTGTCGCGCGCTTCGTCGTGCATGTAAGCTGAGCGGTCGCGGCAGCTTGACCGGCGAGGATTTGCCGTAGCCGGCGCGCGAATAGACGAACACGCCGCAGCCGGTCGCCTTCTGCAACTTGTCGGGAAAATCGCCCCACAGGCCGACGCAGCCGAGGCCCTCGTGCAGCATCACCAACGTCGGCGCGGCGTCCGGCCGCGGCCCGATCATGCGGTATTCGAGACGCTGCGAGCCGATGTCGAGGAAGCCTGCGTCGTCCATAAGCGATTACAGCGAGCCTTCGGCGCGCAGCTTGAAGCGCTGGATCTTGCCGGTCGCGGTCTTCGGCAGCTCGGCGCGGAATTCGATCCAGCGCGGATATTTGAACGGCGCCAGCTTCTGCTTGACGTGCTCGCGCAGCGCGTCGGCCAATTGCTCGCTCGCCTTGTCGGGCAGTTTCAGCACGACGAAGGCCTTCGGCTTCACCAGCTTCTGGTCGTCGAACCAGCCGACCACCGCCGCCTCCAGCACCTCCGGATGCGACGACAGCGCGGCCTCGACCTCGAACGGCGAGACATACATGCCCGACACTTTCAGCATGTCGTCGGCGCGGCCGCAGCAGACGTAATAGCCGTCCTCGTCCTCGATGTATTTGTCGCCCGAGCGCGTCCACTCGCCCTGGAAGGTCGAGCGCGACTTCTCGCGGTTGTTCCAGTACATGATCGCGCTGGTCGGCCCGCGCGCATACATCTCGCCCATCTCGCCGCGCTTGACCGGTTTGCCGTCTTCGCCGATGAGCTTGATCTCGTAGCCCGGCACGGCGCGGCCGGTGGTGCCGTATTTGGTCGCGCCCGGCGCGTTGGTGAGATAGATGTGCAGCATCTCGGTGGTGCCGAGGCCGTCGGAAATCTCCACGCCGTAGCGTTCCTTCCAGCGCTTGGCGATCTCCTCCGGCAGCGCCTCGCCGGCGGAAATGCAGCGGCGGATCTTCACCTCCGACTTCTGCGGCGCGTTCGGGCTCGCCAGGAAGGCGGCGTAGAAGGTCGGCACCGCGTAGAACACCGTGACCGGATGCTTCTTGAGCAGCGCCGCGACGCCGTCGGGCGTCGGCCGCTCGGCGTTGAGCACGGTGGTGGCGCCGACCGACAAGGGGAACGTCATGGCGTTGCCGAGCCCGTAGGCGAAGAACAATTTCGCCACCGAATAGCAGACGTCGCTGTCCTTGATGCCGGCGACCGGCGTGCCGTAGAGATCGGCGGTGAGCTTGAGGCTCGCGTGCACGTGCACCGCGCCCTTCGGCTTGCCGGTCGAGCCCGAGGTGTAGAGCCAGAACGCCATGTCGTCGGCGTGGTCGGCGCGGTGTAATCCTCCGGCTCGTCGGCGCCGATCAGATCCTCGAACAGCCGGTAGCCGTGCGGATTGCTGCCCGACACGATGACGTGCTCGAGGTCGGGCGACTCCTTGATGAGCTTTTCGAATTTCGGAAACAGCGCCTCCGACACCACCAGGCACTTGGCGCGGCTGTCGGCCAGCATGAAGCGGTAATCGTCCTCGGTGAGCAGCGTGTTGACCGGCACGGCGATGATGCCGGCCTTGAGACAACCGAGGAACGCGGTCGGCCAGTCGACGGTGTCGAGCAGCGCCATCAGCACGCGCTCCTCGCGCCGGATGCCGAGGCCGCGCAGCGCGGCGGAAAAACGCGCGACGCGATCGGCGAGCTGGCCGTAGGTGCAGGTGCCGCGCGCGTCGATGTAGGCCGGCTTGTTGGCGCGGCCGGCATCGAGATTGCTCTGCAAGACGTCGGCGGCGAAATTGTAGTCGCGTGGGATTGCGCCCACGGACTCGTGCCGCGCTCGGCGCATCCGCGCGCGCTTCGGCGATAGCCATTGTTTTTCCTCCCGAGACGGTGCGTATTATGCCCCGCAAAGCCAAGCCCTGCAAAGCGAAGCATAGTTCGCGCCAAAAGCCGCATTCCGGGAGCCCGTTCATGAACTTCAGCCGCGACCGCATCCTCACCACCCATGTCGGCAGCCTGCCGCGCAACGACAAACTGTCCGACCTGCTGCTGAAGCAGGAAGCCGGCGAGAACTTCGATGCCGCCGAGATGGCCGCCGAATTGGACAAGGCGGTCAAGCACGTCGTCGACAAGCAGGTGGCCGCCGGCATCGACATCGGCAATGACGGCGAGCAGCAGCGCGTCGGCTTCCAGACTTACGTGCCGCAGCGCATGAGCGGCTTCGGCGGCGTCTCGAAGCGGCGGCGCGGCAAGGAGTTCGAGGAATTTCCGGAGCTGGTGGCGAGCCTGATGCGGCGCTTCCCGCACACCAGCAAGCAGCAGAACGCGCCGGAGGCGCAGAGCGAACTGAAATATCTCGACGTCAAGCCGCTGGAAGGCGAGATCGCGCGCTTCAAGAAAATCGCGCAGGGCAAATTCAGCGAGCAGTTCATGACCGCGCCCTCGCCCGGCATCATCTCGACGACGATGCTCGACGCCTTCTACGGCTCGCAGGACAAATATCTCACCGCGCTGTCGCGCGAGATGAAGAACGAATATCAGGCGATCCACAAAGCCGGCCTGATCCTGCAGATCGACGCGCCCGATCTCGCCATGGACCGCGTCATGATGTACCGCGATCTCGACGACGCCGGTTTCGTCAAGGCCGTGGAGCGGCACGTGCGCGCGATCAACGAAGGCATCGCCGGCATTCCGCGCGACCGCGTGCGGCTGCATGTCTGTTACGGCAACTGGGAAGGCCCGCACATCTACGACGTGCCGCTGGAGAAGATCCTGCCGGCGCTCTACCAGGCGAAGGTCGGCGCGCTGTCGATCGAGTTCTCCAATCCGCGCCACGCGCACGAATACGCCGCGTTCAAGAAGCATCCGCTGCCGAAGGACATGCTGCTCATTCCCGGCGTGATCGAGACCACGTCGAATTTCGTCGAGCATCCGGAAGTGGTGGCGCGGCGCATCGAGGAGGCCGTCGGCGCGGTCGGCGAGCGCGAGCGCGTCATCGCCTCGACCGATTGCGGCTTCGGCACGTTCACGAACCGCGAGTGGGTGATCGAGCCGGCGGTGTGGCTGAAGCTCACGGCGCTGCGCCAGGGCGCCGACATCGCCTCGGCGCGGCTGTGGGGACGCAAGAGCGCGGCTTAAGAGCGCGGCGTTCGCCGGTCCAGCGGACGCTGTTTCCCGGCACGCCCGGCGGGCCTATAATGCTGCGATCCCGCCAGCTATAAAGCGGCCAACCAAATAACCCTCAAGGCCCGGGAGCGAACGCCATGGACGAGAGAACGCGCGAGCCGCGCAAGGTCACCGCCGAGGACATCAACCCGCGCTACAATTGGGGCCGCCATCTGCCGGCGCTCGGCACCATGGGCGTCGATTTCGAGGAGCGCGTCGACTACCGGCGCATGCACCGCTACCGGCTCGCCCGCGCGCAGGCGGCGCTGGAGAAATCCGAGTGCGGCGCGCTGCTGCTGTTCGACGACAACAACGTCCGCTACGTCACCTCGACCAAGATCGGCGAATGGGCGCGCGACAAGCTGTCGCGCTTCGCGCTGCTGATCCGCGGCCAGGATCCGATCCTGTGGGACTTCGGCTCGGCCGCCATGCATCACAAGCTGTATTCGCCCTGGCTGCCGCCGGAAAACTGCCGGGCCGGCCTGGTCGGCCTGCGCGGCACCGTCGATCCCGCCTTCGGCCTGATGAAGCGCCACGCCGAGGAGATGGCCTCGATCCTGAAAGCGGCCGGCGTCGCCAAGATGCCGGTCGGCGTCGACATCATCGAGCCGCCGATGATGTTCGAGCTGGAGAAGGCCGGGCTCAAGATCAAGGACGGCCAGCAGATCATGCTGAGCGCGCGCGAGGTCAAATCGTCCGACGAGATCGCGCTGTTGAACCGCGCCGCGGCCATGGTCGACGGCGCCTATGACGTCGTCAACGAGATGCTGCGGCCGGGCATTCGCGAAAACGACATCGTCGCCGAGGTCAACAAGTTCCTCTACACGCACGGCTCCGACGACGTCGAAGCGGTCAACGCCATCTCCGGCGAGCGCTGCAGCCCGCACCCGCACAATTTCACCGACCGCATGATCCGCCCGGGCGACCAGGCCTTCTTCGACATCCTGCAGGCGTTCATGGGCTATCGCACCTGCTACTACCGCACCTTCAACGTCTGCCGCGCGACGCCGGCGCAGCACGACGCCTACCGCATGGCGCGCGAGTGGCTCGACAACGCCATCGAGCGCATCAAGCCCGGCGCCTCGACCGCGCATATCTGCGAAGTGTTCCCGAAGGCGGAGGAGTTCGGCTTCCCCGACGAGATGGCGGCCTTCGGCCTGCAATTCGCGCACGGCCTCGGGCTGAACCTGCACGAGCGGCCGATCATCTCGCGCGTGGTGTCGATGGATCACCCGACCGAGATCAAGGAAGGCATGGTGTTCGCGATCGAGACCTATTGCCCGGCGACCGACGGCTTCTCGGCCGCGCGCATCGAGGAAGAGGTCGTGGTCACCGACAAAGGCTGCAAGCTGATCTCGCTGTTCCCGGCGGAGGAATTGCCGATCTCGGCGAAGTATTGAGCATGACCGGCGACAATGCCGACGGCGCGCTGCCGGCCAACGCCGGGCAGGCGCTGTGGCGCGGCTTTCGCGGGCGCTGTCCGGCCTGCGGCGAAGGCCGCATGTTCCGCGCCTTCCTGAAGGTGAACGACGCCTGCCCGCACTGCGCGCGAGGAACTGCACCATCACCGCGCCGACGATTTTCCCGCCTATCTGGTGATCGTCATCATCGGCCATATCCTGGTGCCGATCGTGCTGCTGGTGGAGACCGAAATCGCGCCGCCGATCTGGCTGAGCATGTCGCTGTGGCCGGCGGTCGCGCTGGCGATGACGCTCGGTCTGCTGCAGCCGGTGAAGGGCGCCGTGGTCGCCATCCAATGGTACGGCGGCATGCACGGCTTCGAGGCGGCGAAGAAGGCGCGATGCTAACCTCAGCTCTTCCCGGCCAGCCCGCCCGCGGCATTGATCGCCGCCGGCAGCGCCACGCTCATGGAATCGACCATCGAGGTCGGGATCAGGATAGTGGCGCCGCGCTCCTTGGTGGTCTCGTAGATGATGTTCATGGCGCGCAGATGCAGCGCCGCCGGCTCGCCGGCATAGGTGCGCGCTGCGTCGACGAATTTCTGCGCAATCGCGGCTTCGGCGGATCCCAAGATCACGCGCGCTTCCTTCTCGCGCTCGGCTTGCGCCTGGCGCGACATCGCGTCCTGCAAGGCGACCGGGATGGCGACGTCGCGGATTTCGACCGAATTGACCGAAATGCCCCAGTCGGCGGTCTTGCGCGCGATCTCGGTGCGCAGCACTTCATCGGCGGCCTTGCGCTCGGCCAACAGCGCCGACAGAAGCGAGGAGCCGATCATTTCGCGCAAGCTCGTCTGCGCCACGCGGTCGATTGCCTGGCGGTAATCGGTGATGTTGAGCGCGGCGCGCTGGGCGTCGTGCACGTGCCAGAAGATGACTGCATCGACATTGACCGGCACGGTGTCGCGCGTGAGCGCCTGTTCGGCGTTGAATTGCGTTGTCTGTATACGCTCGTCGATCACGGCGGTGATGCTGTCTATGATCGGAATGATCGCGAACAGACCGGGCCCCTTCACGCTCGACAGCTTGCCCGCGCGCAGGATGACGAAACGCTCCCAGTTGTTCGCCATCTTGAGCGAATAGAGCGTCAGCACGGCGAGCACGCCGAAGGCGATGCCCGGCACACGCAAGCCGGCGACGAACAGCAAGGCGCCGATCGCTCCGAGTATGGCGGTGATGAGCAGGGTAATGGGATTCATGGGATAGCCTCCGCATTGCAATTATTTGCAGCGGCGCGGTCGGCGACAACGCCGTCCCCCTGGAGATACGCCCTGGAATCAAAACCACAAGTCGGGGGTACCCGCGTCCGGCGCCGCTAAGCGCGCTTTTGTTGCGAAAGACGCGCTTACGCGCTTTTGGCCTGCTTCTTCTCGCGCAAATGCGGGAAGCGCTCGGACAGCAGCGAGCCGTGATAAAATGTCGGCGCGAAGGACTGGTGCGCGCGGATATTCTTGTACCAGGTGACGACGCGCGGCAGATCCTGCCAGGAGGCCAAGCCCAGATCGTCCATGCGCACCAGCGCCGGCATCACCGCCACGTCGGCGAGCGTGATGTCCTTGCCGAGCAGCCAGGGGCCGCCGCTTTTTTCGATCTCGGCATCCATGCGCTCATAGGTGCGGCGCAGGCGCGCGAGCGCGGCGTCCATCTCGGCCGGCGAGAAGCCGCCCTGCCCCATGGTCTTCATGAACTCGCGGCGGATCGGCTTTGCCTCCGCCATGGCGTCGAACTCTTGCTCGCCCATCTTCTGGAAGCTGGGCAGGAAGGCGAGGTTGAAGGTCGGCACGCGCACGGCGGCGGCCGGCATCTCGTCGATGAAATGCATGAGCGTGCGCATGCGGGCGCGCGCAACCGGATCCTCCGGCGTGAAGCTCGCCTCCGGCGCGACCTCGTCGAGATATTCGGTGATGACGTTGGAATCGATGACGATCTGCCCATCGTGGTCGAGCGTGGGCACGACGCCGTTGGGATTGAGCTTGAGGTAGTCCGGCTTGAGCTGGTCGCCGGCCAAAAGATTGAGCTTCACCTCGTCGAACGGCAGCTTTTTGGTGTTGAGCACGAAGCGCACCCGCTGGCTGCAGGTCGATTGCGGCGCGTTGTAGAGCGTGAAGGCCATAGTGTGTTTTCCTGGCGTTTTCCTGTCCCACCGAAGTTGGTGGCGGCGATGATGCGGCATTTGGGCGGAACAAATCCACCGCGAAATTTACGGCCATTTTACTTGTGACCGGCGACCCCAGCGCGTTGACTGGCAGCCGTGCATGGCTGCCGTTTTTTCCTCCCTTAAGGCTTGGACGGCCGCCACAATCCTCCACTTATGCACGTAGGGGGCCCTTTGCGGCCCCCTTTTTTTGCCCGCATTTTCGCGAATATTCCTCGCCGTAGAAAAAATTTCTCCGCACGCGAGCAGCGGAATAGCCTCCGCTGCCCGGCATTCGTCCTAATGGGCAATGCCCACACCATCACCTGGAGGACACCATGAAAAAAATTCTCGTTTCCGTCGCGGCCATCGCCGCGCTCGCGTTTGCCAGCGCCGCGCTTGCAGCGCCCGCCAAGACCGGCGACAGCGCCAAAGGCAAGGTGCTGACCGACGCCAAGGGCATGACGCTCTACACCTTCGACAAGGACGCCGGCGGCAAGTCGGCCTGCAACGGCCCCTGCGCCACCAACTGGCCGCCGCTGAAGGCCTCGGCGAGCGACAAGGCCGAGGGCGGCTATACCGTCATCAAGCGCGACGACGGCGCGATGCAGTGGGCCTACAAGGGCAAGCCGCTCTACACCTGGGCGAAGGACACCAAGCCGGGCGACATCACCGGCGACGGCTTCCTCAACGGCGTCTGGCACATCGCGCAGCCGTAAGCAGTCACTCCATAAACGATCATGCCCCGCGCGAGCGGGGCATGATCATTTTCAGCGACGCTTGAAGACTATTCCAGCCCGGTGCCGACGTTCTTGTTTTCCGGCGTGAGCTTCATGCCGGCGGCGAGCGCCATGGTCTCGGCCAGCGCGGCGAAATCCTTCTGCAGATATTCTTCCGGATTCTTCTGCAGCGTGGCGGCGCCGAAATGCGTCTGCAGCACCTCGCGCGTGGCCGCCGTCACCGGCATCGGCACGTCCCATTCGCGGCCGAGCTCGAGGCCGAGATCGAGGTCCTTGCGCAGCAGCTCCGGCGTGAAAGTGGTGGTCCAGTCGAGATTGACCAGCGCCGGCGTCTTGTAGCGCGTGAACATCGAGCCCATGACGCCGTTGTTCATGAAGGCGAGGAAGGCGTGGCGCGGCACGCCCATCTTGTTGGCGAGCAGCGTGATCTCGATCAGGTTCTCGATCACCACGCCGAGCATGACGTTGTGCGCGATCTTGCAGATGCGCGCGAGCTCGCCGTCGCCGACGTAAGAGACGCCCTGCGGCGCGAACACCTCGATCAGCGGCATCGCCACCTTGGCGTCGGCCTCGGGGCCCGACACCACCGACGACAGCTTGCCGGCCTTGATGACCTTGGCGTTGCCCGATACCGGCGCGGCGATGAAGCTCACGCCTTTGTCCTTCAGACGCTTGCGGATGGCGGCGGACTCTTCAACGGAAATCGACGAGCAGTCGACCACCATCTTCGGCTTGGCGCTGCCGGAGAGCAGCCCGTCTTTGCCGAACAGCACTTCCTCGACGTCCTTGCCGGTGGAGACGATGGCGAACACCACCTCGCAGGACGGCGAGCTCGGCCGGCTTGTCGACCAACTTGCCGCCCTTGGCGGCGAGCGGCTCGGCCTTGGCGCGGGTCCGGTTCCAGATCGTCACGTCATGGCCGGCCTTGAGCAGCCGCTCGATCATGGGCGTGCCCATGCGGCCTGCGCCGATCCAGCCGATTTTGGGTTTATTCGACATCACGAAACTCTCCGGTTGAACTTTGGTCGCGGCTTTAGCCGTTCCGCCGGCAATGCGCCAGCGTCAAAAGGTGTGCGGCCTATGCTTGTGGTCGCGAGGGCATTATCCTGTCCCCGGGCCGGGAACAAGGCTCGCGCCGCCTGGACGACAGGCGGCATAAAAGACATCGGGAGGACGACCACGGCCCACATGCAGGACGCCGTCACCATCGTCATGCAAGGCGCGTCCACTGGCGCGCCCCGGCTGCGCCGGACGCCGGCCGCGAGCGCTGGCGCGCGGTCTGGCGCAACGCCTTTCCGTTCATCGTGGTGGGCGCGCTGTGGGAGATCGTGGCCTGGGCCGGGCTTTTCCCGCACCAACTGTTTCCGACGCTGGAGGACATTGCGCGCTCCTTCGTCGAACTGACGGTTGCCGGCATCCTGCCGCATCACGCGGTCGAGACGCTGCTGCGGCTGCTGTCGGGCTTTGCGATCGCGGCGTCCTTCGGCGTGACCATCGGCATGCTGATGGGGCGCTCGCGCCGGGCGGAAGATATTTTCCTGCCGCTGGTGAGCATCCTCGCGCCGATCCCCGGCATCGCCTACACGCCGCTGTTCCTGCTCTGGTTCGGGCCCGGCAATTTTTCCGCCGTGCTGCTGGTCGGCTTCGTGTCGATGTTTCCGGTGATCTACAACACCTGGACCGGCGTCAAAGCGGTGAAGGAAATCTGGCTGCGCTCGGCGCAGTCGATGGGCGCCAGCAACCGCCGCATGTTCCGGCACGTGATCCTGCCCGGCGCGCTGCCTTATATCCTGACCGGGCTGCGGCTCGGCCTCGGGCAGGCCTGGCGCATCCTGGTGGCGGTGGAGATGCTCGCCGCCGTGCCGTGGGGACTGGGCTGGCTGATTTTCGGCGCGCGCGAGTTCTTGAACACCGACGCCATGATGGCCGGCGTGATCGTGATCGCGGTGATCGGCCTGGCGCTGGAGAAATTCGTGTTCCAGAAGATCGAGGATTACACCGTCGTGCGCTGGGGGATGATCACCGCGTCATGAAAGATCAAAAACAAAACAACCGCTCGATGATCCGCGGCGCCGTCACGCTGGTCGCGGCGGCGCTGCTGTACGAGGCGCTGGCGCGCAGCGGCATTTTCGCGGCGGCGCTGCTGCCGACCATTCCCACCATCCTGCGCGCGCTCATCGTCATGATGCGCGACGGCACCATGGAGCTGCACGCGGCCTATACGCTCTACCGCGTGCTGTTCGGCTTCTTCCTCGCCGTGGTGTGCGCGCTGCCGCTCGGCATTCTGATGGCGCGCTTCAAGCCGGTGGAGAATTTCGTGCTGCCGCTGGTGAGCGCGCTGATGCCGATCCCGTCCTTCGCGCTGGTGCCGCTGTTCATGCTGTGGTTCGGCATCGGCAACCTCACCACCATCATGATCGTGTTCTACGCCGCCACCTTCCCGATGCTGTTCAACACCTGGTCGGGGGTGCGTTCCGTCAATCCGCTGTGGCTGCGCGCGGCCGGCTCGATGGGCGCCGACGAGCAGCGGCTGTTCTGGAAGGTGATCATCCCGGGCGCCTTCCCCTTCATCATCACCGGCATGCGGCAGGCGTTCTTGCGCTGCTGGATCGCGGTGGTGGGCGCCGAGATGATCGCCGCTTCCGACTGGGGCCTCGGCTGGGTCATCTTCGACGCCAAGGAATTCCTCAATGCCGACGTGATGCTGGCCTCGCTGATCGTGATCGGCGGCATCGGCTTCGTGTTCGAGCGCGTGGTGTTCGGCTCGCTCGAGCGCGCCACCGTGCTGCGCTGGGGCATGGTGCGGATGGCGAAGGGCTAGCCACATGACCCCGATCGAAATCCGCGACGTCTCGCTGGTCTACGACACGCCGTCCGGGCAGGTGCCGGGCGTCAAGGACGTCAGCTTCGACATCGGCGCCTCCGAGTTTGTCTGCATCGTCGGCCCGTCCGGCTGCGGCAAGTCCACGCTGCTCAACATCATCGCCGGGTTCATCGCGCCGGCGGCGGGCGAGATCCGCATCGGCGGCAAGAAGGTCGTGGGCCACGGCATGGACCGCGGCGTGGTGTTCCAGGATTTCGCCCAGCTTTTCCCGTGGCGCACCGCGCTCGGCAACGTCTCGTTCGGGCTGGAAATGAAGGGCATGGCCGAAGGACGAGCGCGAGCAGATCGCGCGCGAGCAATTGCGCCTGGTGAAGCTGGAAAAGTTCACCGCCTCCTATCCGCATCACCTCTCCGGCGGCATGCAGCAGCGGGTCGCCATCGCCCGCGCGCTGGCCTACAATCCGGCGGTGCTGCTGATGGACGAGCCGTTCGCGGCGCTCGACGCGCTCACCCGCGACGACATGCAGCGGCTGCTCGCCGATGTGTGGCGGGAGACGCGCAAGACGGTGATCTACGTGACGCACAACGTGGCGGAGGCGGTTTATCTGGCGGACCGCGTCATCGTGATGACGCCGCATCCCGGCACGGTGAAGACGCAGATCAAAATCGACCTGCCGCGCCCGCGCGATCCGCTGAGCGTGGAATTTCTCGATATGCAGAAGGAATTGCTGCGCCATCTCGGCCAAGATCACACTCAAGTTCACACCGCGGCGGCGGCGGCCAAAACCAACGGAAAGGGAGGATAGACAATGAGCAAGGGCATTACGCGACGTCACTATCTCGCGGCTTCCGGCGCCGGCGTGCTGGCGGCGGGACTCGGCGTGCGGCCCGCGCTGGCGGATGCGCCGGTGCGGCAGGGCTATCAGACCAACATGTGGGGCATGCCGACCTATTACCTGCTGCACTCCGGCCTGCTCGACAAGCACGGCGTCAAGTTCGAGGAATTCGCGGTGCCGTCGGGCAATCTCACCATGCAGCAGATGGTGGCGCGCCAGGTCGACATGGGCACCTATGCCGGGCCTTCGTTCATCATCGGACACGAGAAGGGCGGGCTCATCGCCATCGCCAAGATCGAATACGTCGGCAAGACCGCGCGCGTGATCGGCCGCAAGGATCTCGGCATGAAGACCGTCGCCGACCTCAAGGGCAAGAAGGTCGCCAACCAGACCGGCTCTTCGACCGGCAACATCTTCGTCGACCAGATCGCCACCAAGGCCGGCCTGCACAAAGGCGACTACCAGGAAATCCGCATGAACGTGAACGACATGGTGGCGGCGATGGTGGCCAAGACCGTGGACGCCATGGTCAATGTCGAGCCCTACAACGCGATCGCGGAAGCCGACGGCATCGGCAATACGCTCGAGGAGTTCTACTCGTTCGACAAGCTGCCGGTGTTCATGGCGGCGACGCCGGAATACGTCGAGAAGAATCCCGACACGGTGGTGAACTATCTGAAAGCCTGGCTGGACGCCGAGAAGGACTTCAAGAACGATCCGAAAAAGGTCGCCGACACGATCTACGGCTTCTACACCTCGAAGGGCTACAAGATGTCGAAGGAGACCTTCACGGCGGCGATCGGCCGCGTCGAGGTCGGCGTCGGCTGGCCGGACGATCTCGAAGCCTACATGACCAGGCAGGCCGACGAGCTGATGAAGGCGAACAAGATCAAGGCCATGCCGGATTGGAATAAGGCCTTCCGCAAGGACTTCCTCAAGAAGGCGATGGCGTAAACTCGACATCTGCCGAGCACAGGGGCCGGCGCCGCGCGCGCCGGCCTTTATGCGAAGTGTCAGTGATGGAGTGGTGAATGCCGGCCGCAGAAAATCCGCTCGCCAAGAGCGGCGAGCCCGTGACCTGGAATTTCAAGCTGCTGGCGCAGAACGATCTCGGCGGCTTCGGCGGCATGGGCGAAGGCATGGCGGTGCAGATCGCCAAGGACGGCCGCCGCATCATCTGGCTGGCGCACGAGAGCGCGCCGAAGAATTTCACCGGCGTCGACGTGTCCGATCCGCGCAAGCCGAAAGTCGTGGTGCAGACCGATCTGCCGCAGGCCTTCATGCGCTCGAATTCGCTCGAGGTGACCGGCGACATCATGGCGGTCGCCTACCAGACGCAGAAGGTCGGGCAGAAGCCGGCCGGGCTCGAGCTGTTCGACATCTCGGTGCCGGAGAAGCCGCGCTCGATCTCGTTCTTCGACTGCTCGGGCGAGCGCTCGCGCGGCGTGCACCAGTTGTGGTTCTGCGACGGCGAATACGTGCACATGGCCTCCGGCTCGCCCGACTTCAAACCGAGCCATCCGCAGGACGACCAGTTCTACCGCTGCATCGACGTGCGCAATCCGTCGAAGCCCAAGGAGGTCGGCCGCTGGTGGATGCCGGGCACCAGCGCGACCGACAACGTTGCGCCGCCGCCGCGCCATCCGCTCGACAAGGGCTATCGCGCGCACAACACCAACGTCTATCCGCAGAAGCCGGACCGGCTTTATCTCTGCTACATCGACGGCGGCATGTTCGTGATGGACATCAAGGACAAGGCCAATCCGAAGGTGATCTCGCACTGGACCAATTCGCCGCCTTACACCGGCTTCATGCATACCGCGGTGCCGCTGTTCGAGCGCGGGCTGATGCTGGTGACCGACGAGTCGACCGAGAACGCCGGCAAGGACTGGCCGAAGCTGATCTGGATTCTCGATGCGCGCGACGAGACGCATCTGGTGCCGATCTCGACCTGCCCGATGCCGCCGCTCGACGCCTTCAAGGACCGCGGCGGCCGTTTCGGCGCGCACAATATCCATGAGAACGCGGCGGTGCCGACGGCCTGGCAGTCCGACCAGATCGTGCTCGGCACGTTCTTCAACGGCGGCCTGCGCGCCTACGACATTTCCAATCCGTATCAGCCGAAGGAAGTCGGCTGCTTCGTGCCGCCGCCGCCGAAAGGCACGCCGGCCGGCGCGGTGCAGTTCAACGACGTGTTCGTGGACGAGCGCGAGATCGTCTACACCGTCGACCGCCACACCGGCGGGCTTTACGTGCTGGAGATGGATTTCTGAACGAGCT
>CAVTHL010000019.1:0-35868 GCA_963734465.1 uncultured Alphaproteobacteria bacterium
GCGGAATTCTTCCTCTCGATCGGCGGGCTCGGCTATTACATCCTCTACAATTCGCGCTCCTATCACCACAACGAGGCTTTCGTCGGCGTGCTGCTGCTGGCCGCGTTCGGCGTCGGCTTCGAGCTGCTGGTGCAATGGATGACGCGGCGCTTCATGCCGTGGTATCGGCGTGACGAGAAGGCGGACTAGCGCATGATCCCGAAAAGTGGGAACCGGTTTTCGGATAAGATCATGCGCAATGCAAAATAACCCTACAAGGACAGTGTTCATGGCAACCGACCCCCGGCTGCAGGCCGCGATCGCGCATTGGGGACCGCGCTTCGTCGCCAACGGCGTGGTGCTGACCGACTTCGAGGAAGTCACCGGCCAGATCAAGAGCTACGACGAATGGTGCGCCGCCTGGTCGGCGGCGCGCCGCGCATCATGAAGAGCTCGGCCGCGAGGCGCTCAAGCGCGGGCATCAGCTCACCGCCGGCGAAGCCTTGCAGCGCGCCGGCGTCTACTACCACTTCGCGGCCTTCCTGTTCGTCAACGACGTGCCGCAGATGAAGGTCGCGCACATGAAGGCGGTCGAGTGCCGGCAGGCGGCGCTGCCGTTCCTGCGGCCGCCCGGCGAGCGCCTGCGCATTCCCTACGAGGGCAAGATGCTCTCGGGCATCCTGCGCAAGCCGGCCGGCTACGACAGACCGCCGGTCGTGGTCATGGCGGTCGGGCTCGACTCGACCAAGGAGGAAGGCGACGCCTACGAGGCGCCGTTCCTCGCGCGCGGCATGGCGACGCTGATCTTCGAGGGGCCGGGCCAGGGCGAGGCGCAATACGATTTCGCCATCCGCGGCGACTACGAGGTGCCGGTGAAGGCGGTGCTCGATTTCGTCGCGAGCCGGCGCGATGTCGACAGCTCGCGCATCGGCATGTGGGGCGTCAGCCTCGGCGGCTATTACGCGCCGCGCGCGGCGGCGTTCGAGAAGCGCATCAAGGCCTGCATCGCGCTCGGCGGCCCGTTCAATTGGGGCGCCAACTGGGACAATCTGCCGGAGCTGACGCGCGAGGCCTTCCGCGTGCGCAGCCATTGCGCCACGCAAGACGAGGCGAAGAAGAACGCCTTGACCCTCTCGCTCGAAGGCATCGCGGCCAACATCACCTGTCCCATCTTCATCGTGAACGGGCGGCTCGACCGCATCGTGCCGGCGGCCGACGCCGAGCGGCTTTCGCGCGAGGTCAAGGGGCCGGCGACGCTGATGATGATCGAGGACGGCAACCACATCGCCACCAACCGCGCCTACCGCTGGCGCTCGCAGAGCGCCGACTGGATGGCGGAGCAGCTCAGATAAGCAGCCTTTCTCCGTCTCCTGGAGGTGGCCGAGCGCAGCACGGCCAGCGAAGGGTGATCGGCCATTGACTCAGTACCCGTCATCCTTCGAGGCTCGCTGCGGCTCGCACCTCAGGAGGACGGTGCAAGGGTCGCAAAGCCGCGCGGCATCGCGTGGAAGCGCTCGATGCCGGTGTCGGTGATCAGCACCATCTCGCCGGTCTGCACGCCGGCTTTGCCGTCGCGCGTCACCACGTTGGGCTGGATCACCACCGTCTGCCCGGCGCGGAAGGGCGCGTCGGGCACGGGACCGGCGGGGCGGCTTTTGCTGCCGAGGATCGGCGGCAGATAGCCGCCGCCATAGCCGTGCAGCAGATCGTCGATGATGGTGAAGCCGGCGTCCTCGATCACGCCGGAGGCTTCGATCACGTGCGCTGGGCGTCGCGCCGGCCTTGAGCACGGCGGCAATCGCATCGAAGGCGGCGTCCGCCGCCGCGTGCAGATCGCGATAGAGTTTCGTCGGCTCGCCGAGCGCGAAGCTTCTCAGCACCTGCCCCGGATGCTCCCAGAACGCGGCGGTGATTTCCGCCACCACCACATCGCCCGCCTGCACGCGCCGCGGCGTCGGAAACTGGCGCGGCACCGCGAGATCGGGCGCGGCCATCGACGTGGTGCCGATGTAATGAATGCCGGTGGTGCCGCCCTGCCCGACATAGGCGCGCTCGATGGCGTTGCCCAGTTCGCGCTCGCTTCACGCCGGGCTTGATGGCGTCACGCAGCGCCGCCATGCCGAGATCGGAAAAATGCGCGCCGATGCGCAGCCAGTCGAGCTCCTCGGCGGATTTCACCTGGCGCAGGCGGATGTAATCGCGGTTGAGGCTTTTCAGTGGCCGAAGCGCGCAGTGAGCGCCGCGTGCTGCTCGGCACTCAACGGCCCGAGCGTCGCGACGCGTCCCTGCCACGCGCCGCGCTGCTCCAGCACCTTGATCGCCGCGCCGAGCGACGACTCGCCGCCCCACGCCACATCCGCCTTATCGGCGATCAGCGCGGCCTGCGGCGCGTGGTTGACGTATTGCACGAACAGCGCGTCGCGTTTGCCCGGCGTGAGCACGCCGACCGCCTCGGCCGTCACCGGCCATTGCGTCAGCCACTGCACCGCCGAGCCGAAGCGGTTGGCGCCGCAGAACACGAGATGCTCGCAGCCCTGCTCCGCCAGCAGCGCTTCGACCGCCGCGCGCCGGCGCGCCATCTCGGCCTGCGAGAAGCGCGGGACGTCGGCCGCGACGATGGCCGCGAGATGGGGCGGGAGGGCACTCAGGCTTTCTTCGGCAGCGCCACGATCATGTCGAGCTCGATGCGCGCGCCCGGCGACGACAGCGAATTGATGCACACCGTCGTGCTGGCCGGCCGCCAGTCGCCGAAATATTTGGCCATGGTGGCGTGCATGGCGTCGGCGTCGCGGAAGTCGGTCAGATACTTCGTCACCTTCACCACGTCGCGCCAGCCGGCGCCGGTCTCGTCCAGGATCGACTTGATCGCCTCCATCGCGCGCGTGGTCTGCTCCTCGATCGAATGCGGGTGCACGTGCTCGGCGTCGACATGCGGATGCTTGTGATAGAGCGGCGACGGCGTCGCGCCCGACAGGAACATCAGATCGCAGGCGCCGACGATGCGCACCGCCGGCGCATAGGGCATGGTGTGCGCCTCTTCCGGCTTGGGATGCACCGGCTCGAGCTTGAAACTGGCTTGCGGCTTCGCACTGACGTTCATTGAGGCCCTCCCCGTTCGGTGGCGCTTAATTTGGGGCCGAAACGCGCCGCCGCGCAACAGCTACGAGTTGATCGGCGCGGCGGACACGCTAACGTGCGCCGCGACCCGGCCTTAAGGAGACCCGAATGCCCTCAACGATCCTCGATTCCGCGGTATTCCGCGACATTTTCACCACGCCGGCGATGCGCGCGGTGTGGTCGGACGAGAACCGGGTGCAGAAATATCTCGACTTCGAGGCGGCGCTGGCGAAGGCGCAGGCGCGGCTGAAGATCATCCCGCAGGAGGCCGCGACCGAGATCGTCAAGCATTGCGACGCCAAGCTGATCGACATGGCGAAACTGAAAGAGGCGACCGAGAGGATCGGCTATCCGGTGCTGCCGGTCGTGCAGCAGCTGGTGAAGCTGTGCAAGGACGGGCTGGGCGAGTGGTCGCATTGGGGCGCCACCACGCAGGACATCACCGACACCGCCACCGTCCTGCAGATCCGCGAGGCGCTTGGCGATCGTCGAGCAGGAGATCGACGGCATCTGCGACGCGCTCGCCGCGCTCGCCAAGAAATACCGCGACACGCCGATGGCGGGGCGCAGCGAACCTGCAGCAGGCGGTGCCGATCACCTTCGGCTACAAGATGGCGACCATGCTCGCCGCCTTCGAGCGGCACAAGCAGCGGCTGGCGCAATTGAAAGAGCGCGTGCTGGTCGGCGAATTCGGCGGCGCCGCCGGCACGCTGTCCTCGCTCGGCAAGGACGGGCTCAAGTGCCAGGTCGAGCTGATGAAGGAATTGAAGCTCGGCCAGCCGGCCATTTCCTGGCACACGGTGCGCGACTGCATCGCCGAGGTCGGCTGCTTCCTCGGGCTGGTCACCGGCTCGTGCGGCAAGATCGCCTTCGACGTGAAGCTGCTGATGCAGACCGAAGTGGAAGAAGTCTACGAGCCGTTCCACGCCGGCCGCGGCTCGTCCTCGACCATGCCGCAGAAGCGCAATCCGATCTCGTCGGTCTACATCACCGCGCAGACCGCGATGGTGAAGCAGCTCGCCGCCGCGTTGCTGGAAGCGATGGTCGAGGACCACGAGCGCGCGACCGGGCCGTGGGAGATCGAATGGATCGCGCTGCCGGAAATCTTCATGCTGTCGGCCGGGCGCGCTGGCGCAGACGCGCTTCGTCTGCGAGGGCATGCAGGTGAACGAGAAGAAGATGCGCGCGAACCTCGACATCACCAACGGCCTGATCATGTCGGAGGCGGTGATGATGGGCTTGGGCGCCGCGATGGGGCGCAACCGCGCGCATGACGTCGTCTACGACATCTGCCGCGAGGTGGTGAAGACCGGGCGGCCGCTCATCGACCTGCTCGCCGAGGACAAGGAAATCTCCAAGCACGCCGACCGCAAGACGCTGGAGAAGCTCATCGACCCCGCCAATTATCTCGGCGTCGCCGGCGAGATGGTCGACCGCGTGCTGAAGATGCGGGAAATGATGTCAAGCCCGCGAAAGCGGGCATCCAGTCCGACGGTCAGTCTTCGGCATCGTGCGCCAGATCGCCAGCGCCACCAGCGCGGTGGCGACGCCGAGCGCCAGCAACAGCATCGGCACGGTCGCGCCGAATTTCTGCAAGGTCGCCACCAAGATGGTCGCCGCCGTCATGAAGGCGGCGTTGAGCACATTGACGGCGGCAATGGTGCGCGCGCGATAGGCGGCGCCGGCCCAGGCCTGCACCGCGGCGAAGGCCGGCACGATGAACAGCCCGCCGGCAATGGCCAGCCCCGCGAGATCGACGGCGGCGCGGATGCCGAGCGCGGAGGAAAACACCGCGCCCGGTCCTTGCGGCGAAGCGGCGGGCGCGACGGCAAACGTCGCAGCGCCGAGATCGAGCGCGAACACCGCGAGCAGCACGGCGCCCGCGAGCGTGGTGTTGAGCACGATGCGGCCGCGCGCGATCAGCGCGGCGAGCCCGGAGCCGATCCCGACGGCCACCGAGAACAGCGCGAGATAGGCGGTGACGGTGTTCTCATCGCCGCCGATCAGCACTTTGATGAGCGGCGGCAGCAGCGCCAGCACGACGATGCCGGTGAGCCAGAACCAGCTCGTCACCATGGCGCCCCACCACAGCCGCGGGTCGGCGCGCAGATGGCGGATCGTGGCGGCGGTGGAGGCCGCGATATTGCCGCTGATTGTCAACTGCGGCGCGCCCTCGCCGGTCGGCGGGATCAGCAGCGCCGCGACCCAGCAGGCGAGCGCAAAGCCGATCAGCAGCGGCGCGAATGAGGCAACGTCGTGCCCGCGCGAGGCGAGCCCGCCGACAATGGTGCCGGTGAGGATCGCAATGAAGGTCGCGCCCTCGACCAGCGCGTTGCCGGCCGGCAGCTGCTCGCGTTTGAGATGATCGGGCAGGATGCCGTATTTGATCGGCCCGAACAGCGCGCCCAGCACGCCGAAGCCGAACAGCGCGGCGAACAGGATCGGCAGCGAATGTCGCGCATAGCCGGCGATCGCCAGCGCGGCGACGAAGATCTCGACGAATTTCACCCATTGCGCCACGCGCGCCTTGTCGTAGCGGTCGGCCAATTGCCCGGCCAGCCCCGACAGGAAGAAGTAGGGCGCGATGAAGATCGCGCTCGCCGCCGTGATCAGCGCCTCGGCGTCGGCGCGGCCGCCGAACAGGATGAGAAACACCAGCGCGGTCTTGAGGAAATTGTCGTTGAAGGCCGCGAAGAACTGGCAGCAGAACAGCGGCGCGAATTTGCGCGACAGCAGCAGCGGCGTGCTCATATTTTGTTTGCGCATGATCTTTCCGAAAACCGGTTCCCACTTTTCGGGATCATGCGTGCCGTGCCCGATGGAGGATTGCAGATCGGCGAGCAGCAGGCGCAGGTCGAGCTCGCGGAATTCGCGCCAGACGCGGCGCAGCCAGCTTTGCAGCTCGACCTGCACCGCGAGCGGGATGCGGCTCGACGCCAGCGCCGCATCGGCGAAGGAAAACGGCGGCGTCTCGATGTATTTGCGCACGCCGGGCGCGAGCAGCGGCAGATGCACCATGACCTCGCCGTGGCCGGTGAGCTGGTATTTGTCGCGGTGCTGGGCGGCGCCGAAAATCTCGTTGTGCACCGGCGTCAGCACGGCCTGCGGAAAGCGCGCGCGCAGGGAGCGATAGGCCTCGACCGCGGTTGCGTCCGGCGTGATGACGAACAGGATCGCCGGCGCGATGGCGCGCGCGGTGCGCCTCCTCGACAAAGCCGATCTTGCCGGCCAGCGCGAAGAAAGCCTCGAACGATTCATGGCCGAGGTCGACCACCTTGGTGACGCCGTCGTCGGCGATCAGGCGGTCGAACAGCGCGATCTGGCCCTTGATGTCGGCGATCTCGGACACCGTCGTGCGCTCGGGCGCGAATGCGGAAAGCGTGCCGCCGCCCGAATTGAGATCGAAGGCCGCCACCTCGCGGCCTTCCTGCGCGTGAAAGTCGACGAGCAGCCGCGCCAGCAGCGTGGTGCCGACGCGCGAGCGCGGCGAGGCGACGATGGTGACGGAATGGCGGAACGACATTGGTTCACCAGACGCCGCCCGCGCGCATGCGCTAGCCGGCGGCTTGCTGGCGGACGTTTTCCACTTTCGGCGCGACCAGGTCGATCAGCTTGACGCGATCGTATTCACCCCAGACGTTGCCGAGCCAGTGCCGCACATAGCCGCGCAGCACGAAGGAGTAGTTCGCCGTCTGCCCCTTGGCGTCCTTGTTGGCGATGAAGGACACGAAGGGCTGGCTCGCCACTTCCACCTGCTCGCAGGCCATCTCGTTGAGCTTGGGGATCGAGATCTCGGAGGCGCCTTTGATCTGCTTGAAATAGGAATTGTAGGTCTTGGGGTCCCACTCGAAGAAGGTGGTGTCGTTGATGCGGTTCTTCACCAGGAAATAGGTGGCGTCGCCGACGAACTTCGCGAGTCTCGGCGATCTCGTTGAGCGAGGCGATCGAGGGGCCGAGGATGTGGAACACCGCGAAGGTGATCTGGCCCTTCTTGGCCGATTCCAGAAAGCCGATGTCGCTCAGCGCCTGCAGCGTGGGCGACAACAGGCCGGCGCGCACGTCGATCACCGTGACCTGGGCGGCCGCGCTGCCGAGCGTGTCGAAGATTTTCATCTGATCGGCCACCTCGGTCATGTCCACCACCTCGGTCAGGTCGGGGTGGAAGCGCTTGAGGGTGCCGCGCGGGGATTCGGTGTCGAAGGCGCGGGTCGGCGTCTGATGAGCGCCGAAATAGTCGAGCAGAGTGCGGGCGACGGTGGTCTTGCCTACGCCGCCTTTGTCGGCGCCGACGAGAATGACGGTTGGTTTGGCCATGACGCTACTCTTGTTTACGGGAACGGCGGGCGTGCGCCACCTTACTACTTTATGGGCCGTTGAAAATGACAGTATTTGTTGTGTGACGCCCGTAGGTTGGGCAGGGGTAGCGTTCCGCCCGCCACAAACCTAGCTGTTCCGGCAGGTACGCAAAATATATGCGTGGGGAGGACCATTTTGGCGACGATATTCAACCAGAGTTCGGTGGCGGGCGAGCCGGCCGGGCCGGGCGTCAGCCGCCAGCATTTGCTGACGGATTCCCGCGTGCCCGGCACCGCCATTCTGCTCGACCGCCTGGCCATCGCGCCCGGTTGCGAGGCCGACTAGCGGTGCCGGCCGGCAGCGTCGCCTGGCTGCAGGTGCTGGAGGGGCAGGCGGAGCTTGCCCACGACGGTCACCCGGGACACTCTGACGGACGCCCATGTCGCCTTCCTGCCCGGCGGCTTTGCGGCCACCTTGCGCACGCAAGGCGGTAGCGCGCTGCTCTATGGCGAGATCCCGCAGGCGGCCAAGCTCGATCCAGGTTTCACGACAAACGCGCCCTTCCGCCTCGCCGACTGGACGCGCGAGCCGGTGCTCGATTCCGAGCACGACGCGCGCAAGCGCATCTATCTGGTGACGCCCGGCCTGTTCGGCACCAAGGCGGTGAAGGGCGAGATGATCATCTATCCGCCCGGCACCGCGGCCGCCAACCACCATCACGAGGGCGCCGAGCATTTCATGTATGTGCTGCGCGGGCGCGGCACCGTCTACGCGAACGAGAAGCCGTTTCCGGTCAAGGCCGGCGACGTCATCTATTATCCCGACCGCGAGCGGCACTACCTCGAAGCGGCCAAGGACGACGAGCTGGTGTTCGCGGAATTCTTCGCGCCGGCCGAGTTCAAGACCATCTGGGTGAATGAGAACGAGATCTGCACCTGGCAGCCGACCGGCCGCGACATCCGCGGCCGCCTGCCCGCGCGCGAGATCAAGGCGCACAGTTCGGCGGAGGTCGTGAGCCCGGCGGATGTGTGAGAGGGCAACCTCGCCCGTCTTCGCCCTTCGGGCTACGACGGGCAGCCTTCGTACGAGGGTGGCTCACCGCGAAGCTCCGAGAACGAAGGCTGGCTTGCCAGCCGAAGCTCGCGAAGCGAGCGAAGGCTGGTGCCGGCGGAGGGATTTGAACCCCCGACCACCCGCTTACGAAGCGGATGCTCTACCGCTGAGCTACGCCGGCTGAAAGCGCGCCACTAGCTATCGGCGCGCGCGCTAATAGCAAGCTAACAAGCCCTACCGGAACAAGCCCCGGAGGCGCTGCCAGGGGTCGGCGGCGGGCGGCGTCGAGGGTTCCGGCACCGGATCGACATCGAGCAGGACTCCGGACCGGGATCGTCGGGGGCGTGCACCAGCGGGATCACCGGCTCGACCGGTTTGGCCATTTTGACTTGGCGGCCTATCGGGAGATTTTTGCGCCTTGCGCAGGCGCGGCGCAGGCTCCGCCTCCGCCACCGGCGTCGCCTCGACTGGCTCGGCGCGGGCGGCGGGGCCGGGACCTCGATCACCGGCCGGCTGACGCCGAGCTCGGCCAGCGGCAGTTTCCATTCGAAACCGTCGAGCCGGCCGTTGGGCGTCACCGGCAGCCAGCGCTCCGACACCACGCCGTCCGCGGTCCACACCGGATCGGGCGAAGCGCGCACGGCGCGGCTCATCCATTCGCGCACGCGGCCGGTGTCGCCGTGCTCGGCCTCCTCGATCTCCGCCATCAGCGCGGCGACGCGCCGCGTCGGCGCCGACAGGTATGGCGCCAACGCATCGCGCGCGGTGCTTGAATTCGCGCGCATCGAGCGCGGCGCGCGCAACGGCCAGCGCGCCCTCGCGCTGACCCTCGACCTTCGCCGCGAATTTCTGCATGCGCGTCAGCCGCTCGCGCGCGGAATCGCCGAGCCGCAGATTGGCGTAAGCCTCGGCGATGTCGGGATGCGGATTGATCGTCCAGGCCGTCTTCCAAAATCTTGCGCGCCTTGCGCCAGTCGCTCGATTCCGCCAGGCGCCGTCCGGCGAGCGCCGCCGCCGGCACCAGATCGGGCGCGAGCTTGACGGCTTCGAGAATGGCGGCGCGCGCACCGTCGCGGTCGATTTCCTCAAGCGCCTGCGCGCGGGCGGTGAGCAGCACCGCGCGCTTGCGCCGGTACTCGGCCTTGGGCAATACGCTCTTCATGGCGTCGAGCGGCGTCGAGCGCGCCGGCCCAGTCGGATGCCGCGCAGCGGTCGTCGAGCACGGCCTGTCCCGGCCCAGGCGAGACCGGGCGCGGACTTGGCCGCTTCTTCCGCGGCCAGACGCGCGCCGTGCGGATCGTTGCGGCGCTGCGCCTCGATATAAAGTCCGCGCAGGCCGAGCAGCTTGGTATCGTCGCGCTTGGTCATATCGCGGAAGGCGCGCTCGGCGGCGGCGCGGTCGCCGGCCATCTGCGCCGATTGCGCGATCAGCAGCAGCGTGAGCGGATCGCCGGGCGACAGCCGCGCCGCGTCGTCGGCCGAGCGGCGCGCGAGCTTGAGATCGCCGGCGCCGATGGCGATCAGCCCGCGCGTGAGCGCGAGATAGCCTTTGACCGCGCGGCGATGGCGGAAGAACAGCGAGACCTGCTCGGGCGAGCGCAGGATGCCGCGCACGAAGGCGAGCGCGAGCGTGAGCGCGATCACCAGCACAAGGAGCGCGAGACCCGCGACCATCACCGAGGTCTCGATGCGGTAGCCGAGCCAGGTGACAGCGAGTTCGCCCGGGCGGTCGGCGAGCCAGGCAAAGCCAGCGGCAAGCACCGCGACCGCCAAGAGGAACGTGACGACCCGGATCATTTGGCAGGTCCGCTGACAAGTCCGCGCGCGGTGTCGGAGGCGAAGGCGCGGGCGGCGGCGAACGCTTTCTGGCGCGCCGTGGCCTTGCTCACCCAATCCGCCGCCTTCTGCCGCGCAGCCTCCGGCAGCTTGCCGATGTCATTCAACGCGGCGGCGATGTCGGCATGGGCGGCCGCAATTTCTAGAGCGGCCAGAACGGCAGACGGCGTGTCGCCCGGCGGCGCATTCAGCGGGCTGATGCGCACCAGGTTGCTGGCGTTGGCTTGCAGGCGGTCGAGGAAGCCGCCCGGGGCATCCTGCACGCCGGCCGCTTTGATCAGCGCCGGCATGAGATCGTTGAGCGCGCGCGCCAGCGCCTGCTGGCTCGGCACGCCGCCGGCCGCAAAGGAGGCGAGCGGCGCGAGCGCGCCGTCGGCGGCGCCGAGCGCTTTGGCCTGCGCAAGTTCTTCGCTGTAGGGCGCACCGCGCTCGACCGCGTCGCGCAGCGCCGCGGCGCTCAGCGCCAGCCGCGCGGCCCGGTCGGTGGTGGCGTTGGCGGCGATTGCGCGCGCGCGTCCTTCATCGACTGCTCGAGCGCGCCGATGCGCTGCTGCACGGCGGCAGCTGCCCGGCATCGACCGCGGCGGAGGCCTGCTGCTTGGCGCTCGCCACGCTGTCGCGCAGATCGCTCACCGCCTTTTCGGCGGCGGCGGCGCGTTCTTCCGCCTGCTTGGCGTTCGCCACGGCATCGTCGTTGCGCTTGTTGAGCGCGGCGAGCGCGATGCCGAGCGATTTCATGGCGCTGTCGGCGGCGGTCAGCCGGTCGGCGACGGTCGTGTCGCCGGGCGGCAGATTGGCGATGTCGTGCTCGATCTTGGAGAGACGCTGGCGCAGCGCATCGACCGCTTGCGTGTCGGGCGCGGGCGGCGGACGCGTCTGCAAATCCTGCATCTGCTTTTGCAGCGCCGCGATCTGCGCGCCGTCGTTCGACGATCCCGGCAACGAGGCCCAGATCAGCGCGCCGCCGATGAGCGCGCCGGCAAAGGCGGCCGCGACCGGCGTGGCGTAAGTTTTGATGAAATCGTGCGGCGGCGGGGGTGGCGGCGGCGCTTCGCTGCGCGGCGGCGGGCGCGGGGAGGCGGCGGCGCGGGGTCTCTTGCTGTTCCGGCGCGGGCGCGCTATCGGCCGCGGCCGGCTTCGGCCCCGGCACTTCCGTCGCCTTCAGGTCGATGGTCGGCGCCGCGCGCTTGCGCTTGTCTGTCATCTGGCTTCCTTAGTGGCGCATGATCTTGTCCGAAAACCGGTACCCACTTTTCGGGATCATGCGCTCCGGCGAATCGCCCAAAGCCCGCAACCCCGAAATAACGCAATTGGCGCGCAGGCGCCACGTTAAGGCGGAGAATGCGGCAGAAGTTCAATCAGCGCCGCCTCTTGCGGGCGCGGCGCGACGGCCACGCGCTTGGCGCCGGCCGCCTGCAGCGGCTCGGCCACCTGCGCCGAGAGGCAATAATGCCGCACCGCCAGGGCCTCGTCCGCGACGCCGGCGGCGCGCGCGCCGGACACATAATTGTCGGCGCTGCGCCGGGAGAAATGCAGCACGGCCTGCACGTCGCCCGCTTCCAGCGCGGCGACCAGCTCGTCCGGAAACGGCAAGGTGACGGCGCGGTAGACCACGCGCATCTCGGCCGCGATGCCGTGCGCGGCGAGCTCGGCCGTCAGATCGGCGCTGCGGTCCTCGCCGGCGAGATAGAGCAGCGGCCCCGCTTTATCGAGACGGCGCGTGGTGAGCGCGCGCACCAGGTCGCGCACGTCGCCGCCGGCCGGCGTGACATTGGCAAATCCCGCCTGACGAGCGGCCTGCGCGCTGCGCTCGCCGACCGCATAGAGCGGCAGCCTGGCCAGCGCGCCGCTCGCCGTGTTGTCCGCGATGGCGGCGGGAGCGTTGGCGCTGGTGATGATAACGCCGCCCCAGCCGCCGGACAGATCGGCCTCGACCGGCTCGACCTGCATCAGCGGCACCTTCCACACCTTGTGGCCGCGCGCGATCAGCGCAGCGGCGGTGCGCTCGGCGGCGGGCTCGGGGCGGGTGATGAGGACGTACATATTAGTCGAAGAACCCCGGACCGGCATATTGCTTCAAGGCGCGGCCGCAATCGGCGCCAATAGTGACGGCAGACGCACGCGGGCCGGCCACCGACGTCTCGTGCGCTCCGCTGCCATCCGGCTTCACGATCAGCCCGCGGAAATGCAGCACGTCGCCCGAGAGCGTCGCATGGCCGCCGATCGGCGTCTTGCACGAGCCGTCAAGCTCGGCCAGGAACGCGCGCTCGCAGGCAATTGCCGTCGAGGTATCGGCGTGATCGATCTTCGCCAGCGCCTCGCGCACGCGCGCATTGTCGGCGCGCGTCTCGATGCCGATGGCGCCCTGCCCGGCCGCCGGCAGAAACTCCTGCGCGTCCATGATTCTGGTGGCGTGTGCTTGCAGACCGAGCCGCTTCAATCCGGCGAGCGCAAGGATGGTGGCATCGACTTGGCCGTCCTCGAGTTTGCGCAGCCGCGTCTCGACGTTGCCGCGCAACGGCACGACCTTGAGATCGGGCCGCAGGCGCATCGCGATCGCCTGCCGCCGCAGCGAGGCGGTGCCGAGCGTCGCGCCTTTCGGCAATTCGGCGAGCGATTTGGCTTTGCGCGAGATGAACACGTCGCGCGGGTCCTCGCGTTCCAGGCACGCCGCCAGCATCAGCCCCGGCTGCGAGAACGTTGGCATGTCCTTGGCCGAATGCACCGCCAGGTCGATTAGGCCTTCGAGCAGCGCCTCCTCGATTTCCTTGGTGAACAGGCCCTTGCCGCCCTCCTCCGTCAGTGGCCGGTCCTGGATGACGTCGCCGGACGTCTTGATGACGACCAGCTCGATGTCCTTTTCGTTGGCGCCCAACGCCGCCACCAGCCGCGCCGCCGCCGCTACGCGCCTGCACCAGCGCCAGCGGGCTGCCGCGCGTGCCGATGCGCAAAAGGGCGGTGGATTGCGCCAAGGATTGGAAGTTAGGACCTCTCGATGCTAGGGCACCTTTTAGTTCACCCTTCCGGGAAAGGGGAGAGCCGGAGCCCGCCATGATCGTCCTCGGCATCGAGACGACCTGCGACGAGACCGCGGCGGCCGTGGTCGAGCGTTCCGAGGACGGCCGCGGCACGATCCTGTCCAATATCGTGCTTAGCCAGGTGAGCGAGCACGCGGCCTTCGGCGGCGTGGTGCCGGAGATCGCGGCGCGCGCCCATGTCGAGGCGATCGACCATGTCATCGGCAAGGCCATGAGCGAGGCCATGCGCGGCTTCGACGCGCTTGACGGCTGTTGCCGCCACCGCCGGACCCGGGCTGATCGGCGGCGTCATCGTCGGTCTCACCACCGCCAAGGCGATCGCGCTGGTGCAGAACAAGCCGCTGATCGCGGTCAATCATCTGGAAGCGCACGCGCTCACCGCACGCCTGACCGATGCGACGCCGTTTCCCTATCTGCCTGTTCCTCGCCTCCGGCGGCCATACCCAGGTGGTCGCGGTGCGCGGCGTCGGCGATTATGTGCGCATCGGCACCACGCATGACGACGCCATCGGCGAGGCCTTCGACAAGACCGCCAAGCTGCTGGGTTTGGGCTATCCGGGCGGGCCGCAGGTCGAGCGCGAGGCCGAGCGCGGCGACGCCACGCGCTTTGCGCTGCCGCGACCGATGCATGGGCGCAAGGACGCCGATTTCTCGTTGTCGGGCTTGAAGACCGCGCTGCGGCTGGAGGCCGAGAAGATCGCGCCGCTGTCCGACCAGGACGTGGCCGACCTGTGCGCGTCGTTCCAGCAGGCGGTCGTCGACGTCGTGCTCGACCGGCTGCGCGCGGGCCTGCGTATCTTCCGCGCGCAATATGGCGCGCCCGCAGCACTGGTCGCCGCCGGCGGCGTCGCCGCCAACCAGGCGATCCGCAAGGTGCTGCACCGGTTGGCGTTCGAGGTCGGAACCGTGCTGGTGGCGCCGCCGCTCGAACTGTGCACCGACAATGGCGCCATGATCGCCTGGGCGGGCGCCGAGCGGCTCGCGCTCGGTCTCACCGACACGCTCGACGTGGCGCCGCGCGCGCGCTGGCCGCTCGACGAGGTCGCCGCCGCCAAGGCGCGCTGCAACGCACGGCGGCCTACAAATGAGCATTCAGTCGATTTCCGTGCTCGGCGGCGGCGCCTGGGGAACGGCGCTGGCGCTGACCTGCGCACGCGCCGGCCGCGACGTGACGCTGTGGGAGCACGACGCGGCCAATGCCGACAGCCTTGTGCAAAAGCGCGAGAGCAAGTTTTTGCCGGGCGTGAAGCTCGACAGCAAAATCAAAGTGACGCGCGATCTTAAAGCCGGGGCCGCGGCCGACGCCATCCTGCTGGTGGTGCCGGCGCAGGTCGTGCGCTCGGTCATCGGCGCGCTTGGCCCCCGCGACGGCACGCCTATCATCGCCTGCGCCAAGGGCATCGAGCATGGCACGCACAAGTTCATGAGCGAGATCATCGCCGAATGCGCACCCAAGGCCGTGCCGGCGATCCTGTCGGGTCCGAGCTTTGCCGCCGACGTCGCGCGCGGGCTGCCGACCGCGGTGACCATCGCAGCGGCGGACGACACCATCGCGCGCGCGCTGGCCGAAGCGCTCAACACCGGCACGTTCCGCCCCTATCATTCGAACGACGTGCGCGGCGTCGAGCTCGGCGGCGCCGCCAAGAACGTGCTCGCCATCGCCGCCGGCATCGTCGCCGGCCGCGCGCTCGGCGCCAGCGCCGCTGCCGCGCTTGATCACGCGCGGCTTTGCCGAGCTGACGCGCTTCGGCAGAGCTTATCGGCGCCAAGACCGAGACGATGATGGGCCTGTCCGGGCTTGGCGATCTCATTCTGACCTGCTCGACGCCGCAGTCGCGCAACTTTTCGTTCGGCGTCGCGCTCGGCAAGGGCGAGACGGCCGATGCCGCCGCGCACGGCAAATTGGCCGAAGGCGTGTTCACCGCACCGGTGCTGTTGGAAATGGCGCGCGAGAAAAATATCGACATGCCGATCTCGGCTGCGGTCGCGGCCGTGCTGGCGAAGAAGCTGAGCGTCGACGACGCCATTGCCGCGCTGCTGACGCGGCCGCTCAAGGCGGAGGCATGACTTGGGCTACTGGCTGATGAAATCCGAGCCCGGCAGCTGGTCGTGGGATCAGCAGGTGAAAAGCGGCGCGAAGGGCACCGCCTGGACAGGCGTGCGCAACTTCCAGGCCGCGGCCAATCTCAGGAAAATGAAGAAAGGCGAGCGCGCCTTCTTCTATCATTCCGGCGAGGACAAGGCGGTCGTCGGCATCGTCGATATCACGTCCGAACACTACCCGGACCCGACCGCCAAGAAAGGCGAGCCCTGGGTGGTGGTCGACGTCAAGGCCGCGGCTGCCGCGGCCAAGCCGGTGACGTTGCAGGCCATCAAGGCGGAGCCGAAGCTCAAGGATATGGTGCTGGTGAGAAATTCGCGGCTGTCGGTGCAGCCGGTCACGGCCGAGGAGTGGAAGATCGTGTGTAGGATGGGAGGACTCAAATGACCTTCGCCGGCATCAACTACATCGCCGTGCTGGTGGCCGGCGCGATCGCCTGGACCTTCGGCGGCTTCTGGTATCGCCTGCTGTCCAAGCCCTGGATGGCGGCGCACGGCTTCACCTCCGAACAGGTGCGCGCCCATCACGGCAACTACGCGGCCGTGTGGCCGCTGGTGGTGTCGCTCCTAGCCGACCTGATCATGGCCTGGATGCTGGCCGGCGTGCTCGGCCATCTCGGGCCCCTGACCTTGAGGAACGGCGTGATCGCGGCCGCTTTCATCTGGTTCGGCTTCGTCATCACCACGCTGGCGGTCAACAACATCTTCGGCATGCGCCGCCATGTCCTGATCGTCATCGACGGCGCCCACTGGCTCGGCGCGCTGCTGCTGATGGGCGCCATTATCGGCGCCTGGGGGCTCTAAGCCCCGCCGAAAGGGGGACAATCCGCGCCAATTCCGCGCCAATTCCGCGCCTTGTCGCGCCTTGTCGCGCCTGCAAGCGCTGTCGCATAATAGGCCAAAGCTGAAAAAGCTGCCCGCGGGTCCAAGCCGCGGGACAGGGAGGAGTGCGAATGTCCGAAGACAAGCTCTATGACGTGCCGGCCGACTGGAAAAAGCGCGCCTACGTCGACGACGCCAAGTACCAGGAGATGTACGCCCGTTCGATCAAGGATCCGAACGGCTTCTGGGCCGAGCAAGCCAAGCGCATCGACTGGATCAAGCCGTTCAAGAAGGTCAAGAACACCTCCTACGACCCGCACAACGTCTCGATCAAATGGTTCGAGGATGGCACGCTCAACGCCTGTTACAACTGCGTCGACCGCCATCTCGCCAAGCGCGGCGAGCAGACCGCCATCATCTGGGAAGGCGACGATCCCAAGGATTCCAAAACCGTCACCTACAAACAGCTGCATGCCGAGGTGCAGAAGTTCGCCAACGTTCTCAAGAAGCAGGGCGTCAAGAAAGGCGACCGTGTCACGATCTATCTTGCCGATGATCGTGGAAGCGGCCTACGCCATCCTCGCCTGCGCGCGCATCGGCGCCATCCATTCGGTGATCTTCGGCGGCTTTTCGCCGGATTCGATCGCCGGCCGCGTCGAAGACTGCAAGTCCGACATTATCGTCACCGCCGACGAAGGCGTGCGCGGCGGCCGCAAGATTCCGTTGAAAGCCAACGTTGACGCCGCCTGCGAGAAGGCGCCGGTGAAGTGCGTCATCGTCGTCCGGCACACCAAGGCGCCGGTCAACATGAAGGCCGGGCGCGACGTCTACTACGACGAGATCGCAAAGAGCGTCCCGGACGACTGCAAGTGTGAGGAGATGGGCGCGGAGGACCCGCTGTTCATTCTTTATACGTCCGGCTCGACCGGCAAGCCGAAGGGCGTGCTGCACACCACCGGCGGCTATCTGGTCTACACCTCGATCACGCACCAGTACGTGTTCGACTATCACGACGGCGACATCTACTGGTGCACCGCCGACGTCGGCTGGGTCACCGGCCACAGCTACATTCTGTACGGGCCGCTGTCGAACGGCGCCATCAGTCTGATGTTCGAAGGCGTGCCCAATTACCCGAGCAATTCGCGCTTCTGGGAAGTCATCGACAAGCACAAGGTCAACACGTTCTACACCGCGCCGACCGCGATCCGCGCGCTGATGCAAGCAGGCGATGGGCCGGTGAAAAAGACCTCGCGCAAATCGCTGCGCCTGCTCGGCTCGGTCGGCGAGCCGATCAATCCGGAAGCCTGGGAGTGGTACTACCACGTGGTCGGCGACGGCCGTTGCCCGATCGTCGACACCTGGTGGCAGACCGAAACCGGCGGCATCCTCATCACGCCGCTGCCCGGCGCGACCAAGCTCAAGCCGGGCTCGGCGACGCGGCCATTCTTCGGCATCCAGCCCGAGATCGTCGACGCCGAAGGCAAGCCGCTCGAAGGCGCAACCTCGGGCAATCTCTGCATCGTCGACTCCTGGCCGGGGCAGATGCGCACGGTCTACGGCGACCACGAGCGCTTCGTGCAGACTTATTTCTCGACCTACGTCGGCAAGTACTTCACCGGCGACGGCTGCCGCCGCGACGCCGACGGCTACTACTGGATCACCGGCCGCGTCGACGACGTCATCAACGTGTCCGGCCATCGTCTCGGCACCGCCGAGGTGGAGAGCGCGCTGGTGGCGCATCCGAAAGTGTCGGAAGCCGCCGTCGTCGGCTATCCGCACGACATCAAGGGCCAGGGCATCTACGCCTATGTCACCTTGATGGCCGGCGAGAAGCCGAGCGAGGACTTGCGCAAGGAACTGGTCGGCTGGGTGCGCAAGGAGATCGGGCCGTTCGCTTCGCCCGATCTGATCCAGTTCGCGCCCGGCCTGCCGAAGACGCGCTCGGGCAAGATCATGCGCCGCATCCTGCGCAAGATCGCCGAGGACGAATTCGGCAATCTCGGCGACACCTCGACGCTGGCCGATCCGGCGGTGGTCGACGATCTGGTCAACAACCGGCAGAACAAGAAGACGGCCAAGGCGGGGGCGTGAGTTGCCACTCCGCGCCTCGCAGGGGCGGCGTTAACCAGCCGGCATTTACGTTAACTTCGGGCTTTCGCCCGGCGTCAGCGCGCGCCGTTTTATGATCGCGCCCGTTAAGGACTGGGGACGGACCATGGCGGCGTTGGTGCTGAGGCGGACGGCAATCTTCGTAATGATCGTGATGATGTGGGCGCTGCTCGCAGCGGCAGTGGCGCATGCCCAGGTGCAGCAGCCGGCGCAGCCGGCCGAGCAATCCGGCCAGGCCAAGGCGCAACCGCAGCATTCCCCGAATGTCGATTTTCAGGCCGTGTTGCCGCCAGCGCAGCCGCAGCAAGCCGCGCTGCCGCCGGCGCAGCCGCCGCAGCCGGCGCCGGTCCCGCAAACTCCGAGCATTGTGGCGTTCGCCGGCTACCGCCCCGGCACCATCGTTGTAAAGACCGGCGACCGCCGTCTCTATTACGTGCTCAAGGGCGACAAGGCCTGGGAATTCCCGGTCGGCGTCGGCAAGCAGGGCTGGGCCTGGCACGGCCGCGCCGCCGTCGAAGCCAAATACATCAAGCCGGCCTGGCAGGCGCCGCCCGAATTGCACCGCGGCAGCTACGGCCCGGTGATCGAAGGCGGCAGCCCACGCAACCCGATGGGCGTCGCCGCACTGACGCTGCGCAACGGCGAATACGCCATCCACGGCACCAACAATCCGAAATCGATCGGCGGCTTCGTCTCGCACGGCTGCATCCGCATGTACAACAAGGACATCACCAAGCTCTATGCGATGGTGAGCGTCGGCACGCCGGTCATCGTCGAAAAATGAAATTCGCGCGGCACTGGCTGGGCGGCTTGATCGCGGCCGCGTTGCTGCTGGCGCCTTCGCTCGCGCGCGCCGGCGAGACGGTGCCGTTCAGCGGCGGCTATCGCGCCGGCACGATCGTGATCATGACCAACGCGCGCCAGCTGTATTACGTGCTCGGCAACGGCCGCGCGGTCCGCTATCCGGTCGGCGTCGGCAAGGCCGGCCAGGCCTGGCATGGCCGCGCCTCGGTCGAGCTCAAGCGCCTGCGCCCGGCCTGGCAGGCACCGCCGGAAATCGCCGGACGCTACGGACCCGTCATCCCCGGCGGCTCGCCGCAGAATCCGATGGGCGCCGCCGTGCTCGGCCTCGACAACGGCAACTACGCCATCCACGGCACCAACAATCCGGGCTCGATCGGCAGCTTCGTCTCGCACGGCTGCATCCGCATGTATAATTCAGACGTGCTCGACCTTTATGCGCGCGCCCAGGTCGGCACCGAAGTCATCGTGCTGCGGTAGCGCCCGCCCAACTCCTCGCCGCCGTCGAAATTGTGAGTATTTCGGGTTTTTCCCGCCGGATTCGCGCCCCGGCCACAATTCGTGGCAATGATCGCAGGGAAAATTGGAGTCATCGTTGGCGCGTCCGCGCACCTCTCCCCAGCCGGAAATCCCCGGCCTCGCCGCCCGCAAGATCGCCGCCGACATTCTCGACGGCGTGTTGCGGCGCAAGATCGCGCTCGACGAGCAGCTTTCCGGCAAAGCCGCGCATCCCGGCCTTGCCGCGCTCCCCGACCGCGACCGCGCGCTGATGCGCCGGCTGGTGGCGACCGCGCTGCGGCGGCTCGGCACGTTGCGCCATCTGCTCGGCGCTTATCTCGACAAGGGATTTCCCGCCGAGGCGCCGCGCACGGAAACCATTTTGCTGATCGGCGCCGTGCAGATTTTGTGGCTCGACGTGCCCGACCATGCCGCGGTCGATCTCTCGGTGCGGCTGGCGCAAGCCGACCGGCGCGCGGCGCGCTACGGCGGACTGGTCAACGCCGTGCTGCGCCGCGTGGCGCAGAACCGCGCGGCGCTCGCCGCCACCGAGTCGACGCGCGACACACCGCCCTGGCTGCTGGCGCGCTGGCGCAAGACTTTCGGCAACGAGACCGCGCGCGCGATCGCGCTCGCCAACGGCCACGAGCCGGCGCTCGATCTGACGGTGAAAGAGGACGCCGCGTCCTGGGCCGAGCGGCTGCACGGCCGCGTGCTGGCGACCGGCAGCGTGCGCACGCTGGCGCAAGGCGCGATCGCGCTGCTGCCCGGTTTCAATGAAGGCGCCTGGTGGGTGCAGGACGCCGCCGCCTCGCTGCCCGCGCGCCTGCTCGGCGAGGTGCGCGGCTTAAGCGTCGCCGATCTGTGCGCGGCGCCGGGCGGCAAGACCGCGCAGCTTGCGCTTGCCGGTGCGCGCGTCACCGCGGTCGACCGCTCGCCCGCGCGCCTCAACCGGCTTCGCGACAATCTCGACCGGCTGTCGCTGCAGGCCGACTGTGTCACAGCCGACGTATTGGAATGGCAACCTGAATCGTCAAATGGCGGGCCGTTCGACGCCGTGCTGCTCGATGCGCCGTGCTCGTCGACCGGCACCATCCGCCGCCATCCCGACGTGCCCTGGCTCAAGGACGAGGCCGACATCGCGACGCTCGCCGCCTTGCAGCCGAAGCTCATCGACCGCGCGCTGGCGCTGCTCAAGCCGGGCGGCGTGCTGGTCTATTGCGTCTGCTCGCTGGAACCGGAGGAGGGCGCCGATCAAATCGCCGCCCTGCTCGGCCGCAACACCGGCGTCACCCGTAAGCCGATCGCACCGGCAGACGTCGCCGGCCACGGTGAATTCCTCACGCCGGACGGCGACCTGCGCACCTTGCCGCTGCATTTGCCCGACCCCGATCCGCGCTGGGGCGGACTCGACGGCTTTTATGCGGCGCGGCTTGTCAAAACCGCCTAATCCTCAGACCGCAAAGGCATATTGGCCCTCACCCGGCCCTTCGCTACTGTGGGGAATCGCGCGCGGAATCGAGCCGCGCCGCAGGGGACGAGCGCCTTCATGATGCGTCTCACGATCGCGGAGCGGACCAGGCTCTCCGTGTTCATTGCGCGCCGCGCGTTCCGCAGCCTTGTCGCCGCCATCAACGCGCATCGACTGCTGCGCTGGCGTTTCACGTCGACCACGACCGACCGCCTCGTCATCGCGCCGCAGGATCTGCGCACCGCCGACGCCACCCGCGCCGCCGAAATCTACGGCGGACGGTTCGCCTTCGCCGGCAAAGTGGTGATCTGCGACCGGCGCTCGCCGTTCGAGATGACGCCGCCGTCGGACGAATGGGCGGTGATCCTGCTGAACTTCGCCTGGCTGCGCCATTTGCGCGCCGCCAATTCCGCCATCACGCGCGCCAATGCGCGCTCGCTGATCGACGACTGGATCAACGTGCAAGGCGGCTTTCATCCGCTCGGCTGGCGGCTCGACATTCTGTCGCGCCGCGTCATCTGCTGGCTGAGCCAGGCGCCGTTCGTGCTGCAGGATGCCGACGCGCGTTTCTACCGCCGCTTCATCCGCAGCCTGTCGCGGCAGGTGCGCTATCTGCGGCGCTCGCTCAAGGAGACGCGCGCCGGCTACCCGCGGCTGCAGGCGCTGATCGCGCTCAATTACGCGACGCTGTGCATGCACGGCCAATCCGGCGCGCTGCGCGGCGACGCGCGCAAGCTGATGGAGGAGCTGCGCTACCAGATCCTGCCGGACGGCGGCCACATCAGCCGCAATCCCGGCGTGCTGATCGAAGTGCTGGTCGACCTGCTGCCGTTGCGGCAACTGTTCTCGGCGCGCCAGCTGCAGCCGCCGGCGGCGCTCAACAACGCCATCGACCGCATGATGCCGATGCTGCGCTTCTTCCGCCATGCCGACGGCCATTTCGCGCAGTTCAACGGCATGGGGCCGACGCCGATCGACCTGCTCGCAACCGTGCTCGCCTATGACGACGCGCGCGGCACGCCGGTGTCGAACGCGCCGCATTCCGGCTATCAGCGCATCGACGCCGGCAATACCGCGCTGCTGATGGACACCGGCAAGCCGCCGCCGCTGGCCGTGAGCCAGGAGGCGCATGCCGGCTGCCTGTCGTTCGAGTTGTCGTGGAAGCAGCACCGGCTGGTGATCAATTGCGGCTTGCCGGCGGTCAACAGAGAGAACTGGCGGCAGGTCGCGCGCGCAACGCCGGCGCACGCGACAGTCACCGTCAACGACACCTCGTCGTGCCGGTTCTTCGATTCGCTGCGCCGGCTGCTGGGCGGCATTCCGATCGTCAGCGGCCCGCACAACGTGGAGATCGCGCGCGACGAGAAGCCCGAGGGCGTCACGCTGCGCGTCTCGCATGACGGCTACGCGCCCGACTTCGGCATCGTCCATACGCGCCTGGTCAGGCTGAGCGCGGACGGGCGCGCGCTCGACGGCGAGGACAGCTTCCAGCCGGCGCAAGGCCGCGCGCGCCGCCGGGCGCCGCCGACGAATATGCCATCCGTTTTCACCTGCATCCGGCGGTCAAGGCCAACCGGCTGTCCGACGGCCACGGCGTCATCCTGCTGCTGCCGGACAAGGAGCTGTGGTCGTTTTCGACCTATGGCGAAACCGTGCAGATCGAGGAAAGCGTCTATCTGGCGGGCACCGACGGCCCGCGCCGCACCGTGCAGATCGTGATCTACGGCAAGGTCAGCGAGAAGGCGGCGGTGCGCTGGAGCCTGCGCCATACGCCGCAGCAGACGCCCAGCGCCCGCCCCGGCCGCGTGGAAGAGCCGGAATTGCCGCTGTAATTCGCGTCCTGTGGATGCCGCAGGGCGCGATACATTTCGCCGCTCTGGTGTGGTAGCTCGTACCGTCATGGCCAGCCATCCGCGCCGCATCACCCGCGCTTTGCTGTCGGTGTCCGACAAGAGCGGGCTTGCCGAATTCGCCCGCGAGCTGGCCGGCTACGGCGTCGAGCTGGTCTCGACCGGCGGCACCGCCAAGGCGCTGCAAGAGGCCGGGCTGCGCGGTGGTCGACGTGTCGGCGCTCACCGGTTTTCCCGAAATGATGGACGGCCGCGTCAAGACGCTGCACCCGAAGGTGCATGGCGGGCTGCTCGGCGTGCGCGGCAATAAAGAGCATCGCCGCCGCGATGGAGCAGCACGGCATCAAGCCGATCGATCTGCTGGTGGTGAACCTCTATCCGTTCGAGGCGACGGTCGCCAAAGGCGCCGCCTACGACGACTGCATCGAGAACATCGACATCGGCGGGCCGGCGATGATCCGCGCCGCCGCCAAGAACCACGCCGACGTCACCGTGGTGGTCGAGCCCACCGACTACGCCAAGGTGCTGGCGGAGCTTGCGGCGCACAATGGCATGACCACGCTCGAGCTGCGGCAGACGCTGGCGGCCAAGGCCTATGCGCGCACGGCGGCCTATGACGCGGCGATCTCCAACTGGTTCGCCGACACGCTGCACGACGAGGCGCCCGACTACCGCGCCTTCGGCGGCAAATTGTTGCAGCCGCTCCGCTATGGCGAAAATCCGCATCAGAGCGCGGCGTTTTACAAATCCGCGCGGCGAGCGCTTCGGCGTCGCGACGGCGCGCCAGTTGCAGGGCAAGGAACTGTCCTACAACAACATCAACGACACCGACGCGGCCTACGAATGCGTCGCCGAGTTCGATCCGAAACGCACGCCCGCTTGCGTCATCGTCAAGCACGCCAACCCGTGCGGCGTGGCCGGAAGGCAAGAGCCTGCTCGAGGCCTACAGGCACGCGCTGGCCTGCGATCCGACCTCGGCCTTCGGCGGCATTGTCGCGCTCAACGGCAAGCTCGACGCCGAAGCGGCGAAAGCCATCACCGAGATTTTCACCGAGGTGATCATCGCGCCGGACGCAAGCGAAGACGCGATCAAGATCGTGGCGGCGAAAAAGAACCTGCGGCTGCTGCTGGCCGGCGGCCTGCCCGATCCGCGCGCCATGCGGGCTGACGGTGAAATCGGTCGCCGGCGGGCTGCTGGTGCAGTCGCGCGACAACGCGGTGGTCGACGACGATGCAGCTTAAAGTCGTCACCAAGCGCGCGCCGAGCGAACAGGAACTGGCCGATCTGCGTTTCGCCTTCCGCGTCGCCAAGCACGTGAAGTCGAACACCATCGTCTATGCCAAAAACCGCGCCACCGTCGGCATCGGCGCCGGACAGATGAGCCGGGTCGATGCCGCGCGCATCGCGGCGCGCAAAGCGGAGGATGCGGCGAAGGAGGCCAAGCTCGCGCAGCCGTTGACCAAAGGCTCGGTGGTCGCCTCCGATGCGTTCTTCCCGTTTCCCGACGGCTTGTTAGTGGCGATCGAGGCCGGCGCCACCGCGGTGATCCAGCCCGGCGGCTCGGTCAACGACGACAAGGTGATCGCCGCGGCCGACGAACATAATGTCGCGATGGTGTTCACCGGCGTGCGGCATTTCAGGCATTAGCTAGCATCTGTCCCGGACGCGGTGCAGCGGCAGCGGTGACCGCCGCTCCGGGACCCCGGCCTTTCAGAGCTGAGGTCCCGGGTTGCAGCGCACCGCTCGTCTGCGCTGCGCCCGGGACGGTAAAGCTACTGCCTCGCCAAATCCCCCAGCAGACTCGCCGCCACCGACAGCTTCGACAGCGTCAGCCCGGAGCCGGCGATCTCGTGGATGGCCGAGCGGATGCGCTCGACTTCCGCCTGCCGCGGCTTGACCCATTCCTCGCACCGCGCCGGCGCCGGCAGCCTCATGCCGTTGCCGACCATGGCCGCGGTCAGGCGGCGTTCCGCATCGCCGATCGAATCGAGCGCGCGGTCGAGCGCCAGACGGTCGAAATAATCCGACACCACGATGTTGCCGGCCGCGCCGGCGACACGGTCGAGCTGGAAGAAGGCCTCGGTGGCGAAATAGGTCGCGCGCCACCTCGCCGACCGGCTTCTTGGCGCGGTCCGCCACCAGCACGATGTCGGGCGCGGCTTTCAGCACCGGCAGGCTGGCGATGCGCCGTGCCAGCGTCTCCGGCACGCCCACCTTGGTCAGCGCGCCGGCGCGGGCGTCGCGGGCAGCACTTGGCCTGCTTCGACAAGGCCGTGCCGAGCGCGGCTTCCACCTGCGCGATGCCCTCTTTGTAGTGCGCGATGACCTTTTCCAGTCCCTGCGCGGGATCGACATGGCGCAAGGCCCACACCAGCCGGTCGAGCAGCAAATCCTGCACCGCGGCGTAAAGGCCGAGCTGCACGTCGCCCGACACCTTGTTGTCGAGCGCGTCGATCTCGGCGTTGAGCTCGACCATGCCGTAGCTGTTGCGCACGCCGGCAAAGGCGGCGGCGATGGCCGAGGCGCTCGCGCCGGTCTGGTCGGCGATGCGCACGATGAGCGTGGCGCCGCCGCGGTTGATCATCGAATTGGTGAGCTGGGTGGCGATGATCTCGCGCCGCAGCCGGTGCTGATGCAGCGCGTCGGGGAAGCGTTCGGCCATTTCCTTGGGGAAATAGCGGTTGAGCTCGCGCCCGAGATAAGGATCGTCCGGCACCGTGCCGTCGAGCAGTTCGCTGTAGAGCGTCAGCTTGGCGTAGGCGAGCAGCACCGCGAGCTCCGGCCGCGTCAGCGCCTCACTCGCGTTTGCGGCGCTCGGCGAGCGCCATCTCGTCGGGCAGGAATTCGACCGCGCGGTCGAGCTGGCCGTGCATCTCCAGCGTCTGCATCAGCCGCTGCTGGAAGCCGAGATCCTCCAGCCCGCGCCGCTGCGCCAAGGAGAGCGCCAGCGTCTGCTGGTAATTGTTGCGCAGCACCAGCCGCGCCACCTCGTCGGTCATCTCGGCCAGCAGCGCGTTGCGCGCCTCGAGCTTGAGCGCGCCGGCGTGCAGCAGCGGGCTGAGCGCCACCTTGATGTTGACCTCGACGTCGGAGGTGTTGACGCCGGCCGAGTTGTCGATGGCGTCGGTGTTGAGCCGGATGCCGGCCATCGCCGCCTCGATGCGGCCGCGCTGCGTCATGCCGAGATTGGCGCCTTCGCCGATCACCTTGGCGCGCAGATCGGCACCCCTGACACGGATGGCGTCATTGGCACGGTCGCCGGCCGCCTCGTCGGTTTCCTGCGACGAACGCACATAGGTGCCGATGCCGCCGAAGAACAGCAGATCGACCTGCGCTTTCAGGATCGCCTTCATCAGCTCCTGCGGCGTCACGCTTTCGCCGACGCCGAACAGCGCGCGCGCCTCGGCCGACAGCGCAATCGCTTTCGAGCGAGCGCGGATAAACGCCGCCGCCCTTGGAAATCAGCGATTTGTCGTAGTCCTGCCAGCTCGAGCGCGGCAGGCCGAACAGCCGCTTGCGCTCGGCGAAGGCCTTCACCGGGTCGGGATCGGGGTCGATGAAGATGTCGCGGTGATCGAAGGCCGCCAGCAGCCTGATGGTGGTCTCGCGCAGCATGCCGTTGCCGAACACGTCGCCCGACATGTCGCCGACGCCGACCACGGTGAACGGCGTCTCGTGGATGTTGACGTCCATCTCGCGGAAATGGCGCTTGACCGATTCCCAGGCGCCGCGCGCGGTGATGCCCATCACCTTGTGGTCGTAGCCGGCCGAGCCGCCCGAGGCGAAAGCGTCGCCCAGCCAGAAATCGTGCGCGACCGAAATCTCGTTGGCGATGTCGGAGAAGGTCGCCGTGCCTTTGTCGGCGGCGACCACCAGATAGGGATCGTCGCCTTCATGGCGCACCACGCCGGGCGGCGGAATGATCTTGCCGTCGGGGGCGATATTGTCGGTGATGTCGAGCAGGCTCGAGATGAACAGTCTGTAGGTGGCGACGCCTTCCGCCTGCACCACGTCGCGGCGCCGCGCCCTTCGGCATCAGCTTGGGCACGAAGCCGCCTTTGGCGCCGACCGGCACGATCACCGCGTTCTTGACCTGCTGCGCCTTCACCAGGCCGAGCACCTCGGTGCGGAAGTCCTGCGGCCGGTCCGACCAGCGGATGCCGCCGCGCGCCACCTTGCCGAAGCGCAGGTGCACGCCTTCGACGCGCGGCGAATAGACGAAGATCTCGTAGAGCGGGCGCGGCAGCGGCAGGCCGGTGAGCTTGCCGCTCTCGAACTTGACCGAGATGATCGGCTTGGCCTGGCCGTGCGCGTCGGTCTGGAAGAAATTGGTGCGGATCGCCGACTGCACGGCGTTGACGAACTGCCGCAGGATGCGGTCCTCGTCCAGGCTCTCGACCGCCTGCAGCGCCTGTTCGATCTTGTCGTTGAGCGCGGCCTGCTTGCCGTCGCGGCCGTCCGCTGCCTCGGAGCGCGGATCGAAACGGGCGTGGAACAGTTCGACGATATTGCCGGCAATGGCGGCGTGCTTCACGAGCGTCGCCCACATGTAGTCCTGCGAATAGGGCACGCGGATCTGGCGCAGGAAGCGTGACAGCGCCCGGATCAGCGCGACGTCGCGCCAGCCCATGCCGCCGGCGAGCGTGAGCGCGTTATAGCCGTCGTTCTCGGCGGCTGCCGCGCATCACCATCAGGAAGGCGGCTTCCAGCCGCGCCTTGTCGGCCTCGAGATCGATGGCCGCGCCGTCGCCGCGTTCCAGCAGCATGTCGTGCAGCCAGAGGCGCTCGCGGTCCTTCGGCGCGATGCGGTAGGTGCGCTCATCCACCACGCGGAAGCCCATGTTCTCCAGCACCGGCACGCGCTCCGACAGCGGCAGCGGCCGCGCGAAGCTCCACACTTTCAGGCTGACCTGGCTGCGCTCTTCGCTGTTGCGATGGCGGAAATCGACGCCGAGCGGACGCTCGGCGGTGAGCGCTTCGATCGCGCGGATGTCGCTCGCCGCGGAGGCCGGCGGATAGTAGTCCTGGAAGCCCAGCGAAAACGCGTCGCGGTAACGATTGAACAAGTCGTGCGCGGCGCCCGCTTCGTGCGCGAGCGCAAGCGCCTCGGCGAGCCCATCGGTCCAGGTGCGCACGATGGCGCGCACCTCGTGCTCGAGCGTCGCGCGCGTGACTTGCGGCGCCGGTCCACCAGAGCGGCCGATGATGAAATGCACGCGCACCAGCGGCCCTTCCGGGAAGAACGGATAGAAGGCCGACACCCGTCCGATGAAGGCGCGCGCCAGATAATCGCCGATGCGGGCGCGGATCGCGCTGTCGTAGCGTTCGCGCGGCACGAACACCAGCACCGAGACGAAACGGTCGAAGCGGTCGAAGCGCGCGAGCACGCGCACGCGCGGGCGCTCGTCGAGCTGCATGATCGCGAGCACGAAGCGGTAGAGCGTGTCTTCGTCGGCCTGGAACAGCTCGTCGCGCGGATAATGCTCCGAGCACATTGGCCAGCGCCTTGCCGGAATGGCTGTTGGGATCGAAGCCGGCGCGCCGTTCGACCGCCGCGATCTTGCGGCGCAGATAGGGAATGCCGTGCGCCGAGCGCGTGTAGGCGGTGGAGGTGAACAGCCCGACGATGCGGAATTCGCCGGTGAGATTGCCGGATGCGTCGAAGCGCTTGACGCCGATGTAGTCGAGATAGACGCGGCGGTGCACGTGGGCGTGGATATTGGCCTTGGCGATGATCAGCGGCCGCGGCTCCTTCAGGAAAGCCATGATCTCCGGCGTGAACTCCAGCAGCTCGTCGCCGCGCTTGAGCACCTTCAGCTCGCGGTCGCGCATGATGCCGAGCGCGCTGTCGAAATCGGGCTTGAGCGTGTGGCCGTCGAATTTGTAGTCGCGCAGGCCGAGGAAGGTGAAATGGTCGGCCGACAGCCATTGCAGGAACTGGATCGCTTCCGCGATCTCGTCGACCGGCAACGGCGGCGGATTGGTCTTCAGCTCGGCGATGACGGCGTTGACGCGCTCGATCATCGGGCGCCAATCCTGCACCGCGCGCCGCACCTCTTCGAGCACGGCTTGCAGGCCGCACACCAGATCGGCGCGGGCGGCGGCTTCCTCGATCGGATCGATGTGGATGTGGATGAAGCTTTCGCGCTTGCTGCCGGCGGCATCGGGCGCGCCGAGCGTAATGAGCTTTGCGCCCTGCCGCGTCACGCCCAAAACCGGGTGCGCGACCAGCCGCACGGCAAGCTTGCGGTCGGAAAGCTCGCCGATCACCGAGTCGAACAGAAACGGCATGTCGTCATTGGCGATTGCCAGCACCGTGACCGACCTGTGCGAAGCATCGAGCGTCAGCGTCTCGCAGGAGATCTTCGGACTGTTTGCCGGCCGCTCGGCCAGGAAATCCCAGGCACGCTCGGCGAGCATGGCGAGATCGGCCGCGGCGTAACGCACCACGTCTTCCGGCACCGCGCGCGCAAAGATCTGCGCCACGAAAGTCGGCGGCACGTCGCTGCGCCGCTCGCCCAATTCGGCAGTGGCCTGCGCGATCGCCTTGCGGGCGGCGGCCTCTTCCTCGCTGCCGGGAAGCTCAACGGCCATGGCGTTCTCGCGTGTGTCCGGGATCATGCGCGGCGGGGAATCAGCCGCAGCTTATGAGTTTTCACCTTGCGCGCCGGGCCGTCGAGAGCAACCCATCTTTTGGTGACGGGCTCGCGACGAAGCCTCCAGGTTCCCTGGTGCATCGCCTTAAGCGGCTGAAAGAAAAGGCGAAAGGGGAGCCGCTCGGTATATCCCGGAGCCGTAGAACACTGTAATCTTGCGCCCAGTCGGGGCACGGATCGGGGCGAGGGATTATGGGGAAGGCCAGTAAGTCGTTGAAATCCGCCGCTAAGGCGGCGCCTGGCCGGCATACGCCGGCATTGCGCGCCATCAAGGGCGGCAAGGCGGCGGCCGCCAAATCCGCCGCGGCCAATCTGGGGGCCAAGCCCGCCGTCAAGCCGATCCCGCTCAAGCCGGCCCCCGCGGTCGCCGACGATGCGCCGGTGATCGCGCTCAATCTGCCGCAGGCCAAGCTCACGCCGGCGATGGCCGCCTATTTCAAGAAATGCCAGGACCGGCTCGGCTTCGTGCCCAATGTGCTGGTCGCCTACGCCTTCGACATGGCGAAGCTGGAAACCTTTGTCGCCATGTACAACGACCTGATGCTGGGCGACAGCGGCCTGTCCAAGCTCGAACGCGAGATGATCGCGGTCGCGGTGTCGTCGCAGAACCGCTGCTATTATTGCCTGACCGCGCACGGCGCGGCGGTGCGGCAATATTCCGGCAATCCGCTGCTCGGCGAGCACATCGTGATGAACTACCGCGTGGCGCGGCTTTCCAAGCGCCAGCGCGCCATGCTCGACTTTGCGGTCAAGCTGACGGCGTCGCCCTGGAGCGTGGAGGAAGGCGACCGCGAGCGCCTGCGCCGCGCCGGATTTTCCGACCGTGACATCTGGGACATTTCCGCCATCGCCGGCTTCTTCAACATGTCGAACCGCGTGGCGAGCGCGACCGACATGCGGCCGAACGCGGTCTATCACGGGCAGGCGAGATAGTTCCTGCCACCGTCATGCCCGGCCTTGTGCCGGGCATCCACGTCTTATTAGCTGTGTCACGCCAGAGACGTGGATGGCCGGGACAAGCCCGGCCATGACGAGTCAGCAATGAAGCGTTTCGTCTTCACAATTTCATTCGTCGTTGCCCTAACCACCCTCGCCTACGCGCAGGTGGCGCCGGTCACGCGCGCGCCCGCGGTCCCGCCGGCACAAGGCGTGCTCGCCCACAACGGCATGGTGGTGGCGCAGGAGAGCCGTGCCGCCCGCATCGGCGTCGAGATCCTCGACCGCGGCGGCAACGCGGTCGATGCCGCGGTGGCGACCGGCTTCGCCCTCGCGGTGACCTATCCGCGCGCCGGCAATCTCGGCGGCGGCGGCTTCATGGTGATCCATCTCGCCAAAAATCGAAACTTGGACAATCGCGACACGACGATCGATTATCGCGAGACCGCGCCGGCGGCCGCGACCGCCACCATGTTCCTCGACGCGCAAGGCAATCCCGATCCGGCGAAGTCGCGCGACTCCGCGCTCGCCGTCGGCGTGCCCGGCACGGTCGCCGGCCTTGCCATGGCGCTGGAGAAATACGGCTCCGGCAAGTTCACGCTCGCCGATATGATCGCGCCCGCGCTCAACCTCGCGCAAAAAGGTTTCCCGGTCGAAGACGATCTTGCCGACTCGTTGCCCGGCGCGCGCGAGCGCCTCGGCCGCTGGCCCTCGTCGGTCGCGATTTTTCTCGACGGCGGCGATGTGCTGCACCAAGGCGACCGACTGATCCAGCCCGACCTCGCCGCCACGCTGCAGACAATCGCCAAAGACGGCCCGCGCGCGTTCTACAGCGGCCGCATCGCCGAACAGATCGCTGCCGCTGTCCGCAAGGCCGGCGGCATCATGACCGCGGACGATCTCGCCCGTTACAAGGCGATCGAGCGCCCGGCGTTGCGCGGCAGCTATCGCGGCTACGACATCGTGTCGATGCCGCCGCCCTCCTCCGGCGGCGTCGCGCTGATCGAGATGCTCAATATTCTGGAAGGCTTCGACCTCGCCAAGCTCGCGCGCGCCGAGGCGCTGCACGACGAGATCGAAGCGATGAAGCGCGCTTACGCCGATCGCGCCGTCTATATGGGCGACCCCGACAGCGTGAAAATGCCGATCGCCGGATTGACCTCGAAAGCTTACGCCGCGCGCCTGCGCGCGCAGATCGGGCAACGCGCGACGCCCACCGCCGACGTGCAAGCGGGCAAACCGGCGCAATCGGAAGGCCGCAACACCACGCATTTCTCCGTCATCGACCGCGACGGCAACGCCGTGTCGAACACCTATACGCTCAATTTCGGCTATGGCCTCGGTCTGGTCGCCGACGGCACCGGGGTGCTGCTCAACAACGAGCTCGACGATTTCACCGCCAAGCCGGGCACCGCCAACGCCTACGGCCTGCTCGGCTACAACGCCAATCTGCCGGGGCCGAACAAACGCCCATTATCGTCGATGACGCCGGCCATCGTGCTCAAGGACGGCAAGCCGGTCCTGATCACCGGCTCGCCCGGCGGCAGCCGCATCATCACTGCCGTGCTGCAGGTGATCGTCAACGCCATCGACTTCCACATGCCGATCGCGCAAGCGGTGAGCGCACCGCGCCTGCACAATCAATGGCAGCCGGACGCGACCTTCGCCGAGCCGGGCTTCGATCCCGATCTGCTCGATGCGTTGCGGGCGCGCGGCCACACTATCGTGCCGACCGCGCCGCACACCGCGGCCAATTCGATCGCGGTGATCCCGAAGGCCGAGTTCACGCCGCAGGGTTATGTCGGCGCCGCCGACCGCCGCACGCGCGGATCGCTGGCGGCGGGGTATTAGCGCTCACACAAAACACGCGATCTCCGCGAAATTCTGCGCCACCGGATAGCCGGTCACGTCCACGCCCGCGGCGTCCAACCAGGCATGTGCATCGAGCGGCTTGTCCTGCCCGCGCGCGGCGCCGAAATCTGCCGAGCGCCGCGGCCAGCGTCGATTTTCCCGCGCCCGAGGCTCCGCAGAACAGCACCGCCTTGCCGTTCACTTGCACGGCGCTGGCATGTAGCACGATCTCGCCGCGCTGGTGCAGCAAGATACCGAACACCGTTCCGATCAGAAAAATCGAAATGTCGCTTGCTGCGACGCCGGACGCAGGCTCAAACAGGATGCTTCGCTTGGCCGCACGCTCGAGGCCGGAGGGCGCAGGCGCCACGCCCGCCACCTGGAACAAGAACCGGTCGCCGGCGATCTGCGCCGGCGCGCACGGCGCCGGGCAGTTCGAGTCTCGCTGGCGACCGGCGCAGCCGCCCGGCGACGCGATAGGAATGCAACGGCTGCTCCGTTCCAGAACCAGACCGCCTTGCGACCGACACCGGCGGCGCGCTTATTCTCGCATTCTGCAACCTCTAAGCGAAGCGCTTTTGACCTTTGGCGGCTTTCAGCGCCGGGCCGGCCCCGGGAAACCCCAAGATTTGCAGACCTTTTCGAGCACGGGGCCCCGACGTTGCTTGACGCGCGTCAAGGGCGGCTGCAAGCCGATGGCGTAATCGATCTGCACACGCGTTCCCGAATCGGCAGCAAAGCATTTGGCCAGCACCGCCCAGCAAACGCCGGCGACCACGCCCACGACAGCGATCGCGCTCGCCGACAAGGTCGCCTTCCTCGCCAGGCCGGAGGCTTATGCGCATCGCCCGCGCGAGGTGACGTGCAAGCAGACCCACATGTCTTGGGTTTTTCTCGCCGGCGACAAAGTCTACAAGCTCAAGAAGCCGGTGCGCTTTCCCTATCTCGATTATTCGACGTTGGCGAAGCGCGAAGCCGCCTGCCGCGCCGAGCTGGCGCTCAACCGCCGGCTGGCGCCCGATGTCTACGAACGGGTCGAGCCGCTCACGCAATCGCCGCGCGGGCTCGCGCTCGGCGGCCCGGGCGAGATCGCCGATTGGCTGGTGGTGATGCGCCGGCTCGACGAGAACTCGCACGCTCGAAAACACCATCGCCAGCGGCGCGCTCGCCGCTTGGCAGCTCGACCGCGTCGTCGCCACGCTGGTCGCATTCTATCGCCGCGCCCATGCCGTTTTCGTTTCGCCCGAGAGCTATCTCGCCAATTGGCAACGAAGCCTCACTTACAACAAGCGCATCCTGCTCGATCCGCGCTTCGCTTTGCCGGCCGGGCTGATCCGCCGCATCGACGCCGCCCAGCGCGGCTTTCTCAAAGCGCGCGGAGGGCTGATCGCGGACCGCGTGCGCGGCCGCCAAATCGTCGACGGCCACGGCGACCTGCGGCCCGAACACATCTGGCTCGGCGATCCGGTCACCATCATCGATTGCCTGGAGTTCAACGCCGGTTTGCGCGCGGTCGATCCGTTCGACGAGATCGCCTATCTGTGCATCGAATGCGACCGCCTCGGCGCTCATTGGGCGAGCCGATACATCCGGCGCCGCGCCATCCATGCGTTGCGCGATCATCTGTCGGACGAGCTGTTTACGTTCTATCGCTGCCACCGCGCGACGCTGCGCGCGCGGCTGTCCATCGCGCATCTGCTGGAGGCGGAGCCGCGCACGCCGGAGAAGTGGCCGCGGCTTGCGCGCAGCTACCTGCGCATCGCGGCGGCCGACGCCGTCCGCCTCGAGCGAATGCTCAAAACACGAGCAAGTCGGTAAGCGCGCGGCCTTCGTGCAAGCGGCGGATCGTTTCCGCCAGCAAAGGCGCGACGTGCAACGTGTCGATCTTGCCGCGCACGCTCGCCTCCAGCCGGAACGGCGGCACGCTGTCGGTGACGACGAAGCGGTCGATCGCCGGATCGGCGATGACCTGGCCGGCGCCCGGCATGAACAGGCCGTGCGTCACCAACGCGATCACTTTCTTCGCGCCGGCTTCGCGCGCCGCCTTGGCCGCCCGCAAGAGCGTGCCGCCGGTGCTGATCAAGTCGTCGATGATGAGCGCGGTTGCGCCATTGACGTCGCCGACGAACAGCTCGCCGCTGACGACGCCGCCGCTGCGGTGCTTTTCGGCGAAGCCCTTGCCGACCGGCTTGCCGAGCTCGGCTTCCAGCGTCTCGCGGAACAATTCGGCGCGCTTGACGCCGCCGGTGTCGGGCGACACCACGCAGAGATTGTCGCCGGCGAGCGCCTTGGCATAGGCGACGAACAGCGGCGTGGCGGTCAGCGCCACCACCGGGCGGCGGAAGGCGTTCTCGAAGGCCGCCGGATTGTGCACCTCCAGGGTCACGACGGCGTCGGTGCCGACCGCTTCGAACAGGCTCGCCACATAGCGCGTGATCACCGGATCGTTCGGCTTGGTGCGGCGATCCTTGCGCGCGTAACAGAGATAAGGCGTCACCGCGGTCACGCGCGCGGCGCCCGCATCCTTGAGCGCGCCGATGAAAAACAGCAGCCGGATGAGCTTGTCGTTGGCGCTCTCGGCCGGGCCGCCGTGCAGGCTCTGGATCACATAGACGTCGCGGCCGCGCACCGAGTCGAGCGGGCGCGTCTTGTGCTCGCCGTCCTCGAACTCACGCTCCTCGTGCGCCGCGAGCGGCTGGCCGAGCGCCGCGGCGATATTGCCGCCGAGCTCGGCGCTGGCCTTGAGCGCAAACAGGCGAAGCTGATTTTTTTCGTCGTCAGGCATCGCGGATCATTTCGTTGGCGCCGGCGCAAAGCGCGCCAGCGTATCGATGACCTCCTGATCGGAGGTCTGCCGGAAGTCCGAATAATAATAGCCGATGGCGCCGAACGCTTCATAATCTTCCAGGCAAACGACCTCATCGGCCTCGTCGCGCATGACCGCCAGGCTTTCGGTGGGCGCGACCGGCACGGCGAGGATAAGCTTCTTCGGCTTGCGCGCGCGTGTGGCCCGCAGCGCGGCGCGGGTGGTAGCGCCGGTGGCGATGCCGTCGTCGACGACGATTGCCGTGCGGCCAGCCACCTCGATGCGGACGCGGCCGCCCAGATAGCTCTGGCGCCGGCGTTCGATCTCGGCGAGCTCGCGGTTGCACACCGCCTTGAATTCCGCCTCCTCGATGCCGGCGAGCTGGATCACCTCCTCGTTGCGCACGATCAACGGGGTGGCCCCGTCGACCACCGCGCCCATCGCCAGTTCGGGCTGCATCGGCACGCCGATCTTGCGCACTAGAATGAGATCGAGCGGCGCATTCAACGCGTCGGCGACCTCTGCCGCCACCGGCACGCCGCCGCGCGGCAAAGCCAGCACCACGACGTGCTGATCCTTGTAGGCCGCCAGCGCTTGCGCGAGCCTGCGGCCGGCGTCCGTACGATCGGCGAATGGCATTGAAGTCCC
>CAVTHL010000020.1:0-24269 GCA_963734465.1 uncultured Alphaproteobacteria bacterium
GGTGTTGAGCACGATGCGGCCGCGCGCGATCAGAGCGGCGAGCCCGGAGCCGATCCCGACGGCCACCGAGAACAGCGCGAGATAGGCGGTGACGGTGTTTTCATCGCCGCCGATCAGCACCTTGATGAGCGGCGGCAGCAGCGCCAGCACGACGATGCCGGTGAGCCAGAACCAGCTCGTCACCATGGCGCCCCACCACAGCCGCGGGTCGGCGCGCAGATGGCGGATCGTGGCGGCGGTGGAGGCCGCGATATTGCCGCTGATTGTCAACTGCGGCGCGCCCTCGCCGGTCGGCGGGATGAGCAGCGCCGCGACCCAGCAGGCGAGCGCAAAGCCGATCAGCAGCGGCGCGAATGAGGCAACGTCGTGCCCGCGCGAGGCGAGCCCGCCGACAATGGTGCCGGTGAGGATCGCAATGAAGGTCGCGCCCTCGACCAGCGCGTTGCCGGCCGGCAGCTGCTCGCGTTTGAGATGATCGGGCAGGATGCCGTATTTGATCGGCCCGAACAGCGCGCCCAGCACGCCGAAGCCGAACAGCGCGCCGAACAGGATCGGCAGCGAATGTCGCGCATAGCCGGCGATCGCCAGCGCGGCGACGAAGATCTCGACGAATTTCACCCATTGCGCCACGCGCGCCTTGTCGTAGCGGTCGGCCAGTTGCCCGGCCAGCCCCGACAGGAAGAAGTAGGGCGCGATGAAGATCGCGCTCGCCGCCGTGATCAGCGCCTCGGCGTCGGCGCGGCCGCCGAACAGAATGAGAAACACCAGCGCGGTCTTGAGGAAATTGTCGTTGAAGGCCGCGAAGAACTGGCAGCAGAACAGCGGCGCGAATTTGCGCGACAGCAGCAGCGGAGTAGTCATATTTTGTTTGCGCATGATCTTGTCCGAAAACCGGTTCCCACTTTTCGGGATCATGCGTTGCCGTGCCCGATGGAGGATTGCAGATCGGCGAGCAGCAGGCGCAGATCGAGCTCGCGGAATTCGCGCCAGACGCGGCGCAGCCAGCTTTGCAGCTCGACCTGCACCGCGAGCGGGATGCGGCTCGACGCCAGCGCCGCATCGGCGAAGGAAAACGGCGGCGTCTCGATATATTTGCGCACGCCGGGCGCGAGCAGCGGCAGATGCACCATGACCTCGCCGTGGCCGGTGAGCTGGTATTTGTCGCGGTGCTGGGCGGCGCCGAAAATCTCGTTGTGCACCGGCGTCAGCACGGCCTGCGGAAAGCGCGCGCGCAGGGAGCGATAGGCCTCGACCGCGGTTGCGTCCGGCGTGATGACGAACAGGATCGCCGGCGCGATGGCGCGGCGGTGCGCCTCCTCGACAAAGCCGATCTTGCCGGCCAGCGCGAAGAAAGCCTCGAACGATTCATGGCCGAGATCGACCACTTTGGTGACGCCGTCGTCGGCGATCAGGCGGTCGAACAGCGCGATCTGGCCCTTGATGTCGGCGATCTCGGACACCGTCGTGCGCTCGGGCGCGAACGCGGAAAGCGTGCCGCCGCCCGAATTGAGATCGAAGGCCGCCACCTCGCGGCCTTCCTGCGCGTGAAAGTCGACCAGCAGCCGCGCCAGCAGCGTGGTGCCGACGCGCGAACGGGGCGAGGCGACGATGGTGACGGAATGGCGGAACGACATTGGTTCACCAGACGCCGCCCGCGCGCATGCGCTAGCCGGCGGCTTGCTGGCGGACGTTTTCCACTTTCGGCGCGACCAGGTCGATCAGCTTGACGCGATCGTATTCGCCCCAGACGTTGCCGAGCCAGTGCCGCACATAGCCGCGCAGCACGAAGGAGTAGTTCGCCGTCTGCCCCTTGGCGTCCTTGTTGGCGATGAAGGACACGAAGGGCTGGCTCGCCACTTCCACCTGCTCGCAGGCCATCTCGTTGAGCTTGGGGATCGAGATCTCGGAGGCGCCTTTGATCTGCTTGAAATAGGAATTGTAGGTCTTGGGGTCCCACTCGAAGAAGGTGGTGTCGTTGATGCGGTTCTTCACCAGGAAATAGGTGGCATCGCCGACGAACTTCGCGGTCTCGGCGATCTCGTTGAGCGAGGCGATCGAGGGGCCGAGAATGTGGAACACCGCGAAGGTGATCTGGCCCTTCTTGGCCGATTCCAGAAAGCCGATGTCGCTCAACGCCTGCAGCGTGGGCGACAACAGGCCGGCGCGCACGTCGATCACCGTGACCTGGGCGGCCGCGCTGCCGAGCGTGTCGAAGATTTTCATCTGATCGGACACCTCGGTCATGTCCACCACCTCGGTCAGGTCGGGGTGGAAGCGCTTGAGGGTGCCGCGCGGGGATTCGGTGTCGAAGGCGCGGGTCGGCGTCTGATGAGCGCCGAAATAGTCGAGCAGAGTGCGGGCGACGGTGGTCTTGCCTACGCCGCCTTTGTCGGCGCCGACGAGAATGACGGTTGGTTTGGCCATGACGCTACTCTTGTTCACGGGAACGGCGGGCGTGCGCCACCTTACTACTTTATGGGCCGTTGAAAATGACAGTATTTGTTGTGTGACGCCCGTAGGTTGGGCGGGGGTAGCGTTCCGCCCGCCACAAACCTACGACTTCCCGGCAGGTACGCAAAATATAAGCGTGGGGAGGACCATTTTGGCGACGATATTCAACCAAAGTTCGGTGGCGGGCGAGCCGGCCGGGCCGGGCGTCAGCCGCCAGCATTTGCTGACGGATTCCCGCGTGCCTGGCACCGCCATTCTGCTCGACCGCCTGACCATCGCGCCCGGCTTGCGAGGCGAAGCTGAGCTGTGCCGGCCGACAGCGTCGCCTGGCTGCAGGTGCTGGAGGGGCAGGCGGAGCTTGCCCACGATGGCGCCCGGGAAATTCTGACGGACGCCCATGTCGCCTTCCTGCCCGGCGGCTTTACGGCCACCTTGCGCACGCAAGGCGGGTGCGCGCTGCTCTATGGCGAGATCCCGCAGGCGGCGAAGCTCGACCCAAGTTTCACGACAAACGCGCCCTTCCGCCTCGCCGACTGGACGCGCGAGCCGGTGCTCGATTCCGAGCATGACGCACGCAAGCGCATCTATCTGGTGACGCCCGGCCTGTTCGGCACCAAGGCGGTCAAGGGCGAGATGATCATCTATCCGCCCGGCACCGCGGCCGCCAACCACCATCACGAGGGCGCCGAGCACTTCATGTATGTGCTGCGCGGGCGCGGCACCGTCTACGCGAATGAGACGCCGTTTCCGGTCAAGGCCGGCGACGTCATCTATTACCCCGACCGCGAGCGGCACTACCTCGAAGCGGCCAAGGACGAGGAGCTGGTGTTCGCGGAATTCTTCGCGCCGGCCGAGTTCAAGACCATCTGGGTGAACGAGAACGAGATCTGCGCCTGGCAGCCGACCGGCCGCGACATCCGCGGCCGCCTGCCCGCGCGCGAGATCAAGGCGCACAGTTCGGCGGAGGTCGAGAACCCGGCGGATGTGTGAGGGAGAGCAGCCTCGCCCGTCTTCGCCCTTCGGGCTACGACGGGCAGCCTTCGCGTACGAGGGTGGCTCGCCAGCCGAAGCTCCGAAGGAGCGAAGGCTGGTGCCGGCGGAGGGATTTGAACCCCCGACCACCCGCTTACGAAGCGGATGCTCTACCGCTGAGCTACGCCGGCTGAAATCGGCCCCTAGTTATCGGCGCGACGCGCTAATGGCAAGCTAACAAGCCTTACCGGAACAGCCCGCGGAGGCGCTGCCAGGGGTCGGCGGCGGGCGGCGTCGAGGGTTCCGGCACCGGATCGACATCGAGCATGGACTCCGGGCCGGGATCGTCGGGGGCGTGCACCAGCGGGATCACCGGCTCGACCGGCTTGGCTTTGGCGGCCCTATCGGGAGCTTTTTGCGCCTTGCGCAGGCGCGGCGCCGGCGCCGCCTCCGCGACCGGCTTTGCCTCGACCGGCGGCGGCGGCGGCGGCGCGACCTCGATCACCGGCCGGCTGACGCCGAGCTCGGCCAGCGGCAGTTTCCATTCGAAGCCGTCGAGCCGGCCGTTGGGCGTCACCGGCAGCCAGCGCTCCGACACCACGCCGTCCGCGGTCCACACCGGATCGCCGGAGGCGCGCACGGCGCGGCTCATCCATTCGCGCACGCGGCCGGTGTCGCCGTGCTCGGCCTCCTCGATCTCCGCCATCAGCGCGGCGACGCGCCGGGTCGGCGCGGAGAGATAAGGCGCCAGCGCATCGCGCGCGATCTTGAATTCGCCGGCATCGAGCGCGGCGCGCGCAACGGCCAATGCGCCTTCGCGCTGGCCTTCGACCTTCGCCGCCAGTTTCTGCATGCGCGTCAGCCGCTCGCGCGCGGAATCGCCGAGCCGCAGATTGGCGTAGGCCTCGGCGATGTCGGGATGCGGATTGATCGTCCAGGCTGTTTCCAGAATCTTGCGCGCCTTGCGCCAGTCGTTCGATTCCGCCAGCCGCCGCCCGGCGAGCGCCGCCGCCGGAACGAGATCGGGCGCCAGCTTGACGGCTTCGAGGATGGCGGCGCGCGAGCCGTCGCGGTCGATCTCCTCGAGCGCCTGCGCGCGGGCGGTGAGCAGCACCGCGCGCTTGCGGCGATAGTCCGCCTTGGGCAATGCGCTCTTCATGGCGTCGAGCGCATCGAGCGCGCCGGCCCAGTCGCTGGCCGCGCAGCGGTCGTCGAGCACGGCCTGTCCCGCCCAGGCGAGACCGGGCGCGGACTTGGCCGCTTCTTCCGCGACCAGGCGCGCGCCGTGCGGATCGTTGCGGCGCTGCGCCTCGATATAAAGTCCGCGCAGGCCGAGCAGCTTGGTGTCGTCGCGCTTGGTCATGTCGCGGAAGGCGCGCTCGGCGGCGGCGCGGTCGCCGGCCATCTGCGCCGATTGCGCGATCAGCAGCAGCGTGAGCGGATCGCCGGGCGACAGCCGCGCCGCGTCGTCGGCCGAGCGGCGCGCGAGCTTGAGATCGCCGGCGCCGATGGCGATCAGGCCGCGCGTGAGCGCGAGATAGCCTTTGACCGCGCGGCGGTGGCGGAAGAACAGCGAGACCTGCTCGGGCGAGCGCAGGATGCCGCGCACGAAGGCGAAGGCGAGCGTGAGCGCGATCACCAGCACGACAAGCGCGAGACCCGCCACCATCACCGAGGTCTCGATGCGGTAGCCGAGCCAGGTGACCGCGACCTCGCCGGGGCGGTCGGCGAGCCAGGCAAAGCCGGCGGCGAGCACCGCGACCGCCAGGAGGAACGTGACCACCCGGATCATTTGGACAGTCCGCGCGCGCGTGTCGGACGCGAAGGCGCGGGCGGCGGCGAGCGCTTTCTGGCGCGCGGTGGCTTTGCTCACCCAATCGGCCGCCTTCTGCCGCGCAGCCTCCGGCAGCTTGCCGATGTCATTCAGCGCCGCGGCGATGTCGGCATGCGCGGCGGCGACTTCGATGCGCGCCAGCACGTCGGACGGCTTGTCGCCCGGCGGCGCATTCACAGGACTGATGCGCACCAGGCTGCTGGCATTGGCTTGCAGGCGGTCGAGGAAGCCGCCCGGCGCATCCTGCACGCCGGCGGCCTTGATCAGCGCCGGCATGAGATCGTTGAGCTCGCGCGCCAGCGCTTGCTGACTCGGCACGCCGCTGGCGGCCAAGGACGCGAGCGGCGCCAGCGCGCTATCGTCGGCGCCGAGCGCTTTGGCCTGCGCGAGCTCGGCCTGGTAAGGCGCGCCGCGCTCGACCGCGTCGCGCAACGAAGCCGCGCTCAAAGCGAGACGCGCCGCCTGGTCGGTGGTCGCGTTGGCGGCGATTTGCGCGCGCGCGTCCTTCATCGATTGCTCGAGCGCGGCCGATGCGCTGCTGCACGGCGGCGAGCTGCCCGGCATCGACCGCGGCGGAGGCCTGCTGCTTGGCGCTCTGCACGCTGTCGCGCAGATCGCTCACTGCCTTTTCGGCGGCAGCGGCGCGCTCCTCCGCCTGCTTGGCATTGGCGGCGGCATCGTCGTTGCGCTTGTTGAGCGCGGCGAGCGCGATGCCGAGCGACTTCATCGCGCTGTCGGCGGCGGTCAGCCGGTCGGCGATCGTGGCGTCGCCGGGCGGCAGATTGGCGATGTCGTGCTCGATCTTGCAGAGGCGCTGGCGCAGCGCATCGACCGCTTGCGTGTCGGGCGCGGGCGGCGGACGCTTCTGCAAATCCTGAATCTGCTTTTGCAGCGCCGCGATCTGCGCGCCGTCGTTCGACGATCCCGGCAACAAGACCCAGATCACCGCGCCGCCGATGAGCGCGCCGGCAAAGGCGGCAGCGACCGGCGTCGCGTAAGTCTTGATGAAATCGTGCGGCGGCGGGCGGCGGTGGCGCTTCGCTGCGCGGCGGCTCGGGCGGAGGTGGCGGCGGCGGCGCGGCGTCTCTTGCTGTTCCGGCGCGGGCGCGCTGTCGGCCGCAGCCGGCTTCGGCCCCGGCACTTCTGTCGCCTTCAGGTCGATGGTCGGCGCCGCGCGCTTGCGCTTGTCTGTCATCTGTAGAATCCGGCGAATCGCCCCAAGCCCGCAACCCCGAAATAACGCAATTGGCGCGCAGGCGCCACGTTAAGCCGGCGAAAGCGGCAGAAGTTCAATCAGCGCCGCCTCTTGCGGGCGCGGCGCGATGGCCACCCGCTTGGCGCCGGCGGCTTCAAGCGGCTCGGCCACCTGCGCCGAGAGGCAATAATGCCGCACCGCCAGGGCCTCCTCCGCGATGCCGGCGGCGCGCGCGCCGGCGACGTAATTCTCGGCGCTGCGCCTGGAGAAATGCAGCACGGCCTCAACGTCGCCCGCTTCCAGCGCCGCGGTCAGTTCGGGCGGGAACGGCAAGGGGACGGCGCGGTAGACCACGCGCATCTCGGCCGCGATGCCGTGCGCGGCAAGCTCGGCGGTCGAGATCGGTGCGTGCGGTCCTCGCCGGCGAGATAGAGCAAGGGCGCCACTTTATCGAGACGCCGCGTGGCGAGCGCGCGCAGCAGATCGCGCACGTCGCCGCCGGCCGAGGTCACCTCGGTAAAGCCGGCGGCGCGCGCCGCCTCCGCGCTGCGTTGGCCGACCGCGAGCAGCGGCAGCGCGAGCAATGCCTCGCGCGCCGGGTTGCCGGCGATGGCGGCGGGCGCATTGGCGCTGGTGATAATGACGCCGCCCCAGTCACCGGACAGATCGGCCTCGACCGGCTCGACCTGCATCAGCGGCACCACCCAAACGCTATGGCCGCGCGCGGCCAGCGCCGCGGCGGTGCGTTCGGCGGCGGGCTGCGGGCGGGTGATGACGACGCGCATTCAGTCGAAGAACCCGGGGCCGGCATATTGCTTCAAGGCGCGGCCGGCATCGGCGCCGATGGTCGTTGGCGCTATCGCGCGGGCCGGCCACCGAGGTCTCGTGCGCGGCGCTGCCGTCCGGCTTCACGATCAGCCCGCGGAAATGCAGCACGCCGCCCGACAGCGTGGCGTGTCCGCCGATCGGCGTCTTGCACGAGCCGTCGAGCTCGGCCAGGAACGCGCGCTCGCAGGCGACCGCCGTCGAGGTGTCGGCGTGATCGATCTTCGCCAGCATGTCGCGCACGCGCGTATTGTCGGCGCGCGTCTCGATGCCGATGGCGCCCTGCCCGACCGCCGGCAGAAATTCGGTCGCGTCCATGATCTTGGTGGCGTGCTGCACCAGACCGAGCCGCTTCAGGCCGGCGAGCGCGAGAATGGTGGCGTCGACCTGGCCGTCCTCGAGCTTGCGCAGCCGCGTCTCGACGTTGCCGCGCAGCGGCGTCACCTTGAGATCGGGCCGCAGGCGTAGCGCGATCGCCTGCCGCCGCAGCGAGGCGGTACCCAAGGTCGCGCCTTGCGGCAGTTCGGCGAGCGATCCGGACTTGGTGCGAGATGAACACGTCGCGCGGGTCTTCACGTTCGAGACAGGCCGCCAGCATCAGGCCCGGCTGCGAGAAGCGTCGGCATGTCTTTGGCCGAATGCACCGCGAGGTCGACCTTGCCGGCGAGCAGCGCCTCCTCGATCTCCTTGGTGAACAGGCCCTTGCCGCCCTCCTCCGCCAGCGGCCGGTCCTGGATCACGTCGCCGGACGTCTTGATGACGACCAGTTCGATATCCTTCTCGTTGGCGCCCAGCGCCGCCGCCAGCCGCGCCGCCACGGTGCGCGCCTGCACCAGCGCGAGCGGGCTGCCGCGCGTGCCGATGCGCAAAAGGGCGGTGGATTGCGCCATGGATTGCACCATGGGACCTCTCGATGCTAGGGCACCTTTTAGTTCACCCTTCCCGGAAAGGGGAGAGCCGGAGCCCGCCATGATCGTCCTCGGCATCGAGACGACCTGCGACGAGACCGCAGCGGCCGTGGTCGAGCGTTCCGAGGACGGCCGCGGCAAGATCCTGTCCAATATCGTGCTCAGCCAGGTGAGCGAGCACGCGGCCTTCGGCGGCGTGGTGCCGGAGATCGCGGCACGCGCCCATGTCGAGGCGATCGACCATGTCATCGCCAAGGCCATGAGCGAGGCCATGCGCGGCTATGACGCGCTCGACGGCGTCGCCGCCGCCGCCGGGCCCGGGCTGATCGGCGGCGTCATCGTCGGCCTGACCACCGCCAAGGCGATCGCGCTGGTGCAGAACAAGCCGCTGATCGCGGTCAATCACCTGGAAGCGCACGCGCTCACCGCGCGGCTGACCGATGCGACGCCGTTTCCCTATTGCCTGTTCCTCGCCTCCGGCGGCCACACCCAGGTGGTCGCGGTGCGCGGCGTCGGCGATTATGTGCGCATCGGCACCACGCATGACGACGCCATCGGCGAGGCCTTCGACAAGACCGCCAAGCTGCTGGGCTTGGGCTATCCGGGCGGGCCGCAGGTCGAGCGCGAAGCTACGCGCGGCGACGCCACGCGTTTCGCGCTGCCGCGGCCGATGCAGGGGCGCAAGGACGCCGACTTTTCCTTGTCGGGCTTGAAGACCGCGCTGCGGCTGGAAGCCGAGAAGATCGCGCCGCTATCGGACCAAGATGTGGCCGACCTGTGCGCGTCGTTCCAGCAGGCGGTGGTCGACGTCGTGCTCGACCGCCTGCGCGCCGGCCTGCGCATCTTCCGCGCGCAATATGGCGCGCCGTCCGCGCTGGTCGCGGCCGGCGGCGTCGCCGCCAATCAGGCGATCCGCAAGGTGCTGCATCGTTTGGCGTTCGAGGTCGGCACCGTGCTGGTGGCGCCGCCGCTCGAGCTGTGCACCGACAACGGCGCCATGATCGCCTGGGCGGGCGCCGAGCGGCTCGCGCTCGGCATGACCGACAAGCTCGATGTCGCGCCGCGCGCGCGCTGGCCGCTCGACGAGGTCGCCGCCGCCAAGGGCGCGCTGCAACGCACGGCGGCGTACAAATGAGCATCCAGACAATCTCCGTGCTCGGCGGCGGCGCCTGGGGAACGGCGCTGGCGCTGACCTGCGCGCGCGCCGGCCGCGACGTGACGTTGTGGGAGCACGACGCGGCCAATGCCGACAGCCTCGAGCAGAAGCGCGAGAGCAAATTTTTGCCGGGCGTGAAGCTCGACAGCAAAATCAAAGTCACGCGCGATCTCAAAGCCTCGGCCGCGGCCGACGCCATCCTGCTGGTGGTGCCGGCGCAGGTCGTGCGCTCCGTCATCGGCGCGCTCGCGCCCCGCGCCGGCACGCCGATCATCGCCTGCGCCAAGGGCATCGAGCACGGCACGCACAAGTTCATGAGCGAGATCATCGCCGAATGCGCGCCCAAAGCCGTGCCGGCGATCCTGTCGGGCCCGAGCTTTGCCGCCGACGTGGCGCGCGGGCTGCCGACCGCGGTGACCATCGCGGCGGCGGACGACACCGTCGGCGCGCGCGCTCGCCGAAGCGCTCAACACCGGCACGTTCCGCCCCTATCATTCGAACGACGTGCGCGGCGTCGAGCTCGGCGGCGCCGCCAAGAACGTGCTCGCCATCGCCGCCGGCATCGTCGCCGGCCGCGCGCTCGGCGCCAGCGCCGCCGCCGCGCTGATCACGCGCGGCTTTGCCGAGCTGACGCGCTTCGGCCGCGCCTATGGCGCCAAGACCGAGACGATGATGGGCCTGTCCGGCCTCGGCGATCTCATCCTCACCTGCTCGACGCCGCAGTCGCGCAATTTCTCGTTCGGCGTCGCACTCGGCAAGGGCGAGGCGGCGGATGCCGCCGCGCACGGCAAATTGGCGGAAGGCGTGTTCACCGCGCCGGTGCTGTTGGAAATGGCGCGCGAGAAAAATATCGACATGCCGATCTCGGCCGCGGTCGCGGCCGTGCTGGCGAAAAAGTTGAGCGTCGACGACGCCATCGTCGCGCTGCTGACGCGGCCGCTCAAGGCGGAGGCTTAAATGGCCTACTGGCTGATGAAATCCGAACCCGGCAGCTGGTCGTGGGATCAGCAGATGAAAAGCGGCGCGAAGGGCACCGCCTGGACGGGCGTGCGCAATCATCAGGCCAAGCAGAACCTGATGAAGATGAAAAAAGGCGACCGCGCCTTCTTCTATCACTCCGGCGAAGACAAGGCGGCGGTCGGCATTGTCGAGATCATCCGCGAGGCCTATCCAGATCCAACGGCGAAAGCGGGCGAGCCTTGGGTGGTGGTAGACGTCAAAGCGATCGAAGCTTTGCCCAAGCCGGTGACGATCGCCGCCGTCAAGGCCGAGCCGAAATTGAAGGCGATGGTGCTGATCAACAACACGCGCCTGTCGGTCCAGCCGGTGACGGCGGAAGAATGGAAGGCGGTGTGCAAGATGGGAGGACTCAAATGACCTTCGCCGGCATCAATTACATCGCCGTGCTGGTGGCCGGCGCGGTCGCCTGGATCTTCGGCGGCTTCTGGTATCGCCTGCTGGCCAAGCCCTGGATGGAGGCGCACGGCTTCACCTCCGAACAGGTGCGCGCGCACCACGGCAACTACGCGGCGGTTTGGCCGCTGGTGGTGTCGCTCGTAGCCGACCTGATCATGGCCTGGATGCTGGCCGGCGTGCTCGGCCATCTCGGCGACCTGACCTTTAAGAACGGCGTGATCGCGGCCGCTTTCATCTGGTTCGGCTTTGTCATCACCACGCTGGCGGTCAACAACATCTTCGGCATGCGCAAGCATGTGCTGATCCTGATCGACGGCGCCCATTGGCTCGGCGCGCTGCTGCTGATGGGCGCCATTATCGGCGCTTGGGGGCTCTAAACCCCCTCCAAAAGTGGGGTAACCCGCGCCAATCCGCGCCTTGTCGCGGTCAAGGTGCCGTCGCATAATGGGTCAAAGCTGAAAAAGCTGCCTGCGGACCCAAGCCGCGGGACGGGGAGGAATGCGATGTCTGAAGACAAGCTCTACGACGTGCCGGCCGACTGGAAAAAGCGCGCCTATATCGACGACGCCAAGTACCAGGAGATGTACGCCCGTTCGATCAAGGATCCGAACGGCTTCTGGGCCGAACAGGCCAAGCGCATCGACTGGATCAAGCCGTTCACGAAGGTCAAGAACACCTCCTACGACCCGCACAACGTCTCGATCAAATGGTTCGAGGATGGCACGCTCAACGCCTGCTTCAACTGCGTCGACCGCCATCTCGCCAAGCGCGGCGAGCAGACCGCGATCATCTGGGAAGGCGACGAGCCCAAGGACGACAAGACGCTCACCTATAAGCAGCTGCACGCCGAGGTCTGCCGCTTCGCCAACGTGCTGAAGGCGCGCGGCGTCAAGAAGGGCGACCGCGTCACCATCTACATGCCGATGATTCCGGAAGCGGCGGTGTCGATCCTCGCCTGCGCCCGCATCGGCGCCATCCACTCGGTGGTGTTCGGCGGCTTCTCGCCGGATTCGATCGCCGGCCGCATCGAGGATTGCAAATCCACCTGCATCGTCACCGCCGACGAGGGCGTGCGCGGCGGGCGCAAGATTCCATTGAAGGCCAATGTCGACGCGGCCTGCGACAAGGCCGGCGGCGTCACCTCCGTCATCGTCGTCAAGCGCACCAACGCCGCCGTCAACATGAAGGCCGGCCGCGACGTCTATTACGACGAGATCGCCAAGACCGTGCCGGCCGATTGCCCGTGCGAGGAGATGAGCGCGGAGGATCCGCTGTTCATCCTCTACACCTCGGGCTCGACCGGCAAGCCGAAGGGCGTGCTGCACACCACCGGCGGCTACATGGTCTACACCTCGATCACGCACCAATACGTGTTCGACTATCACGACGGCGACATCTACTGGTGCACCGCCGACGTCGGCTGGGTCACCGGCCACAGCTACATTCTGTACGGCCCGCTATCGAACGGCGCCATCAGCCTGATGTTCGAGGGCGTGCCGAACTACCCGACCACCTCGCGCTTCTGGGAAGTGTGCGACAAGCACAAGGTCAACATCATCTACACGGCGCCGACCGCGATCCGCGCGCTCATGCAGGGCGGCAACGATCCGGTGAAGAAGACCTCGCGCAAGTCCTTGCGCCTGCTCGGCTCGGTCGGCGAACCGATCAATCCGGAAGCCTGGGAGTGGTACTACCACGTGGTCGGCGAGGACCGCTGCCCGATCGTCGACACCTGGTGGCAGACCGAGACCGGCGGCATTCTCATCACGCCGCTGCCGGGCGCGACCAAATTGAAACCCGGCTCGGCGACGCGGCCGTTCTTCGGCGTCGTGCCGGAAATCGTCGATGCCGACGGCAAGGTGCAGCAGGGCGCGACCAGCGGCAATCTGTGCATCGCCGACTCATGGCCCGGCCAGATGCGCACGGTCTACGGCGACCACGAACGTTTCGTGCAAACCTATTTCTCCACTTATGTCGGCAAGTATTTCACCGGCGACGGCTGCCGGCGCGACGCCGACGGCTACTACTGGATCACCGGCCGCGTCGACGACGTCATCAACGTCGCCGGCCACCGCCTCGGCACCGCCGAAGTGGAGAGCGCGCTGGTGGCGCATCCGAAAGTGTCGGAGGCCGCGGTCGTCGGCTATCCGCACGACATCAAGGGTCAGGGCATCTACGCCTATGTCACGCTGATGGCGGGCGAGAAGCCGAGCGAGGACTTGCGCAAGGAACTGGTGGCCTGGGTGCGCAAGGAGATCGGTCCGATCGCCTCGCCCGACTTGATCCAGTTCTCGCCCGGCCTGCCGAAGACGCGCTCCGGCAAGATCATGCGGCGAATTCTGCGCAAGATCGCCGAGGACGAGTTCGGCAATCTGGGCGACACCTCGACGCTGGCCGATCCGGCGGTGGTCGACGATCTGGTGAATAACCGGCAGAACAAGAAGGCGGCCAAGGCGGGGGCGTGAGTTCCCTCTCCGCCTCGCGGGGAGGCGTTAACCAGCCGGCATTTACGTTAACTTCGGGCTTTCGCCCGGCGTCGGCGCGCGCCGTTTTATGATCGCGCCCGTTAGGGACTGGGGATGCGACCATGGCGGCGTTGGTGCTGAGGCGGACGGCGATCTTCGTAATGATCGTGATGATGTGGGCGCTGCTGGCAGCGGCAATGGCGCATGCACAAGCGCGCAGCCGACGCAGCCGGCCGAGCAGTCAACAGCCGCAACCGCAGCATTCGCCGAATGTCGATTTCCAGGCCGCGCTGCCGCCGCCGCAAGCGCAACCCAAGCCGCCCGCGCCGCCCCCGCAATCTCCGAGCATCGTGCCGCTCACCGGCTATCGCGCCCGGCACCATCGTGGTGAAGACCAGCGACCGCCGCCTCTATTACGTGCTCAAGGGCGACAAGGCGTGGGAATTCCCGGTCGGCGTCGGCAAGCAGGGCTGGGCCTGGTTCGGCCGCGCCGCCGTCGAAGCCAAATACATCAAGCCGGCCTGGCAGGCGCCGCCCGAATTGCACCGCGGCAGCTACGGCCCGGTGATCGAAGGCGGTAGCCCACGCAACCCGATGGGCGTCGCCGCGCTGACGCTGCGCAAGGGCGAATACGCCATCCACGGCACCAACAATCCGAAATCGATCGGCGGCTTCGTCTCGCACGGCTGCATCCGCATGTACAACAAGGACATCACCAAGCTCTATGCGATGGTGAGTGTCGGCACGCCGGTCATCGTCGAAAAATGAAATTCGCACGGCATTGCCTGGGCGGCCTGATCGCGGCGGCATTGCTGTTGGCGCCGGCGCTCGCGCGCGCCGGCGAAACGGTGCCGTTCAACGGCGGCTATCGCCCCGGCACGATCGTCATCCTCACCGGCGCGCGCCAGCTCTATTACGTGCTCGGCGACGGCCGCGCGATCCGCTATCCGGTCGGCGTCGGCAAGGCAGGCCAGGCCTGGCACGGGCGCGCCTCGGTCGAGCTCAAACGCCTGCGCCCGGCCTGGCAGGCGCCGCCGGAAATCGCCGGACGCTACGGACCTGTCATCCCCGGCGGCTCACCGCAGAATCCGATGGGCGCCGCCGTGCTCGGCCTCGACAACGGCAACTACGCCATCCACGGCACCAACAACCCCGGCTCGGTCGGCAGCTTCGTCTCGCACGGCTGCATCCGCATGTATAACGCCGACGTGCTCGACCTTTATGCCCGCGCGCAGGTCGGCACCGAAGTGGTCGTGCTGCGGTAGCGCCCCGCGCGATTCCGCCACCGTCAAACTTGTGAGTATTTCGGGTTTTTCGCGCCGGATTCGCGCCGCGGCCACATTTCGTGGCAATGATCGCAGGCCAAATTGGAGTCAACGTTGGCGCGTCCGCGCACCTCTCCCCAGCCGGAAATCCCCGGCCTTGCCGCCCGCAAGATCGCCGCCGACATTCTCGACGGCGTGTTGCGGCGCAAGATCGCGCTCGACGAGCAGCTCTCCGGCAAAGCCGCGCACCCGGGCCTCGCGGCGCTCCCCGACCGCGACCGCGCGCTGATGCGCCGGCTGGTGGCGACCGCGCTGCGGCGGCTCGGCACGCTGCGCCATCTGCTCGGCGCTTATCTCGACAAGGGATTTCCCGCCGAGGCGCCGCGCACCGAAACCATTCTGCTGATCGGCGCCGTGCAGATCCTCTGGCTCGACGTGCCCGACCATGCCGCGGTCGATCTCTCGGTGCGGCTGGCGCAAGCCGACCGGCGCGCGGCGCGCTACGGCGGGCTGGTCAACGCGGTGCTGCGCCGCGTGGCGCAGAACCGCACGGCGCTCGCGGCAACCGAGTCGACGCGCGACACGCCGCCATGGCTGCTGGCGCGCTGGCGCAAGACTTACGGCAACGAGACCGCGCGTGCGATCGCGATCGCCAACGGCCACGAGCCGGCGCTCGATCTCACGGTGAAAGAGGACGCCGCGTCCTGGGCCGAGCGACTGCACGGCCGCGTGCTGCCGACCGGCAGCGTGCGCACGCTGGCGCAAGGCGCAATCGCGCTGCTGCCCGGCTTCAACGAAGGCGCCTGGTGGGTGCAGGACGCCGCAGCCTCCTTGCCGGCGCGCCTGCTCGGTGACGTGCGTGGCTTAAGCGTTGCCGACCTGTGCGCGGCGCCGGGCGGCAAGACCGCGCAACTCGCGCTGGCCGGTGCGCGCGTCACCGCGGTCGACCGCTCGCCCGCGCGCATCAACCGGCTGCGCGACAATCTCGACCGGCTGTCGCTGCAGGCCGAATGCGTCACCGCCGACGTGCTGGAATGGGACAGCGGGCCGTTCGACGCCGTGCTGCTCGACGCGCCATGCTCGTCGACCGGCACCATCCGCCGCCATCCCGACGTGCCCTGGCTCAAGGACGAGGCCGACATCGCGACGCTCGCCGCGCTGCAGCCGAAGCTCATCGACCGCGCGCTGGCGCTGCTCAAGCCGGGCGGCGTGCTGGTCTATTGCGTCTGCTCGCTCGAACCGGAGGAAGGCATCGCGCAGATTGCCGCCCTGCTCGGCCGCAACACCGGCGTCACCCGCAAACCGATCGCAGCGGCAGACGTCGCCGGCCACGGCGAATTCATCACGCCGGACGGCGACCTGCGCACCTTGCCGCTGCATCTGCCCGACCCCGATCCGCGCTGGGGCGGACTCGACGGCTTTTATGCGGCGCGCCTCGTCAAAAACGCCTAATCCTCAGACCGCAAAGGCATATTGGCCCTCACCCGGCCCTTCGCTACTGTGGGCAATCGTGCGCGGAATCGGGCCGCGCCGCAGGGGACGAGCGCCTTCATGATGCGTGTCACGATCGCGGAGCGGACCAGGCTCTCCGTGCTCATTGCGCGCCGCGCGTTCCGCAGCCTTGTCGCCGCCATCAACGCGCATTTGCTGATGCGCTGGCGTTTCGCGTCGGCCGCGACCGATCGCCTCGTCATCGCGCCGCAAGATCTGCGCACCGCCGACGCTACCCGCGCCGCCGAAATCTACGGCGGGCGATTCGCCTTCGCCGGCAAGGTGGTGATCTGCGACCGGCGCTCGCCCTTCGAGATGACGCCGCCGTCGGACGAATGGGCGGTGATCCTGCTGAACTTCTCCTGGCTGCGCCATTTGCGCGCCGCCAATTCCGCCATCACGCGCGCCAATGCGCGCTCGCTGATCGACGACTGGATCAACGTGCAAGGCGGCTTTCATCCGCTCGGCTGGCGGCTCGACATTCTGTCGCGCCGCATCATCTGCTGGCTGAGCCAGGCGCCGTTCGTGCTGCAGGACGCCGACGCGCGCTTCTATCGCCGCTTCATCCGCAGCCTGTCGCGGCAGGTGCGTTATCTGCGCCGCTCGCTCAAGGAGACGCGCGCCGGTTACCAGCGGCTGCAGGCGCTGATCGCGCTCAACTACGCGACGCTGTGCATGCACGGCCAGTCCGGCGCGCTGCGCGGCGACGCGCGGCGGCTGATGGAGGAGCTGCGCTACCAGATCCTGCCGGACGGCGGCCACATCAGCCGCAATCCCGGCGTGCTGATCGAATTGCTGGTCGACCTGTTGCCGTTGCGGCAATTGTTTTCGGCGCGCCAGCTGCAGCCGCCGGCGGCGATCAACAACGCCATCGACCGCATGATGCCGATGCTGCGCTTCTTCCGCCACGCCGACGGCCATTTCGCGCAGTTCAACGGCATGGGGCCGACGCCGATCGACCTGCTCGCCACCGTGCTCGCCTATGACGACGCGCGCGGCACGCCGGTGTCGAACGCGCCGCATTCCGGCTATCAGCGCATCGACGCCGGCAACAGCGCGCTGCTGATGGACACCGGCAAGCCGCCGCCGCTGGCCGTGAGCCAGGAGGCGCATGCCGGCTGCCTGTCGTTCGAGCTGTCGTGGAAGCAGCACCGGCTGGTGATCAATTGCGGCTTGCCGGCGGTCAACAGAGAGAACTGGCGGCAGGTCGCGCGCGCAACGCCTGCGCATGCGACGGTCACCGTCAACGACATGTCGTCGTGCCGGTTCTTCGACTCGCTGCGCCGCCTGCTGGGCGGCATTCCGATCGTCAGCGGCCCGCACAACGTGGAGATCGCGCGCGACGAGCAGCCCGCGGGCGTCACGCTGCGCGCCTCGCATGACGGCTACGCGGCCGATTTCGGCATCGTCCACACGCGCCTGGTCAGGCTGAGCCCGGACGGGCGACGCGCTCGACGGCGAGGACAGCTTTCAGCCGGCCGATGGCCGCGCGCTGCCGCCGAGCGCCGCGGACGAATATGCCATCCGCTTTCACCTGCACCCGGCGGTCAAGGCCAACCGGCTGTCCGACGGCCACGGCGTCATCCTGCTGCTGCCGGACAAGGAGCTGTGGTCGTTCTCAACCTATGGCGAGACCGTGCAGATCGAGGAAAGCGTCTATCTGGCGGGGACCGACGGCCCGCGCCGCACCGTGCAGATCGTGATCTACGGCAAAGTCAGCGAGAAACCGGCGGTGCGCTGGAGCCTGCGCCATACGCCGCAGCAGACGCCCAGCGCCCGCCCCGGCCGCATGGAAGAGCCGGAATTGCCGCTGTAAATCGCGTCCCCTGTGGATGCCGGTCGAGCGCGATTCAATTCAGCCGCTTCGTGTGGTAGCTCGTAAGCCAAGGTACGTCACATGGCCAGCCATCCGCGCCGCATCACCCGCGCTTTGCTGTCGGTGTCCGACAAGAGCGGACTTGCCGAATTCGCCCGCGAGCTGACCGGCTATGGCGTCGAGCTGGTCTCGACCGGCGGCACCGCCAAGGCGCTGCAGGAGGCCGGGCTGAAGGTGGTCGACGTATCGGCCTTGACCGGCTTTCCCGAGATGATGGACGGCCGCGTCAAGACGCTGCACCCGAAGGTGCACGGCGGCTTGCTCGGCATCCGCGGCAATAAAGAGCACGCCGCCGCCATGGAGCAGCACGGCATCAAGCCGATCGATCTGCTGGTGGTGAACCTCTATCCGTTCGAGGCGACGGTCGCGAAGGGCGCCGCTTTCGACGACTGCATCGAGAACATCGACATCGGCGGGCCGGCGATGATCCGCGCCGCCGCCAAGAACCACGCCGACGTCACCGTCGTGGTCGAGCCCACCGACTACGCCAAGGTGCTGGCGGAGCTGGCGGCGCACAACGGCATGACCACGCTCGAGCTGCGGCAGAGCGCTCGCGGCCAAGGCTTACGCGCGCACGGCGGCCTATGACGCGGCGATCTCCAACTGGTTCGCCGACACGCTGCATGACGAGGCGCCCGACTACCGCGCCTTCGGCGGCAAATTGTTGCAACCGCTCCGCTATGGCGAAAATCCGCATCAGAGCGCGGCGTTTTACAAATCCGCGGGCGACCGCTTCGGCGTCGCAACGGCGCGCCAGTTGCAGGGCAAGGAACTGTCCTACAACAACATCAACGACACCGACGCGGCCTACGAATGCGTCGCCGAGTTCGATCCGAAACGCACGCCCGCTTGCGTCATCGTCAAGCACGCCAATCCGTGCGGCGTGGCGGAAGGCAAGAGCCTGCTCGAGGCCTACAGACAAGCGCTGGCCTGCGATCCGACCTCGGCCTTCGGCGGCATTGTCGCGCTCAACGGCAAGCTCGACGCCGAAGCGGCGAAGGCGATCACCGAGATTTTCACCGAGGTGATCATCGCGCCGGACGCGAGCGAAGAGGCCATCAAGATCGTGGCGGCGAAAAAGAACCTGCGGCTGCTGCTGGCCGGCGGCCTGCCCGATCCGCGCGCATCCGGCCTGACGGTGAAATCGGTCGCCGGCGGGCTGCTGGTGCAGTCGCGCGACAACGCGGTGGTCGACGACGATGCAGCTTAAAGTCGTCACCAAGCGCGCGCCGAGCGAACAGGAACTGGCCGACTTGCGCTTCGCCTTCCGCGTCGCCAAGCACGTGAAGTCGAACACCATCGTCTACGCCAAAAACCGCGCCACCGTCGGCATCGGCGCCGGGCAGATGAGCCGCGTCGATGCCGCGCGCATCGCGGCGCGCAAAGCGGAGGATGCGGCGAAGGAAGCCAAGCTCGCGCAGCCGCTGACCAAAGGCTCGGTGGTCGCCTCCGACGCCTTCTTCCCGTTTCCCGATGGCTTGTTAGTGGCGATCGAGGCCGGCGCCACCGCGGTGATCCAGCCCGGCGGCTCGGTCAACGACGACAAGGTGATCGCGGCGGCCGACGAACATAATGTCGCGATGGTGTTCACCGGCGTGCGGCATTTCAGGCATTAGCTGCTATCCCTCCCCTCGGGGGAGGGTGGCAGCGAAGCGCAGCGGTGAGGCTGATCGCAGCGACCCCACTCCGGCGCGGAGCTGTCTCGGGCCTGCCGCGCGACCCTTGGTGCTGCGCTCCCCTCAGGGACAGAAACTACTGCCGCGCCAAATCCCCCAGCAGGCTCGCCGCCACCGACAGCTTCGACAGCGTCAGCCCGGAGCCGGCGATCTCGTGGATGGCCGAGCGGATGCGCTCGACTTCCGCCTGCCGCGGCTTGACCCATTCCTCCACCGCGCCGGCGCCGGCAATACCGTTGCCGACCATGGCCGCGGTCAGGCGCCGTTCGGCGTCGCCGATCGAATCGAGCGCGCGGTCGAGCGCCAGGCGGTCGAAATAATCCGACACCACGATGTTGCCGGCCGCGCCGGCGACACGGTCGAGCTGGAAGAAGGCTTCGGTCGCGAAATACGTCGCCGCCACCTCGCCGACCGGCTTCTTGGCGCGGTCCGCCACCAGCACGATGTCGGGCGCGGCTTTCAGCACCGGCAGGCTGGCGATGCGCCGTGCCAGCGCCTCCGGCACGCCCACCTTGGTCAGCGCGCCGGCGCGGGCGTCGCGGGCCGCGCTGGCCTGCTTCGACAAGGCCGTGCCGAGCGCGGCTTCCACCTGCGCGATGCCCTCTTTGTAGTGCGCGATGACCTTTTCCAGTCCCTGCGCGGGATCGACATGGCGCAGTGCCCACACCAGCCGGTCGAGCAGCAGATCCTGCACCGCGGCGTAAAGGCCGAGCTGCACGTCGCCCGACACCTTGTTGTCGAGCGCGTCGATCTCGGCGTTGAGCTCGACCATGCCGTAGCTGTTGCGCACGCCGGCAAAGGCGGCGGCGATGGCCGAGGCGCTCGCGCCGGTCTGGTCGGCGATGCGCACGATGAGCGTGGCGCCGCCGCGGTTGATCATCGAATTGGTGAGCTGCGTGGCGATGATCTCGCGCCGCAGCCGGTGCTGATGCAGCGCGTCGGGGAAGCGTTCGGCCATTTCCTTGGGGAAATAGCGGTTGAGCTCGCGCCCCAGATAAGGATCGTCCGGCACCGTACCGTCGAGCAGTTCGCTGTAGAGCGTAAGCTTGGCGTAGGCGAGCAGCACCGCGAGCTCCGGCCGCGTCAGCGCTTCATTCCGTTTGCGGCGCTCGGCGAGCGCCATCTCGTCGGGCAAGATATTCGACCGCGCGGTCGAGCTGGCCGTGCATTTCCAGCGTCTGCATCAGGCGCTGCTGGAAGCCCAGATCCTCCAGCCCGCGCCGCTGCGCCAATGAGAGCGCCAGCGTCTGCTGGTAATTGTTGCGCAGCACCAGCCGCGCCACTTCGTCGGTCATCTCGGCCAGCAGCGCGTTGCGCGCCTCGAGCTTGAGCGCGCCGGTGTGCAGAAGCGGGCTGAGCGCCACCTTGATATTGACCTCGACGTCGGAGGTGTTGACGCCGGCCGAGTTGTCGATGGCGTCGGTGTTGAGCCGGATGCCGGCCATCGCCGCCTCGATGCGGCCGCGCTGCGTCATGCCGAGATTGGCGCCTTCGCCGATCACCTTGGCGCGCAGATCGGCACCCCTGACACGGATGGCGTCATTGGCACGGTCGCCGGCCGCCTCGTCGGTTTCCTGCGACGAGCGCACATAGGTGCCGATGCCGCCGAAGAACAACAGATCGACCTGCGCTTTCAGGATCGCCTTCATCAGCTCCTGCGGCGTCACGCTTTCGCCGACGCCGAACAGCGCGCGCGCCTCGGCCGACAGCGCAATCGCTTTCGACGAGCGCGGATAAACGCCGCCGCCCTTGGAAATCAGCGCCTTGTCGTAGTCCTGCCAGCTCGAGCGCGGCAGGCCGAACAGCCGCTTGCGCTCGGCGAAGGCCTTCACCGGGTCGGGATCGGGGTCGATGAAGATGTCGCGGTGGTCGAAGGCCGCCAGCAGCTTGATGGTGGTCTCGCGCAGCATGCCGTTGCCGAACACGTCGCCCGACATGTCGCCGACGCCGACCACGGTGAACGGCGTCTCGTGGATGTTGACGTCCATCTCGCGGAAATGGCGCTTGACCGATTCCCAGGCGCCGCGCGCGGTGATGCCCATCACCTTGTGGTCGTAGCCGGCCGAGCCGCCCGAGGCGAAAGCGTCGCCCAGCCAATAATTGTGCGCGACCGAAATCTCGTTGGCGATGTCGGAGAAGGTCGCCGTGCCTTTGTCGGCGGCGACCACCAGATAGGGATCGTCGCCTTCATGGCGCACCACGCCGGGCGGCGGAATGATCTTGCCGTCGGGGGCGATATTGTCGGTGATGTCGAGCAGGCTCGAGATGAACAGTCTGTAGGTGGCGACGCCTTCCGCCTGCACCACGTCGCGGCCTGCGCCCTTCGGCATCAGCTTGGGCACGAAGCCGCCTTTGGCGCCGACCGGCACGATCACCGCGTTCTTGACCTGCTGCGCCTTCACCAGGCCGAGCACCTCGGTGCGGAAGTCCTGCGGCCGGTCCGACCAGCGGATGCCGCCGCGCGCCACCTTGCCGAAGCGCAGGTGCACGCCTTCGACGCGCGGCGAATAGACGAAGATCTCGTAGAGCGGACGCGGCAGCGGCAGGCCGGTGAGCTTGCCGCTCTCGAACTTGACCGAGATGATCGGCTTGGCCTGGCCGTGCGCGTCGGTCTGGAAGAAATTGGTGCGGATCGCCGACTGCACGGCGTTGACGAACTGCCGCAGGATGCGGTCCTCGTCCAGGCTCTCGACCGCCTGCAGCGCAGCTTCGATCTTGTCGTTGAGCGCGGCTTGTTTGCCGTCGCGGCCTTCCGCTGCCTCTGGAGCGCGGGTCGAAACGCGCGTGGAACAGTTCGACGATATTGCCCGCGATGCCGGCGTGCTTGACGAGCGTCGCCCACATGTAGTCCTGCGAATAGGGCACGCGGATCTGGCGCAGGAAGCGTGACAGCGCCCGGATCAGCGCGACGTCGCGCCAGCCCATGCCGCCGGCGAGCGTGAGCGCGTTATAGCCGTCGTTCTCGGCGGTGCCGCGCATCACCATCAGGAAGGCGGCTTCCAGCCGCGCCTTGTCGGCCTCGAGATCGATGGCCGCGCCGTCGCCGCGTTCCAGCAGCATGTCGTGCAGCCAGAGGCGCTCGCGGTCCTTCGGCGCGATGCGGTAGGTGCGCTCATCCACCACACGGAAGCCCATGTTCTCCAGCACCGGCACGCGCTCCGATAGCGGCAGCGGCCGCGCGAAGCTCCACACTTTCAGGCTGACCTGGCTGCGCTCTTCGCTGTTGCGATGGCGGAAATCGACGCCGAGCGGACGCTCGGCGGTGAGCGCTTCGATCGCGCGGATGTCGCTCGCCGCGGAGGCCGGCGAATAGTAATCCTGGAAGCCCAGCGAAAACGCGTCGCGGTAACGATTGAACAAGCTCGTGCGCGGCGCCCGCTTCGTGCGCGAGCGCAAGCGCCTCGGCGAGCCCATCGGTCCAGGTGCGCACGATGGCGCGCACCTCGTGCTCGAGCGTCGCGCGCGTGACTTGCGGCGCCGGTCCACCAGAGCGGCCGATGATGAAATGCACGCGCACCAGCGGCCCTTCCGGGAAGAACGGATAGAAGGCCGACACCCGCCCGATGAAGGCGCGCGCCAGATAATCGCCGATGCGCGAACGGATCGCGCTGTCGTAGCGTTCGCGCGGCACGAACACCAGCACCGAGACGAAACGGTCGAAGCGATCGAAGCGCGCCAGCACGCGCACGCGCGGGCGCTCGTCGAGCTGCATGATCGCAAGCACGAAGCGGTAGAGCGTGTCTTCGTCGACCTGGAACAGCTCGTCGCGCGGATAGTGCTCGAGCACATTGGCGAGCGCTTTGCCGGAGTGGCTGTTGGGATCGAAGCCGGCGCGCCGTTCGACCGCCGCGATCTTGCGGCGCAGATAGGGAATGCCGTGCGCCGAGCGCGTGTAGGCGGTGGAGGTGAACAGCCCGACGATGCGGAATTCGCCGGTGAGATTGCCGGATGCGTCGAAGCGCTTGACGCCGATGTAGTCGAGATAGACGCGGCGGTGCACGTGGGCGTGGATATTGGCCTTGGCGATGATCAGCGGCCGCGGCTCCTTCAGGAAAGCCATGATCTCCGGCGTGAACTCCAGCAGCTCGTCGCCGCGCTTGAGTACTTTCAGCTCGCGGTCGCGCATGATGCCGAGCGCGCTGTCGAAATCGGGCTTGAGCGTGTGGCCGTCGAATTTGTAGTCGCGCAGGCCGAGGAAGGTGAAATGGTCGGCCGACAGCCATTGCAGGAACTGGATCGCTTCCGCGATCTCGTCGACCGGCAACGGCGGCGGATTGGTCTTCAGCTCGGCGATGACGGCGTTGACGCGCTCGATCATCGGGCGCCAATCCTGCACCGCGCGCCGCACCTCTTCGAGCACGGCTTGCAGGCCGCACACCAGATCGGCGCGGGCGGCGGCTTCCTCGATCGGATCGATGTGGATGTGGATGAAGCTTTCGCGCTTGCTGCCGGCGGCATCGGGCGCGCCGAGCGTAATGAGCTTTGCGCCCTGCCGCGTCACGCCCAAAACCGGGTGCGCGACCAGCCGCACGGCAAGCTTGCGGTCGGAAAGCTCGCCGATCACCGAGTCGAACAGAAACGGCATGTCGTCATTGGCGATTGCCAGCACCGTGACCGACCTGTGCGAAGCATCGAGCGTCAGCGTCTCGCAGGAGATCTTCGGACTGTTTGCCGGCCGCTCGGCTAGGAAATCCCAGGCACGCTCGGCGAGCACGGCGAGATCGGCCGCGGCGTAACGC
>CAVTHL010000021.1:0-42047 GCA_963734465.1 uncultured Alphaproteobacteria bacterium
TCGCCTGACGCGAGCCCTCAATTAATGGCCGGTCAGGCTCATACCTTCAAACTGTGCTTGCCCATCAGCTTGACGGTGCTCGCCTGCGGGCCCTTGTCGCCGATTTCCTCGGCGAAGGTCACGTGCGAGCCGACGCTCAGCTCGGCAAACTCGCCGTTGAGCACGCTGTTGCAATGGAAATAGATCTCGCGGCCGTCGCTGGTCTCGATGAGGCCAAACTCGCCGAGTGGATCGAGCTCAGACACCGTGCCTGTCGGCGGGCCGTCGTGTTGCTTCACCTGGCCCTGCAGCTTGCGCACCTGATCCTGCAATTGCCGGCGCGCGCGCTTGAACGCGTCGTTGAGCGCGAAGTCGATGTCCGAATAGCGCTCGTCGTTTTGCGGGGTGTGGCCGATATTGACCTCACGGCCCTCCGGCAACGACAGGTGAATGCTGATCTCGTAGCAGCCCGCCGGTGCGGTGATGACCGCTCGGCGCCTTCACGACCACGCGGCCGGCGGTCAGCCGGCCGGTACGCTCCTCGAGCTGGGCGACGTGCTTGGTGATGGCGGCGTGGATTTGCTCCTTCGCGTCGATGCCCTGAAGATCGATTTGCAGTGGGGTTTCCATGGCTTCTTTCCAGTGTTGATGCAGTAGTTAATCTCGCGCGCCGAGCCCCGCACTTCATTGACATGGCTCAAGAGCCGCCAAAGCCCCTGCTTTTCAACGACATGCCACGAATTTCGTTCGCCGGCGGCCGGTCGGTCAAACTAGCGTGAAACGGGCAAATCGCCCGCTTTATTGCGTTAGCTCAAACGCGGTCGGCCGGAACGAGCGATTATTCACTGAGGAAGGTGACCCATGGCAAAGCAAATGACAAAGCAAATGACAAAGCAAATGGCAAAGCAGCAAGTTCAGGCAAAAAAATCGGCGGACCAAAGCGATGAAGACCGGTTGACCATCTCGCCGGAGAAGGTCTGTTTCATCATCATCAAAGCGCGCGAATTCGACGCCAAGGAAGAAGTGAGCGAGCCCGATCCGGGTTCGAACCCATCCGACGACAAGGACGTCGAGATCCTGGAAGATTACACTGACGATCCGGTGGTCGAGGAGATCACGTCGCTCGTCAATTCATTATCCGTCGACGAGCAGGTCGATCTTGTCACACTGATGTGGCTCGGCCGCGACGACTACACGGCCGCCGACTGGGACAGCGTGCGCGAGGAAGCCGCGAGCGCCCACAACAACCGCACCGCCGAATATCTGCTCGGCACGCCAAACCTCGGCGATTTGCTGGAGGAAGGGCTTTCGATGCTCGGCTATTCCTGCGAGGATTTCGAGATGAACCGGTTGTGACGGCATGAGCAAATACGGCGAGCGCGATATCCTTCTGGTCGTCGATATCCAGAACGACTTCTGTCCCGGCGGCAATCTGGCGGTGCCGCGCGGCGACGAGGTGGTGCCGCTGATCAACGGCTTGGCGGAGAAGTTCGCGCACGTGGTGCTGACGCAGGACTGGCACCCGCGTGGACATTTGTCCTTCGCATCCTCGCATCCCGGCACCAAGCCGTATCAGACCATCGCGGTCGCTTACGGCACGCAAGTGCTGTGGCCGGACCATTGCGTGCAGGGCACGAAAGGCGCCGCCTTCAGCGACGATCTGAAAATCCCGCATGCCGAGCTAGTGCTGCGCAAGGGCTATCACCGCGAGATCGATTCTTATTCGGCCTTCTACGAAAACGACCGCAAGACCCACACCGGCCTCGCCGGTTACCTGCGCGAGCGCGGTTTCGCGCGCGTGTTCCTCGCCGGCTTGGCGTTCGATTTCTGCGTGCGCTATTCGGCCGAAGACGCCAAACGCGAGGGCTTTGAGGCGATCGTGATCGAGGACGCCTGCCGCGGCATCGACGTCGACGGCTCGATGGCGGCCACGCGCGCCACCTTCACGACGCTCGGCATCCGCAGCGTCGCGGCGGGCGAACTGGCGATGGCTTGAAAATTGGAGCGGGCGAAGGGATTCGAACCCTCGACCCCGACCTTGGCAAGGTCGTGCTCTACCCCTGAGCTACACCCGCATCCGGCAGATAGTTAAGAATTGACCGGCAATCATTGCGATACCGGCCGCCAAGGGGGTTCGTATAGCCGCAAGCGCGGGGGCATTGCAACCACGCGCCAATAGGCCGGTTCCGTTAATAATTGCGGGCGCGATGGCGGCGGGCCGCCTTTCGGCGCGGCTCGGCCGCACCCTCGTAAGCCGGGTTCTCATTGCAAAAGCCGCGGTTGCCGGCCAGCACGTTCGGATAGCACTGCTCGAACGAGGCGTATTGGCAGTCCCAGTGCACGTCCTGGCCCATATTGATGACTGCACACCAGGGTGCGTCATTGTAGGCCTGCGCGGGCCGCGGCCCGATCGCCAAGATGGCAAAGGCGGCAAAGGCGAGTGCTGCAATCGCTATAATGCGTATCATCGTCGACCTCGCTAAGCCCCCGCTCATACTAACACCGCCGCCCGCCCTGTTGTTGCACATGCCCACAACGCCCGACCAGCTTTTCGCCGCGCTCGATGCCCTCGGCATCGCCCATACAACGGTCAAGCACCCGCCGCTGTTCACGGTCGAGCAGAGCCGGGCGCTGCGCGGCCAGATCCCCGGCGGTCATACCAAGAACCTGTTCCTGCGCGACAAGAAGAACGCGCTCTATCTGGTGGTGGCGGAGGAAGACGCCGAGATCGAGCTCAAGGGCCTGCACCGGCTGCTCGGCGCCACGGGGCGGTTTTCGTTCGGCTCGGCCGACCTGCTGCGCGAAGTGCTGGGCGTGGCGCCGGGGGCGGTGACGCCGTTCGGCGCCATCAACGACACGCAAGGCCGGGTGACGGTGGTACTCGACGCCACCCTGATGGAGCACGACACCATCAATTGCCACCCGCTGGTCAACACCATGACCACCTCGCTCAAGCGCGACGATCTGGTGAAATTCCTGCAATCCACCGGCCACGAGCCCCGCATCGAGCGGATTTCGGCCCGGCCCAAGGAGGCGACCTGACCCCCGTTGCATCGGCGGCCCGGATGACCCATTTAATCGGGCACGGAACCCTGCAAGACAGGGATTAAAGGCGAGGGACAATGCTGCAAAACGGCGGGGCGATGACGGCGGCGGCCGACGTGGTCAAGGACGTGACCACGCAGAGCTTCATGAAGGACGTGATCGAGGAATCCAAGCGCCAGCCGGTGCTGGTGGATTTCTGGGCGCCGTGGTGCGGGCCCTGCAAGCAGCTCACGCCGATTATCGAAAAGGCGGTGAAGGCGGCCAAGGGCAAGGTCAAGCTCACCAAGATGAACATCGACGAGCATCCGGCCATTCCCGGCCAGATGGGCATCCAGTCGATTCCCGCCGTGATCGCCTTCTCCAACGGCCAGCCGGTCGACGGTTTCATGGGCGCCTTGCCGGAAAGCCAGGTCGTCGCCTTCCTGGAGCGGCTCACCAAAGAGAAAATCGGCGGCGAAGACGCCGACCAGTTGAAGGCGGCCGATGCGGCGCTGGCCGCAGGCAATGCAGCCGTTGCAGCGGACATGTACGCAGCGTTGCTGCAGCAGGATTCCTCCAACGTGCCCGCGCTCGCCGGCCTGGCGCGCTGCTACGTCGAAACCGGCAATGTCGAGCAGGCCAAGAAGACGCTCGCTTTGGTGCCGGAAGCGAAAGCCAACGATGCGTCCGTGGCGGCTGCGCGCGCCGCGATCGAGCTCGCCGAAAAGGCCAAAGCGGTCGGCCCGCTCGACGAGCTCGAGAAGAAGGTCGCCGCCAATCCGCTCGATCACCAGGCGCGCTTCGATCTCGCCACCGCGCTTGAACGCCGCCGGCAAGCGCGCCGAGGCCGCCAATCATCTGCTCGAGATCGTCAAGCGCGACCGCAAATGGAACGAGGACGCCGCGCGCAAGCAGCTGGTGCAGTTCTTCGAGGCCTGGGGTTTCGCCGACCCGGCGGCGGTTGAAGGCCGCAAGCGGCTGTCGTCCATTTTGTTTTCGTAATTCTGTGGTGATCCACGGCGCGACGGTTGGAGTGCGCCATGTTGAGTGCGCCATGCCGATGAACGCCCAGTATCGCGGGCCGATCGATCTGCCCGGGGTGATCCCGGTGTTTCCGCTGCCGGGCGCGCTGCTGTTGCCGCGCGGGCAGATGCCGCTCAATATTTTCGAGCCGCGTTATCTCGCCATGATCGACGACGCGCTGCGCGACGGCCACCGGCTGATCGGCATGATCCAGCCCGACGCCGCCCATCAAGGCTCCCCCGACAAGCCGGCCCTGTTCAAGATCGGCTGCGTCGGCCGCATCACCCAGCTCGCCGAGAGCGGCGACGGCCGCTATCTGCTCGAGCTCACCGGCGTCGCGCGCTTTCAAGTCGAAGAAGAGCTGCCGGTCAAGACCGCCTACCGGCAATGCCGCGTCACCTACGCGCCCTTCGCCGACGACTTTGTCGCGCGCAAGGGCGAGCACGCCGTCGACCGCGAGGCGCTGCTCTCCGCGCTGCGCGGCTTCCTCGCAGCCAACGATCTCAAGGCCGACTGGGACGGCATCGAAAATGCGCCAAACGAGGCGCTGGTCAACGCGCTGGCGATGATGTCGCCTTACGGCCCGGCGGAGAAGCAGGCGCTGCTGGAAGCGCCGGACTTGAAGACCCGCGCCGAAATCCTCGTCGCCATCACCGAGATCGAGCTCGCCAAGAACAACACCGAGGGCGAGACGCAGTTGCAGTAGCTCACAAGCCGCGCGGCCGTGCTATAAAGCCGGCAATTCTCCGGGAGCCCGCTCATGCCCACCGAACCCACCACCGAACGCCCCGCCGGCAGCGTCGATCCGAAGCTGTTGGAAATCCTGGTCTGCCCGCTGACCAAGGGTCCGCTCGAATACGACGCCGCCAAGCAGGAGCTGATCTCGCGCAAGGCCAAGCTCGCCTATCCGATCCGCGACGGCATCCCGATCATGCTGCCGGAAGAAGCGCGAAGGCTGGAATAGCCGCGCTCGCAGTTCAGGGTCACGATAAAAATACGCAGGGAGAATGAAATGCTCAAAATTTGGGGCCGCAACACATCGTCCAACGTGCAGAAGGCGATGTGGGCGGTGGGGGAGCTCAAGCTCGAGCACACGCGCATCGACGTCGGCGGCGCCTTCGGCAAGACCAAAGAGCCGGCCTATCTGGCGATGAACCCGAACGCTCTTGTCCCGACCCTGGAAGAAGACGACGGCTTCACGCTCTGGGAGTCGAACTCGATCATCCGCTACCTCGCCGGCAAGCATGACAAGGCGGGCGTGCTGGAGCCGAAGGACGCCAAGCAGCGCGCGCTCGCCAGCCAATGGATGGACTGGCAATTGTCGGTGCTCGGCCCCGCGATCACGCCGGCGTTCTGGGGGCTGATCCGCACGCCGCCGGAAAAGCGCGACATGGCCGCGATCAAGACCTCGCAGGAGAAAACCGTCACCGCCATGCTGATGCTCGAAGGCCAATTGGCGAAAACGCCGTTCGTCGCCGGGCCGGCGTTTTCCTACGGCGACATTCCGGTCGGCGTCATGTGCTACCGCTACCGGCAACTGGTGCCGGATCGCCCGAAAACGCCCAATCTCGACCGCTGGTACGATGCCATCGCCAAGCGCAAGCCGTTCCAGGATCACGTCGGCAGCATTCCGCTCAGCTAAAGCGCTTCTCCGCGCATCAGCTTCGGCACCTCGCCGGTAAAGCCCGCCGCCTCGCGGATGAACATGCGCTTGAGCGGCGGCATGCGCTCGACCAGGCCGAGGCCGACATCGCGGATGAGCCGCAGCACGTCGGAGCGGTTGGAGAACAATCGGTTGAGGCTGTCGGTGGCGACGCCCATCATCGCGGTGTCGAAACGCCGCCAGCGCTGATAGCGCTCGAGCACGTCGTCGGCCGCCGATATCGAGGCCGAGCCGCGCCGCGTCCGCCACCGCTTCCGCCAGCGCCGCGACGTCGCGCAGGCCCATGTTGAGGCCCTGCCCGGCGATGGGATGAATAATGTGCGCGGCATCGCCCACCAGCGCGATGCGCTCGGCGATGAAGGCGCGCGCGGTGAACAGCCCGAGCGGGAAGGCGCGGCGCGCGCCGGTCACTGTCAGATCGCCGAGCTGCAGGCCGAAGCGCTTTTCCAGCTCGTCGTGAAATTCGTTATCCGGCAGCGCCACAATGCGCTCGGCCTCGTCCGCCTTTTCCGTCCACACGATGGACGAGCGGTTGCCTGTCAGCGGCAGGATCGCGAACGGGCCGGCCGGCAGGAAATGTTCCTCGGCGCGGCCTTCGTGATCGCGCTCATGTTCGACCGTGCAGACGATGGCCGACTGGCCGTAATTCCAGCCGTGGCTGGCGATGCCGGCCTGCTCGCGGATTTGCGAGCGCGCGCCGTCGGCGCCGACCAAAAGCCGCGCCGTAATCGTGCTCGCCGTCGGCCAACGTCACGTCGATGCTGTTGGGCGCATGCGCAAACCCGGTCACCGCCGTGCCGCGCAGATCGATGCCGAGCTCTTTGGCTTTCTCAACCAGCGCATCGACCAGCAGTCTGTTCTCGATCATGTGCGCGAACGGCTCGCCCTCTTCGACCTCGCCGCCGAAGGTCAAGAACGTCGGCCGCACCGCGTCGTCGAGCTTGGAGTCGGTCACCACCATGTCGAGGATCGGCTGCGCCTGCGCATCGACCGCGTCCCAGACCTCGATCGCCTCGAACAGCCGCCGCGCGGCAGCGGCAATCGCTGAGGCGCGCGGGTCCTTCGACTGCGCGGATTTGAGCGCCGGATCGGCGACCGTCACCGCAAAGCCCTCGCCCAGCGCCTGGCGCAGCGCGATCGCCAGCGCCAGGCCGGCAAAGCCCGCCCCGCCGATCACCACGTCGCGTTTTACCGCCGCTGCCATTGTCTTCCTTGTAAATTGCGTCCGAGCATAGCAGGTTGAGGCCGAAATTAGACCCTTTGCAGGCCCCGCCCCCAATGTCCGCCGTCCAGGATCTGCTCGATATTCTCGATCTCGAACCGCTCGAAGTGAACCTGTTCCGCGGCCGCTCGCCGCAAACCGGCTGGCAGCGCGTGTTCGGCGGCCAGGTCATCGGCCAGGCGCTGGTCGCCGCCGTGCGCACCGTCGAGGGCCGGCAGCCGCACTCCATGCATGCTTATTTCCTGCTGCCGGGCGACCCCAAGGTTCCGATCATCTACGACGTCGACCGCATCCGCGACGGCAAGAGCTTCACCACGCGGCGCGTCACCGCGCGCCAGCACGGCCATCCGATCTTTTCCATGCTGGTGTCGTTCCATAACGACGAGCCCGGCCTCGATCACCAGGCGAAGATGCCGGACGTGCCGCCGCCGGAGAAATTGCCGAGCGATGTCGAGGTGCGCGAAAAAATCCTGCCCTCCATGCCCGACATGGTGCGCCGCTATTACGAGCGCGAACGGCCGATCGAATTGCGGCCGGTGGAGTTCGACCGTTATTTGGGCAAGAAATATCCCGATGGCCGATTCAACATGTGGATCAAGACCACCGGCAAGCTGCCGGACGATCCGGCCATCCATCAATGCGTGCTGGCCTATGCCTCCGACATGACGCTGCTCGACACCGCGCTGGTGCCGCACGGGCGCACGCTGTTCGAAAAGGAATTCATGGCCGCCAGCCTCGATCACGCGCTGTGGCTGCACCGCCCGTTCCGCGCCGACGACTGGCTGCTCTATGCGCAGGATTCGCCCAATCTGCACGGCTCGCGCGGCTTCTCGCGCGGCCTTATATTCACCCGCGACGGCACGCTGGTCGCCTCGGTCGCGCAAGAAGGCTTGGTGCGCCAGCGGCGCGAATAGTTATTCTTATGCCAAGGTTTTTCGCCGTATTTGTCGTTCTGCTCTCAGTGACGGCCGCGGCGTTGGCCGCCTCCGGCAGGCAACCGGCGCCGCCCGGATCGTTCGAGGGCGCGCCGCCACAATTCACCCGCTTCTCCACCGCCGAATTGATGCGCGGCTTTCTGGCGCTCGCCTTCGGCTCCGACCTGCGCATCGGCGCGCGGCCGCGCGGCGTGCGCCGCTTCGATCATCCGATCAAGGCACGCGTGCTCGCCGGCGGCAGCATCGACCGCGTGGTGGCGATGCAGCGCGTCATCGAGGAATATGCCCGTGAGGTTCCCAATCTGCATCTGAGCCTGGCCGAGGCGCCGCCGGCCGATATCGAGGTGCGGCTGATCGACGAGAAGGATTTCCGCACGGCGCTGCGCGCGGCCTTCGGCGACGAGGTGGCGGGCACCTTCATCAAGCGTACCGACCCGCAATGCATGACCAGCGTGAAATCGAGCAGCGAGGGCGAAATCCTGCGCTCGGTCACCTTCGTCATCGTCGACAAGGGCGACGACGTCTTTCTCGACTGCGCCTATCACGAGCTGCTGCACGCCTTCGGCCTGTCCAACCACGACCAGCGCAACCCGTGGACCACGCTCAACCAGAAACGCATGGTCGGCTACCTCACCGTCTACGACCGCGCGCTGCTGACCTTGCTCTACGATCCCCACATCACCCCCGGCATGACCGCGGCGCACGCCCGCGCCGCCCTGCCGCGGCTGATCGCGGCGCTCGGCCTCAATGCCCCAGCGACCGGCCAGATAAGACAATATCACTGTCCTAAAATGCTCGTTCTGGCGGCGATTGCCTGTGGGTGCGGCAATAATCCCGCTTAATCTTTAGGCTCGCTGTCGATAGCCTGCCAAAGCAAGCCCGTTTCGGCAGGCTCTCACACTGGCCGGGCGGGCTTGCAGTTTTGCCACTGCCGGGGACGACGTCATGAAGTTGGTTATTGCGGTCATCAAGCCGTTCAAGCTCGACGAGGTGCGCGACGCCCTGACAAGGATCGGGGTTCACGGCATGACCGTGACCGAAGTCAAAGGCTACGGGCGGCAGAAGGGCCACATGGAGATCTATCGCGGCGCCGAATACGCCGTGAACTTCCTGCCAAAAATGCGCATCGAGGTCGCCGTCCCCAGCGAGCAAATCGACCAGGTGACAGAGACGATCACCGCCGCCGCCAAGACTGGCCAGATCGGCGACGGCAAGATTTTCGTCATGCCGCTTGAGCAAGCCGTGCGCATCCGCACCGGCGAAACCGACACCGACGCGCTTTAGAAAATTCCGGGGGGACTACATGACACGGGCGCACTTACGCCTCGCCGTGACCGCCATTGCGACGCTGGCGACTTCACCTGCTTTTGCTCAAGCGGCTCAAGCCAAGATCGACGGCGCCGACACCGCCTGGATGATCGGCGCCACCGGCCTGGTGTTGATGATGACGGTGCCGGGCCTGGCGCTGTTCTACGCCGGCATGGTGCGCAAGAAGAACGTGCTCGCCACCATGGCGCAGTCGCTCGCCGCCACCTTCCTGGTCTCCCTGCTCTGGGCTTTCATCGGCTATTCGCTCGCTTTCACCGGCGACGGCGCGTGGATCGGCACGCTCGACCGCGTCTTCCTCTACGGCATGACGGCGGATTCGATTTCGCCCTGGGCGAAGACGATTCCCGAGGCGCTGTTCATGATCTATCAGATGACCTTCGCCATCATCACGGTGGCGCTGGTCGCCGGCTCCGTCGCCGACCGTCTGCGCTTCTCCGCCTATTTGATCTTCTGCGCGCTCTGGCTGATGCTGGTCTATGTGCCGATCGCACATTGGGTCTGGGGCGGCGGCTTCCTCGGCAGTTATGGGCTGATCGATTTCGCCGGCGGCACCGTGGTGCATCTCAATGCCGGCGTCGCCGGATTGACCGCGGCCTATCTGATCGGCGCGCGCCGCGGCTACGGCCACGAAAACCTGGCGCCGCACGATCTCACGCTGGCGGTGATCGGCACCGGCCTGCTGTGGGTCGGCTGGTTCGGCTTCAACGGCGGCTCCGCGCTCGGCGCCAATTCGCGCGCGGTGATGGCGATCGTCGCCACCCATCTCGCCGCCAGCGCCGGCGCCATCACCTGGATGGCGCTGGAATGGTGGACGCGCGGCAAGCCGTCGGTGCTCGGCATGATCTCGGGCGCGGTGGCAGGCCTCGGCACCATCACGCCGGCGTCGGGCTTCGTGATGCCGATGCAGGCGGTGCTGATCGGCCTGATCGCGGGCACCGTCTGCTTCTGGGCCTGCACCTCGCTCAAGCTGAAGCTCGGCTATGACGACTCGCTCGACGTGTTCGGCGTGCACGGCATCGGCGGGCTGACCGGCACGCTGCTGGCCGGCGTATTCGCGGTCGCCGCGCTGTCGGTCAGCGCGGATACACCCAAGGGCATCGCCGGCCTGCTCGAAGGCAACCCGCACCAGCTCGTCGCGCAGCTCTACGGTATCGTCGTCACCATCCTGTGGTCCGGCATCCTCACCTTCATCATTCTCAAGGTGACGGAATTCATGGTGCCGCTGCGCGTGCGCCAGGAAGACGAGGTCATGGGTCTCGACGTCAGCCAGCACGGCGAGGCGCTGCAATAAGACCTGCGCCTGCACAAAAATCGCTGTCTAATTTTTGTGCATAGCCCCAATTCCATGATGCCTCTTTAGGCGGCAGCCGGCAGAGGTATCGGGCTCGGAATCGGCGCTTCCCGATTCGTCCAACCGAATCAAGTCGCTAGCGCTCCGTTCCGAAACTGGCACGGGGCTTGATTCTCTCTTGGCGGCCCTGCCTGCAAAGCAAGCTTTGCGGGTCGGGCTCAGTGGGCCGGCCCGCACTGCGTAGACGCATAAAACGGGCTCAAGCGGGGATCGAATCCATGAAAATCGTCATGGCCATTATCAAGCCTTTCAAACTCGACGAGGTCCGTGACGCTCTGACCTCCATCGGTGTGCAAGGACTGACTGTTACCGAGGTTAAAGGCTACGGGCGTCAAAAGGGGCACACGGAAATCTACCGTGGGGCTGAGTACGCGGTGAGCTTCCTGCCGAAAATCAAGGTGGAAGTGGCGGTCGCAACCGACCAAGTCGACAAGGTCATCAGCGCCATCACCGGCGCCGCGAAAACCGGACAGATCGGCGACGGCAAGATTTTCGTCTTCGGCCTGGATCACGCCGTGCGCATCCGCACCGGCGAGACCGATTCAGCAGCGCTGTAAGTCACCGCAAACAATACGGACAGGAGTAGACCATGACGTTGAAGAAATCCTCCCGTGCGGGGCTTACCGCTCTCGCCTTCGGGATTTTGCTGGGCATCATTCTCAGTGTGGGAGTCTACAGCACCTCCTACGCACAAGCCCCCGCCCCGGGCGCCACACCGGCTCCGGCCGCAGCTCCGGCGGCACCGCCTGCGCCGCCGCCGGCCTGCGCCAACGATCCGGATCCGAAGAAGGCCGTGCTCGAGAAGTGCACGCCGAATTCGGGCGACACCGCCTGGATGCTCACCTCAGTCGCGCTCGTGCTGATGATGACCATCCCGGGCCTCGGCCTGTTCTACGGCGGCATGGTGCGCAAGAAGAACGTGGGCGACACCGTGATGACGAGCTTCGCCGTCACGTGTCTGGTGACCATCCTCTACGCGGCCGTCACCTACAGCCTCTCGTTCACCACCGGCGGACCATTCCTCGGCGGTCTCAGTCGCGCGTTCCTGCAAGGCATCATGAGCGACGTTGCAACCGGCGCCGGCACGCCGAACGGCTTGGCGGTGACGATCCCCGAGACCGTCTACCTCTGCTTCCAGATGACCTTTGCGATCATCACACCGGCACTGATCGCCGGCGCCTTCGCCGAACGCATGAAGTTCTCGGCGATGCTGTGGTTCATCGGCCTGTGGGCGATCCTCGTCTACGCGCCGATCGCGCACTGGGTCTGGGGCGCTGACGGCTTCATGTCCAACGGCAACGCCGACGCCATGTTCAAGGTGCTCGACTTCGCCGGCGGCACCGTCGTGCATATCAACGCGGGCGTTGCCGGCCTGATGTGCGCGATCTGCCTCGGCAAGCGCAAGGACACGGGCCCCGGCCACAACATGGTGCTCACCTTCATCGGCGCCTCGCTGCTGTGGGTCGGCTGGTTCGGCTTCAACGCCGGCTCCGCCGTCACCGCCGGCATGCAGGCGGGCATGGCGATGACCGTGACCCAGATCGCCACCGCGGTCGCCGGCTTCACCTGGATGCTGGTGGAGTGGATCGCGCGCGGCAAGCCGACGGTCATCGGCATTTGCTCGGGCGCGGTCGCCGGCCTCGTCGCCATCACGCCGGCCTCGGGCTTCGTCGGCCCGGTCGGCTCGATGGTGATCGGCGTCGCTGCCGGCGTGTTCTGCTACTGGGGCGTGACTGGCCTCAAGCGGATCCTCGGTCAGGACGACGCGCTTGATTGCTTCGGCGTCCATGGCGTCGGCGGCATCGTCGGCGCGCTGCTCACCGGCGTGTTCGCGATCGCCGAGTACGGCGGCACCGCCGGCCTGATCGAAGGCAACGCGGCGCAGATGATCAACCAGGTCAAGGGCATCGCCGTCGTCATCGTGTACGACGCCATCGTGTCCCTGATCCTGCTCAAGATCATCGACGCGATCATCGGCCTGCGCGTGACGCCTGAAGTGGAGCGCGAAGGTCTCGATCTCGCGCTGCACGGCGAGGTGGTGCAGTAGCCACAAGCTAGCGGTAGGGGCGGAAACCCGGCACTGTCCCTTCCGTCGAGGCCCCGGTCCAGCAATGGGCCGGGGCCTCTCTCTTTTTTTATAAGGCCGCAGAGGCGCGGTCCTCCATTGGTTAACGGGGTCTTAACCTCGCGCTATCTATTGTGACGACCTGCCGTGTCGCGGGCCCGCCCGCTCTATCCGCATGTCCATGATGACCGCCAAGCGCGAGCCTTCCACAGTCCCTGCTCCGGCGGTCGACAGCCGCTCGCCGTTCGTGCGGCTGACCGAGCTGATCGCCGGCATCCAGCCCGGCAAGCCCGTCATCAATCTCTCGGTCGGCGAGCCGCAACATCCGATCCCGTCCTTCGTCGGACCGACGCTCGCCGCACATTTAAACGACTTCGGCCGTTACCCGGCCAACAAGGGCATCGAACCGTTTCGCCAAGCCGTCGCCGCATGGCTCGGCCGCCGCTACACGTTGCCGCGCGCGGTCGATGCTGAAAGCGAAGTGCTGGTGCTCAACGGCACGCGCGAGGGCCTTTTCCTCGCGGCCATCGCCGCCACGCGCTGGGTCAAGCCCCGCGCCGGTAAGCCCGCGGTGCTGATCCCCAATCCGTTCTATGCGGCCTATGCCGCCGGCGCGCTCGCCGCCGATTGCGAGCCGGTCTATCTGCCGGCGACGCGCGCGAGCGGCTTCCTGCCCGACCTCGACGCGCTTGACGAGGCGCTGCTCAAGCGCACGGTCGCCTGCTACCTCGCCTCGCCGTCAAATCCGCAAGGCGCGGTCGCCAGCCGCGACTATCTCGAGAAGCTCGCGGGTCTCGCCCGCCGCTTCGGCTTCCTGGTGTTGGCCGACGAATGTTACTGCGAGATCTACAGCGAGCACGCGCCAACCGGCATGCTGGAAGCGTCCGGTGCCGATTTCGCCAATGTTGTCGTCTTCCACTCGTTGTCGAAGCGCTCGAACCTGCCCGGCCTGCGCGTCGGCTTTGCCGCCGGCGACCGCCGCTTCCTCGGCCAGTATCTCGAATTGCGCAACGTGGCCGCGCCGCAGGTGCCGACGCCGATGCAGCACGTCGCCATCGCCGCCTATGGCGACGAGGCGCATGTCGAGGAAAACCGCAGGCTCTATTCCGCCAAATTCGATCTCGCCGACGAGATCGTCGGCTCACGCTACGGCTACGAGCGGCCGGACGGCGGCTTCTTCCTCTGGCTCGACGTTTCGAAATTCGGCGGCAGCGAAATCGCGACCAAGCGGCTGTGGGCGGAGGCCGGCGTGCGCGTCGTGCCCGGCCGCTATCTCGCGCGCGAGCAAGCCGACGGCTCTAACCCTGGCGCGGACTATATCCGCGTCGCCATGGTGCAGGACAAGGCGGCGACCGCCGAGGCGTTACACCGCCTCGTCGCCGTATTGCGGTGAAATACATGCGGGCAACCGATCGCAGCCTCGACATTATCGCCTTCGTCTCGGAGCATTTCCGCGACATCGTGCGCCGCCGCGTGCGCGAACTGGCGGGGGTCGCCTTCCTTACGCTGGCGCTGCTCGGCGCCATCGCGCTCTCGACCTGGTCGGTGCAGGACCCCTCGCTCAGCCACGCCACGCAAAAGCCGATTCACAATCTGCTCGGCTTCCCCGGCGCGATCTTCTCCGATCTCGCCATGCAGCTGCTTCGGGCTCGCCTCGATCCTGCTGCTGCTGCCGGAAGCGCTGCTCGGCTGGCGGCTGTTGTCGCACCGACCGGTCGGCGAGAAATGGCGCGGCCTCGTCTGGATCCTCGCCACCTTCCTGGCCGCGGCCTTCATCTCGACGCTGCCGCGCAGCCACGCCTGGCCGCTGCCGACCGGGCTCGGCGGCGTGTTCGGCGACGCGCTGCTGCACGCGCCGGCGCTGATCGCGGGCGCGCCACTGTCCGGTTTGGCGCTGGTCGCGACATCCGCTGTGCTCGGCTTTGCCACGCTCCTGACGCTTGCGATCGCAACGGGTCTGCGCTGGCGGCACATTGAGGCCGAAAAACCGGCGCAGCATGACTTCGACGATGTTGACGATGCCGAAGACGAGGCCGACGACGACGCCTCGGCCTGGCGCGGCATGATCGTGCACGCGCTGCTGAGCGCGAAGGCGCGCTTCCTTCTGCTGTTCCGGCGCGCGCCGCGCGCGCCGCTGCCCGCGGTGCGGCCATCCGGCGCCCGCATGGAGCCGCGCTTCGACAGCCTCGGCCGCGTGGCGGCGCCGAGCATGGCGCCCGAGCCGGTTTACGACGACGTCGAAGACGCGCAGCCGGCGCCGCGCCGCAGGCCGACGCCACGCGCTCCGGCGCGCCGCGGCGGCGGTTTCGATCTGCCCTCGCTCAATCTGCTGGCCGCGCAACGCGCCTCCGAGCGCACCACGCTGCCGAAAGACGTGATCGACGCCAACGCCACCGCGCTCGAAAGCGTGCTGGGCGACTTCGGCGTGCGCGGCGAGATCATCAACGCGCGGCCCGGTCCGGTGGTGACGCTGTACGAACTGGAGCCCGCGCCCGGCATCAAGTCCTCGCGCGTCATCGGCCTCGCCGACGACATCGCCCGCTCGATGAGCGCGGTGTCGGCGCGCGTCGCCGTCGTTTCCGGCCGCAACGCCATCGGCATCGAATTGCCCAATCCGACGCGCGAGAAGGTCTATCTGCGCGAGTTGCTCTCGGCGCGCGACTATAATGAGAGCGCCGCCAAACTGCCGCTCTGCCTCGGCAAGACCATCGGCGGCGAGAGCGTGATCGTCGATCTCTCGCGCATGCCGCATCTCTTGATCGCCGGCACCACCGGCTCCGGCAAATCGGTCGCCATCAACACCATGATCCTGTCGCTGGTCTACCGCCTGCGCCCGGACCAGTGCCGGCTGATCATGGTCGATCCCAAGATGCTCGAACTCTCCGTCTACGACGGCATTCCGCATCTGCTCACGCCCGTGGTCACCGATCCGAAGAAGGCGGTGGTCGCCCTGAAATGGGCGGTGCGCGAAATGGAAGAGCGCTACAAGAAAATGTCGAAGCTCGGCGTGCGCAATATCGAGGGCTACAACGTGCGCCTCGCCGAAGCCAAGGCCAACGGCGAAAAGCTCACGCGCACCGTCCACACCGGCTACGACAAGGAGAGCGGCGAGGCGATCTACGAGAAGGAAGAGCTCGAGCTCGAGCCGCTGCCCTTCGTCGTCGTCATCGTCGACGAAATGGCCGACCTGATGATGGTCGCCGGCAAGGACATCGAAGGCGCCATCCAGCGCCTGGCGCAGATGGCGCGCGCCGCCGGCATCCACGTCATCCTGGCGACGCAGCGCCCGTCGGTCGACGTCATCACCGGCACCATCAAGGCGAATTTCCCGACCCGCATCTCATTCCAGGTTACGTCGAAAATCGACAGCCGCACCATCCTGGGCGAGCAGGGCGCCGAGCAGCTGCTCGGCCAGGGCGACATGCTGTACATGGCCGGCGGCGGCCGCATCAGCCGCGTGCACGGGCCGTTCGTGTCCGACGATGAAGTCGAGAAGGTCGTCCGCCATCTCAAGTCGCAAGGCCAGCCGGAATATCTCGACGAGGTGACGGCGATCGACGAAGAGGATAGCGAGGACGGCGCCGTGTTCGATGCGACCGGCATGGGGCTCGCCGAAGGCGGCGACCTCTACCAGCAGGCTGTCGCCGTGGTGAAGCGCGACCGCAAGGCCTCCACTTCCTACATCCAGCGCCGGCTGCAGATCGGCTACAACCGCGCCGCCACCATCATGGAACGCATGGAGCAGGAAGGCGTCGTCGGCCAGCCCAACCATGCCGGAAAGCGCGAGATCCTGATCCCCGAGGACGGCCCCGAGCGTTTTTGACGCGGCCGGCGCCCCGTTAATCGTGGTTGAGAATTGCGTCATTCGCGCCTAAGCGGAAGGTGGGGTCGCGAAATAGCCACACAGTCCTATATGGTTACGCAAGAAGCGGAGGACGGAATGGCGAAACCTGACAAGGCGTGCGGCGCCGGGCCTACAGCGCTCGCTGTTTGCTTGCTCGCCTGCCTGGCCGTCCCGGCCTTCGCCCAGAGCGTCCCGCTGCCGAAACCGCGGCCGCAGCCGACCGTCACCGGCACGATCGCCCGGCCGGCGCCCGCGCCGCCGACCAATATCCTGCCGGCGGCGCAGGCGCAGCCGAACCCGATCTCCAATCCGTTCGCCGCCTTGCTCGGCAAGCCCGAGCCCTCGGCCGCGCTCAAGCCCGAGCAGCGCGCCGTCATCGAGCGCATCGAGAATTATCTGTCCGGCACGCAGATCCTGTCCGGCCAGTTCGTGCAGGTCGGTCCCGACGGCCGCCGCACGCAAGGCGAATTCCACATTCAGAAGCCCGGCAAGGTGCGCTTCGACTACGATCCGCCGAGCCCCATCGACATCATCGCCGACGGCGAGACCGTGGTGGTGCGCGACCGCAATCTGGCGACGCAAGACATCTATCCGCTGTCGCAGACGCCGCTGCGCTTCCTGCTGTCCGACCACGTCAATCTGATGAAGGACACCAATCTGGTCGCGGTCTATGCCGACGACGTTTTCGTCACCGTGGTCATCGAGGAAAAGACCGGCATTATCGGCACCAGCCGGCTGATGATCATGTTCAGCGCCAAGGACATGGCGCTCAAGCAGTGGACCGTCACCGATCCGCAGGGCTTCGACACCACGGTCGCGGTGTACAATCTCGACACCAGCAAGAAGCCCGACCCCGGCATGTTCCACATCGACTTCACGAAATACCGTAATTAACCCCGCGACGGCAGCGAATTAAGACGTGGATGGCCGGGACAAAAGGGCGCTTACGCCCGTCTTCGACGGGCTATGCCCGGCCATGACGTTGGAATATTCCCGTTGCGCGTCCTAAGTTGCGCCTGATGCCCCTCAAGATCACCACCTGGAACATCAACTCGATCCGCCTGCGCATCAATATGGTCGCCAGGTTCCTGCGCAGCGCGCAGCCGGACGTGCTCTGCCTGCAAGAGACCAAATGCCCGGACGACGCCTTTCCGCTCAAGCGCTTCAAGCAGCTCGGCTACGAACACGCCGCGCTCAACGGCCAGAAGGGCTATCACGGCGTCGCCGTGCTCTCGCGCCTGCCGTTCGAAAGCGTCGACTTGCAGAACTTCTGCGGCAAGACCGATTGCCGTCACGTCTCGGTGGTGCTGGGCGAGCGCGCGTCCTTAAGCGATCCGATCACGCTGCATAATTTCTACGTGCCGGCCGGCGGCGACGAGCCGGACCCGCAGATCAATCCGAAATTCGAGCACAAGCTCTCGTTCCTCGACGAGATGCGCGAACATCTGGCTTTGCGGCCCGCCGCCGGCCAGCGCGCGATATCTGGTCGGCGATCTCAACGTGGCGCCGCTCGAGCACGACGTCTGGAGCCACAAACAAATGCTCAAAGTGGTCTCGCACACGCCGATCGAATGCGAGAAATTGACCGCCGTGCAAAAGGCCGGCAACTGGATCGACAGCATGCGCGTGCTCACGCCCGAGCCGGAGAAGCTCTATACCTGGTGGAGCTACCGCGCGATGGACAACTGGAAGGCGGCCGACCGCGGCCGCCGCCTCGATCACGTCTGGAGCTCGGACGCGATCGCCGATCGCATCTCGACCATCGACATCGCCAAGAATTATCGCGGCGCCGCGCGCCCCTCCGACCACGTGCCGGTGACGGCGACCATCGAGGTCTAGCGCTTCGGCTCCAGCGCGCCCTTCACCGTCGAGAGTTCGCGCGTCCAGTTGTCGACCCGCTCGGCCATGATGTCGCGCATGCGCTGCGCGGCGCCCGGATAGCCTTCCAGCATCTTGCGGAACAGACTGCGCGGAATGCGGATCAGCACCGTCGGCTCGCGCGCAATCGCGGTGACCGGGCTCACCACGTCGGTGAGCAAAGCGAGCTCGCCCAACAGCGTGCCGGGGCCGACGCTGTATTCCTTGCCGGCCGACGCCGTCGCCGGCTCCAGCGTCAGCGAGCCTTCCTGCACGATATAGCCGCCGTCGGCGAGCTCGCCGGCGTAGAACAGCACCGCGCCGCTTTGCAGCTGCCGCGTCTCGGCGCCGATGGCGAGCACGCGCAACGCCTGCTTGCCCAGCACCGACAGCGTCGGCACTTTCTCGAAGAACGCGATGTCGTCGTCGATGGCCACGTTGATTAAGGCACCAGCTTGTAGCCGCCGGCTTCCGTCACCAGGATCTGCGGCGCGGCGGCGTCCTTCTCCACCTTCTGGCGCAGGCGGTAGATATGCGTCTCCAGCGTATGGGTGGTGACGCCGGAATTATAGCCCCACACTTCCTGCAGCAGGGTCTCGCGCGACACCGGCTTTTGCCCGGCGCGGAAGAGATAACGCAGGATGGCGGTTTCCTTCTCGGTCAGCCGCACCTTGCTGCCCTTGGGAGCCAGCAGCAATTTGGATGACGGCCGGAACATGTAGGGGCCTATGGTGAAGACGGCGTCCTCGCTCGCCTCGTGCTGCCGCAGTTGCGCGCGGATGCGCGCCAGCAGCACGGCAAAGCGGAACGGCTTGGCGACGTAGTCGTTGGCGCCGGACTCCAGGCCGAGGATGGTGTCGCTATCGGTGTCGTGGCCGGTCAGCATGATGATCGGCGCCTTGAAACCGTTCTTGCGCAGGATGCGCACCGCCTCGCGCCCGTCTACGTCCGGCAGCCCGACATCCATGATCACCAGATCGATCTGGCCGCCTTTGGCCGCCTGCACCGCCTTGGTGCCGGTGTCGACCGCGGTCGCCTCGAACTCCTCGTGCAAGGCGAGTTGCTCGACCAGCGCCTCGCGCAGCTCGGCGTCGTCGTCCACGATCAAAATGCTGCGCTTGTTCGCCATCGCTGAAAAAAGGCCTCATCCCACGGGCTTTGAACGCCCAGCCCGGGAATATTGCGCGAAGTAGACCATTCAGGGCAAGAAGAGCAAGCGGCAACTGGTATCTACAGCCATGCAGCAAAGAAACGCGCAAGAAACGCGCAAGAAAATGCGGATGCATAAACGAACGTTATCGCGGCTGACGGTACGTCGCCGCGCCGGCAATCCCCGCCAGGGCTGGCTTAACGTGGGGCCGTTCGCGCTGCCGGTCGCGCTCGGCCGCGGCGGCATCAAGGCCAACAAACGCGAAGGCGACGGCGGCACGCCGCGTGGCGCGTTCCGCCTCAAGCGGCTGTGGTGGCGCGCCGAGCGCCATGCGCGCCCACCCACGCTGCTGCCGTCGCGCCGCATCAGACAAGACGACGCTTGGTGCGAGGATCCGGCCGACCGCCACTACAATCAGCCGGTCAAGCTTGCGCCCGACAGCAATGCCGACCGCCTCGCGCGCATCGACGACCTCTACGATTTCATCATCGAGCTCGACCACAACACGCGGCCGCGCGTGAAGGGACGCGGCAGCGCGGTGTTCATCCATGCGGCGCGCCCAGGCTTTGCGCCCACCGCCGGCTGCATCGCGCTCGACCTCGCGACCTTGCGCCGCTTGCTGGCGCGCGTCGGCCCGCGCACCAGGATCGTGATCGAATAGCGTCAGGTCGGCGAATAGCTCAGGTCGGATTGTCGAGGCTGAAGATCTCGGAGCGGGCGTCGTAGGCAAAGGCCTCGGCGAAGCGCGCCCAGGCGATCACCGCTCCCAGCGTGCGCGTCGCGCGTTCCGTGCTCATGTGATCTTCGAGCTCATTGCGGAAACGCGTCCGCGGCGCCGTGTGATTGGCGCGTTCCTGCAGGACGCGGCGGATGTGCGCGGCCAACGGCACATAGGTCGAGCAGCTGGCGCTGGAACAGCCTCTTGCGCTCGTCGACGCCGGCGGCCGCAAATTCCTTGCCGATGTCGGTCAAGCGAATGTCGCCGCCTTCGACTTCGGCAAAGCGCATCAGTTGCAGGGTTTCCGCGATCGGAAACAGGTCGTCGACCTCCATCTGCAGCTGGCTGGCGATCACCGGCATGTCGGCCTTGCCGTTGTATGGCTCGCCCGCGACCGCTTCGATCAAGCCGGCCATCGCGTTGGCCGAGACGCGCGCCAGCTCCATGTCGATGCCCATGCCGGGAAAGCGCTCGGGCGCCGGAACCGCGGCGCGCGGCGCCGGCGCGGCGGGCCGCGCGGTCAAGGCCACGTAGATGCGTTCGACCAGATCGCGGAACGAGGATTCCAGCCGGTTGCGCGGCTGCGGCAAGTCGACCTTGATTTCGTCGATGATATGGCCCGGGCTTCGGGAGAACACGAGAATGCGGTCGCACATCAGCACCGCCTCCTCGATGTTGTGCGTCACCAGGAGCACGCCCTTGATCGGCAATTTGCCCTCGATCCAGAGATCGAGAAAATCCGTGCGCAGTGTTTCCGCCGTCAGCACGTCGAGCGCGGAGAACGGCTCGTCCATCAATAGAATATTGGGATGCACGACCAGCGCGCGGGCAAAACCGACGCGCTGGCGCATGCCGCCGGACAATTCGCGCGGATAGGCCGACTCGTAGCCGTCGAGGCCGATCAGGTCGATGCCGGCGAGCGCGCGCCGGCGGGTCTCGGCCTCGGGCAGGCCGAGCGCCTCCAGGCCAAGCTGCACGTTTTCCAGAACGGTGAGCCAGGGAAACAGCGCGAAGGTCTGGAACACCATGGCGATGCCGGGCGCCGGCCCGGTCACCGTGTGGCCCTGATACACCACCCGGCCCGCGGCCGGCCGCGCCAATCCGGAGATCAGCCGCAGCAAGGTCGACTTTCCCGAACCGGAACGGCCGAGCAGGCCGACGATCTCGCCTTCCTTCAGCGTGAAATTGATGTCGTCGAGAACGAGCAGCTCTTCGCCGTCCGGCTTGGGAAAGGACTGGCAGCACGACTTCGATCTGCAGCAATGCGTCGCTCATGGCTTTCGCCTTCTCATCCAAATCATCCAAGCCGGAATTTTTGTTCGGCATACCAATAGAGCGGCCGCCAGAACAGGCGATTGACGATGACCACGTACAAACTCATCACCGCGATGCCAAGCACGATGCGGTGCATGTCGCCGGCCGCCGTCGCCTGCGCAATATAGGCGCCGAGCCCGCTCGCTTGCAGATGCGTGTCGCCCCAGGAGGCGACTTCGGCGACGATGCTGGCGTTCCAGGAACCGCCGGACGCGGTGATCGCGCCGGTGAGGTAGTAGGGAAATATCGCCGGCAGCGCGATTTTTCGCCACCACAGCCAGCCGCGCACCTGCAGATTGGTGCCGATGTCGCGCAATTCGGACGGGATCGCGGACGCGCCCGCCACGACGTTGAACAAAATGTACCATTGCGTGCCCAGGATCATCAGCGGACTGAGCCAGATATTGGGGCTGAGCCGGAACGTGACGATCGCCACCACGACGACAGGAAACAGCACGTTGGCCGGAAACGCCGCCAGGAATTGCGCGATCGGCTGGATCCATTGCGCCAGCCGCGGCCGCGTTCCCACCATCACGCCGATCGGCACCCAGATCACGCGTGGCGAGCGCGATCAAAACGGCGACGCGCGTCAGCGTGGCCAAACCGAAAAGCCCGGCGCGCGCCGCTTCCGAGAAACTGATGTTGGTCAGCGCAAACCGCACCACCAGCCAAAGCGCGACCGCCGCGGCAACGGCGACAAAGCCCATCCACACGCGGTCGCTCCAGCGCGTGGCCGTGGCGGATGGCGCTGCCGCGTCGCCGGCGACATGGGCGAACAGCGGCCACCGATAGCTGCGCTGCCACAGTCGCGACAGCGGCGCGGCCACGCGTCGCCACGATGCGCGAGCGGCGCAGCACGTCGAGCACCAGCGAGTGCGGCGGCTCGGCGCCGGCCTGCTGCTCGAAACGAAAACGGTCGGCCCAGGCCACCAGCGGGCGAAACAACAACTGATCGTAGAGCAGAATGACCACCAGCATCGCGCCGATCGCCCATCCCACCGCGGCGAGATTTTTGTGTTCGATCGCCAGCGCGATGTAGGAGCCGACGCCCGGCAGCGTCACGGTGGTGTTGCCGACGCTGATCGCTTCCGAGGCCACCACGAAGAACCAGCTGCCCGACATCGACACCATCATGTTCCAGATGAGCTGCGGCATGGCGAACGGCGCCTCGACCCGCCAGAAATGCATCCAGGCGGACAGCCGGAAGGTGCGCGAGGCTTCCACCAGCTCCACCGGCACCGTGCGCAGCGACTGATAGAAGCTGAACGCCATGTTCCAGGCCTGGCTGGTGAAGATCGCGAAAATCGCCGCGAATTCCGCGCCCAGCACGCGGCCGGGCGCGAGCGACATGAAGAACACCACCGTCACCGAAATGAAGCCGAGGATCGGCACCGACTGCAGAATGTCGAGCAGCGGCACCAGCAGCACTTCGGCGCGCCGGCTCTTGGCCGCGAAGGTCGCGTAGCTGAAGGTGAAGACGAGCGACAACGCCAAGGCCACCAGCATGCGCAAGGTCGTGCGCGCCGCGTATTCCGGCAGATTGGCCGGATCGAGCGATACCGGCGCCTGCTGCAATTCCGACAGCGGCTGCAACAAATGGCGGCTCGCCTCGGCGACGAAGACCAGCAGGCCGAGCGTCAGCAGGAGGGCGAGCGCGTCCCAGCGCGTGAACCGGCGGCCTTCTTGCTCAACGGAAATCGGGACGGCGCCGCGCATGATGGGGAATCCAGAGGGGTATCGTGGTTGCTCAAAACTTACTGCAATCGGCGACCATTAGTTAAGCATAGACGGTGTCCCGGACGCCGAATATATGTCGCGTTAACGGAACAGCATCGCCTCGTTGATATGGTCTGTCACCCAGTGCCGTGTCGCGCGGCGCCTGACAAGAAGAAATTGCGACAGGGGCGATCATGGATCTTGCTGCCGCTCAGAGCGCGCGTGCGCCGGCGCCGTCCGACACGATCGGACGCGTGGCGACCGTCAACGGCGCGCAGGCGAGCGTTGAGCTCAGCGCACGGGCGGCCGAACAGGCCACCGTCGGAAAATTCGTCGGTCTGACGCTGGATAAGTCCATCATCATCGGCTTGATCACCGAAGTCGGCGAGCAGGCGCTCGGCACGGCCGGCGGTGCGAGCGCTCGAACTTCCGCAAAGTGGCGCGGCTCGACCTGATCGGCGAACTGCGCAACGACAACGGCAAGGCGCGCTTCCAGCGCGGCGTCACCGAATATCCCAATATCGGCGACAATGCGATGCTGCTGCCCGACAGCGCGCTGCGCACCGTCTATGGCATGGCCGACGCCGACCGCGCCCATATCGGCGACCTGCAGCAAAACCCCGACATCCCGGTCCACATCGACATCGACCAGCTGGTCAGCCGCCATTTCGCCATCCTCGGCGCCACCGGCGTCGGCAAGTCGAGCGGCGTCGCCATCATCCTGCAGAAGATTCTCGATTCGCGGCCGAATCTGCGCATCTTCCTGGTCGATCCGCACAACGAATATGCCCGCTGCTTCGGCGACAAGGCGCAGGTGCTCACGCCGCGCAATCTGCGGCTGCCGTTCTGGCTGTTCAATTTCGAGGAAACGATCGACGTCTTCTTCGCCGGCCGTCCCGGCGTCGAGGAAGAAGTCGAAATCCTCTCGGAAGTCATCCCGCTGGCGAAATCGGCCTATCTGCAATACCGGCAGAACGCCCAGACGACGCTCAGCAAGCGGCGCGACCCGCGCGACGTCGGTTTCACCGCCGACACGCCGGTGCCCTACCGCATCGAGGACCTGATCACGCTGCTCGACGAGCGCATGGGCAAGCTGGAAAACAAAACGCGCGCCACCATCTTCCATAAGCTGATCGGACGCATTCAGACTTTCCGCAACCACCCGCGCTATTCGTTCATGTTCGAGAACGCCAATATCGGCGGCGACACCATGGCGGAAATTCTCAGCAACCTGTTCCGGCTGCCGACGCAAGGCAAGCCGATGACCATCATGCAGCTCGCCGGCTTTCCGGCCGAGGTGGTCGATTCGGTGGTGTCGGTGCTTTGCCGCATGGCCTTCGACTTCGGCCTGTGGAGCGACGGCGTGGCGCCCTTGCTGTTCGTCTGCGAGGAGGCGCACCGCTATGCGCCGGCCGACAAGAAGGTCGGCTTCGGCCCGACGCGGCGCGCGCTGTCGCGCATCGCCAAGGAAGGCCGCAAATACGGCGTGTTCCTCGGCCTGGTGACGCAGCGTCCGGCCGAGATCGACCCGACCATCATCTCGCAGTGCTCGACCTTCTTCGTGATGCGGCTCGCCAACGACCGCGACCAGGGCCTGATCCGCTCGGCGGTGTCGGATGCCGCGGCCAACCTTTTGTCGTTCATCCCCTCGCTCGGCACGCGCGAAGTGTTCACCTTCGGCTCCGGCGTCGCGCTGCCGACGCGCATGCGCTTCCAGGAATTGCCGCTGGCGCTGCGGCCGAACAGCGAGGCCGCCGGCAATACCCGTTCCGACGCCGGCAACACCATCAACAAAGATCTGCTCGCCACGGTGATCGAACGCTGGCGCAGCGCCAGCATGAGCCACCGCGTGGCCGAGGACGACGGCGTGCCGGATTACGGCTCGCCGCTCGACGCCCCGGCTCTGGCACCGGCGGCACCGATGGCGCCGGCGGCGCCGTTGCCGCCGCCGCCGTCCTCCCGCGGCGAAGCCTTGCGCTCCAGCCTGCTGAAAAAGCCGCTCGATGCCTCGACGCTCGGCGGCGCCTTCGAGCCCGCCCGGCTATCCGCCGCGCTCTGCGCTAGCGCGCGGCTACTTCCGACCGACACAGATCGATCAGCGCCGACATGCCGGAATGACGGGTGCCTTCGCGCAGCTCGGCATCGTATTCGCGCACCTCGATCAGACGAAAAATCGGCGAACGCCTGCCGCAATAGCTCGGGCGTATAGAGCCGCGCCAGATCGGACGGCCCGCCGGTCTTGTATTCGATCTGCTTGGGCCCGTAGCCCTCGAGCAGCAGCGAGCCCGCCCGGCTTCAGCGTCTTCTTGATGCCGGCGAAGATCTTGTCGCGCTCCGGCGGCAAGGCGAACTGGAAGAAGATCGCCGCCACCACGTCGAATTCTTCCTTGGGCCAATCCCAGTTGATGATGTCGGCCTGCTCGATGCGCAAGGTGACGCCGCGCTCCTTGGCGAGCTTGCGCGCCTTCGCCTGCGCCAGCGGCGAGAAATCCACCGACAACACGTCGAGCCCCTGCTCGGCCAGGAACACGCCGTTACGGCCTTCGCCGTCGGCGATCGCCAGCGCCTTTTGACCTCTCGCGCAAGCAGATGCGCGTGAGCCTTGAGAAATGCGTTCGGCGTCCGTGCCGAAGCAGATAGCCCGGCGCGGCAAAGCGCTGCTGCCAATGCGTCGAATTCGGGATTCTGCAGTCATGCTCTCCGGTCCGTGTTAATGCCGTGCTCCGAAAATCGCGCGAGCCGACGCGCACGTGCGTGGCGCCGAGCTGAATCGCGGTGATGAAATCCGCGCTCATGCCCATCGACAACAGCTTCAAGCCGTTGCGGCGCGCGATCTTGGCGGTGAGCGCGAAATGCGGCCCCGGCGCTTCTTCCAGCGGCGGAATGCACATCAGCCCGGAAATCGTCAGGCCGTATTTGTCGCGGCAGGCGGCCAGGAAGCCGTCGGCGTCCTGCGGCAGCACGCCGGCCTTTTGCGCCTCGGCGCCGGTATTGATCTCGACGAACAGAACCGGCTGCCGCCCCTGCTTGGCGATCTCCTTGGCCAGGGCCTCGCACAGGCTCGGCCGATCGACCGAATGAATGGCGGTAAACAGCGCCACCGCCTCTTTGGCCTTGTTGGATTGCAGCGGCCCGATCAAATGCAGCGCGATGCCGGCGTGTTTCGCCATCAGCGGCGGCCATTTGGCCTTGGCCTCCTGCACGCGGTTCTCGCCGAACACGCGCTGACCGGCCGCGATCACCGGCTCGATCGCCTCGGCGCCGAATGTCTTCGACACGGCGATGAGCGTCACCTCGGCCGCATCGCGCCCGGCCTCGCGGCAGGCGCGCGCGATCTCGGCGCGGACATGGGCAAGGCGTTCGGTAGCATTGGCGGCTTCGGCCAGGGTCATGCCTCTAATGCCAGCGAACCGGGCCTTGCCGTCAAGCCGCCGGTTGACCCTTTCCCCCTTCCCTGTCCCCTCCCGGGTCCGTAAATAGACCCGCAAATGACCGCCGAATCGCAAAAAAACGAGCGCTACAACGCCGGCGAGGCCGAGAAACGCTGGCAGCGCGTATGGGACGAGCGCGGCATCTTCGCCACGCGCAACGACGACCCGCGGCCGAAATACTACGTGCTCGAGATGTTCCCCTACCCGTCGGGGCGCATCCACATGGGCCACGTGCGCAACTACACCATGGGCGACGTGGTCGCGCGCTATATGCGCGCCATGGGCAATGCCGTGCTGCACCCGATGGGCTGGGACGCCTTCGGCATGCCGGCCGAGAACGCCGCCATGGCGCAGAAGGTGCACCCGAAAGCCTGGACCTACGACAACATCGCGGCGATGAAGAAGCAGCTCCAGTCCATGGGGCTGTCGCTCGACTGGGCGCGCGAGGTCGCGACCTGCGATCCGGCCTACTACAAGCACCAGCAGAAAATGTTTCTCGACTTCCTCGCCGCCGGCCTGGTCGAGCGCAAGCAGTCGAAGGTGAACTGGGATCCGGTCGACATGACCGTGCTCGCCAACGAGCAGGTGATCGACGGCCGCGGCTGGCGCTCGGGCGCCCCGGTCGAGCAGCGCGAGCTCACGCAATGGTTCTTCAAGATCAGCGATTATTCGGAAGACTTGCTGGAGGCACTCGATAAACTCGACCGCTGGCCGGACAAAGTCCGCCTGATGCAGAAGAACTGGATCGGCCGCTCGGAAGGCCTGCTGGTCCGTTTCATGCTCGACACGGCCACCACGCCAAATAAAGAAAGCGAGCTGGAGATCTTCACCACCCGGCCGGACACTCTGTTCGGCGCTAAGTTCATGGCGATCTCGCCCGACCATCCGCTCGCCGCAGCCGCGGCGGCGAAAAATCCCAAGCTCGCCGAGTTCATCGAGCAGTGCCGCCACATGGGCACCTCGCAGGCGGCAATCGACACCGCCGAGAAGCTCGGCTTCGACACCGGCATCAAGGCCGCGCATCCGTTCGACGCGAACTGGAAGCTGCCGGTCTATGTCGCCAATTTCATTTTGATGGATTACGGCACCGGCGCCATCTTCGGCTGCCCGGCGCACGACCAGCGCGACCTCGACTTCGTCAACAAATACGGCCTCGGCAATACGCCGGTGGTGTGTCCGCCCGGCCAGGACCCGAAAACCTTCGTCATCACGACCACCGCCTATGACGGCGACGGCAAGATGATCAATTCGCGCTTTCTCGACGGCATGACCATCGAGCAGGCGAAAGAGGAAGTGGCCAAGCGTCTTGAGAAAGACACGCGCGGCAACCGGCCGGTGGCGCAGCGCCAGGTCAATTTCCGTCTGCGCGACTGGGGCATTTCGCGCCAGCGCTATTGGGGCTGCCCGATCCCGATCATCCACTGCGACACATGCGGCGTGCTGGGCGTGCCGGAAAAAGATTTGCCGGTCACGCTGCCGGAGGACGTCACCTTCGACAAGCCGGGCAATCCGCTCGACCGCCATCCCACCTGGAAGAACGTCAAGTGTCCGCAGTGCGCAGGCCCCGCGCGGCGCGAGACCGACACCATGGACACCTTCGTCGACTCGTCCTGGTACTTCATCCGCTTCACCGATCCGTGGAACGAGACCGCGCCGACCACGCCGAAGATCGCCAATGCCTGGATGCCGGTGAACCAATATATCGGCGGCATCGAGCACGCGATTTTGCATTTGCTCTATTCGCGCTTCTTCACCCGCGCCATGCACAAGACCGGCCACATCGCCATGGATGAGCCGTTCGCCGGCCTGTTCACGCAGGGCATGGTGGTGCACGAGACCTATCGCGCCAAGAACGGCGACTGGGTGGTGCCGGCCGAGGTGAAGATCGAGGCTGACGGCGACAAGCGCCGCGCCACCCTCGCCGCAACCGGCGAGCCGGTCGAGATCGGCGCCATCGAGAAGATGTCGAAGTCGAAGAAGAACACGGTCGATCCCGACGACATCATCGCCGCCTACGGCGCCGACACCGCGCGCTGGTTCATGCTGTCGGATAGTCCGCCCGACCGCGACGTGATCTGGACCGAGGAAGGCGTGCAGGGCGCCTGGCGCTTCGTGCAGCGGCTGTGGCGGCTGGTCGGCGAGATCGCTGACATCAAGGCGCCGGCCGTACGTCCCGCGCAATTCGGCGAGCAGGCTTTGACGGTTCGCAAAGCCGCTCACCGCGCCTTGGCCAACGTCTCCGAGGACATCGCCAAGCTACGCTTCAACCGCTGCGTCGCCCACATTTACGAATGCGCCAATGCGCTGTCGGACGCCATCGGCGACGCCGAGGAAACCCCGGCCCCCGACTTCGCCTGGGCCTTGCGCGAATCAGGCGACATCCTGGTCCGCCTGTTCCACCCCATGATGCCGCATTTGGCCGAGGAGTGCTGGTCGGCACTTGGCCATAAGACCCTGGTCGCCACCGAGGCCTGGCCGCAGGTTGAGCCCGATTTGCTGGTGGAAAACACCATTACTTTGCCGGTTCAGATCAACGGCAAGAAGCGCGCCGAGGTCACGGTCGCCCGTACCGCCGACAATAATGAGATTGAGGCTGCCGTTTTAACCCTTGATGAGGTAAAAAAGGCCCTCGACGGCAGGAGCCCGAAAAAGGTCATTGTCGTCCCGCAGAGGATCGTCAATGTGGTGGCTCGGATCCAGAAACAGCCGCTGGCGATTTATTCTGATTCCGCTCTCGCTTCGCTGGCCGTGGCCGCTTTGGCGCTGGCCGGCCTCACCGCCGGCTGCTTCCAGCCGATGTACGGCGACAGCAACGTTGTGGCCACCGCCGGCCTCGGCAGCCGGCTCGCCGGCGTGCGGGTGCGCGAGATCGCAACGCCGAACGGTACGCCGCTTGCCCGCGTCGGCGTCGGCGTGCGCAACGAACTGATCTACGAGCTTACCGGCGGCGGCGAGCCAGCTTCGGCGACCCACCGGTTGGACGTCAGGCTCAGCTCGACGCAGCTGCAGGTGATCGTGGACGTGACCACCGCGCGGCCCGAGATCCAGAATTACGGTATCGACGCGAGCTATACGCTGACCGACCTCGCCACCGGCAAGGCGGTGGTGTCGGGGCAGACCTTCTCGCGCGTGTCCTACGACATCCCCGGCCAGCAGCAGCGCTTCGCCGGCGTGCGCGGTTTGCGCGACGCCGAAGATCGCGCCGCCAAGGTGATCGCCGACAATATCAAGTCTCGCCTGGCTTCGTACTTCGTGGCGGGGACGTAAGCTTCGCCGCGCACGCTCTTCCCCTCTCCCCTTGTGGGAGAGGGTTACGCAATGCCCACATGACCGCCATAAAATCCTCCGACGTCGATCGCTTTATCGCTCGCCCCGATCCGGGCCAACCGATCGTACTGGTCTACGGCCCCGACGCCGGTCTGGTGCGCGAGCGCGTCGATGCGCTGGTGCGCGCTTCGGTCGACGATCCCAACGATCCATTCGCGCTCGCCCGCATCGAAGGCGAGGAGCTGTCCGCCAATCCGGCGCGGCTGATCGAGGAGGCGTTGACCGTGCCGTTGTTCGGCGGCCGCCGCGCGGTGCTGGTGCGGGCCGGCTCGCGCAACATCGCCGCCGCGCTCGAGCCGGTGCTCGCGCAGCCCTCGAACGAATGCCGCGTCATCATCGAGGCCGGCGACCTGAAAAAGAGCGCGCCGCTGCGCGCGCTGTGCGAGAAGGCCAAGGTCGCCGCCGCGCTGCCCTGCTACGCCGACAATGACGCGGCCGTCGCCCGGCTGATCGAGGACGAGATGCGCGAGGCCAAACTGTCCATCGCGCCCGACGCGCGCGCGACGCTGGTCTCGCTGCTCGGCGGCGACCGGCTGGCCTCGCGCAACGAGATCCGCAAGCTCATCCTTTACGCCCAAGGCAAGGAGCGCATCGAGCTTGCCGACGTGATGGCGGTGGTGTCGGACGCGTCCGAGATGGCGCTCGACGGCGTGCTCGATGCGGCGTTTGCCGGCCGCACCGGCGAGACCGAAACCGAATTCGCCAAGGCGCGCGCCGGCGGCTCCTCGCCGGCGGCGATCCTGTCGGCGGCGATCCGTCATGTCGCCAACCTGCACAAGATGCGGCTCGCCATCGACGGCGGCGACAGCGCCGAATTCGCCATGAAGCGCGGCGCGCCGCCGGTGCATTTCACGCGCGAGAAGCTGGTCGCCGAAGCGCTGCGCATCTTCAGCGCGCCGCGGCTGCTGCGCGCGATGGCGCAATTGGCGGAAGCCTCGCTCGAAGCGCGCCGCAACGCCGCGCTGGCCGAAACCATCGCGCAGCGCACGCTGCTCTCGATTGCCGTGGGCGCGCGCCGGCGCGAAGCCGCCTGACCTACAAATTCACCTGATAGCTGTGCGGCACCCAGCGATAGGCTGAGCCGGCGCGCTCGACATAGCCGAGCCCCGGGAACGGCACCATGTGGAAGCCCGCGACCAGCAGTCCCTCCGTCGCCACCATGTCGAAGATGCGCTTGCGGGTGGCGACCGCCTTGTCCTTGTCGTCGTCAACGTCGAGAAGCAGATCGGGCCGCTGCAGCGACACGGCGTAATGGCCGGCGGTGTCGGCCCAGTTGATCATGCGCTTGCCCTCGCTCTCGATGGTGAAGGCGAGCAAGCCGGGCGAATGTCCGAAGGCGTCGACCGCGCGGATGCCCGGCACGACTTCGTCGCCCGGTTTGATCATGGCCGCGCGGTTCGCCAGAGGAACAACGATCTTGACGTAGAGCTCGCGGTTGAACTTGCGCGCCTCGCGCACGTTCTCGCCTTTGTTCCAGAAATCGAATTCGGTTGAGCCGAACACATAGCGCGCATTGGGAAACACCCGCTGCCCACCTTTGGTGAGCCCGCCGATATGGTCGGGGTGACCGTGCGTGATCACCACCACATCGACGTCCTCCGGCTTGTAGCCGGCCTCCGCCATGCGCGCGACCAGATTGCCCGGCACCAGCCGGCCCTTCATCTGCTCGTACTCAGCGCTGAGCGAGCCGTTGCCGGTGTCGAACAGCACCAGCTCCTTGCCGGTGTTGACCAGCAGCGGCGTGAAGGGATGGAAATATTTGTCGCTGTCGATACGGTTGGCCTTGGCCAGCGCCTTGACCGTGTCGGCTGCCGCTTCGCCGCCGAAAGATGGGGTCAGCCCGGGGCGGATCACGAAGCTGTCCATGATGGGCGTGACTTCGAAACCGCCGAGCTTGAAGCGGAAAATTGCCGGCAGCACTTGGCCTTGCATTGACGCGGGCACTGGTGGTCCTCCCCTGTTGGCGGGAGGATGCTTAGCAGGCGGCGGGGGGCGAATTCCAGCCCGCGCTGGCGCAAAATGCCCGTCAATCGTATGCTCAGGCCTGCCCGAGCCGGAGGCCCGATGGCCAAAAAAGCGCGCAAGACATCGAACAAGAAACCGAAGGCGAAAACGGCCAAACGCGGCAAGCCCAAGCGGCCGCGGACTAAAAGACTTGGCAAAAAACCCGCGCGCGCCAAAAAGCAACGCGGCAAGCCTGCCGGGCCGGCCAAGGTCGCCAGCGCCTTTCAGATCATGATCGACACGATCAACGAAACCGAGCGCCTGCGCGCGAAGAACGAGCGCCGCGACGTCACCGACGAGACAGGTTAGCCCGTACGGCTAGCGCGCGCCCGGCGAGGCTTGATCTAACGCAAAGTCCCCCTGCCCGATCCATGCGAGAAAGTTCCGGCCTCGCGATGGAGGGTACCATGCGAAACACCGATATCCGGCAACCGGCTCATGCAACGGTCGATGGCGTCTTTGGCGCCATTGCGGACTGGGTCCGTAAGTATCGGAGCCATGCCGGAAATGGCGACGCCTTCGGACAGTGCAGTGCGGACGAAGTCAAGCAGATCGCGAAAGACCTCGGCATGTCGCCCGCCGAGCTACGTGGCATTGCGCGCAAGGAGCCGGGCGCGGCGGACTTGTTGCAGAAAATGCTGGTTGCGCTGGGTGTCGCTCCCGAGACGCTGATGAAACGCGATCCCGCGGTCATGCGCGATCTGCAGCGCTTGTGCGTGTCCTGCAGCCACAAGAGCCGCTGTCAGCATGAGCTGGCCATTGGCGAGGCGGCCGCGCGCTTCCACGAATTCTGCCCGAACGCCTACACGCTCGATGCGCTGCTTGAGCGGGAAAGTCTTCCCTTCCAGCACTAAGCAAGCGGCGCGAGGTTGTTCCAATCAGGATGCGTCGAGCTCAGCTATCGAGCACCTGGCGGATCTTGCGCGCCACGATGCCCTCGATCAGCGGCTTGGAAATCAGCTCGGCGCCGCGGTCGAGGCGGCCCTGGTGTACGATGGCGTTGCGCGAATACCCGGTCATGAAAATCACTTTGACGCCGGGCTGGCGGCGCAGCACCTCGTCGGCCAGCTCGCGGCCGTTCTTGCCGGGCAGCATCACGTCGGTCAGCAGCAGGTCGAATGTCTTGTCGGCCTCCAGCAAGCGCAGCGCGGCGGCGGAATCCTTGGCCTCGATGACCTGGTAATTCAGGTCGCGCAGAATCTCCGAGGCGTATTGGCGCACGCCCTCATCGTCCTCGACGACCAGGATGGTTTCGCCGCGTCCCTGTTCCGCGCCCGTCGATTCCATCTGCGGCGCGGCCGCCTCCTCGCCGTCGTGGCGCGGCAGATAGAGCTTGATCGAGGTGCCTTCGCCCGGCTCGCTGTAGATTTTGACGTGCCCGCCGGATTGCTTGATGAAGCCGTACACCTGGCTCAGACCCAGCCCGGTGCCTTTGCCGCTTTCCTTGGTGGTGTAGAACGGCTCGAACGCGCGCTCGATCGTTTCCGCCGACATGCCGACGCCGCTGTCCGACACCGCGATCAGCACGTATTGGCCGGGGCTGAGGTCGTTGTGCTGACGGCAATATTCGTCGTCCAGATAGGCGTTGCTGGTTTCGATGGTCAGCTTGCCGCCGTCCGGCATGGCGTCGCGCGCGTTGAGCGCAAGGTTCAGCAGCGTCGATTCCAATTCGGAAACATCGGCCTCGACCTTCCAAAGCCCGGCGCCGCTGATCGTTTCCAGCGCGATGTTCTCGCTGAGCGAGCGCGTCAGCAGATCGGACATGCTGAAGAATCAGTTTGTTGACGTCGACCGTCTTCGGGTTGAGCGGCTGCTGGCGCGAGAACGCGAGCAGGCGCTGCGTCAACTGCGCCGCCCGCTCGGCGCCGCTGAGCGCGTTGGCGAGCGCGCGCTCAGCCCGCGCCTCGACCACGCCGCGCTTGGCGATGCCGATATTGCCGATGATGATGGTCAGCAGATTGTTGAAGTCGTGCGCGACGCCGCCGGTCAATTGGCCGACGGCCTCCATCTTCTGCGCCTGCCGCAGCGCCTGCTCGGCCAGTTCGCGGCGCGCGCCCTCGGCGTAGAATTCGCGCGTGCGCTGCATGGTCATCATCACCAGGCTGAACAGCACGATGGTGGCGGGGACGCCGAAGTAGAGATGCGGCACGAGCGACTGCCAGCCACTCGGAATAGATCGCCTGCGTGCTCACGCCGTCGGAGACGTAGAGGTCGGCATAGCCGAGCTTGCGATAGCCGATGCGCCGCTGGAAGCCGTCGACCGATTGATTGGAAGTGACGATGGCGCCTTCGGGGTTGTTCTTGACGGCGAGCACAAACCCGCTGTTGGGCCCGAAGCGGGTGGTGCCGCCGGGCGGTGCCGGGTAGCGGGCGAGAATGGCGCCGTCTTGGCGCACCAGCGAAAAGCCGGCGCGGGCTGTCGTCGGCGAGGCGCTTGTAAAACTCGGTGAACTCCGCAGGCACCAGCGACACCATGATGATGCCGGCAAATTCCCCGTTTTGGTGCTGACGCCTGCGGCTCACGCCGAAGAATGCATTCTTGCGGACGCGTGGCTGCAAGACCTCGCCGACATAGGTGCCGGCGTCGTGGTCCTTTTGCGCCAGGAAATAGTCGCGGTCGGCGACGCCGACGCTGGCCGGGATGGGATAGATCGCCGACGAGACCAGCGTCTTGCCGTCCTTGTCGACGACCAAGATGCCGTCAACGGCGTTCAGCGCCGCTTCGAGCTTTTTCAATTGCCCATGCAGCGTCTGCTCGGACGCCTTGATCTGTTCGTCGTTCATGTCGCCGAGCAAGGCCTCGACGCTGGCGAAGGTCAGATCGACGGACTGGAAGATCTTGAAGGCATGCTCGGAGATGACGTCGAGCCGCGACGACAACTGCTCGTCGGCATGGGCAAATGTGCCGCGGTACATCACCCAGCTGCCGTAGAAAAAGACCGCTATCGGGATACCAACCGACGCCACCAGCATCAGGCGCAGCAGGCGGAGCGCAGCGTCGCGTCTGGGGCGCATTGACCCAACCCATAAGCCCGGCAATCGGCCGGATTTGACTGTAATGGGGGTGCAAGCGGGTGGAAAGGGATCGCCCGCTCGAAGGGGGCGGGTTCCGCGCAAATAGGGTTAGACTGGGTTCCCCGGCTGAGTGTCGGGTGAAGGACATAAGCGAGGACGGAGGCCGATATGATCGCGGTGATTTTCGAGGTCTGGCCGGCGCAAGGGCGCAAGGACGACTACCTTGCCATCGCCGCCGCGTTGCGCGCCGAACTGGAGGCGATCGACGGCTTCATTTCGGTCGAGCGTTTCCAGAGCATCACCGATCCCGGCAAGCTGCTGTCGCTGTCGTTCTGGCGCGACGAAGAGGCCGTGAAAACTTGGCGCAATCAGCAGCATCATCGCGCCAGCCAGGCGAAGGGACGCTCCGGCATCTTCGCCGACTACCGGCTGCGCGTGGCCGCGGTCGTGCGCGACTACGGTCTCAACGATCGCGCCGCGGCGCCGGACGATTCCCGCGCGGTGCACGATCCGCAGCCGGTATGAGCCTAGGCGTTCGCAGCTCCACTGGTCATTGCCGGGCTTGACCACGAGGAGAGGCAGCGCCATTCCACGGCGTCATTGCCGGGCTCGACCCGGCAATCCATGATGCGTTCCCGCTATGGGAAATTATTGGGTTTATGTCCTGACGAACAAACCGCGCGGCACGCTATATGTCGGCGTGACAAATGATCTCGTGCGCCGCGTTTTCGAACATCGCGAGGGTGCTGTTGCAGGCTTCACAAAGCGCTACGGTCTCAAACAGCTGGTCTATTTTGAGCAATTTGCTGCGCCTCGCGAAGCAATTCAGCGCGAGAAAAACATCGAAGCACTGGTCGCGCGCGCTGGAAGCTTGAGTTCGTTGAGAACGCGAACCCAAAGTGGCGCGATCTCTACAATAATATAACGCGCTGAAGCTCATCATGGATGCGCGGGTCAAGCCCGCGCATGACACCAAAATTACCGCCCCAACTTCCGCAACACCGCATCCAGCTGATCCAAATCCTTGTACTTGATATGCAGCGTGCCGCCCTCGCCGCGCTGCTCGATGCTGACCGTCAGGCCGAGCGCGTCGGATAATTTCTTTTCGACCGCGCGCGTGTCGGCGTCCTTGCCGGCTTTCGAGCGCGTCGCCGCCTTGCCCGGCCCTTCGACCGCATGCCGCTCGCGGTCGGCGCGCATCTCGGCCTCGAGCGCGCGCACGCTCAAATCGAGCTCCATCGCGCGCCAGGCGATCTGCTCGGCATCGGGCACGCCGACCAGCAGCCGCGCGTGGCCGGCCGACAATTTGCCGGAGCGCACGAAGTGCTGCACCGGCGGCGCCAACTTCAACAGCCGCAGCGTGTTGGTCACATGCGGCCGGCTCTTGCCGACGATCTGCGCGACCTCGTCCTGCGAGTAGCCGTGATCCTCCATCAGCTGCGCGTAGCCCGATGCCTCCTCGATCGGATTGAGATCGGCGCGCTGCACGTTCTCGATGATGGCGAATTCGAGCGACTGCTTGTCGGTCGCCTCCACCACCGCGATCGGCACCTCGTGCAGGCCGGCGCGTTGCGCTGCGCGCCAGCGCCGCTCGCCGGCGATGATCTCGAAGTTGTCGCGCTCGCCCGCGATCGCGCGCACCACGATCGGCTGGATGACGCCGCGTTCCTTGATCGAGGCGGCCAGCTCGTCGAGCTCGGTGTCGGTGAAATTCTTGCGCGGGTTGCGCGGATTGGCCTTGAGGTTCTCGATCGGCGCGCGCCGCGGCTTGCGTGCCGCATCGGGCGCGGTCGGGCTCTCCTCCGCGACTTCGCCCATCAGCGAAGCTAGCCCGCGTCCCAAGCGCGAATGATCCGCCATCGCCGCCGCTCCTGAACGAGCCATCAGCCTACCTCTTTGCTTCCGCCATTGTCATGCTTCGCGAGATCAGCTTGCCTTCAGTTCTCTTTCGCGCTGGATGATCTCGGTGGCGAGACGCAAATAGGCTTCGCTGCCGACGCATTTCAAATCGTAGACCAGCACCGGCTTGCCGTAGGACGGCGCCTCCGAGATGCGCACGTTGCGCGGAATGACCGTGTCGTAAACCTTGCGGCCCATGAACTGGCGCACGTCGGCGACCACCTGGTTGGCGAGATTGTTGCGCGAGTCGTACATCGTCAGCACGATGCCGTGGATCGACAGTGTCGGATTGAGCGTGGTCTTGACCTGCTCGACCGTTTTCAAAAGCTGCGACAGACCTTCGAGCGCGAAGAATTCGCATTGCAGCGGCACCAGGATCGAGTCGGCCGCCGCCATCGCATTGACCGTGATCAGATTGAGCGACGGCGGACAGTCGACCAGCACATAGGTGAAATCGTAACTGCGCTCGCCGCTGTTGATGGTGTTGAGCGCGGTGCGCAGACGGAAGGCGCGGTCGCGCTGCTGGCCGATCTCGAGTTCGAGACCGGAGAGGTCCATGGTCGAAGGCGCGATGAAAAGCTGCGGCACCGCGGTCGCGACCACGGCGTCGCGCATGGGCGCTGCGCCGGTGAGCACGTCATAGGTCGAGGTGCGGCGCGACTTGCGCTCGATGCCGAGGCCGGTCGAGGCGTTGCCTTGCGGATCGAGGTCGACGATCAGCACGTGCTCGCCGATTGCCGCCAAGGCGGTGCCGAGGTTGATGGCGGTCGTGGTCTTGCCGACCCCGCCCTTCTGGTTGGCGATGGCCAGCACCCGCGGGCGGCCGCCCTCGCCCCGGACGGCCGGCTTTTCGAAGGGGACGACCTGCGGTTTGGCGGCGGGCTCGGTCGGGGGCTTGTCGGACGTGTCAGGCATTGGCGGGTGTCCAGTTCGGGGTGCTCGGAGGGCGATTTTCGGGTCGTCAGGGCCGAGGTTTGGCGCTTCTACGAGCATGGAGGCCCCGAATCACCACGATGCGGCCTTCCGGACTCGTCTTGCTCGGCACTTTTTCGGCCTCGATGCTCCAATATTTAGCGGCTTCAGTCAATTCAGCGTCTACATCTTGTCCCTTGGGGAAGATGCCGATGGCGCCGCGCGCGATCAAAGGAAACGCCTGATCGCACAGGGTTTTCAATGGCGCCAAGGCCCGCGCGGTCACGACATGCACCGTTTCCTGGAAGCTTTCCCCAAATTTCTCAGCACGTTGCTGGTGCACTTGCGCTGCAACGCCGGTGACGCGCACGGCCTCGCGCAGGAACGCTGCTTTTTTTCCATTGCTTTCAATGAGATGGACCAATGCTCCCGACTTATCCACAAGCGCGCAGGCGATCGGGATGCCGGGAAAGCCGCCGCCCGCGCCGAAGTCCACCCACACCCTCGCCTCCGGCGCCAAGTCGACGAGCTGAAGTGAGTCGGCAATGTGCCGCGTCCAGATCTGAGGAAGCGTCGAGGATGCGACGAGATTCGTTCTTTGCTGCCAGAGCAACAGCGCTTCTACGAACATGTCCAAGCGCTTTTCCGTTTCACGTGAAACGGGGGTGAGCTGCAAAGCGCGCGCTTTATCGGCCGCGAGATCGAGCGCGCCCTGCCCTCGTTCGCTCACGCGCTTTTCGCGGCCGGTTTTTTTCCGCGCCGGACATGAGCAACCAACAAAGTGAGCGCCGCCGGCGTCACGCCGTCGATGCGGCCTGCATGTCCGATGGTGCGCGGACGATGCGTCTGCAATTTTTGTTTCACTTCGTTCGACAGTCCCGGCAGCGCTGCGTAATCGAAATCGTCGGGCAGTGCGAAACTTTCATCGCGCCGATACGCCGCGACGTCGGCCGCCTGGCGCGAGAGATAGACGTCGTACTTCGCGTCGATCTCGATCTGCTCGGCGATCTTCGCATCGATCTCGCCGAAGCGCGGCCAGACTTTGGCGAGATCTGCAATCGAGATATTCGGATACGACAACATCTCGAATGCCGTGCGCCGCTGTCCGTCTTTGTTGAGCGAGACGCCGTGACGTTCCGCTTCTTTCGGCGTCAGCGAAACTGAATTGGAAAATTCGCGCGCGTCTTTCAGCGCGAGAGATTTTGCCGTGTGCATGCGCGCGCGTTCGGCGCCGACGCAGCCGATCGCAATTCCTTTTTGCGTGAGACGTTGATCGGCATTGTCGGCGCGCAGCTGCAAGCGATATTCGGCGCGCGAGGTGAACATGCGATACGGCTCGCTGACGCCGCGCGTGACGAGATCGTCGATCATCACGCCGATGTAGGCCTGCGCGCGATCGAGCACGATGTCATCGGCATTTCCGGCAAGCGCCGCCGCGTTGAGACCTGCAAGAAGTCCTTGTGCCGCAGCCTCTTCGTAGCCTGTGGTGCCGTTGATCTGGCCGGCCAAAAACAATCCGCGCAGACGTTTTGTTTCGAGCGTCGCTTTCAATTCGCGCGGATCGACGTAGTCGTATTCGATCGCGTAGCCAGGCCGGATGAATTGCGCGCGCTCCAATCCGGGAATTGTCGCGACCAATGCGTGCTGCACATCTTCCGGAAGCGATGTCGAAATGCCGTTCGGATAGACGGTGTGATCGTCGAGACCTTCCGGCTCCAAAAAAATTTGATGTCCGTCGCGCTCGCCGAATTTCACGATCTTGTCTTCGATCGACGGACAATAACGCGGGCCGCGGCTGGCGATCTGTCCGGAATACATCGGCGAGCGATGCACATTGGCGCGGATGATCTCGTGCGTCGCCGGCGTCGGTGCGCGTGATGCCGCATTCGATTTGGCGGTTTTCGATGCGCGTCGTCAGCATCGAAAACGGCTCAGGCGGATTGTCGCCGGGCTGCATCTGCAACGCCGACCAATCGATGGTGCGGCCATCGAGACGCGGCGGCGTGCCGGTCTTCAGGCGGCCGAGTACGACGCCGATATTTTCCAAGCGTGCGTCGAAAGTCCCAGCGCCGGCGCTTCGCCGACGCGGCCGGCGGGAATTTGCTTTTCGCCGATATGGATGAGGCCGCGCAGGAATGTGCCGGTGGTGAGAACCACCGACGCGCAGGAGATCTCGCGGCCATCGGCGAATTTGACGCCGCAGACGCGGCCATCTTTGAGAAGGAGATCGTCGGCTTCGGCCTCGATGACCTCGAGATTGGCCGTTTCGCCGGATCGCGGCCTGCATGGCCTGGGCGTAAAGCTTGCGGTCGGCCTGGGCGCGCGGACCGCGCACGGCCGGGCCTTTGCGGCGGTTGAGGACGCGGAATTGGATGCCGCCGTTGTCGGCGACGCGGCCCATGAGGCCGTCGAGAGCGTCGATTTCCCGCACCAGATGGCCCTTTGCCGAGCCCGCCAATGGCCGGATTGCAGGACATGGCGCCGATGGTCGCTATTCGGTGCGTCACCAGGGCCGTTTTCGCGCCCATGCGGGCGCTGGCGGCCGCTGCTTCACAGCCGGCATGGCCGCCGCCGATGACGATGACGTCGAATCGCGCGTTCATGGCTTTGGGACCTCAGATAGGGGCTTTTAGCGGAGGGGGCAGGGGCGGTCAAAGAAATCGCGATTCTGCCGAATGTTTCACGTGAAACATCGGCCGAACAGGTAATAAGCTACCAGTGAGCATCGATGATCTGCGATTCCTCGGGGTTGAGCATCGTTATTCGGCCTCCGACGATGCGATCCTCGGAGGGGTCATTTGCCGATGCAGAAGTCGCGAAAGATCACGTCCAGGATGTCCTCGACATCGACCCGGCCGGTCAGGCGCCCGAGCGCGCGGGCGGCGATGCGCAGCTCCTCGGCCAGCAGATCCTCGCGGCCGGCGAGCTCGGGCTTGCCAGCCCGCCGCAGGGCCGCCAGGGCGTCCTCCAGGGCGCGCCGGTGGCGCTCGCGGGTGATCAGCGCCGGCTCGGCGCCGGCCAGGAAGCCCTCGGCGTGACGGGTGAGGGCGGCCAATAGGGCCTCGAAGCCTTCTCCTGTGGTCGCAGAAAGATTGAATACGAGTTCACTATTAGTGAACTCATCCTCATTACTTCCTGTTAACCCTTTGTTAACCATATCCTTTAAAGGCTCATTAATCCGAACTTCTGGTTCATTCTTATTGATATTATGACCTTCAAGTTCATTTCTTCGAGCAGCCGAAATGGCGTCGATTTTGTTGCGAATCAGCCAAGTCGGCGGGGTAGGGGTCGCAGATTCCGGCGCCCGGCCGGGCTCGGACTGGCAGGCGCCGTCGCATCCACCACCCACAGCACCAGATCGGCCGCCGCCGCCCGGTCGCGGGCGCGCCGCACGCCCTCGCGCTCGACCGGGTCGTCGCTGTCGCGGATGCCGGCGGTGTCGAGCAGGGTCACCGGCCAGCCGGCGAGGTCGAGATGCACCTCGATCACGTCGCGGGTGGTGCCGGCATAAGGCGAGACGATCGCCGCCTCGCGCCGCGCGATGCGGTTGAGCAGCGTCGACTTGCCGGCATTGGGCGGCCCGGCGATGGCGACCACCAGGCCTTCGCGCAACCGCTCGCCGCGTTTGTCATCGGCGAGCGCGGCGGCGATCTCGCCTTCGAGCTCGCGCGCGAGCGCCAGCGCCGGGCGCGATCAGATCCTCCGGCACGTCGGCCTCGTCGGAAAAATCGATGCGCGCCTCGATCAGCGCCAGCGCGCGGGTGAGCCGCTCGCGCCAGCTTTCCGCGCGCTCACGCAGCGCGCCCTGCATCTGGCGCAGCGCCTGGCGGCGCTGGCCTTCGGTCTCGGCCATCACCAGGTCGGCGAGGCCTTCCACCGCGGTCAGATCGAGCTTGCCGTTCTCGAAGGCGCGGCGGGTGAATTCGCCGGCCTCGGCCGGGCGCAGGCCCTCGAGCTTGCCAAGTGCGGCCAGGGTCGCGGCGATCACCGCGCGGCCGCCGTGCAGCTGCAGCTCGGCCACGTCCTCGCCGGTCTCGCTCGAAGGCTGCCGGAAACCACAGCGCCAGGGCCTCGTCGATCGGCTCTTGCGTTTGCGGATCGCGCAGACGGGCAAACGCTGCCTTGCGCGGCTCGGGGATTTTGCCGGCGAGCGCTTTCAGCGCCTCGCCCGGCGCGCGGGCCGGAAATGCGGATGACGGCGATGGCCGCGGGCGGGCGGCCGGAGGAGAGGGCGAAGATGGTGGGGCGGTCAGGCATCGCGGCGCAGGT
>CAVTHL010000022.1:0-152260 GCA_963734465.1 uncultured Alphaproteobacteria bacterium
CTTGGTGTTGCGCAGCTTGTCGAGCAGGAAGTCGATGGCGTCCATGGTGCCCATCGGATTCAGGATGCGGCGCAGCACGTACATCTTCTTGAGCACGGACGGATCGACCAGCAGCTCTTCCTTGCGGGTGCCGGAGCGGGTGATGTCGATGGCCGGGAAGGTGCGCTTGTCGGCCACCTTGCGGTCGAGGATGAGCTCCGAGTTGCCGGTGCCCTTGAACTCTTCGAAAATCACTTCGTCCATGCGGCTGCCGGTATCGATCAGCGCGGTGGCGATGATGGTGAGCGAGCCGCCTTCCTCGATGTTGCGCGCGGCGCCGAAGAAGCGCTTCGGCCGCTGCAACGCGTTGGCGTCGACGCCGCCGGTCAGCACCTTGCCGGAGGAGGGCACGACCGTGTTGTAGGCGCGGCCGAGGCGGGTGATCGAATCGAGCAGGATCACCACGTCGCGCTGGTGCTCGACCAGGCGCTTGGCCTTCTCGATCACCATTTCGGCGACCTGCACGTGGCGCGAGGCCGGCTCGTCGAAGGTCGAGGAGACCACCTCGCCCTTGACCGAGCGCTGCATGTCGGTGACTTCCTCCGGCCGCTCGTCGATCAGCAGCACGATCAGGTAGCACTCGGGATGATTGGCGGTGATCGCGTGCGCGATGTTCTGCAGCAGCACGGTCTTGCCGGTGCGCGGCGGCGACACGATCAGCGCGCGCTGGCCTTTGCCGATCGGCGCGACGATGTCGATGACGCGGGCGGACAGATCCTTCTTGGTCGGATCCTCGTGCTCCATCTTCAGCCGCTCGTCGGGATAGAGCGGCGTCAGGTTGTCGAAGTTGATCTTGTGGCGCGCTTTCTCGGGGTCCTCGAAATTGATCGTGTTGACCTTGAGCAGCGCGAAGTAGCGCTCGCCCTCTTTCGGGGAGCGGATGTGGCCTTCGACGGTGTCGCCGGTGCGCAGGCCGAAGCGGCGGATCTGGCTGGGCGAGACGTAGATGTCGTCGGGGCCGGACAGGTAATTCGATTCGGGCGAGCGCAGGAAGCCGAAGCCGTCGGACAGCACTTCGACCACGCCTTCGCCGATGATGTCGACTTCTTGCGTGGCGAGCTGCTTGAGGATCGCGAACATCAGCTCCTGCTTGCGCATGGTGCTGGCGTTCTCGACCGAGTGCTCTTCAGCGAAGGAGAGCAGATCGGCTGGCGCCTTGGATTTCAAATCTTGCAGTTTCATTTCCCGCATGCGGGTGGAGTCCTATTTGGAAATAGACCGGCGGCGTGGGCGAAAAACGCTAATGACGACGCGGGTGCTAGGGAGAGAGGCAGGGAGATCGCAGGTCTGGAGAGGCGTGTTGGGAAGAAGTATCCCGGAACCCGATGCTGCAACCGGACCCGAAACTCAGAGGCGAACCTCTTGGGACCGGAACGCGACTGCATCCGCCTGCGTTCGGTGGGATCGCGATCAAGATAAGTTGAGCCGGCCTTTTTCGCAAGTGGCTGATGGCGGGCCTGTGCGGAATTGCGGTTAATCTAGAACGGCTTGACGGTCGCCAAGATCACGATGGCGATCAGCAGCAGCGTCGGTATCTCATTGGCAATACGGTAGAATTTCGGCGAGCGCGGGTTGCGGTCGTGGGCGAAATCGCGCGCCCAATGGCTGAACAGGCCGTGCATGACCGTCATCGCCAGCACCAGCACAAGCTTGATGTGGAACCAGGTGGCGGCGAGATATTGGCCCTGCAGCACCAGATAGATGCCGAGCAGCCAGGTCGCGATCATGGCCGGCGTCATGATGAAGCGCAGCAGGCGCTGCTCCATCGTCTTGAAGGTCTCCGACTGTTCGGAGCCGGGCGCAACGCCCGCGTGATAGACGAACAGCCGCGGCAGATAGAGCATGCCGGCCATCCAGGCGATGACCGCGACGATGTGCAGGGCTTTGATCCAGAGATACATCGGAATTACCCGCGCACGCGCTTGAGCATCTGCTCGACATGCGCGATCGGCGTCTGCGGCAGGATACCATGGCCGAGATTGAAGATCAGCGGGCCGCCGCCGAGCGTGGCCAGCACGTCGTCGACCTCGCGCGTCGAGCGCGGCGCCGCCTTCCAGGAGCGCGAGCGGATCGACATTGCCCTGCACCGGCACGCGCGTCTGGATCTGGTCGCGGGCGAAGGCGCGGTCGATCTCATTGCCCAAGCTGACCGCGGTGACGCCGGTCTCGTCGACATAGCGCGGAATATTCTTGCCGGCGCCGCGCGGAAAGCCGATCACCTTGGCGCCCGGCTTTTTCGCGCGCAGCTTGGCAACCATGGTCTTGGCCGGCTGCACGCACCAGCGCTCGAATTCGTCCGGCGGCAGCGAGCCCGCCCAGGTGTCGAAAATCTGCACCACATCGGCGCCGGCATCCAATTGCCTCGCCAGATAATCGACCGAAGCCTCGACCAGGCAATCGACCAGATGCTGGAAGGCCTGCGGCTCGCGCGCGGCAAGCGTTTTCGCCGGCGCCTGGTCGGCCGTGCCCTGGCCGGCGATCATGTAGGTCGCCACCGTCCACGGCGCGCCGCAAAATCCGATCAACGCCGTTTCCGGCTTGAGCGCGGCTTTCACCCGCCGCACGGTCTCATAAATCGGCGACAGTACTTGTCGCATCGGCTTCGCCGCGCAGCGCCATCAGCGCTTTTGCATCCGATAGCGGCTCCAGCCGCGGTCCTTCGCCCTCGACGAACCAGACCTTACGTCCTAGTGCCAACGGCACCACCAGAATATCGGAAAACAAAATCGCCGCGTCGAAACCGAACCGCCGCACCGGCTGCAATGTCACTTCGGCCGGCAAGTTGCGGATTGAAACACAGATCGAGAAAGCCGCCCGCTTTCTCCCGCACCGCACGATATTCCGGCAGATAGCGTCCCGCCTGCCGCATCATCCATACCGGCGGCACCGCTTCGCGCTTGCCCTCGAGCACGCGCAGCAGAGGCTTTATCCCCACGCCTCCTGTTTGAACGTCTTCTTCCATAACTCCTCTAAGAATCTTTGTGGTGGTTATTGTTAGGCGGTGGATTGGACTCATGCCTGCCGATCAACAGTCTGTCCACCAGCCAGCCCGATACGATTCAGAATCCCACCTAATTTCCACTTGTGCTGTCCACAATCATACCGGCGGTTTTACGGGCCTTTTCATGAGCTATCCCGTGCTATCCCCAAAGCGCCGTCCACATGCCTGTGCAGCAATCCGAATTACGAACCAGCATGCGTCCCGGCGGCAGTCATGTGGACGGATATTGAACGGTTTGGCCCGCGGCGCTTGCACGGGCCGTAAAGCCGTGGCCTTCTCCCGTGCAGTTCACAGCTCGCCCGGTCTTTATACAGATGCCTGACACCGGCTATTTCCATCTGCATCTCGTGTCGGACGCGACCGGCGAAACGCTGATTACGGTGGCGCGCGCGGCCGCGGCGCAATACGCCAATGTGGCGCCGGTCGAGCATCTCTATCCGATGGTGCGCTCGAAGAAGCAGCTCGATCATGTGCTCGCCGAAATCACCGAATCCCCCGGCCTGGTGCTCTACACGCTGCTGGAAGAAGACCTGATCGAGGGGCTTGAGAAAAAGTGCCGCGAGCTCGGGCTGCCCTGCATGTCGGTGCTGGGGCCGATTCTGCGGCTGTTCCAGTCTTATCTGGGCGCCGAAACCATCCACCGCGCCGGCGCCCAGCACGTGCTCAACGCCGAATATTTCCAGCGCATCGATGCGCTCAATTTCAGCATGATGCATGACGACGGCCAGCACGTCGAAGGCCTCGAGGATGCCGACGTGGTGCTGGTCGGCGTGTCGCGCACGTCGAAGACGCCGACCTCGATCTATCTCGCCAATCGCGGCGTGAAGACCGGCAACGTGCCGCTGGTGCCGGGCGTGCCGCTGGCGCCGCAGGTCGAGAAGCTGACGCGGCCGCTGGTGGTCGGCTTGTATGCGAGCCCGGAACGCATCGTGCAGATCCGCGAGAACCGGCTGCTCGGCCTGAAGGCGCACCGCGACGACGACCAGTACATCGACAAGACGGCGGTGGCGGAGGAGGTGGCCTATTCGCGCCGGCTGTGCAGCAAGAACAATTGGCCGTCGATCGACGTGACGCGCCGCTCGATCGAGGAAACCGCCGCCGCCGTGATGCGGCTTTTGACCGAGCGGCGCCGCGCGCCGGCACGATAAATGCCGCTCTGGCTCGCGCCCCAGCCGCTGGTGCTCGCTTCCAAAAGCGACGTGCGCGGCAAGATACTGGCGGCGGCAGGTTTACGCTTCGAAATCCGCCCGGCGCAGATCGACGAACGCGCGGTGGAGGCGCAAGCGGGCCCGCTCGATGCCGCGGCGGCGGCGCGTCTGCTGGCGCGCAAGAAAGCGGAAAGCGTTGCGGCCGCCCAACCGGGGCGGCTGGTGCTCGGCGCCGATCAGACGCTGGCGCGCGGCAGCAAGCGCTTCAGCAAGCCGGCGAACCGCGCCGAGGCAGCCGAACAATTGCGCGAGTTGCGCGGCCGCCCGCATGAGCTCAATTCGGCGCTGGCGCTGGTGCGGGACGGCGAGGTGCTGTTCGAACACGTGGATCGTGCGCGGCTGACCATGCGTAATTTTTCCGACGCTTTCCTCAACGATTATCTCGACATGGCGGGCGGGGCGGCGCTGGCAAGCGTCGGCGGCTACCAGCTCGAAGGCGTCGGCGTGCATCTGTTCGAGCAGGTGGACGGCGACTACTTCACCATCCTCGGCCTGCCGCTGCTGCCGCTGCTCGCGTTTCTGCGCGAAAAAGGATTTGTTGCGGGATGATCGTCCAATGATCGTTCTCGGCCTCACCGGTTCGCTCGGCATGGGCAAGTCCACCACGGCGAAGATGTTCGCCGAGGCGGGCGTGCCGGTGCATGACGCCGACGCGGCCGTGCACCGGCTCTACGAGGGCGAGGCCGTGCCGCTGATCGAGGCGGCGTTTCCGGGCAGCACCGCCGGCGGCAAGGTCGACCGCGAAAAGCTCGGCCAGCGGGTGATCGGCGACGCGGCCGCCATGCGCAAGCTCGAGGCGATCGTGCACCCGCTGGTGCGCAAGGCCGAGGAGCGTTTCCTGGCCGAGGCCGAGCGTGCGGGCGCCACAGTGGCGGTGCTCGATATTCCGCTGCTGTTCGAGACCGGCGGCGACAAGCGCTGCGACGCGGTGGTGGTGGTGTCGGCGCCGGCGGGGACGCAGCGCGCGCGCGTGCTGGAGCGGCCGGGCATGACCGAGGCCAAGTTCCAGGCGCTGGCGGGCAAGCAGATGCCGGATGCCGACAAGCGCGCGCGGGCCGATTTCATCGTGGATAGCGGGCAAGGATACGAAGCGGCGCGTCAGCAGGTGCGTGAAATTCTCGCGCAGGTGGCTAAGATGCCGCCGAAACGGAATTGATTCGACACATGCGCGAGATCGTCCTCGACACCGAAACCACCGGCCTCGATCCCGGCCAAGGCCACCGCCTGGTCGAGCTCGGCTGCATCGAGCTGCTCAACCGCATTCCGACCGGGGCGACCTTCCACGTCTATCTCAACCCGGAGCGCGACGTGCCGGCGGAGGCCGCCGCCATCCACGGGCTGACCGGCGATTTCCTCAAGGACAAGCCGCGCTTTGCCGAGATCGTCGACGATTTCCTCGCCTTCATCGGCGAGGACGCGCCGCTGGTGATCCACAATGCCGGCTTCGACCACGGCTTTCTGTGCGCCGAGCTCAAGCGGGTCGAGCGCACGTTGATCGCGCGCGAGCGGCTGATCGACACGCTGATGCTGGCACGGCGCAAGCATCCGGCCGGGCCGAACCGGCTCGACGATCTCTGCACGCGCTACGGCATCGACAATTCACGCCGCACCAAGCACGGCGCGCTGCTCGACGCGGAGATTCTGGCCGAGGTCTATGTCGAGCTGATCGGCGCGCGCCAGGCCATGCTCGGTCTCGCCGAAACGACCGCGCGGGTGGCGAACGGCGAGGGCGCGATCGCGCAGCGCACGCGGCCGATTGCGCTTACCCCGCGCGTCAGCGAGGCGGAACGCCTGGCGCACCGCGAATTCGTGGCGAGTCTCGGCGCAGAAGCGCTGTGGCGGGAGTTCCGCGGCGGCGAAGCCTAAAGCGCTACGGCGCCGCCTCGCCGGCGGGCTGCAACTGGCTCATGCGCTGGCGATAGAGCCCGACGAAATCGACCGGATCGAGCAGCAGCGGCGGGAAGCCGCCATTGCGCACGGTGGTCGCGACGATCTCGCGCGCGAACGGAAACAGCAGGCGCGGGCATTCGATCAGCACCAGCGCGTTCATGCTTTCTTGCGGCACGTTGCGGATGCGGAAGACGCCGGCATAGGTCAGATCGAAGGCGAACATCAGGCTGCCGCCCATCTCCGCCTTGCCCTCGAGCTTGAGCGCGACCTCCACGTCGGTGTCCGACATTGGCGAGGCGTCGACTTTGATCTGAATGCCGATCTGCGGCTGTTGGCCGCTGGGCGCCAGCGAGCGCGGCGCATTCGGATTTTCGAACGAGAAATCCTTGATGTATTGCGCAACGACGTTGAGTTGCGGCTGTACCTCGAGCGTCGGCTCTTCGGCCGGGCCGCCATTGGTCGTGCTCATGAAATCTCCTTGAACGCTCGCGCGGGCGGTTGGCTAACACAGGGTCCGGAGGGGAACAAGGATTCGGAGCCGCTCACGGCTCGCGGTCGTCGCCGCGCCGGTCGGGCAGTTGCGGGTCGGGCACCCGGCGCCATTGTTCGGGCGGCAGATCGACCACGCCGTCGGCGCGTTGCGCAGGCGCGCCGCGTCGCAAGGCCGCGCCGAGCGCCTGCCGCAGCGGCGGGATGAGCAGCAAAAGCCCCAGAGCGTCGGTGATAAACCCCGGTATGGCCAAGAGAATTCCGGCCAGCAGAACGAGGCCGCCGCGGCCGTCGGCCTGCAAGGCGGTAAAGCTGCCCTCGCCGAGCGCAACTTTGACGCGGGCGATGTGGTTGCCGCCGGCGTGGCGCAGGATCAGCACGCCCGCGAACGAACCGGCCGCAATCAGCGCCAGCGCGGGCAGGACGCCGATCTGCGCGGCCACGGCGATGAACGCGGCCAGTTCCATGACCGGCAGCAAAAGCACCGCCAACAACAGGTATTTTGCCACATTCATCGGTGTTTCTTGTCCTTTGGCCGGTTGGCGATGACGGCTTGATCGTTTAAGGTCGGCTGAGCGAAGCAAAAAAGCGCGCAAATCACCGGCGCGACGCCTATGGATCGGTGCGGCCCCCGGCTTACATAGACAATATAGGGCCGCCCGCCACGACGCCTAACCGGCGAGAGGCCGCGGGCTGATCCGCCGCCGCGGGACTTAAGAAAGCATGCGAGACGTGTTCGACATTTACACGATCATTTTTCTGGCGCTCGCCGTGTTCATTTTCCTGCGCTTGCGCAGCGTGCTGGGCCAGCGCACCGGCCGCGAACGCCCGCCTTACGATCCCTATTCCGCGGGCGAGCCGGTGCGGCCGGCGCCGGAGAAGGTCGTGGCGCTGCCCAACCGCGCGCCGGAAGCCGCTGCGGCCAAGCCGGTCGAAGAGCCGGTGGCGCCGGGCGAACGCTGGAAGGGCGTGGCCGAGCCGGGCTCGGCTTTGGCCGGCGGGCTCGACGCGATCGTCGCCGCCGACGCGAGCTTCGATCCGCAGCACTTCATCACCGGCGCGCGCGCCGCCTACGAGATGATCGTCAACGCCTATGCCGAGGGCGACCGCCGCACGCTGAAGAATCTTCTGGCGCGCGAAGTCTATGACGGCTTCGAGAGCGCCATCACCGAGCGCGAGAAGAAAGGCGAGACGGTGGAGAGCAGGTTCGTCTCGATCGACGAGGCCGCGATCACCCACGCCGAACTGCGCGGCCGCACCGCGCAGATCACCGTGCGCTTCCACTCCAAGCTGATATCGGCGACGCGCGACAAGAACGGCAACGTGATCGACGGCAGCGCCGACAAGGTGACCGACGTCACCGACGTGTGGACGTTTGCGCGCGACGCTTCCTCGCGCGATCCGAACTGGAAACTGGTCGCCACCGAAGCCGGGCAGTGAACGCATGCTGGGGGGCCGAGCGCTGTCTTTGAAAAGCATCACCGCACTGGCGGCGCTCTTCGTCATGGCGGGCGCGCCGGCGCAGGCGGTCGAGTTTCGTCACGCCCAGGTCGCGCCGCTGACCTTCGCCGCGCTCGACGGCTGGCAGGAAGACGATCTCGCCGCCGCCTTCGCCACCTTCCAGAAAAGCTGCGGCGCCATCCTCGAAGGCAGCGTGGCGCAGCGCAAGGCCCGCCCCGTTTTCGGCGGGCTTTATAATGCCTGCGCGGCGGCGCGCATCGTGGCCGCCGGCGGCGCGGTCGACCGCGACCAGGCGCGCAAATTCTTCGAGGACAATTTCAAGCCGGTGCGCATCCTGCCGGGCGTGCACACCTACGGCTTCTACACCGGCGCCGACGGCTTCTACACCGGCTATTACGAAGCCGAGGTCGCCGGCTCGCGCACGCCGACCGATGAATTCAAGGTCCCGATCTACAGCCCGCCCAAGAACCTGATCGGGAAAAAGAGCACGGTGTTCTCGAAATTCGACCGCAAGGAAATCGAGGACGGGGCGATTGCCGGCAAGGGCCTGGAAATCTGCTACGTGAAGGACCCGGTCGACGCCTTCTTCGCGCAGATCCAGGGCTCGACGCGCGTCAAGCTCGCGGACGGCGAGCTGCTGCGGCTCAATTACATCGCCAGCAACGGCAAGCCCTATACGCCGGTCGGCCGCATCCTGATCGACCAGGGCATCTACACGCCCGAAGAAATGTCGATGGACAAGATCCGCGAGTACATGGAGGAGCATCCGGACGAGGGCAAGGCGCTGCGCATGAAGAACCGCTCCTTCGTGTTCTTCTCGGAGACGGCGCTGGCGGCGAAGGACGAATGCATCGGCGCGCAAGGCATCCCGCTGACGCCCATGCGCTCGCTGGCGGTCGATCCCTCGCTGCACGTGTTCGGCACGCCGATCTGGGTCGAGGCCGAGTTTCCGATCAAGGGACTGGCGCCGGTCGACCCGTTCCATCATCTGATGTTCGCGCAGGACACCGGCTCCGCCATCAAGGGCCCGGCGCGCGCCGACATCTATTTCGGCCACGGCGACGATGTCCCGCACATCGCCGGACGCATCAAGCAGTTCGGCAAGTTCGTGATGCTGGTGCCGAAGGACGTGTCGGTGACCGGCACGCAGGGACCGGAGGCCACGCCGCTGCCGAAGCCGCGGCCCAAGGAGATCGGCACGGAAGAGGCGATGGCCAAAGGGACCAAGGGCAAGGACGCCGTTCCCGCCGACACGCCGGGCACGACCGCGTCAGTGCCGCGCCCGTAACGGGCGGCAGCCAAGAGCAAATGCCATGAGCAAGCGCGACGGCAGGAAGCGCCGCGGTCTGTCGCAGGACGAGCGCGTGCTGTGGTCGACGGTGACCCGCTCGATCGCGCCGCTGCGTGAAGGCGCGCGCAGAGCCGGACATCGAAGCCGAGCCTGCGATGGCGGAAAAGCCGCGGCCGGCCGCGCGCAAACCCAGGCCCGAGCGCGGCGCCGGCCAAGCCCGCCTCGTCACCCCCGCCGCCGCACTTGCGCCACAGTTGACGCCGACTTGGGCGCCGCATGCGCCAGCGCGTCGCGCGCGGCAAGGAGGCGATCGACGCGCGGCTCGATCTGCATGGGTTGACGCAAAGCGAAGCGCACGCGGCCTTGCTGCGTTTCCTGCGCCAGGCCAGCGCGCGCGAGGCGCGGCTGGTGCTGGTGATTACCGGGAAAGGCGTGCGCGGCGAGGGCGCCGGCGAGCGCGGCGTGCTCAAGCGCCAGGTGCCGCACTGGCTGGCGCTGCCCGAGTTTCGCTCGCTTGTGATCGGTTTCGAGGATGCCGGTGTGAAACACGGCGGCGCGGGCGCGTTGTATGTGCGCCTGCGGCGGATGCGCGATTAGGGAGAACGTGTCATGGCGAAAAAGTCGAAAAAGAAGGTCAAGAAGAAAACCAAAGCGAAACGCCGCAAACCGGCGCGCAAGAAGCCGGCACGCAAAATGCCGGTGCGCAAGACTGTTAAGCCGCCAAAGAAAAACATGCGGGCCGAGCGCGATCTCGAAGAGGGATTGCGCGAGACGTTTCCCGGCTCCGATGCGCTGGCGGTGACCGACCCGACGCGCTCGATCAAAGAATAAAGCGGCTACAGGTCGGCGTTCTTGGCGAGATCGCCGATGTGCTTGTCGACGTAAGCCGCGTCGATCTTGACCGTTTCGCCGCGAGCGGTCGGGCGCCGCGAACGACACCTCGTCGAGCACGCGCTCCATCACGGTCTGCAGACGCCGCGCGCCGATATTCTCCACGCTCGAATTGACCGCCACCGCGATGTCGGCGATGGCGTCGATGGCGTCCTCGCTGAATTCGAGCGTGACGCCTTCGGTCGCCAACAGCGCGACGTATTGCTTGATCAGCGAGGCCTCCGGCTCCGTCAGAATGCGGCGCATGTCGTCGCGCGTGAGCGCGGCCAATTCGACGCGGATCGGCAGCCGGCCCTGCAATTCCGGCAGCAGGTCGGAGGGCTTGGAAATGTGGAAGGCGCCCGAGGCGATGAACAGAATGTGGTCGGTCTTCACCGGCCCATGCTTGGTGTTGACGGTGGTGCCTTCGATCAGCGGCAGCAGGTCGCGCTGCACGCCCTCGCGCGACACGTCGCCGGTCATGCGGCCCTCGCGCGCGCAGATCTTGTCGATCTCGTCGAGGAACACGATGCCGTTCTGCTCGACCACGCGGATCGATTCCTGCACCAGCGAATCGTTGTCGAGCAGCTTGTCGGATTCCTCGGCAATCAGCAGGTCGTGCGATTCCTCGACCGTGATGCGCCGCGTTTTGGCTGCGGTCGCCGCCGAGCTTGCCGAAAATATCGCCGATCGAGATGGCGCCCATCTGCGCGCCCGGCATGCCGGGGATCTCGAACATCGGCATGCCGGAGGAGCTTTGCTGCACCTCGACCTCGATCTCCTTGTCGTTGATTTCGCCGGCGCGCAGCTTCTTGCGGAAGCTCTCGCGCGTCGCCGGACTCGCGCCGGGGCCGACCAGCGCGTCGAGCACGCGCTCTTCGGCCAGCTGCTCGGCTTTCGTCAGCACGTCCTTGCGCTTTCGTTCGCGCGTGAGCGCGATGGAAATTTCCACGAGGTCGCGCACGATCTGCTCGACGTCGCGGCCGACATAGCCGACCTCGGTGAATTTGGTGGCTTCCACTTTGAGAAACGGCGCGCCGGCGAGCCGCGCCAGCCGCCGCGAAATCTCGGTCTTGCCGACGCCGGTCGGGCCGATCATCAGGATGTTCTTGGGCAGCACTTCCTCGCGCAGCTTGTCGTCGAGCTTGAGCCTACGCCAGCGGTTGCGCAACGCAATCGCGACGGCGCGTTTGGCGTCGCCTTGGCCGACGATATAGCGGTCGAGTTCGGAAACGATTTCGCGCGGGGAGAAGTCGGTCATTCCTTAGGTCTTCAAGCTTTCGATCGTCACGTTGCGGTTGGTGTAGACGCAAATATCGGCGGCGATGTCGAGCGCCTTCTTCACGATCGCCTCGGCGTCGAGCGCGCCGTCGGTGAGCGCGCGGGCGGCGGCGAGCGCGTAATTGCCGCCGGAGCCTATTCCGCAGACGCCGTTCTCCGGCTCCAGCACGTCGCCGGTGCCGGTCAGCACCAGCGAGACCTTGGCGTCGGCGACGATCATCATGGCTTCCAGCCGGCGCAGATAGCGGTCGGTGCGCCAGTCCTTGGCGAGCTCGACCGCGGCGCGCGTGAGCTGGCCGGGATACTGCTCGAGCTTGGCTTCCAGCCGCTCGAACAGGGTGAAGGCGTCGGCGGTGGCGCCGGCAAAGCCGCCGATCACGTCGCCTTTGCCGAGACGGCGCACCTTCTTGGCATTGGCCTTGACGATGGTCTGGCCGATGGTGACCTGGCCGTCGCCGCCGATGACGACGCTGCCGCCCTTGCGGACGGTCAGGATCGTTGTGCCATGCCAAGTGGGGTTTGAAGGAAGCTCGGAGGACGCCATACGTTAACCTCTGGAAGCCCGTGATCTATGCACGTCGCGCGCCACTTGCAAACCGGGGGCGGGCAAGTGTGGTCGCAAGTGTGGCGAATCCCGGCCACCCCTGATAAAAGGCGCGCGAATAAAGGGACTTCGCAATGCGCAAGGGCACCGTCGCGCGCAAGACCAAGGAGACCGACGTCGCCGTCGAGATCGATCTCGACGGCAACGGCCGCTCGACCGTGGCGACCGGCATCGGCTTCCTCGACCACATGCTCGATCTCCTGGCGCGCCACGCGCGCATCGACATCACGGTCAAGGCCAAGGGCGACCTGCACATCGATCACCACCACACCACCGAGGATGTGGGGATCGCACTGGGCCAGGCGGTGAAGCAGGCGCTCGGCGACATGAAGGGCATCACGCGCTACGCCGACGTCCATGTGCCGATGGACGAGGCGTTGACGCGCGTCGCGCTCGACATTTCGGGGCGGCCGTTTCTGGTGTTCAAGGTGGAGTTCATCCGCGCCAAGATCGGCGAGTTCGACACCGCGCTGGTGCAGGAGTGGTTTCAGGCCTTTGCCACCAATTCCGGCATCACGCTGCATGTGGAGACGCTGTACGGCACCAACGACCACCACATCTCCGAGTCGTGCTTCAAGGCGCTGGCGCGCGCGCTGCGGGCGGCGGTGGCGATCGACCCGCGCGCCAAGGACGAGGTGCCGTCCACCAAGGGCTCGCTGGGCGGGTGACTTCTGTCGTCCCCGCGCAGGCGGGGCCCGTAATCACGGTCGAATGGGGGGTTACTGGATGCCCGCTTTCGCGGGCATGACGCCTCACTATATGGCGGTAGTCAGTAGTCATAAGGCGTAACGACAGATGCCCACCTACACCGTGCACGCGCCGCCGCCGAGAGCCGGCGAAACAGCAAGCGATCCGCAGCGCTTCGTGTTCGTGCGCGACGGCTTTTATGTCTGGGCCTTTTTGCTGGCGCCGCTGTGGCTGTTGTTCCGGCGGCTGTGGCTGGTGCTGCTCGGCTTTATCGTCGTCAACGCGCTGGTCGGCGGCATGTTGTATCTGCTGGGCGCGTCGGGCGCGTTCAAATTTCTCGGCAGCCTGCTGATCGCCTTGCTGCTCGGCTTCGAGGCGGCGACGCTGTGGCGCTGGACGCTGGCGCGCCGCCGCTGGCAGATGCTCGGCTTCGTGGTCGGCGACGACGAGGAAAACGCCGAGCAGCGCTTCTTCGGCGAATGGGCAAGGCGCGCGCCTGCGCCGCCTCGCGCCCGAGCCGCAATATTCGACGCCGGTGCGGCGCGGCCCGCCCACCGGCTCCGACGTGATCGGCCTGTTCCCGGAGCCGGGAGGCCAACGGTGAGCGTCGCCATCGTCGATTACGGCTCGGGCAATCTGCACTCGGCGGCGAAGGCCTTCGAACGCGCCGCGCGCGAGAGCGGGCACGACCAGCCGATCGCGGTCACCAGCGATCCGGCCAAGGTCGCGCGCGCGGACCGCGTGGTGCTGCCGGGCGTCGGCGCCTTCGCCGATTGCCGGCGCGGGCTCGACGAGATCGACGGCATGATCGAGGCGCTCAATGAAACCGTGCTGCAGCGCGGGCGGCCGTTCTTCGGCATCTGCGTCGGCATGCAGTTGATGGCCGAGCGCGGGCGCGAATACCAGGTGACGCCGGGGCTCGGCTGGATCGCCGGCGAGGTCGACCGCATTGCGCCCTCGGACGCGTCGCTTGAAAATTCCGCACATGGGCTGGAACACGCTCAACATGCTCAAGCCGCATGCGCTGCTCGACGAAATCCCGCTCGGGCCCGACGGGCTGCACGCTTATTTCGTGCACTCCTACGAGCTCAAACCGTCGCAACGCTCCGACCTGGTGGCGCAGGCCGATTACGGCGGCGCGCTCACGGCTATCGTCGGCCGCGACAACATGGTCGGCACGCAGTTTCACCCGGAGAAGAGCCAGCGGCTCGGCTTGAAGCTGATCGCCAATTTTTTGAAGTGGGCGCCGTGATCCTGTTTCCCGCCATCGACCTGAAGGAAGGCCTCGCCGTGCGGCTGGAGCAGGGCGACATGGCGCGCGCCACCGTGTTCCATCGCGACCCGGCGCAGCAGGCGCAGCGCGACTTCCACGATGCAGGGCTTCAAGTCATCTGCACGTCGTCGATCTCGATGGCGCTTTTGCCGGCAAGCCGATGAACGTCGCGGCGGTCGAGCGAATTCTCGAGGCGTCGAGCCATTGCGTGCAGCTCGGCGGCGGCATTCGCGACATGGCGACGGTCGGAGGCTGGCTGGAAAAGGGCGTCAATCGCGTCATCATCGGCACGGCGGCGGTGCGCAATCCCGCTTTGGTCAAGGAGGCGGCGCGCAAGTTTCCGAAGAAGATCGCGGTCGGGCTCGATGCGCGCGACGGCAAGGTGGCGGTGCAGGGCTGGGCGGAAACGTCCGAACTGTCGGCGCTCGACATCGCGCGCCGCTTCGAGGACGCGGGCGTCGCCGCCATCATCTACACCGACATCGCGCGCGACGGCTTGCTCAAGGGCCTCAATCTCGACGCCACCATCGCGCTGGCCGATGCCATTTCAATTCCGGTGATCGCGTCGGGCGGATTGGCGTCGATCGACGACATCAAGGCGTTGCTCGAGCCGCGCGCGAAAAAGCTCGAAGGCGCCATCGCCGGCCGCGCGCTCTACGACGGGCGGCTCGATGCGGCCGAGGCGCTCACGCTCATCCGCGCATGCACAAGGCGGGCATAGATGTTCAAGGTCCGCGTCATTCCCTGCCTCGACGTGAAAGACGGCCGCGTGGTCAAGGGCGTCAATTTCGTCAATCTGCGCGACGCCGGCGATCCGGTGGAAGCGGCCATCGCCTATGACGCGGCCGGCGCCGACGAGCTCTGCTTCCTCGACATCACCGCCAGCCACGAGAACCGCGACACCATCTACGACGTGGTGACGCGAACGGCGGAAGCCTGCTTCATGCCGCTCACGGTCGGCGGCGGCGTGCGCTCGATCGACGACATCCGCAAGCTGCTCACCTGCGGCGCCGACAAGGTGTCGATCAACACCGCGGCGGTGGCGCGGCGCGGCTTCGTCAAGGAAGCCGCGGAGAAATTCGGCGACCAGTGCATCGTGGTGGCAATCGACGCCAAGAAGGTGTCGAAGGAGGGCGAACCAGACCGCTGGGAGATCTTCACCCATGGCGGCCGCAATCCGACCGGCTTCGACGCGGTGCATTACGCCCGCGAGGTGGTGTCGCTCGGCGCCGGCGAGATTCTGCTCACCTCGATGGACCGCGACGGCACCAAAAAGGGCTACGACATCGCGCTGACTTGCGCCATTGCCGACGCCGTTCCGGTGCCGGTGATCGCCTCCGGCGGCGTCGGCACGTTGCAGCACATGGTCGAGGGCATCCGCGACGGCCACGCCACGGCGGTGCTGGCGGCCTCGATCTTCCATTTCGGCGAGCATTCGGTGCGCGAGGCCAAGGCCTATATGGCCAAAGCGGGACTGCCGATGCGGCTCGATCCGTGATAATGATCGACTCATGAGCAAGTTCACGCTGGCCGATCTGGAAAAGCGGGTGCAGGCGCGCGCCAAGGCGAGCGCCGGGCGACTCCTATACGCGCACGCTGCTGGACAAGGGCGTCGACCACTGCGCCAAGAAGCTGGGCGAGGAGGCCATCGAAACCGTGCTGGCTGCCTTGCAAGACGACAAGGGCAAGCTGATCGCGGAGGCGGCCGACCTGCTTTATCATCTGCTGGTGCTGCTGGAGGCGCGCGGCGTCACGCTCGCCGAAGTCGAGGCGGCGCTGGAAAAGCGCACGGCGCAGAGCGGGCACGAAGAGAAGGCGTCGCGCAAAAGCTAATGGAACAGCGCACCGACGATATGTTGTCGCCCTATCGCACGTTCAGCCGTGCGCAGTGGGCGGCGTTGCGCGCCGACGCGCCGATGACGCTGACCAAGGACGAGGTCGCCAAGCTGCGCTCGCTGCACGACCGGCTCGACATGGCGGAGGTGGAGGAGATCTATCTGCCGCTGTCGCGCCTGCTGTCGATGTACGTGGCGGCGACGCAGCGGCTGTTCGTCGCGCAACAGCGCTTCCTTGCCACCGAGGACGCCAAGATGCCTTACGTCATCGGCGTCGCCGGCTCGGTGGCGGTCGGCAAGTCGACCACCGCGCGCGTGCTGCAGGCGCTGCTGGCGCGCTGGCCGAACGTGCCCAAGGTCGATCTCATCACCACCGACGGCTTTCTCTATCCCAACGCCGTTCTCGAGCGCGAAGGGCTGATGGAGAAGAAGGGCTTTCCGGAGAGCTACGATCTGCCGGCGCTCTTGCGCTTTTTGACCGACGTGAAGGCCGGGCGGCGGCCGGCGCGCGCGCCGATCTATTCGCATCTGATCTATGACGTGATGCCGAACCAGTCGATCGAGATCGACCGGCCGGACATCCTGATCGTCGAAGGCTTGAACGTGCTGCAGACCGGGCGGCTGCCGAAGGACGGCAAGGCGATCCCGTTCGTGTCGGACTTTTTCGATTTCTCGGTCTATCTCGACGCCGACGAGGACGTGCTCAAGGCCTGGTACGTCGACCGCTTTCTGACGTTGCGCAGCACGGCGTTCCGCGATCCGAAATCCTACTTCCACCGCTATTCGAATTTTTCCGACAAGGAAGCTGTGGAGACCGCCGCATCGATCTGGGAGCGGATCAATCTGGTCAACCTGCACGAAAACATTCTGCCGACCCGCCAGCGCGCCGACCTGATCCTGAAGAAGGTCGAGAGCCACAAGGTCGAGGAAGTGTCGCTGCGGCGGCTTTAACGCTACGCCGCCCGTCTGCTCAAATCGAAGTGCTCGAAATAGCGCTGCTTGATCTCGGAGATCGGCAGCACGATCAGCACGTCGGTGGTGCCGAATTCGTGGTCGACCACCGCGCCGTCGCCGACGGTCGCGCCGAGCCGCAGATAGCCCTTGATCAGCGGCGGCAGCATGCGCAACGCGGCCTTCGGATCGATCGCCTCTTTCGACAGGCGGTTCATGTCGATGTAGCGCTGCGGCAGCGCGCGTGCGCGCCACTGCTCGGGCGCCCGCGCATAGTGGTGCAGGAACGACAGCGGCAGCGCGAGCCGCTTCGGGTCGGTGCCGTCGAGGCTGGCGCAGCCGATCATCACGTCGCAGCCGTTCTGCAAAATGTAGGCGTGGATGCCGTGCCACAGCAGCTCGACCGTGCGCTTGTTGCGATACTCGGCGAGCACGCAGGAGCGGCCGAGCTCGAGGAATTGCAGATGGGCGTGGCGGCCGATCAGCGCATCGACGTCGAATTCGTTCGCCGTGTAGAAGCCGCCGAATTCCTCCGCCAGCGGCTGGCGCAGCAGGCGATAGGTGCCGACCACCGCCGGCCGGGCGTTGAGCGGGTGGCCGTCGCGCTTGGCGTGATCGATGACCAGCAGGTGGTCGCAGATCGCGTCATAGGCGTCGACGTCGCGGCGCGACAACAGCCGCGCCGGGTTCGCGATGGCCGGGCCCTCTTGGTAGAAAACCCGGTAGCGCAACTTCTGCGCCTGGCGCACCTCCTGCGCCGTCTGCGCCAGCCGCACCTCGAGCGAGCCGACGCGGCCGAGGCTTTGCGACGGCCGGTGCGCGCGCGCGGCCCAGGCCTGCAAGCCGCCATAGGCTTGCAGCGCCGAAATCAGGCCGGGAACGCCGGCGCCCGCAGGCTGCGGACGCAAGCGTTCGAACAGACCGCGCGGCGCAGTGAGGATGTTGTTCGTGGGTGCCATGGGAGCTCGATGTGGCGCGAATTCAGGTAGCGGGGCAAGGGCGCGAATCACTCGATCGCGTGTCGACCTTGGGTACACCACGTGCGCAACACGAGATTATGACAATTTGGGGAAGGCGCGTTCAGGCCGCCAGCGTATTCGACTTCGGACCTACCGCCGATTGAATTGCCTCGCGCAGGCGCTCGGCGTCGAGCGGCTTCACCAGGAAGCCATCCATGCCGGCGGCGAGCGCGGCGTCGCGATCTTCCGGATAGGCGTTGGCGGTGAGCGCCAGGATGCGCGCGGGCTTTTCGCCGCTGCTCGGTTTCGGCTGAGCGAATGCGGCGCGCGGCTTCCAGCCCGTCCATCACCGGCATCTGCACATCCATCAGCAGCAGATCGTAAGGGCGAGCCAGCGGCGCGCGCGGCCGCCCAGGATTCAACCGCCGCTTCGCCGTTGTCCGCGATGGTCGGGCGATGGCCGAGCTTGCTGAGCAGCGCGCGCATCAGCAGCGCGTTGATCTCGTTGTCTTCCGCCACCAGGATCGAAAGGCCCTTGGCCGGCGCGGGCGAAACGCTTTCGCTTGAGACTTCGGCGGGCGCATGCTCGAAGGCGTCGCCATCGGCAAGCCGCGCGGCGAGCGAGGCCGCGCGCACCGGCTTGATCAGGTAGCCGGTGAAACCGCGCTCTTTCAGCGCCGCGAGCTCATGCCGCTCGCTCGGGCGGATCAGGACAATGCGGCGCGGAGCGCTTTGCGCGTCGAGCGCCTCGTGCATGTCGGCGGCGAGCGGATAGTCGACCAGCACGGCATCCCAATCGCGCTCGGGCAGCAGCGCGCGCGCGATCGACGCTTCGGTGGCGGCGCAGGTGCGCGCGCCCCAGCGGCCGAGCCGGCGCGCCAACAGCGACGCCTCGATCTCGGCCGAAGCGACGATCAGCACGGACATTGCGCGCAAGTCGGGCGCGGCGAATTCGCTCGTGCTGTCGGGCGCCGCCGGCAGCGGCAAGGTCACGGTGAAGGTCGCGCCGGCGCCGGGCAAACTTTCCACCGCGATATGGCCGTCCATGCGCTCGACGATGCGCTTGGAGATGGCGAGGCCAAGGCCGGTGCCGCCATATTTGCGGGTGGAGGAGCCGTCGGCCTGCTCGAAATCGAGGAAAATGCGGGCCTGGTCTTCGGCCTTGAGACCGATGCCGGTGTCGCGCACGACGAAGCGCACGTCGCCCTTCGCGCTCCGCCGCTTCGACGATGACCGCGACGCCGCCCTGTCTCGGTGAACTTGATGGCGTTGCCGGCGAGATTGAGCAGCACCTGGCGCAGCCGCGCCGCGTCGCCGACGAGCTTGCGCCGGCAGGCGCTCGTCGACGAAGGACGCGATCTCGATGCCCTTGGCCTGCGCGCGCGGCGCCAGCAGCTCGACGACTTCTTCGACCATCGGACCGAGCGCGAACGGCCGCGCCTCGAGATCGAGCCGGCCGGCTTCGATCTTGGAGAAGTCGAGCACCTCCTCGATCAGCGACAATAAAGTCTCGCCGGATGTCTTCGCCGCCTTGGCATAGGTGCGCTGCTCCGGCGCGAGCGGCGTGTCGAGCAGCAGATCGGCCATGCCGAGCATGCCGTTGAGCGGCGTGCGGATCTCGTGGCTGACCATGGCGAGGAAGCGCGACTTGGCGCGGCTCGCCGCTTCCGCCTGGTCGCGCGCGGTCGCCAAGCGCGCGCTCGGCCTCGACGCGGTCGGTGACGTCGCGGCCGACGCCTTGCGTTTCGGTCCCCTCGTCGCTGCGCACGGCGACCTCGCGCCAGGCGATCCAGCGCGCGGCCGTCGCCGCACGCGATCTTCTGGTCGTGGGCGCGGGTGCCGTCGGCAAGCACCGCGATGTCACCCTGCTCGACGACGTTGAGTTCGGCCGGCTTGCCGATCAGCTCGCTGCGCGGTTTGCCTAACAGATCGCAGAAGGCGTCATTGGCATAGGTGATGTTGCCCTGCGCGTCGCGGCGCACGATCAGATCGCCTTGCGCCTCCAGCAGGCTGCGCGCGCGCTCTTCCGCCTCGCGCAATTCCCAATTGCGGTCGGACAATTCCTCGGCGCGCGCTTCGAATGCGCGCATTTTTTCCTTGAGCATGCGGCCGCGGATCAACATGAACGCGATGGCCGTGCAGGCGGCGGCGAACAGCGAGCCGACGCCGCTGGCATAGGCGTAAGGATTGTAATTCGCGCTTTGCAGGCGGATGCCGACGAAGAAGCCGATCGCGCCCGAGCACACCGCCATCGTCGTCCAGGCGGCGCGGCCGAACAGGATCAAGGCGCGCTTGTTGCGCGCGGCATTGCGGGTCGACCGCACAATCGAGGATGCCGATTTCGTTCGCATGGCTTTGACAGCCATTTGGCGCCGGGAACGTTGCTATTCCATTCCCCGCGGCGGGCGGCGGGCGGCCGCTCGCGCGAACGTGGTAAAGGGAGGGTTAACGCGTCAGTTGACGGCGACGGTGCGGGCGCGGGCGTTGCGCCACATCACCGCGAAGAACGCGGCGGCGTCCTGCGCCGAGAAGCGCGGCGAGCGCACATATAACTTGTAGTCGGCGGCCTCATGCGAGAGCGCCACCGTCAGGTCCGGGTTGCGGGCCTCGCTGTCGAGGCGGATGGTCTCGACCGCGCCGTCGCAGACGCCGCTTTCGCCGTCGTCGACCAGCACGAAATCGGCGGAGGCCGGGTCATCGACGATCTGCATGCGCAGGTTCGGGCGGGCGGCGTTATTGTCGATGCGCACGGTGACATTGGCCGTGCCGCTATCGGCGACGCGGTAGGCGGCGCTGCCGGCGACGAAACAGGGCTTGGCCTTGGGCGAGAAGTAGACGCCGGCGGCGGCCGGTACGGCCAGCACCAGCGCCAGCAGCGAAGCGATTTGCGTGCGTGTCATCGAGGTCCCCCATCAAGGAGGCTAGGCTCGACTGCTTAAGTGTTTGTTACTGGCGCGGCTCAGGCCGCGCGGCGCACTTCGTCGGCGAGCGCCCGGTAGGATAAAGCCTCCGCCAGATGCACGCGGCCGACATTGTCGGCGCCGTCGAGATCGGCGAGCGTGCGGGCCACCCGCAGCACGCGGTGATAGCCGCGCGCGGACAGCCGCATGGCGTCGGCGGCATCGCGCAGCAGGCTCAAGCCCGCGCCGTCGGCGCGCGCCACTTGTTCAAGCACCGGTCCATTGGCCTGCGCATTGGTGTGCACATTGGGCTGCCCGAGCGCGGCGTAACGCTCGGCTTGCAAATCGCGCGCGCGCGCGACGCGCGCCGCCACTTCGCGGCTGCCTTCCGACGGCGGCGGCAGGATCAGGTCGGACGCCGTCACCGCCGGCACCTCGATGTGCAGGTCGATGCGGTCGAGCAGCGGGCCGGACAAGCCGCGTCTGATATTCGGCGACGCAGCGCGTGTTCGGCCCGCGCTTGCAGGCAAAGCCCGGATCGTTGGCGCGGCCGCAGCGGCACGGATTCATCGCCGCCACCAGCATGAAGCGCGCCGGATAAGTGATGCGGTGATTGGCGCGCGCGATGGCGACTTCACCGGATTCGAGCGGCTGGCGCAGCGAGTCGAGCACTTGGGCCGCGAACTCCGGCATCTCGTCGAGGAACAGCACGCCGTTGTGGGCGAGCGAGATCTCGCCCGGCCGCGCGCGCAAGCCGCCGCCGACCAGCGCCGGCATCGAAGCGGAATGGTGCGGCGAACGGAACGGGCGCTTGTTGGTGAGCGCGCCGCCTTCGATCTCGCCGGCGACGGAGGCGATCATCGACACTTCCAGCAATTCGGCCGGCGTCAGCGGCGGCAGAATCGTGGGCAGCCGCGCGGCCAGCATCGACTTGCCGGCGCCGGGCGGGCCGATCATCAGCAGGTTATGGCCGCCGGCGGCGGCGACTTCGAGCGCGCGCTTGGCGCTCTCCTGGCCCTTGATGTCGGCAAGGTCGAGCGGCACGCCTTCGATCTCGCGCACCTTCGGCTGCGGACGCGACAGCACCTGCGTGCCCTTGAAATGATTGGCGAGCTGGATGAGCGATTGCGCGGAAACGATTTCGATCTCGGGGCTGGCCCAGGCCGCTTCCGGCCCGCACGCGGCCGGACAGATGAGACCTTGCCCGCGCGCATTGGCGCCGATGGCCGCGGGCAAGACGCCGGCGACCGCCGCGATCGAGCCGTCGAGGCCGAGTTCGCCCAGCACGGTGAAGCCGGAAATCGCGTCCTGCGGCACGGCGCCGATGGCGGCCATCAGCCCGAGCGCGATCGGCAGGTCGTAATGGCTGCCTTCCTTCGGCAGGTCGGCGGGCGCGAGATTGACGGTGATGCGGCGCGCCGGCAGCGCCAGGCCCGAGGCGACCAGCGCGGCGCGCACGCGCTCTTTGGCTTCCGACACCGCCTTGTCGGGCAGGCCGACAATGTTGAAGGCCGGCAGGCCGGGCGCCACCTGCACTTGCACATCGACAGCGCGAGCCTCGATGCCCTCAAAGGCGACCGTCGCGACGCGCTGGACCATGGCCCGCTCCTCAACCCGGTACTCGCCAGAGTAGCGGAACTTGGGGATAACGACAAGAACATTTGCAGAACAAATTGGGGAGGACTAGGGTTTTTCAGGCCAAACCAGGAGGGCCGTCCCAATGGGTCAGCAACTGGGTCAGCAATTGGGCCAGATCGACCGGCAGGCGCTGGCTGCCGAAGTTGAGCGGGCGCACGCCGCCCGCAGCCAAGCGGAAGATGCCTGTTGCGAGGTCGAGGAATTGCTGTGGGAGGTCCGCCATCCGCGGACTTGGCAGCAGACCTGGCGGCGGCTGGCGCAGCTCGCCGGTCCGGATGAACCGGTTCCGCCGCCGCACTGACTGGCGGCTTGCTCAGGCCTTGCGTTGCCATACCGGGAAAAGCCGCCGATGATCGGCGGCGGCTCCCGGGATCGTCTGCCATGCGCATAGCGTCGAGCGTCACCGCGTTCTTGCTGTTGCTTGCATTCGGGCAGCCCGTCTGCGCGCAGGAGCTCAAGCCGTGGAAGCACGGCGTGATCGAGCCCAAGGGCGATGCCGGCTTCATGTGGATGGTCGGCAAGCACGACTTTGCCGCCAAGCACGGGCTCAAGCTCGAGATCATCGGCCTGAAGAACGGCGCGCTGGCGCATAAGGCGCTGCTGTCGGGCGAGCTCGACAGCATCGAGTCCTCGCCGGGCGCGGCGATCCTCGCAGGCAGCCGCGGCGCCGACTTGAAGATCGTCGGCTGCGACTGGCCGGGCGTGCCGCACGGACTGATGGTGCGCGCCGGCATCGACAAAGTCGCCGACCTCAAGGGCAAGACGGTGGCGGTCGCGCAGCCGGGCTCGCTGCCCAATCTGCTGCTCAAGGCCATGCTCGAGCAGAACCACGTCGCCGGAGAGCGAGGTGAAGGTCGCAAGCCTCGGCGGCGACCTCGACCGCTTCAAGGCCGTGACCGCCGGCATCGCCGATGCCGGCATCGTCGCGGCCGAGTTCATGGCGGTGGCGCCGAAGGATGTGCGCATGCTGGTGCGCGGCCGCGATGCGCTGCCGAATTACGTGCGGCTGTGCCTGACCATGACCGGCAAGACGCTATCGACACGGCGCGAGGACGCCATCAATTTCGTCGCAGCGGAAATGGATGCGCTGCGTTACGCGCTCAGCCATCGCGACGACACGATCGCGGTCACGCGCGCCGAGACCGGCGCCAAGCCGGACGATCCGAAGCCGGCCTACGCCTACGACGATACGCTCGCGCATGCGGCGATCGATCCGGCGATTGCGCTGCCGCTCGACAAACTGAAATGGCTGCAGGAGACGCTGATAAAGGCCGGCAATCTGAAAGCGCCGATCGATCTCGCCAAGATCACCGATGCGTCGATCCGCGACGAAGCCGCCAAGCGCGCCGGGAAATAGTCAGATCTTCACCGACGCCATGATGCCGGCCGGGAATATGTCCTCCGGCTTGACCAGTTTGTGCGCGATGCCCTGCTCGTGCGTGTAGCGCAGGAACAGTTCGAGCGTCGGCCGATTGGCGTCGATGCCGTAGGGAAACAAGTCGCCGCCGAACGTTTCGCGCATGCGGCGCGCGTAGTTCGACAGCCACGGCACCGGATAACGCGACACCGCGGGGTCGAGGATACGCTCCAGACTGCGGCGCTTCGATTCCTCGAAGGCGTTGTAGAGATTGCGCGCCAGCCACGGCTTGCCGTCGAGGATTGCCTTGCGCAGCGCGATCACGTGCATGATCGGATAGACGCGGGTTTCCTGGTAGTAGCGCTGCTCCATCGCTTCGTAGTCGGGGAACAGCCGCACCACGTCGGGATGTTTCTCGCGAAATGAATTGGGCGGGCGCGCGATGATGACGCAATCGAGTTCGCCCGAGGCGATCATGCCGCTCAGCGTCTTGTCGGGCGCGCTGGTGAGTTTCACGCCCTTGGGCAGCGACAATTCGACCTTCTCGATGCGGCCGGCCTCGTTGGTGCCGGCCTGCACCCAGTCGATGTCGGACAGCGCGACGCCGCCTTCGTGCATCAGCCAGCCGCGCATATAGACCGCGGCGGTGTGCGCCCATTCCGGCACGCCGATGCGCTTGCCGCGCAGGTCCTTGGCGCTCTTTATTCCCTTGGTGCGGTTCACATAGAACGACGAAAAGCGAAACAGGCGCGAGGCATAGACCGGCAACCCGATGATGTCGGCGTCCGGCCGCGTCACTTGCGCCATGAACTTGGCGAAGGACAGTTCGCGAGACGTCCCATTCGCGGTTGAAGGTGAAGCGCGAGAAGATCTCGTGATGCCCGAGCGTCAGCCAGGTCGGCTCGATGCCTTCGGCTTTGACCAGCCCGAGGCGGAAATCGCGGAAATGGTCGTAGTCGGTGGTGGCGATGGTGAGCGGGACGCTCATGTCCGCTTCGCCTCGATCTTGTCCCAGATCAGCGCGGCGATGTCGGCGCCGCCGAGGTTCTTGATGGCGCGGATGCCGGTCGGCGACGTGACGTTGATCTCGGTGAGATAGCCGTCGATCACGTCGATGCCGACGAACAGCAGGCCGCGCTCGCGCAATGCGGGCCCCAGCCGCTTGCAGATCTCGGCTTCGCGCTTGGTCAATTCGGTCGCGGCCGGCGCGCCGCCGCGCACCATGTTGGAGCGCAGGTCGTCGGCCGCCGGAATGCGGTTGACCGCGCCGGCATAGTCGCCATCCACCAGGATGATGCGCTTGTCGCCCTGTTTGATCGCGGGCAGGAATTGCTGCACCACCCATTGCTCGCGAAACGTATTGGCGAACATGTCGTAGAGCGAACCGAAATTGAGATCCTCGCGCGTGATGCGGAACACCGCGCCGCCGCCGTGGCCGTAGAGCGGCTTCATCACGATGTCGCCGTGCTTGACAGCGGAAGGCCTTGATCTCGGCGAGGTCGCGCGAGATCAGCGTCGGCGGCATCAGCTCGGGAAATTCGGTGACGAAGACCTTCTCCGGCGCGTTGCGCACGCTCGCCGGATCGTTCACGACCAGCGTCTTGGGATGGATGCGTTCGAGCAGATGCGTGCTGGTGATGTAGGCGAGATCGAAAGGCGGGTCCTGGCGCAGCAGCACCACGTCGAATGCCGTGAGCTCGACGCGCCGCGGATCGGTGAGCTTGAAATGGTCGCCGGCAACATCGCGCACGCTCAAGGTCTCGACCGTGGCGAAGACCTTGCCGTCGAGCAGCGCCAGCCGGTCCGGGGTGTAGTAGGCGAGGGAATGGCCGCGCTTCTGCGCCTCCAGCAGCAGGGCGAAGGTGGAATCGCCCTTGATGTTGATCCGCTCGATCGGATCCATCTGCACCGCGATTTTCAGGCTCATAAGTGCCCTTCCGGCAAGGAAAACTTAAGGAAAACAGATCGTTAACATATTACCGCCATTGTGCCGGGCCGGGGAGCCTGCACGCACGGGGGTAGGGGCCGGCTGTGACTTTGCCGAAGCTTTCGATTGCCGCCAAGCTATATGTGATCTTCGCGCTGATGGCCGCCACCACGCTGGCGCTGTCGGTGGTGGCCGTGCACAACGCGCGCAGCCATGCCGCGCTGACCGACGAGTTCGAGTCCGCCAATAACGGCAGCTTGAACGTCGAACGGGTCAGCGGTCTCGTTTTTGCAGCGATGTCGGACTTGCGCGGCATTGTCTACGCGCCGGACGAGAAAAGCGCGGCCGAACAGATCAAGGCATTGCAAAAAGCGAGCGAGCGCATCGGCGTCGTGATCGCCGATTGGCAAGGCAGCGTCGGCAGCGAGCGATGCCGGCGCCTATAGCCAATTCGCGGTGCGACTGTCGGATTTTCAGGAGTCGGCATCTGATATTGCGCGTGTCGCGACCGAGTTCGGCCCGCAAGCCACGCGCGATTGGGTCGAAAAAAACAAGATTTTCCAAGTCCGCGACGCGCTGAGCAAAGACCTGGAAACGCTCAGCCGGCATTACACCGAGCGCGCGCAGCGCATTTACACCCGCATCGACGAAGGCATCGACCACACCGCGATGCAGCTCAGCCTGCTCGCCGGTTTCGCGGTGATGCTGGCGGTTGCCGGCGCGCTGATCATCTCGCGCGGCGTGGCGCAGCCGATCAGCGCCATCACGCGCGTGACCGAAGCGGTCGCCGCCGGCGAAGCGCGAGGTGGCGGTGCCCTATGCCGAGCGCCGCGACGAGATCGGCGCGCTGGCGCGCTCGATTGCCGTGTTCCAGCGCGCCATGCGCCACAACGAGGAGCTCAACCGCACGGTCGTTGACGACGCCGAGGCGCGCGCGCGGCGTCAGGAGCAGATGTCGGACGAGGTCTCGCGCTTTTCCGCCGAGGTGGAAGCAACGCTCGCCGAGCTCGGCCGCATTTCCGATCAGATGCTGGCCGCCTCGACCCAGCTCGCCGGCGTCGCCGACGACGCGACCGCCAAGACCGCGCGCGCGTCCGCCGCCTCCGCCGAAGCCTCCGACAATGTGCGCGACATCGCCTCCGCCGCCGACGAGTTGTCGGCCTCCGTCAACGAGATCGACCGCCAGGTGGCGCAGTCCAACGCGATCGCCACCAAGGCGGTGAACGAGGCCGGCCGCACCAATATCGCGGTCAAGGAGCTCGACGAAGCGGCGGCGCGCATCGGCGACGTGATCAAGCTCATCACCGACATCGCCGAGCAGACCAATCTCTTGGCGCTCAACGCCACGATCGAAGCGGCGCGCGCGGGCGAAGCCGGCCGCGGCTTTGCGGTGGTGGCGGGCGAGGTCAAGGCGCTGGCCGGACAGACCAGCCGCGCCACCGAGGAAATCGCCGCGCAGATTGCCGGGATGCAGCGGGCGACAACCCGTTCAATCGATGCAATCAATGCAATTGAAGCGATCATCCGCGAGATCGGCGAGATTTCAGCAGCGCCATTGCCGCCGCCGTCACCGAACAGGGCGCCGCCACGCAGGAAATCGCCCGCAGCGTCGAGATCGCCGCCAAGCGCACGGTGGACACCGCCGCCGAGGTCAATCTGGTGGGCAGCGCCACCGACGACACCCGCGCCAGCGCCGGCACGGTCAAGAGCGGTGGCCGACGATCTCGGCAACGTCGCCGGCCGCATCCGCGCGCAAGTCGATCAGTTCTTCGAGCGGCTGAGCGCGTAAGCTCAGTTCGTCTCGAACGCCGCCGGGATGTGACGCGGCAATTTGCCGGGCGCCACCAAAATCGCATCGAAGCGGAAATCGCGCAGGCTGTCGTCGGGGTTGCCGGCGAGCCAGACTTCCGCCGCGGCGGCGATGCGGCGCTGCTGACGCGCGTTGACCGATTCCGCCGCCTCGTCGAGATTGGCGCGCGCCTTCACTTCGACGAAGATCAGCAGATGGCGCCGGCGCGCGACGATGTCGATTTCGCCGGCCGGCGATTTCCAGCGCCGCGCCAGAATGCGGAAGCCCTTGGCGATCAGGAACGCGGCGGCGCGGCTCTCGGCCGAAATGCCGAGCTGAAACGCAATTTGCCGCTCCGGCCGCGGCGCCGATTTGGCAACCGGCGTCGCTTTGGGCAGGCCGTCACCGCGCCGCGCCATCGCCGCCATCCTTCGTCAGTTCGAGCGCGCGCTGATAGACCTCGCGGCGCGAGCGCCCGCTGGCGAGCGCGACCTCGCCGACCGCGTCTTTCAGAGAGACGCGCGTGAGCGCCCGGCGCAGCATGTCATCGACATCGGCGGTCTCCGTTTCGGCTTCTTCCGGCGGCGCCACCACGATGACGATCTCGCCGCGCGTCTCGCCGCCTTGCGCGTAATCGCGCGCGAGGCTCGCCAGAGTCGCCGCGGCGGACTTCCTCGTGCAGCTTGGTGAGCTCGCGGCAGATGGCGGCGGCGCGCGGTCCCAGCCCTTCGGCCAGATCGGCAAGCGTCGCCGCCAGCCGCGGCCCGCTCTCGAACAGCACCAGCGTTGCCGGAATGGCGCCGAGCGCCGCGATGCGCTTCTGCCGCGCCGCCTGCTTGGGCGGCAGGAAGCCTTCGAAGAAGAAACGGTCGGTCGGCAAGCCGGCGACATTCAAGGCGGTCAGCACCGACGACGCGCCCGGGATCGCCGTCACCGCATGACCGGCATCTTGCGCCGCGCGCACCAGCTTGTAGCCCGGATCGGAAATCAGCGGCGTGCCGGCGTCCGACACCAGCGCGACCGCCTCGCCGCGCGCCAGCCGCGCCAGAATCTTCGGCCGCGCCTCGGCGGCGTTGTGTTCGTGATAGGGCGTCAGCGGCGTTTCGATGCCATAGCGCTCGGTGAGCTTGCGGGTGACGCGGGTGTCCTCGCAGGCGATGACGTCGCAGCCGGCCAGCACCTCGAGCGCGCGCAGGCTGATGTCGGCGAGATTGCCGATCGGCGTGGCGACCAGATAAAGCCCGCCCGGCGGCTTGGCGGCCTCGATCGGGGCGCCCGCCGGCGCATAGTGGCGGGTGCGCTCGCCGGTCGCGGTTTTGCTGTTTTTGGCCATGCCAGGGACTTTAAACGGCGCGCTTGATGCCGTCATTTCGTGGCAAATTCCCTTTCTTTTTCATTGCCTTAACTTTTGCAGGACAAAATCGCTGTTTATGTTTAGGACTTAAGACCCTAATCCGCTGCCTGGGGACAAATGTCGGGGACGCCTTACAAGCAACCGGGATCGCTGACGCGCAGGCGTGTCCTGCGCGCGGCGTTGTGCGCAAGCACGGCGTTCGCGCTGTCGGCCTGCGCCGACAGCAAATTCGACCTGGGCGACTTCGGCAAATTCGGCAGCACGTCGCCGACCCCGCCGCTGGCCCCGGCGCCCGGCACGGAAATCGGCCAAGGCCAGGTGCGCGTCGGCTTGATCCTGCCGATGTCGGGACAGGGCGGCGCCGGCGTCGGCACATCGTTGAAGAACGCCGCCGAGCTGGCGCTGTCCGATTTCAAGAATCCCAACATCCAGCTGCTGGTGAAGGACGACGGCGGCACGCCGCAAGGCGCGCAGGCCGGCGCGCAGGCGGCGATGGACGAGGGCGCCGAAATCATCCTCGGCCCGCTGTTCGCGCAGTCGGTGCGCGCGGTGGCGCAGATAACGCGGCCGCGCAACATTCCGGTGATCGCGTTCTCGACCGACGCCAGCGTCGCCTCGCAGGGCGTCTATCTGTTGAGCTTCCTGCCGGAGAGCGACGTGCGGCGCATCGTCGAATACGCCGCTTCGCGCGGCAAGCGCTCGTACGCGGCCTTGATCCCGGAGAACGCCTACGGCGCGGTGGTGCAAGGCGCGTTCCAGCAGGAAGTGCCGCGCCATGGCGGCCGCGTCGTGGTGCTGGAGAAATATCCGCTCGACCCGAGCAAGCTTGCCGAGCCGGTGCACGCGGTGGCGCAGGCGGCGACGCAGGTCGACAGCATCTTCATTCCCGACAATGCCGACTCGGTGGTGCAACTGGTGCAGGCGCTCGCCGCCGATCACGTCAACCTGAAACGGCTGCAATTGCTCGGCACCGGCGTATGGGACGACCCGCACATCTTCGCGACGCCGGCGCTGCATGGCGCGTTGTATCCGGGACCCGATCCGAATGCGTTCCGCAATTTCTCGGCGCAATACCGCGCCCGCTTCGGGCAGGATCCGGTGCGCGCGTCGACGCTCGCCTATGACGCGGTGGCGCTGGTCGCCGCGCTGGTGAAGATGCAAGGCGCGCAGCGTTTCTCGGAAGCCGTGCTGACAAATTCATCGGGCTTCTCGGGCAAGGACGGACTGTTCCGTTTCCGCTCGGACGGCACCAACGAGCGCGGACTGGCGGTGCTGCGTGTCGGCCCGACCGGCCCGCAGGTCGTCGCCCCGGCGCCGCGCGCCTTCGGGCCGGCCGCCTTAAGCCGCCAGATCCGCGACCACCGCGTCGAGCAGCGGAAAGCCGCTTTGCGTCACGCGCAAGCGGCCGTCGGCGGTGGTTTCCACCGCGCCTTCCTCATGCAGCACGGCAACGCGTGCCGGATCGATCTCGCGTCCGCACAGCGCGAGATAGCGCGCGGGCTCGATGCCTTCGGCGAGCCGCAGGCCCATCAGCAGATATTCGTCGGCGCACTCGCCGGGCGTCAGCGTGTCGTCGACGATCAAGCCCGTGCCGGTCGCCTCCACGCGCATCAGCCAGCTTTCCGGCCGCCGCTCGGTTTCGGTGGCGTAGCGGCGCCCGCCGAGATTGAGCCTGCCGTGCGCGCCGGGGCCGATGCCGGCATATTCGTGGCCGCGCCAATAGATGAGATTGTGCCGGCACTCGGCGCCCGGCCGCGCGTGGTTGGAAATTTCGTAGGCCGGCAAGCCGGCATTGGCGCAGATCGATTGCGTCAGGTCGTAGAGATCGCGCGCGAGATCCTCATCGGGGACCGCGAGCTTGCCGGCGGCATGCAGGCCGAAGAACGGCGTGTCGGGCTCGATGGTCAGTTGATAGAGCGAGAGGTGCTCGGCCGCTTCCGCGATGGCGCGCTTGAGTTCGACGGTCCAGGCGCCGAGCGTCTGGCGCGGACGGGCATAAATGAGATCGAAGGAATAGCGATCGAAGATCGAACGCGCGACCGCAACCGCATCGAGCGCTTCCTGCGCGCTGTGCAGGCGGCCGAGCTCTTTCAGCGCGATATCGTCGAGCGCTTGCACGCCGAGCGAGACGCGGTTGACGCCGGCCGCGCGATAGCCGCGGAAGCGGGTTGCTTCCACGCTGGTCGGATTGGCTTCGAGCGTGACCTCGGCGCCGGACGCGATCGGCCAGTGCTTGTCGATGGCGGTGAGGATCGCCTGCACCGAAGACGGCTGCATCAGCGACGGCGTGCCGCCGCCGAAGAAAATGCTCGTCACCTTGCGCGCGCCGACGCGCTCGCGCGTCGTTGCGATCTCGCGCTCGAAGGCGCGCACGAAGCGCGCCTCGTCGATGCCGCCATGGCGGACATGACTGTTGAAGTCGCAATAGGGACATTTCGAAAGGCAGAACGGCCAATGAACGTAAACGGCGAATGGCGCGTTCGGGGCGATTGTCATGTTAACCATACTAAGCCGCTTCGGGCCTGCCTTTCCAGCACTGATGCGATTTGGCTGCGAACAAGTCATTAAAATTGTAATGAATTTTCGCAGCGCAAGGGGACGCCGAGGGGACGCTTCAGGCACGCGGCAAGCAAGCCTCGGCCAGCTTGATGAAGGCGCGGGCGCGGTGTGAAAGGCCCCGGCCCTTGGGCGGCAGTCCATGTTTTTCCTCCGCGCTCATCTGGCCGAAGGTGCGGTCGAAGCCGTCGGGCAGGAAGAGCGGGTCGTAGCCGAAGCCTTTGTCGCCGCGCGGCGGCCAGACGACGACGCCATCGACGCGGCCCTCGAAGTCCTCGACATGGCCATCGGGCCAGGCAAGGCATAGCGCGGCAATGAAATGCGCGCGGCGTTGTTCCGGCGCACGCGCGTTGCGTTCGATTAAAAGTGTCTGGATCCGGTTCATGGCGGCGCGGAAATCTTTCTCGGGTCCGGCCCAGCGCGCCGAGTGAATGCCGGGCTCGCCGCCGAGCGCGTCGACGACCAGGCCGGAGTCGTCGGCGAAGGCCGCGCGTCCGGTCGCCTTGGCGGCGGCCAGCGCCTTGATGCGCGCATTGTGCGCGAAGGTCGTGCCGGTCTCGGCGGGCTCGGCGAGGCCGAGCTCGCCGGCCGATTGCGCTTCGACGCCGAAGGGCGCCAGCAGCTCGCGCATTTCCTTGAGCTTGCCCGGATTGTGGGTCGCGATCACGACGGGCGAGGTGAGTTGGCGATGCATTTATTTCCTTATCCCTCCCCTTCCAGGGGAGGGATGACGGAGGATTAGGTCACCGCCAGCTTCTGCAGGCCGACCAGCTTCTCGATGCCTTTGCGGGCGAGCCCCAGCAGCGCAAGGAACTGATCCTCGCTGAACGGGGTCTTCTCGGCGGTCGCCTGCACCTCGACGATATTGCCGTTGCCGGTCATGACGAAATTGGCGTCGGTCTCGGCTTCCGAATCCTCGGCGTAGTCGAGATCGAGCACGGCGGTGTTCTTGAACACGCCGCAGGACACGGCGGCGATGTGGTCGCGCAGCACCTGGCTTTTGACCATGTCGCGCGCCTTCATCCAGGTCAGGCAATCGGCGAGCGCCACCCAGGCGCCGGTGATGGAGGCGGTGCGGGTGCCGCCGTCGGCCTGGATCACGTCGCAGTCGATGGTGATCTGGCGTTCGCCGAGCGCGACCAGATCGACCACTGAGCGCAAAGATCGTCCGATCAGCCGCTGGATCTCGACGGTGCGGCCGCCCTGCTTGCCGGCGGAGGCCTCGCGGCGGGTGCGCTCGGAGGTGGCGCGCGGCAGCATGCCGTATTCGGCGGTGACCCAGCCGCGCCCCTGGCCCTTGAGCCAGGGCGGCAGCCGCTCCTCCAGGCTGGCGGTGACCAGCACATGGGTATCGCCGAATTTCACGAAGCAGGAGCCTTCGGCGTATTTCACCACGCCGCGCTCGAGCGAAACGCTGCGCAATTCGTCGACTTGTCGCCCGCTCGGCCGCATAAGGCTCATCTCCCTCGGGCGCACACCATAACGATACGCCCGGCTTGAACAAGGTGGCCGTAATGGTCAATTGTGGGCTGTATTTAAGGAGTTAGATGGTGGCTTCGCACGACGTCCCGATCGGTTCGACGCAAGTGAGCCTCGCCTCGCTCAACGAGCGCTCGCGCGAGATTTTCCGGCAGATCGTCGAGAGCTATCTGACGACCGGCGAGCCGGTCGGCTCGCGCAATCTGTCGCGCATTTTGCCGATCCCGCTGTCGCCCGCCTCCGTGCGCAACGTGATGTCGGACCTCGAGCAGCTCGGTTTGATCTATGCCCCGCATACCTCGGCCGGGCGGCTGCCGACCGAGCTCGGCCTGCGCTTCTTCGTCGACGCGCTGATGGAGGTCGGCGATCTGACCGAGAGCGACCGGCGCAATATCGAGGCGCAAGTCGCCGGCAGCGGCAGCGGCAAGTCGATGGAGTCGATCCTGACCGAGGCCTCGCAGATGCTGTCGGGGCTGACCCGCTCGGCCGGCATCGTGCTGACGGCAAAAATCAATGTCCGCCTGAAACACATCGAATTCGTGCGGCTGGAGCCGGAGCGCGCGCTCGCCGTGCTGGTGGCCGAGGACGGCCAGGTCGAGAACCGGGTGCTCAACGTCCCGGCCGGGGTGCCGACCTCGGCGCTGGTCGAAGCCGGAAATTTCCTCAACGCCCGCATCCGCGGCAAGTCGCTGGCGGAACTGCGCAACGAGATCGAGACCGCGGCCAAGGAAGGCCAGGCCGAGCTCGATCAACTCACCCAGAAGATCATCGCCGCCGGCCTTGCCAGCTGGTCGGGCGGCGACACCGAGGACCGCCAGCTGATCGTGCGCGGCCATGCCCACCTGCTCGAGGACCTGCACGCGGTCGAGGACCTGGAGCGGGTGCGCTCGCTGTTCGACGCGCTCGAAACCAAGCGCGGCGTCATCGATCTGCTCGGCCGCGCCGAGCGCGCCGAGGGGGTGCGCATCTTCATCGGCTCGGAAAACAAGCTGTTCTCGCTGTCCGGTTCCTCCACCATTATCGCGCCCTATCGCGATAACCGGGGCAGTATCGTCGGCGTGATCGGGGTGATCGGGCCGACCCGGCTCAATTACGCCCGCGTCATCCCCATGGTCGATTACACCGCGCGGGTGGTGAGCAAGCTGTTATCCGGTTAAGTGCTTGATTTTTTGGCCGGGAGTCCTGATATCCCCGGCATCCGACCATGATCGAGGTTGATTGACGATGACGGACCCGACCGCTCGCCAGGGCGAGGATGCAGTGGCCGAGACCGAGAACGGCCAGGCGACCCAAGGCAAGCCCGCCGTTCAGAACGATCCTGTGGCCGAGGCCGATCCCGTGGCCGTCGCCAAGCGCGAGGCCGCCGAATACAAGGACCGGCTGCTGCGCACGCTGGCCGAGATGGAGAACCTGCGCAAACGCACCGAGCGCGAGGTGGCCGACGCGCGGGTTTACGGCATTGCGAGCTTTGCCCGCGAAGTGCTGGCGGTCGCCGACAACATGCACCGCGCGCTGTCGACCATCGGCCCCGAAGTGCGCGCGGGCGGCGATGCCCAGGTGCAAGCGTTCATCGAAGGCGTCGAATTGACCGAGCGCGAATTGCTCAAGGCGCTGGAGAAAAGCGGCGTCAAGAAGTTCTCGCCGCAAGGCGAGAAGTTCGATCCCAACCTGCATCAGGCGATGTACGAGATGGAAACCACAGAGGGGCCGCCCGGCTATGTCGCGCAGGTGATCCAGGCCGGCTACATGATCGGCGACCGCGTGCTGCGCCCGGCGATGGTCGCAGTGTCGAAGACTCCGAAGGCGCAGCCGCCGGCCAACGACAACGCCGACTGACGTTTGCGAAGCGCCGCGCGTTCGCGAACGCATCCAGCCGCTTAAGCGCAATCTCTTCATTGGAATAATTTGAAAGCACGCGGCACGCTTTGGCTTGTCCACCAAAGTCACATTAGACTAGTTATAAACTATTGATTTTAATACGTTTTTTGTTGACGCGCGGGTTTTGGCGCGATCAATTCCCCGCCGACAAATTTTTCGCGGGGAGACGTCCATGTCGCTGCCAATCAAGATCGTCGCGCTGCTTGCCTTCGTGCTTCTCGCCGCGACGCCGGCCTCCGCGCAGTCGCTCGCCAAGTCGCTTGCCAAGTCGCTTGCCATGGGTGCGGCCGATTACAAGCCGTTCGCGGTCGAGCACATCGGCATCGCGCTGGCCGGCGCCAAGGAGATGCAGGCGGCGGTCAAGGCCGGCGACGCCAAGGCCGCGCAAGCGGCCTGGATCAAGTCGCGCAAGGGCTGGGAGGCGATCGAGCCGATCACCGGCGAGTTCTTCGGCAAGCTCGATGAAGTCATCGACGCCTGGCCGGACGCCAAGCAGGGCTACCACGCCATCGAGGCCGCGCTGTTTGCCGGCAAGCTCGACGGTCTGGCCGCGCCGGTCGACGGACTGGTTGCCAATCTGGCCGAGTTCGAGAAGCAGCTCAGCGCGCCGAGTTTCAAGTTCGCACCGCAAGGCCTGCTCAACGGCGCCACCAAGCTCGCCTACGAAATCGGCGAGAACAAATCCAAAGGCGGCGAGTTGCCTTACGCCGGCACCTCGGCCGAGGACATGTATGAAAACAACGAAGGCATCGAGGCGGTCTACAAGCTCGTGTTCCACGAGCCGCTGAAGAAGAGCGACGGCAAGCTTGCCAAGCGCATCGTCGACAAGATCGAGGATGTCGAGGGCTTCGTGAAGGGCAAGGACCTCAAAAGCATCGATGCGGCCGGCCTGAACAAAGCGGGTGAGGAACTGGCGGTGCTGCTGCAAAGCGCCGCCCCCAAGCTCAAGCTGCAGAAGCCGAAGCTGGGCGAGTAGCATCATGCCGGGCCGCGCATCGCGAGCATTGGCGGCGGCGGCCGGTCTGGCCGCGCTTATGGCGCTCGCCGCCATAGCTCGCTCGCCTTGCCGGCGCACGCGCGTCCGATCGTCACGAAAGAAGGCGTGCTGCCGCCCGGCACCGAGCTCAACGAGGCGCCGCTCGATCAGCCCAACGAGCTGTTCTATTCCGAGCTCGCCGGCGGCAAGCGCTCGTACTTGCTCAATCTCGGCGATCTGCTGTTTTCCTCGCCCGACATTTTCGGCGGCGTGGCGCGCACGGCCGGGATGAGTTGCGCGAGCTGCCACCAGCAGGGCCACAACAATCCCAAGCTGTTCATCCCCGGCCTCTCGCACCGCCCGGGAACGTTCGACACCTCGGGCGCGCTGTTCAATCCGAAGGCCGACAACGGCGTGTTCGACGCGGTGCGGGTGCCGAGCCTGCGCGGCGCCAAATATCTCGCGCCTTACACGCATGACGGCCGCTTCCCGACGCTGCGCGAATTCACGCGCAACGCCATCGTCAACGAGTTCGCCGGCGTCGAGCCGTCGGCGCAGGTGCTCGACGCGCTGGAAGCCTACATCAAGGAAATCGCCTTCATTCCCAACGCGAAGCTTGGCCCCGGCGGCAGCCTGAGCAGAGAGGCGTCGGACGCCGCGCGGCGCGGCGAAGCCGTGTTCAACAAGCCGTTCCCGCACGATGCGGCGATGAGCTGCGCAAGCTGCCACCAGCCGAACGGCGCCTTTGTCGATCATCGGCTGCACGACGTCGGCAGCGGCGGCGCCGTCAAGACGCCGACGCTGATCAACGCCAATTTCAATGCGCCGTATTTTCACGACGGACGCTTCGACAGCTATGGCGAGGTGGTCGATTATTTCGACCGTCATTTCAGCCTCGATTTGAAGGCGAACGAGCGCGCCGACCTCATTGCCTATCTCGACGCGGTCGGCGACGCGCAGGAACCCTATGTCCGCGCCACGGTGCAGACCGAGCTCGACGAGATCGCGCAATTCGTCAGCGTGTTGGACACCGCGATCCCCGAACGCAACAAGGAAGTCATCGCCCTGACCGTCAACGCGGTCGGCAATGAATGGCGCGAACTGGGCGAAAGTGTCCCCCCGGCGAAGAACACCAGCGTTACCGGCGGGCTTGCGGAGCGGTCGCGCGCGCGCGGATCGGTGAGCGAGACGGTGCTGACGCTGCGGCGGATCGCGATGGCGGCGGATAGCGGCGATTTCACTATGGCTGCGCAAGCCTACGGGGAATATCGCGGGCAAGTGGCGGCCGCGGCCGCCGATCTCAAGCTGGCCGAGGCCTGGTCGCTGTTCAATCCGGCGGTGCGCGAGGCGCATTTCACGGCGTTGAGCCAGCTTGCCAGGCTCGCGAAATAAGGGATGGCTGTTGTAGGTTAATACCAGAGGGGCGTCGGTAATGTTCGGCAAGCGTTGCTGGATTGTGTGTTTGATGGCGACGGCAGCGGCGGCGGTTGTGGCCTCCGCCCAGGCGGCTGAGCCGGCCAAGGCGCCGCCGTCGATCTGGGAGCAGGACACGCTGACCGGCGACTGGGGCGGCGCGCGCACCGCCTTGAAGGATCGCGGCGTCACCGTCGGGCTCAATTACATCGGCGAGACGTTTGGCGTGCTGTCGGGCGGCGTCGACCGCCGAACCACCTATGAAGGCCGCGTGGAATTTTCCATCGATGCCGACTTGCAGAAGCTCCTCGGCTGGACCGGCAGCAAGACGCACGTCACGGTCTATCAGATTCACAACAGCGGCCATAACGTCGTCGAGAATACGGAGAGCATCGCCGATCCCAGCAACATCGACGCGCTGTCAACGACGCGGCTGTTCACCGCTTGGTTCGAGCAGAGTTTCGGCGACCGCGTCTCGTTGCGCGTCGGCCAGCTCGCCGCCGACGACGAATTCTTCACCAGCGATACCGCCGGCGGCCTGATCAACGGCACATTCGGCTGGCCGGGGATTCTCGCGTCCGACACGCTCCATAGCGGGCCCGCCTATCCGCTCGCCGCTCCGGGCGTGCGGCTCAAACTCACGCCGACCGACGATGTCACGGTTCTTGCCGCGGTGTTCACCGGTGACCCGGCCGGCCCCAACTGCACCGCGAGCGACGACAACAATCCGCAGAGGTGCAATCGCTACGGCACAGCAGCTTTCGGCCTCGACGGCGGTTCGTTGTGGTTGGGCGAGGTGCAATACGCGGTCAATCAGGGCAAGCAGGCGATGGGCCTGCCGGGCGTCTACAAGTTCGGCGCCTGGTATGCGACGGCGAATTTCCTTGACCAGCATTACGGCTTCAACGCCAGCGGCGTGCAGGTGTCGCTCGCCGATCCGACGCTGGCCTTCAACATGGCCGACCGCGGCAATGGTGGCGTCTATGCCATTGCCGACCAGATGGTCTGGCGCGGCGCGGCCAGCAGCGTGAATCTGTTCGTGCGCGGCGGCGCGGTGCCGTCCGACCGCAATCTCGTGTCCTACTACGTGGACGGCGGCGTCGGCATCAAAGGCCTGTTGCCGGGACGCGCCGACGACACGCTCACTATCGGCGCGGCCTATGCCAAGATCAGTCCGGCGGCGGTGGCGCTCGACCGCGATTTCCTCGCCTTCAACGGACCGCCTTATGCCGTTCGCAGCGCCGAGACGCTGTTAGAAGTGAGCTACGCGGCGCAGATCGCGCCGTGGTGGATCGTGCAGCCCGATCTGCAATACATCTGGCATCCGAGCGGCGGGCAGAATCCGGACGATCCGACGCTGACGCTCGATCACGCCTTCGTCGCCGGCATCCGCAGCACGATCAAGTTCTAGCCGGGGCTATTCGAGTCGATGCCGTCGCGCACGGCGCGAAAGCGCGGGAAAAGCTGGTCCCAGCTTTCTTGGTGCACCGCGCCGATGATACGCAGGTAGCCGCCGCCGCCGAAGCGCAGCCATTGCACCAGCGCCAGCGGTTTGCCGTCATAGCCCGTCGCTTTCGCGCGCACTTCGTAGCCCGGCCGGCCGTCGATGCGCATGGCTTCCGCGAAAGTCACGACAATGTCGCGCAGCGGCGCGGAGCTCAGCAGCTCGCGCGCAAAGCGCGCGCGGTCGTCGGGATTCTCCGGCCCGCCGCGGCCGAGCGAGACGATCATATACGGGTTCTTGATCATGTCCTGGCTTGGGCCTTCGATCAGGATCGCGCCGTCATTGGCCACGACCCGCATGATCCGGAAGCCGGCCAGCTCCCTGAACTTGATGGGCAGCAGACTGAGCTGCTCCTCGATCGGCGGCGAGCGGAAGGTCACGCTCGCAAGCGCCTTGCGGATCACGGCATCGGAATAGACCGCGCTGGCGGCATCCGGCACTTCCACTTTGATAACCATCGCCAGATCGGGAAACTGCGGTCCGAGTCCGCTGGCGACCAGAAACCACTTGTGCACCCCGGCGCCGTTTTCCTGTCCGCGCGCAGTGATCAGGAAGCCAATGCCGCTTTGGAACGGGAAGCTTTCCCGCTTCACGTCGGTCAGGCCGACCTGGTTTTTGGTGAAGATCGAACGCTCGATGTCGTCATAGGCGGCCATCGGCATTTGCAGCATGGAGATGGTGACCTTGCGGTCGGGGTCCTCGAAACCGGGGAAACGCGTGCTCGGCATGAGGTCGCCCGGCGGTGTGAGCCCGATCTGCGATCCCTTGGGAAAGACCGCTTCGGCCGCCAAAGCCGGGCCCAGCGCAATGAGGGCGGCGCAGATGGCGACCAGCAGGATCGGCAAGCGGCGGAGCATTGGAATGGGGGTGCCTTGGCGTTTGGAGACGGTTTATGCGGTCTGCCTAACCGGCTTCACCCGGCTGCCGCAACGAAAAGATTAACGCCGGCCGCTAGGCTCCCGCCCGCCTGCTCGCGAATTCGTGAGGACCTGACTTGCGGGCGCGGGGGGCCCTCCTATATGAGCCAGTAAGCTGCGGAAAGCCGCGGCGAATCGCGTATCCAGGGGGCTGGATCAAGGGGTTAAGCGGATGAGCCGCCAACCCTTTCGGGCGCCGAAGCGGCCCGGCCGGCCTGCCGCAAATTGAGAGGAAGAACCATGGGCAAGGTCATCGGCATCGACCTCGGCACCACCAATTCGTGCGTCGCCGTCATGGAAGGCAAGACCCCGAAAGTCATCGAGAACGCCGAAGGCATGCGCACCACGCCTTCGATCGTCGCCTTCACCGACGACGGCGAGCGTCTCGTCGGCCAGCCGGCCAAGCGCCAGGCGGTCACCAATCCGGAAAAGACCATCTTCGCGGTCAAGCGCCTGATCGGGCGCCGCTACGACGACCCGATGGTCGAGAAAGACAAGAAGCTCGTCCCCTACAAGATCGCCAAGGCATCGAACGGCGACGCCTGGGTCGAGGAGAACGGCAAACAGTATTCGCCCTCGCAGATCTCCGCCTTCATCCTGCAGAAGATGAAGGAGACGGCGGAATCCTATCTCGGGCAGAAGGTCGATCAGGCGGTCATCACCGTTCCCGCCTACTTCAACGACGCCCAGCGTCAGGCCACCAAGGACGCCGGCAAGATCGCCGGCCTCGAAGTGCTGCGCATCATCAACGAGCCGACCGCGGCCGCGCTCGCTTACGGTCTCGACAAGCAGAAGACCGGCATCATCGCGGTCTATGACCTCGGCGGCGGCACCTTCGATATTTCCGTGCTGGAAATCGGCGACGGCGTGTTCGAGGTGAAGTCCACCAATGGCGACACCTTCCTGGGCGGCGAAGACTTCGACATGCGTCTCGTCAACTATCTCGCCGACGAATTCCAGAAGGAGCAGGGCATCGACCTGCGCCGCGACAAGCTCGCGCTGCAACGGCTGAAGGAATCGGCCGAGAAGGCCAAGATCGAGCTGTCGTCCACCACGCAGACCGAAATCAACCTGCCGTTCATCACGGCGGATGCGTCCGGTCCCAAGCATCTCACCATGAAGCTCACCCGCGCCAAGTTCGAAGCGCTGGTCGATGACCTCATCCAGAAGACGATGGAGCCGTGCCGCAAGGCGCTCAAGGACGCCGGTCTTACGGCGGCCGAGATCAACGAAGTCGTTCTGGTCGGCGGCATGACGCGCATGCCGAAGGTGCAGGAAGTCGTGAAGCAGCTGTTCGGCAAGGAGCCGCACAAGGGCGTCAACCCGGACGAGGTGGTCGCCATCGGCGCCGCCATCCAGGCCGGCGTCTTGCAAGGCGACGTCAAGGACGTGCTGCTGCTCGACGTGACCCCGCTCTCGCTCGGCATCGAGACGCTGGGCGGCGTGTTCACCCGCATCATCGACCGCAACACCACGATCCCGACCAAGAAGAGCCAGGTCTTCTCCACCGCCGAGGACAGTCAGAACGCGGTCACCATCCGCGTCTTCCAGGGCGAGCGCGAGATGGCGCAAGACAACAAGATCCTCGGCCAGTTCGACCTGGTCGGCATCCCGCCGGCCCCGCGCGGCATGCCGCAGATCGAGGTCACCTTCGACATCGACGCCAACGGCATCGTCAACGTGTCGGCCAAGGACAAGGCCACGGGCAAGGAGCAGCAGATCCGCATCCAGGCCTCCGGCGGTCTGTCGGAGGGCGATATCGACAAGATGATCAAGGACGCCGAGGCGCACGCGGAAGAAGACAAGAAGCGCAAGGCCGCGGTGGAAGCCAAGAACCACGCCGAGGCGCTGGTGCACTCGACCGAGAAGGCGCTCGCCGAGCACGGCTCCAAGGTCGGCGATGCCGAGCGCGGCGCGATCGAGAACGCCATGGCGGATCTCAAGGAAGCGCTCAAAGGCGACGATGCGTCCGCCATCCAGGCCAAGACCAACACGCTGGCGCAGGCCTCGATGAAGCTCGGCGAAGCCATGTACAAGCAGCAGGCCGACGCGCAGAGCGCGCAGCCGGGCGACACCAGCGAGAGCTCCACTGGCGCCGAGGCAAGAAAGAAGACGTCGTCGACGCGGAGTTCACCGAAGTCGACGACGACAAGAACAACAAGAAGTCCGCCTAAGGCGGCGCGCCGCTCGTGCGCAAGTCGTTACACGTCGTGTCACCCCCGGGCGGTACCCGGGGGTGCGCATTTCCGGGTACCGGGCGCCGGCGAATCGCGTACCGCTGTGACGGCTTGAACTGAGGGCGGCATCGGATGTCCAAGCGCGACTACTACGAAGTCCTGGGCGTTCAGCGCACCTCTACCGAGATCGAGCTCAAGGCCGCATTCCGCAAGCTCGCCATGCAGCATCACCCGGATCGCAATCCGGGCGACAGCGAGTGCGAACACAAATTCAAGGAAATCAACGAGGCCTACGACGTGCTCAAGGACGGCGACAAGCGCGCCGCCTATGACCGTTTCGGCCACGCCGCCTTCGAGCATGGCGGCCCGGGCGGCGGGCACGGCTTCGGCGCCGATTTCGGCTCGACCTTCGCCGACATCTTCGAAGGCATATTCGGCATGGCCGGCGCGCGCGGGCGCTCGTCGTCCGGCCGCGAGCGCGGCTCCGACCTGCGCTACAATATGGAGATCAGCCTCGACGAGGCCTTCAAGGGCAAGACCGCGCAGATCCGCATCCCGACCTCGGTGACTTGCGAGGTCTGCTCCGGCTCGGGCGCCAAGGCCGGCACCAAGCCGAAGCAATGCGCGACCTGCGGCGGCGCCGGCAAGATCAGGCATGCGCAGGGCTTCTTCACGCTCGAGCGCACCTGCCCGGCCTGTCAGGGCCGCGGTCAGGTGATCGACGATCCCTGTCCGACCTGCGCGGGCGCGGGCCGCGTCATGCGCGAGCGCATGCTGTCGGTGAACATCCCGGCCGGCGTCGAGGACGGAACCCGTATCCGGCTCGCCGGCGAGGGCGAAGCGGGCCTGCGCGGCGGCCCCACCGGCGACCTCTATATTTTCCTCTCGATCGAGCCGCACGAGTTCTTCCAGCGCGACGGCGCCGATCTGCATTGCCGGGTGCCGATCTCGATGGTTTCCGCCGCCGTCGGCGGGGAATTCGAGGTGCCGGCGATCGACGGCAGCAAGGTGCGGGTCAAAGTTCCAGCCGGCACCCAGACCGGGCGGCGTTTCCGCCTGTCCGGCAAGGGCATGCCGGTGCTGCGGGCGAAACAAACCGGCGACATGTACGTCCAGGTGGCGGTGGAAACGCCGCAGAACCTGACCAAGCGCCAGCGCGAGCTGCTGGCCGAATTCGATAAACTCTCGTCCGCTACGACCCAGCCGGAATCCGCGGGTTTCTTCAGTCGAGTCAAGGAGTTTCTGGATGGGCTGGGAAATCGTGACAGCCATTCCGACGAACCATCTTGACCCCCCGCCCGGCGCCCTATACGGAACTTTAGTCGGTGTTTAAGTCTTGAGTCCCGTTGTTCGTCCGCACGCGTGACCCCATCAAATGCCTCCGCATTCCCTCGTCCGCGTCGCTAAAAAGCCCCTGCGTCTCGATGACGAGATGCAGTTCATCCGCACATGGATCGAGAAGCCGCTGTCGACCGGCGCGGTGATGCCGTCGAGCAAGGCGCTGGCGCGCGCCATGGCGCGCTATGTCGACCCGGCCGCGAGCGGCCCGGTCATCGAGCTCGGCCCCGGCACCGGTCCGGTGACGGAAGCCCTGGTCCAGCACGGCATCGATCCGGCGCGGCTGATCCTCGTTGAATTCAACCCCGACTTCTGCCGCCTGCTGCGCACGCGCTATCCGCAGGCGACGGTGGTGCAGGGCGACGCCTACCGGCTGCGCCGGCTGCTGGAGACTTACGTGCGCTCGCCGGCGAGCGCGATCGTCTCCGGCCTGCCGCTGGTGACCAAGCCGGTGCGCACGCGGCTGCGCCTGATCTCGGACGCCATGGCGCTGCTCGCGCCCGGCGCGCCCTTCGTGCAGTTCACTTACGCCATGGTGACGCCGATCCCGAAAGCGCTCAACGGCATCAAGGCCGAAGCCTCCGAGTTGATCTGGATGAACGTGCCGCCGGCGCGCGTATGGGTCTATCGCGGGGAAGAGTGAGCACGCCGCACCATCGCCAGAACATGTCGTGGCCGGGCCTGTCCCGGCCATTTTGTTTTTGGGGCGCGCGGCATGTTATGCAAACGGGACCCGATCGGAGCCGACGATGGCGAACCCGAAGATCCTGGTGATTCCCGGCTCGACCCGCACCGGCTCGCACAATATCAGGCTGGCGGCGCTGGCGGAGAAGGAGCTGACGCTGCTCGACGCCGACGTCACGCGCATTTCGCTGCAGGATTACCCGCTGCCGATCTACGACGCCGATGCCGACGACCGCGGCGGCCAGCCCGCCAATGCGCTCAAGCTCAAGCACATGATCATGGCGCATCATGGCGTCTTCATCGCCAGCCCCGAATACAGCGCCTCCGTGACGCCGCTGCTGAAGAACGCCATCGATTGGGTCTCGCGCGTGCGCGAGCGCGGCGATCCGACCTATGCCGCGTTCAAGAACCGGGTGTTTGCGATTGCGTCCGCTTCGCCCGGCCGCATTGGCGGCTTGCGCTCGCTGATGGCGCTGCGGCAGATCCTCGAGCTAGGCTGCGGCGCGCTGGTGATCCCCGAGCAGGTGGCGATCCCCAATGCCGATCAGGCTTTCGACGCCATGGACAATATTACCGACACCGGCACCGCCAACCTGTTGCGTGCCGAGCTGGCGCGGCTGCTGGACGTGGTGCGGTTGATGACGTGAGGAGATGCGCTTGGCTCGCTTGGCTCTCGACGCGCGCGAAAGGCTGATCGTCGCTCTCGACCTGCCGTCGGTTAAGGCGGCGGAGAGCATGGTGTCGCGGCTGGGCGAATCCGTGTTGTTCTACAAGATCGGTTATCAGCTCGCTTTCGCCGGCGGATTGCCGTTCGCGGCCGGATTGATCGCGGCCGGCAAGCAGGTGTTTCTCGATCTCAAGCTGCACGACATCGGCAACACGGTCGAGAAGGGCGTCGAGAGCGTGGCCCAGCTCGGCGCCACCTTCCTCACCGTGCACGCCTATCCGCAGACCATGAAGGCCGCGGTCGCGGGCAAGCGCGGCTCGGCCTTGCGCATTCTCGCCGTCACGGTGCTCACCTCTTACGACGATGCCGATCTCGCCGCCGCCGGCTACGAGATGAGCGTTCCCGAGCTTGCCGCCGCGCGCGCGGAACAGGCGCGCGACATCGGCGTCGACGGGCTGGTGTGCTCGGCGGAGGAGGCGGCGAAGCTGCGCGGCATCGCCGGGCCCGGCATGGTGCTGGTGACACCGGGCATCCGCCCGGCCGGCAGCGCCAGCGGCGACCAGAAGCGCATCATGACGCCGGCGCGCGCGATCGAAGCCGGCGCCGATTATCTGGTGGTCGGCCGGCCGATCGTGGAAGCGGCCGATCCGAAAAAAGCCGCCGAGGCGATCGTGGCCGAGATCGAACGCACAACGACGAAATAGGGAGGAATGCAATGGCGAAAGGTTACTGGATCGTCGGTGTCGACGTGAAAAACGACGAGGGCTACAAGCCCTATGCCGCGGGCAATGCCGCCATCTTCAAGAAATTCGGCGCTAAATTTCGTGGTGCGCGCCGGCAAATCCGAAAGCGTCGAGGGATCGTCGCGCGCGCGCAATGTGGTGATCGAATTTCCCGACTATGCCACCGCGCTCGCCTGCTACCGGTCGCCGGAATATCAGGCAAATATGAAGCTGCGGCTGCCGCATGCGACCGCCGATATCCTTATTATCGAGGGCTACGACGGGCCGCAGCCGTAGCGCTCCCGTGACAGCCCGGCTCCGCCGCTATACCGCCTGCGATTCCGGGAGCCGACCGATGGCCGAGATGCGTTTGATCGTGGCGGGGGCCGGCGGGCGCATGGGGCGCACGCTGGTGAAGGCCATTGCCGACGCCAAGGGCTTTGCGCTCGCGGGCGTGCTGGAGGATGCGCGCTCGCCGCTGATCGGCTGGGACGCCGGCACGCTCGCCGGCATGCCGGAGAACGGCATCAAGGTCACCGGCGACGCCGGTCCGCTGATGGACAAGGCCGACGGCATTATCGATTTCACCGCGCCGGTCGCGACCGTCGCCTTTGCCGCGCTCGCCGCCAAGGCCGGCAAGGTGCACATCATCGGCACCACCGGTCTCTCGGCGGCCGACGAAGCCAAGATCAAGGACGCCGCCAAGACCGCCGTGATCGTGAAGTCCGGCAATATGAGCCTCGGCGTCAATCTGCTGGCGGCGCTGACGCGGCGCGTCGCCAAGACGCTCGACAAGTCCTTCGATATCGAAATCCTGGAAATGCATCACAACCAGAAGGTCGACGCGCCGTCCGGCACCGCGCTGATGCTCGGCCGCGCGGCGGCGGAAGGCCGCGGCATCGACCTCGACAGAAATTCGGTGCGCAGCCGCGACGGCAACACCGGCGCGCGCCATGCCGGCGATATCGGGTTTGCGAATTTGCGCGGCGGCAGCGTGGTCGGCGAGCATACGGTGATTTTCGCCGGCCCGGCCGAGCGGCTCGAGCTGGTGCACAAGGCCGAGGACCGCATGATCTTCGCGCGCGGCGCGCTGCACGCTGCCCTTTGGGCGCGCACGCAGAAGCCGGGGCTCTATTCGATGACCGACGTGCTCGGGCTCGGGAATTTCTAGGGGGGCAGCAGATGATGCGCAGTCAGGCGAGAATGTACGCCCTGATCGGCATCGGGATCGCGGCATTCTATGGCGCCTATCAATTTGCCACGACGTCGCCGTCGAGGGAACGCCCTCGGCCACCGTGCCGATCGTCTTTGTCATTATCGGCATCGTCTGCTTCATCATCGCCGCGTTGATAGCGCGGAAGCTTGAGTAAGGAGCCTGCTCCGAAATGACCGACCGTCTCCTCGTCCTCGTCCGTCACGGCGAAAGCGACTGGAACAAGAAAAACCTGTTCACCGGCTGGCGCGACGTCGGCCTGACCGAACAGGGCATCAAGGAGGCGCGCGAGGCCGGCCGCAAGCTCAAGGCGCAAGGGCTCAAGTTCGACGTCGCCTTCACCTCCGCGCTGGTGCGCGCCCAGCGCACGCTCGATCTGATGCTGGAGGAGCTCGGCCAGACCGGCATTCCGGTGTTCAAGGACCAGGCGCTCAACGAGCGCGACTACGGCGATCTCGTCGGCCTCAACAAGGACGACGCCCGCAAGAAATGGGGCGAGGAGCAGGTGCACATCTGGCGCCGCTCGTACGACGTGGCGCCGCCCGGCGGCGAGATCTTGCGCGACACCGCCGCGCGCGCGCTGCCCTATTACATTCAAGAGATACTGCCGCGGGTGCTGCGCGGCGAGCACGTGCTGGTGTCGGCGCACGGCAATTCGCTGCGCGCGCTGGTGATGGTGCTCGACAAGCACACGACCGAGAGCATCACCAAGCTCAATCTCGCGACCGGCGTGCCGATGATCTACCGGCTCAACGCCGATTCGACGGTGGCGTCGAAGCTCGACTTGGCGGCGTAGCTTAAGCCGCCGCCATGCCGGCTTCCCAGCCGAGCATCGCGCGCTTGCGCGTGAGGCCCCAGTGATAGCCGGTGAGCTCGCCGCTCTTGCCGATGACGCGATGGCAGGGAACCACGAAGCAGATCGGGTTCTTGCCGACGGCGGCGCCGACCGCGCGCGCGGCTTTCGGCGCGCCGGCGCTCGCCGCCAGATCGGAATAGGTGGTGAGCTTGCCCATCGGAACGCTGAGCAGTTTCTCCCACACGCGCACTTCGAAATCGGTGCCGATCAGCACCACGCGCAGCGGCTGATCCTTGCGCCAGAGCGCGGCGTCGAAGATGCGGCGCGCGGTCGGTGCGGTGGCCGCGAAGTCCTCGACGTATTTCGCCTTCGGCCAGCGCGCGCGCATGTCCTTGAACGCGGCGCGCTCCTTGCCGGTGTCGGCGAGCGCGAGGCCGGCAAGCCCGCGCGGCGTCGTCATCACCAGCGCCATGCCGAACGGGCAGGGGTGGAAGCCGTAGGTGATGGTCAGGCCTTCGCCGGCTGCCTTCCATTCGCCCGGCGACATGGCTTCGTGCGTGACGAACAGATCGTGCAGCCGGCCGGGGCCGGACAGGCCGACCTCGTAGGCGGTGTCGAGCACGCTCGCCGAGGAGCGCAGCAGGTCGCGCGCCGAGCTGAGCGTGAGCGCCTGCAGGAAGGCTTTCGGCGTCAGCCCGCACCAGCGGCGGAACAGATGATGCAGGTCGGTGGCGGAAACGCCGGCGGCATCGGCGATCTGATCGATTTCGGGCTGGGCGCGCCAATTGCCGCGGATATGGGCGATGGCGCGGCGCACGACGTCGTAATCCGCCGCCGCGGTCGCAAGCGGCGAGATCACATGCAGACGGCTGCTATTGGCCGTGGTTTCAAGGGTCATGGTCATGACCGTGATCTAGGACGGGGCTGGCCTGCGGGCCACCCGATTTCTGATTAGCCTAGCACCGTCCGGGTCGGGCCGCGCTTGGCCTCGATCAGGGCCGCGCCCAGCGCCTTGGCAAAGCTCGCTTTCTCGTCGGGCCCGAGGAAGCTGGCGACGGCGAGTTCCTTGCCGCGCGAGACCAGAAAAAGCCGCTCGATGCCGAATTCCTCGTGCACCGTTTTTTCAAGCCGCACCCAGAGCGGATTGAGCACCCATTCGCGCGCGATGCCGCGGTGGCTGACCTTGCGCACGGTGAGCGCGGCCGGCGTCACCTTCACTTCCTCGTAGGCCGCGGCGTGGCGGTAGTTGAGCCGGAACGCCCAGTACAGCAGCAGCACGTCGAGCCCGAAAAAGCCGAACACCGGCCAGGCGCCCATCAGCAGGAACACGACGCCGGCGATGAAGCTGACGGCACCATAGGCGCCGATCAGAATCCAGAAGCCGACGCGGTTGAGCGAGCGGTGCGGGGTGAGCACGGCCGAAAAGATCGTGGGCTCGAGTTCGCTCGGGCACTAGCGTTGTCGGATGTCATGGCCATCAGTATACCCGAAATCATGGCGAAAAAAGTCAAACGCAAAACACCGGCGACGGCGCGCAAGGCGAAGGTCAAGGGCCCGCGCCAGCGCGCAAGGTACGTATTGGCCGACGTCAAAGCCGCGCACGGCGCGCTGCGGCAATGGACCAATGCGGAAATCGAGGAGGCGTTCCGCCGCTTTCAGGCCGCCAATCCGGAGCCGAAGACCGAACTGAAATACGTCAACCCGTTCACGCTGCTGGTGGCCGTGGTGCTGTCCGCGCAGGCGACCGACGCCGGCGTCAACAAGGCGACGCCCGCATTGTTTGCGCTGGCCGACACGCCGGCCAAGATGGCGGCGCTGGGCGAAGCCAAGGTGCGCGACCTGATCAAGACCATCGGCCTGTTCCGCACCAAGGCGAAGAACGTGGTGGCGCTGTCGCGCATCCTGGCTCGAGCAGCACGGCGGCCAAGTGCCGCATTCGCGCGAGGCGCTGGAGGCGCTGCCCGGCGTCGGCCGCAAGACCGCCAATGTGGTGCTCAACTCGGCCTTCGGCGAGCCGACCATCGCGGTCGACACCCACATTTTCCGCGTCGGCAACCGCACCGGCCTGGCGCCCGGCAAGACGCCGCTCGAGGTCGAGCAGAAATTGGAGGCCGTTGTGCCGGCGAATTATAAATCGCACGCCCACCATTGGCTTATTCTGCACGGGCGCTACACTTGCGTGGCGCGCAAGCCGCTGTGCGAAAAATGCATCATCGCGGACTTGTGCCAATGGCCGGGCAAAACGGTCGTGCAAAAATAAGGCGTCGAGGGAGTGTGCGTATGGAAGGCTCGGGCGCGAAGCGCGGTCTCGTCGATCGCAGCGATCCGAAAGTCATCTTCGGCCAGGCCGGCCTGTCGCCCAAGGCCGGCGCGGCCTGGATGAAGCAGCGCGAATTCACCGGCAATTACAAGCGCGACGTCGCGGCGGCGAGCAAATTCTGGCGCGAGGGCGCGGCCTTACTCGCCAAGCTGCCGAAGAAGTCACAACGCACGCAAGAGCAGACAATCGCCGCCGGCATGATCCAGTCGCAGGCGCGCGACGCGCGCGAGCGATTTCTCGCCCGCCATGCCGACACGATCTACCGCAAGCTGACCAAGAACCACGAGCGCTTCCTGCGCGTCGACGAGCTTGGCTTACGACGCGGCCAAACTGGTGCCCGGCCTGACGCCGACGCGCAAGCAGGTCGAGGCCGAAAGCGAACTGATGCAGTCCGAGAAGGACGGCGTCGAGGTCGACCAGGGCATCTTCCTCGCGAACATCCTCGCCGACGCGAAGAACGGCATGCATCTCTGCCACGCCATGTTGCGGCCGAAGGCCGAAGCGATCGAGCGCATGGCCGATTTCATCAAGACCGGCGTGATCGATTTCGGCCCGGCGCGGCTGGAGCGCAAAGGCAAGACCGCGATCCTGACCATCCAGAATCCGCGCTTCCTCAACGCCGAAGACGACGACACGCTGGCCGACACCGAGACCGCGGCCGACATGGCGATCTTCGATCCCATGAGCGAAATCTGCGTGCTGCGCGGCGGCGTGGTCGAGCATCCGAAATACAAAGACCGCCACGTGTTCTGCAGCGGCATCAATCTCACGCATCTCTATCGCGGCAAGATCCCGTTCCTCTGGTACATCCTGCGCGACATGGGCGTGGTCAATAAAATGATGCGCGGCCTCGCGATGGGCGCGCGCAGCCCCGACGAGATTTACGGCGGCACGCACGAAAAGCCTTGGGTGGCGCAGGTCGACGTGTTCGCCATCGGCGGCGGCTGCCAGTACCTGCTGGCGATGGATTACGTGGTGGCCGGCAGCGACGCCTACATGACGCTGCCCGCGCGCAAGGAAGGCATCATCCCGGGCGTCGCCAACTTGCGCTTCCCGCGTTTCGTCGGCCCGCGCATCGCGCGCCAGGCGATCATGATGGGCAAGCGGCTCGACTGCGACTCGCCGGAAGGCCGCATGGTCTGCGACATGGTCGTGCCGCCGAACGAGGTCGGGCAGGCGGTGATGAAAGTCTGCGACGATTTCACCTCATCCGGCGTGGTCAGCGCCGCCGGCAACCGGCGCGCCTTGCGCGTCGGCGAGGAGCCGCTCGACACTGTTCCGCCGCTACATGGCGGTCTATTGCCGCGAGCAGGCCTATTGCCATTTCTCGCCGGCGCTGATCGCCAATCTGGAAAAGCACTGGAACGCCGCGCAGCGAAAGATCTGACCCCGTGCCGGGACTCTTCCTCAAAAACGCCGATCTGACGCCGCGGCGCGACACCTTCGATCCGATCGAGATCGCCTCGCGCGACGAGATCGCGGCGCTGCAGCTCAAGCGGCTGAAATGGACGCTGGCGCACGTCTACAAGAACGTCGCGCATTACAAGCGCACCTTCGACAAGGCCGGCGTGCATCCCGACGATCTCAAGACGCTCGACGACCTGCGCAAGTTTCCTTTCACCACCAAAGCCGAGCTGCGCGACAATTATCCGTTCGGGCTGATGGCGATGCCGCGCGACCAGTTGCTGCGCATCCACGCCTCGTCCGGCACGACCGGCAAGCCGACGGTGGTCGGCTATAGCCGCCACGACATCGAGACCTGGGCCGACATCATCGCGCGCAGCATGCGCGCCGCCGGCTGCCGGCCCGGCATGCTGGCGCAGAATTCCTACGGCTACGGGCTGTTCACCGGCGGGCTCGGCTTCCATCACGGCGCCGAGCGGCTCGGACTGACGGTGGTGCCGGTCTCCGGCGGCATGACCGAGCGGCAGGTCAAGCTGATCGGCGATTTCAAGCCGGACATCATCTTCGTCACGCCGAGCTACCTGCTCGCCATCCTCGACGAGTTCCACGCCCAGGGCGTCGACCCGCGGCAATCGTCGCTCAAGATCGCGATGTGCGGCGCCGAGCCCTGGACCAACGCCATGCGCGAGGAGATCGAGGACGCCTTCGACCTGCACGCCATCGACAATTACGGCCTGTCGGAGGTGATCGGCCCCGGCGTGTCCTGCGAATGCATCGAGAGCAAGGACGGCCCGCATATCTGGGAGGATCATTTCTACCCGGAAGTGATCGACCCGGCGACCGGCGCGGTGTTGCCGGACGGCGAGGTGGGCGAGCTGGTGTTCACCTCGCTCACCAAGGAGGCGATGCCGGTCATCCGCTACCGCACGCGCGACCTGTCACGCCTGCTGCCCGGCACTGCGCGCTCGATGCGGCGGATGGAGAAGGTGATCGGCCGCTCCGACGACATGATGATCATCCGCGGCGTCAACGTGTTTCCGAGCCAGATCGAGGAGATCATCCTCAAGGACGAGCGGCTGGCGCCGCATTTCGTCATCGAGCTGCGCCGCGTCGAGCGGCTCGACGACATCAAGGTGATCGTGGAAGCGCGCGCCGACATCGCCGAAGCGGAGTGGCCGAAAAGCGCGCACGCGCTCGCGCATCACATCAAGAGCCTGATCGGGGTGACCGCCGAGGTGGAAACCGTCAAGCCGGGCGGCGTCGAGCGCTCCGCCGGCAAGGCCAGGCGCGTCATCGACCTGCGCGCGAAGAGCTAAGCGACGGCCTTCGATCAATTCCGCGCGCTTGCCGGTCATGCGCTTGTGAATATGCACCATGTAAGCCATGGCGAAGATCGGCGTCGCCAGGTTCACCACCGGGATCGACACGAACACCGCGATCACCATGCCGGCGAGAAAGATGTAAGCGGCATTGGCCTTGCGCATCGCTTTCGCCTCGTAGGAGGGACGAAAGCGCATGGCGGCGAGCTCGAAATATTCGCGGCCGAGCAGGTAGGAGTTCGCCAGGAACAGAATGATGACGCCGAGCCCGGCGAAAAAGATAAACGGCAGCGCGCAGAAATACACGACCAGCGACAGAAAGGCGATGCTGACGCCTTCGATGAGCGCGCGGAAGAACGGCAGCGCGCGGCCGGCCGGCTCCGCCGGATAATATTCGCGCTCGACGGCGTCCGCGGTCTCGTCGACGAAGAAGCTGCCGACGAAGGCGGCGATGGTCGGCATCAGGAACAGCGCGCCGGTGACGATGCCGAGACCGGCCATGATCGACAGGACCCAGGCGAGCGCGCTCCAGGCGGCGTGCGGGGCAAAGCCGGAGGTCTGCTCGGCCCAGGTGGCGCCATGCTCGGCCAGCGCCGACAGCATGCGCTGCAAGATGATGCCGACGATGACGATCAGGATCAGCGCCAGCCCGACGGCTTTCAGCAGCACCGCGCGCAAGGCGGGCGTGAACATCTGCGCAAGCGCTTTGACGGCGGCGTCGATCATCGAAAGGAGAGGTAAGGCTCTAAGGCCTCGAGGGCAAGACCGCGATCAGGCGACCCGCGACAGCGTCTCGCTTTCGAGCGCCTCGGTTTCCGCCGGCACCAGGCTCACCAGCTCGTCGGCGTCGGGCGCCGGGACGTCGGCCCAGGCCATGGCCTTGTAGTCGAAGCCGCGGCGGATGGTCGGTTTGACCACTTCGAAATAAGGCGAGATGTCGAAATCGCGCGGCGCGTAGAGCGAGGAATGGCGAATTTCCAGAATCTCCTGCCGCGCCGCTTCGCTGTCGAGCCGCGTCACCTTGGGCAGGATCGGATAGCGCACGGCCTCGAAGGCCTGCGCGATCAGCGCCGAGCAGATGATGCGCGTCGGGTGGCCGGAGCCGAGCGCGATCATGCGCCGGCGCCAGCGCTGCGGCACCGGCAGCGGAAACAGATAGCGCAGCAGGTCGATGATGTTCTTCAGGTCGTAGTCGAAGCCGATGCGCTCGCTGGCATAGGCGCAGACGCGCGCGCGGTCCTCGTCGGTCAAGCCGGTCGGCCGGCAGATGCGGGTGTGGAAGCGCGCATATTTCGACAGCGGCGCGGCCACCACGCCTTGCCCGATATTGGCTTCCACCAGCACCAGCGGCTCGCCTTCGGGCGTTTCGCGGTCGCCGATCGGCCCGACATAGAGCGCGGCATGCGACCAGGTGGATTGCGTGAGGTATTTGATGACGCCGGAAATGTGATTGCTGCCCTCGACCAGCAGCACGTCGCCGGGCATCAGCGTCGCGCGCAAGGCTTCCGGCTCGCTCGGCGTATACGGCTCGTAGCCGTGCTCCGGCTTTTCCAGATAATGGGCGATGAAACGCCCGACGCGATCGACCATGAAGCCCATTTGCGGCCCCGGCACCAGTTCTTGGCGCCTTCTCCCCGCGCGAAATCTAGTGCGGACTCATTGCAATTTGGTTCACCGCGGGGCGCATGACTGTTACCGATCGTTAGCCATGAAATTTGCGAGCGCCCGTGCCATCGGGCAATCTGACGCCGGCCGTCAACCGTTCGGATACCATGTCGAGGCTTAGCCGCCGTTCTTTTCTCGCCGGTTCGACCGCCGCGCTGGCGGCGCCGGCGCTGCGCGCCTCGGCGCAATCGGCCGATGTTGACGTGGCGATCGTCGGCGCCGGCGCCGCCGGCATCGCCGCCGCGCGCCGCGCCTTGGCGGCGAAAGCGCGCGTTGCCGTGTTCGAGGCGGCGCCGCGCATCGGCGGCCGCTGCGTCACCGACACCGCGCTCTTCGGCGTGCCGTTCGACCTCGGCGCGCATTGGATCCGATACCCGGATGAAAGTCCCGTTCCCACGCAAGGCAGCAATGCCACCGTCGAGATCTATCCGGCGCCGCGCGGGCAATCGATCCGCGTCGGCCCGCGCAATGCGCGCGACGCCGAGCTGGAAAGTTTCCTCACCGCACTGCTGAGCGCGCACCGCGCCATCGACGAGGCCGCCCGCGGCAAGGCCGATGTGGCGGCGGCGCGGGCGTTGCCGGCCGATCTCGGCGCCTGGCAATCGACCATCGGCTTTGCGCTCGGTCCCTTTGTTCTGCGGCCAGGATCTCGACAACGTCTCGGTGCAGGACCTCGGCCGTGCCGGCGACCGCGAACGCGCGGCCTTCTGCCGCCAGGGCTACGGCACGCTGCTGGCCAGGCTCGCCAATGGCCTGCCGGTGCGGCTGTCGAGCCCGGTGACGCGCGTCGACTGGTATCGCGACCGCGTCGAACTCGCGACCGCGAAGGGCCGGCTCATCGCGCGCACGGCAATCGTGACCGCCTCGACCAATGTCATCGTTGCCGACAAGATCGAGTTCGAGCCGGATCTGCCGCGCGACATGCTGGCGGCCGCGGAAAATCTCGCGCTCGGCAGCTACGATCACATCGGCCTGCTGATGCCGGGCAATCCGCTCGATCTGCAGCGCGACGATCTGGTGTTCGAGCAATCGAACGGCCCGCGCACCGCCGCCCTGCTCGGCCGCGTGTCGGGCACCGATCTGCATGTGGTCGAGGTGGCGGGCAAGTTCGGCCGCGAGCTTGCGGCCAAGGGCGAACCGGCGATGCTCGATTTCGCGCGCGAGTGGCTGGGCGGGCTGTTCGGCACCGACGTGAAGAAGAAGATCACGCGCGCGCATGCCACGCGCTGGAACGAGGAGCCTTACGTGCTCGGCGCCATGTCGGCGGCGAGCCCCGGCCATGCCGAGGCGCGCAGCACGCTGGTCGAGCCGGTCGGCGGCCGCCTCTGGTTCGCCGGCGAAGCCTTGCACGCGACCAAATGGGGCACGGTGGCCGGCGCCTGGGAATCGGGCGAGCGTGCGGCGGATGCAGCGTTGCGCCGCATGGGCCTTTTGAAAGAGCCGGGAGCGGACAAGCCCGCACGCCGTTCGCGCCGGGACGAAGAGGCGCGTCCGCGCCGCAAGCGCCGCCGTCGTGGTGAGGACGATTGATGACCCGCCCTAAAGCGCTGATCGCCTGGTCGAGCGGCAAGGACAGCGCCTGGGCGCTGCACGAGGTGCGGCGCGCCGGCGAATTCGACGTGGTCGGCGCGCTGACCACGGTGACCGACGAATTTGCGCGCGTGAGCATGCATGGCGTGCGCGAGCAATTGCTGCATGCGCAGCTCGCGGCCGCCGGATTGCCCGCAATCGTCGTGCGCATTCCGTTTCCCTGCCCGAACGAAATCTACGAACGCAAGATGGCGGCGGCGATCGCGGACGCCAAAGCGCGCGGCATCACGCACATGATCTTCGGCGATCTGTTCCTGGAAGACGTGCGCGCCTATCGCGAGCGGCAGCTTGCCGGCACCGGCATCACGCCGGTGTTTCCGTTGTGGCAGATACCGACCGGGCGGCTTGCGCGCGAGATGATCGCGTCCGGCGTCGAGGCGCACCTGTCGACGGTCGACCTGAAGAAGTTGCCGGTCTCGTTTGCCGGCCGGCGCTTCGATGCGGCGCTGCTCGACGCGCTGCCGACCGGCGCCGATCCCTGCGGCGAGAACGGCGAATTCCATTCCTTCGTCTCGGCCGGGCCGATGCTGACGGGCAAGGTCGCGGTGAAAGTCGGCGAGACCGTCGAGCGCGACGGATTTGCGTTTGCGGATTTGCTGGCGGGGGAGTTCTTCAACGGGCGGCGATCACTCTTCCCTCGCCCCTTGAGGGAGAGGGTGGCGAATGCGGAGCGATAGCGAGCGCGAGCCGGGAGAGGGGTATCTGATGATGTTGAGGCTATGACCCCTCTCCCGCCTCGCTCGGCTTCGCCTCCGCTCGGGCACCCTCTCCCTCAAGGGGCGAGGGAAGAGCGGCCGCCTCACGCGCGCAACGCGCCGCCGGTGCGCTTGCTCACTTCGGCGACGATCTTCTGGCCGAGCGCGTCGATCTCGGCGTCGGTCATCGTCTTGTCGCGCGGCTGCATCGTGACGGCGATGGCGATCGACTTCTTGCCGGGCTCGATGCCCTGTGCCTTCGTAGACATCGAACACAGTCACGTTGGTAATGAGTTTCCTGTCGACGTTCTGCGCCGCGCGCACGATGTCGGCGGCTTTCACGGTGGCGGCGACGACAAAGGCGAAATCGCGCTCGACCGGCTGGAACGGCGACAATTCGAGCAGAGGCTTGGCCCGCGTCGGCTTGGCCTTCGGCTCGGGGATCTTCTCCAGCAGCACTTCGAAGCCGGCGAGCGGCCCTTCGGCCTTGAGCGCGGCCAGCACGCGCGGATGCAGTTCGCCGAAAGTGGCCGAGCACGTTCTGCGGGCCGATCTGGATGGTGCCGCTGCGGCCGGGATGAAACCAGGCCGGTCCGCCGGGCACGACCTGCAGCGCCTGCATCGGCGCACCGGCCGCGGCCAGCACGGCGAAGGCGTCGGCCTTGGCGTCGAAGGCGTCGACGGGCTTGGCCTCACGCGACCAGTGGCGGCCGATGCCGTCGGGGCGCGCCAGCGCGCGGCGCACACCGGTCGCGGCGGTCAACTGATCCTCCGGCCGGTCGCCTTTGAAGATCTGCCCGACCTCGAACAGCGCGACGTCGGGATAGCCGCGGTCGGCGTTCTTCTGCGCCGCCATCACCAGGCCGGGAATGAGGCTCGGCCGCATGTCGGACAGCTCGGCCGCGATCGGATTGGCTAGCGCGAGCGCCGCGCTGGCCGCCGCCGAACAGCTCCGCCTCGCGGTGCGAGACGAACGACCAGGTCACCGCTTCGGTCAGCCCGCGCGCGGCGAGCGCGCGCTTGGCCTTGCGGGTGCGGTTCTGGATCGGCGTGAGCACCGGTTTGCGCGCGTGCTCGCGCGGGAACGGCGTCGAGGGCACGCGGTCGACGCCGACGATGCGCACGATTTCTTCGACGATATCGGCGCGCCCGTGCACGTCCGGCCGCCACGACGGCACCGCGACTTTTATCTTCTCGCCCTGGCCGGCGGCGAAGAAGCCGAGCTTCTCGAGCGTGCGGCGCACGTCGTTCAACGGCAGCTTTAGGCCCGCCAGCCGCGGCAATTCGCTCAAGGGGAAATCGATGACTTTTTCTTTCGGCGTCGGATCGCCGGCGACCACGATCTCCGATGCCTCGCCGCCGCAGAGGTCGAGCACCATCTGCGTCGCCAGCTCCAGCCCCGGCAGCATGAAAGCCGGATCGACGCCGCGCTCGAAACGGTAGCGCGCGTCCGAGTTGATGCCGAGCTTGCGGCCGGTCTGCGCGATGTTGAGTTCGTCCCATAGCGCCGACTCGATCAGCACGTCTGTGGTCGTCTCCGAGCAGCCGCTCGCTTCGCCGCCCATGATGCCGGACAGCGATTCCACTTCTTTCTCGTCGGCAATCACGCACATTGCCGCATCAAGTGCGTATGTTTTGCCGTCGAGCGCGGTGAGCGTCTCGCCGTTCTTGGCGCGCCGCACGGTAAGATTGCCGTGCACTTTGGCGGCGTCGAACACGTGCAGCGGGCGGCCGCGGTCGAAGGTGATGAAGTTGGTGATGTCGACCAGCGCATTGATCGGGCGCAGGCCGATGGCCGTGAGGCGCTTCTGCAGCCAGTCGGGCGAGGGCCCGTTCTTGACGCCGCGCACCAGCCGCAGGCCGAAGGCCGGGCACAGCTCGGGGCTCTCGATCGTCACCTTGACCGGGCAGGGGAACGCGCCCTTCACGGGCTTGGGCGCGCGGTCCTTGAAGGTGCCGAGCGAGGCCGCGCCCAGGTCGCGCGCGATGCCGGATACGCCGGTGCAGTCCGGCCGGTTGGGCGTGAGATTGATATCGATCACCGGCTCGGCCGCGCCCGCCCAGTCGGCGTAGCTGGTGCCGACCGGCGCGTCGGCCGGCAGGTCGATGATGCCGTCGGCGTCGTCGGAGACCTCGATCTCGGCGCCGGAGATGAGCATGCCGCGGCTCTCGACGTCGCGAATCTTGCCGATGCCGAGCGTGATCTTCTTGCCGGGAATGTAAGTGCCCGGCGGCGCAAACACGGCCTTCATGCCGGCGCGCGCATTCGGCGCGCCGCAGACGACCTGGACCGGCGCGCCGGCACCGATGTCGACCATGCACACGCGCAGCCGGTCGGCGTTGGGATGCTTCTCGGCCGAGACGCACCGACGCGATGACCAGCGGCTTGAGCTGCGCCGCCTTGTCCTCGACGGTCTCGACCTCGAGCCCGATCATGGTGAGCTTGTCGACGATCACGCCGAGCGGTTCGTCGGTGTCGAGATGCTCTTTCAGCCAGGGCAGGGTGAATTTCACGTGCTCAATCCCCCGGCAAGCGTCGGGAAGTCGAGCGGACGGAAGCCGTAGTGGTTGAGCCAGCGCACGTCGGCCTCGAAGAAGGCGCGCAGGTCGTGCATGCCGTATTTCAGCATGGCGATGCGGTCGATGCCCAAGCCCCAGGCGAAGCCCTGGTACTCGTCGGGATCGAGCCCGCAATTGCGCAGCACGTTCGGATGCACCATGCCGCAGCCGAGAATCTCCAGCCAATCCTCGCCCTCGCCGAAGCGGATCTCGCCCTTGTCGCGCTTGCACTGGATGTCGACTTCGAGCGACGGCTCGGTGAACGGGAAGAACGACGGGCGGAAGCGCATCTTGACGCTGTCGACCTCGAAGAACGCCTTGCAGAATTCTTCCAGGATCCATTTCAGGTGGCCGAGATGCGAGCCCTTGTCGATCACCAGGCCCTCGACCTGATGGAACATCGGCGTGTGCGTCTGGTCCGAGTCGCTGCGATAGGTGCGGCCGGGGCAGATCACGCGGATCGGCGGCTTCTGGCTGAGCATGGTGCGCACCTGCACCGGCGAGGTGTGCGTGCGCAGCAGCAGGCGCGAGCCGTCGGCCTTGGGCGGGAAATAGAAGGTGTCGTGCATTTCCCGCGCCGGATGGCCTTCCGGGAAATTCAGCTTGGTGAAGTTGTAGTCGTCGGTCTCGATGTCGGGACCTTCCGCCACCGCAAAGCCCATGTCGGCGAAAATGGCGGTGAGTTCGTCGATCACCTGGCTGATCGGATGCACGCGGCCGGTCTCGGCCGGCGGCTCGCGCACCGGCAGCGTGACGTCGACGGTCTCGCTGTTGAGGCGGGCATCGAGCGCGGCGGCGCCAAGCTCGTCCTTGCGCGCGGCGATCGCGGCGGTGACGCGGTCTTTCAGCCCGTTGATCGCCGGCCCTTGCACCTTGCGCTCGTCCGGCGTCATGGCGCCGAGCGTTTTCAAGAGCGCCGAGACCGAGCCGCTCTTGCCGAGCGCCGCAACGCGCACCTGCTCGAGCGCCGCCTCGTCTTTGGCTGACGTGACGGCGGCGAGCAGGTCTTTTTCCAGTTGCGCGACGTCGGACATTGGGGCCGACCTTAGATCAGGCCGGCAGCGCGGCCTTGGCTTTCTCCACGATCGCCTGGAACGTCGCCGGCTCGCGGATGGCGAGATCGGAGAGCACTTTCCTGTCGACCACGACGCCGGCCTTCGACAATCCGGCGATGAAGCGGCTGTAGTTGAGGCCGAACGGCCGCACCGCCGCGTTCAGGCGCTGGATCCAGAGCGCGCGGAACGTGCGCTTGCGCCGCTTGCGGTCGCGGAAGGCGTATTGCCCCGCCTTCTCCACCGCCTGCTTGGCGATACGGATCGTGTTCTTGCGCCGGCCGTAATAGCCCTTGGCGGCTTTGAGAACTTTCTTGTGCTTGGCGTGACCGGTGACGCCACGTTTGACGCGGGCCATGACAAATCTCCTTGCAGTCTACGAATTAGGAAAAGGCGGCGGCGAAAAACCGGTCAGCCGTTCGGCATCCAGTATTTCTTGACGTTGTCGCCGTCGGTCTTGAACAGCACGGCGCGTGCCGCGGTGCTCGCGGATCGTCTTGGTGGTCCGCTTGATCATGCCGTGGCGCTTGCCGGTCTGCTGGTATTTGACCTTGCCGCTGGCGGTGATCTTGAAGCGCTTTTTGGCGCCCGATTTGGTCTTCATTTTGGGCATTTTGCTCTCCTATCGGCGCGACTGCGGGCAAGCCCGCGCGGCCGGTCAATGCTCACGATTGAGCGAAAAATCGCCGCCACGGCAGCCCTTTACTGGCCGGTCGGCGAGAGGGCGGCGTTATGGCAGAGGCCGCGGGGCCTTGCAACCGTGTCGGCCGTAGCCGTCAACCCGTTGTTTCGGCGAGACGTTCTCCGACAACCGTGCGTCGCCATATTCCGCGGGCGTTTGTCGAGTACAGTACATTGAGGAGGCGTCATGCGCCGCGCAGCGATCTTGCCGAGTCTGTCCGCCCTGTTGCTCGGCCTGACGATCGTTTGCCCGCTGCCCGCCTTTGCCGCCGGCTACGATGGCGATTGGACCGTGCTGGTCACCACCGCACAGGGCAAGTGCGACCGCACCTACAGTTACGATGTGAGCGTGGCGCAGGGTAAAATTGTCTACACCAGCTACACCTCGGTCACCCTGAACGGCACGGTTTCGCCGCAGGGCGCGGTCATGGTCAGCATCAGGCACTTCGACGATGTCGCCAACGGCAGTGGCCACCTGACGGCCCGCACCGGCGGCGGCGGCTGGCGCGGAACCGGCAAAGACGGCGCTTGTTCCGGCCAATGGAAAGCGCAGCGCCGCTGAAAAGAAAAACGCGCCACCCGCATTAAGGGCAGCGCGTTCACTATGACCGGCGCTCAGCGCGGCGCCAGAAGCATCACCATCTGCCGGCCTTCGAAGCGCGGCTCCGATTCGATCTTGGCGATCGGCGCGGTGTCTTCCTTCACGCGGTTGAGCAATTTGTAGCCGAGCTCCTGGTGGGCCATTTCGCGGCCACGGAAGCGCAAGGTGATCTTGACCTTGTCGCCTTCCTCGAAGAAGCGCTTCATCGAGCGCATCTTCACCTGATAATCGTGGTCGTCGATCATCGGCCGGAGCTTGATCTCCTTGACCTCGACGACTTTCTGTTTTTTGCGGGCCTCGGCCGCCTTCTTCTGCGCCTGGAATTTGTATTTGCCGTAATCCAGGATTTTTACGACGGGCGGGGTCGAGTTCGGGGCGATCTCGACGAGATCGAGCCCTGCGGCCTGCGCCATTTCCAGCGCGGTTTGGATCGGGGTGGGGCCGTGATTGTGGCCGGTGGTATCGATCAGCTGAACCTCGCGGGAGCGGATCTCCTCGTTGATGCGCGGGCCGTCTTTGGCGGCGGGCAGCGCGGACTTCATCGGACGACGAATGGCTTTTTTCTCCTCATGCTGTTGCAACAAGTGCCAGGCGCGTCCTTGGCTCTTAGCACCTCGGCCTGCGAAAGATTGGTAGAAACGGCGAATAAGTCAACGCGGTTCCCGCCGATTCAACGGCGGAAATCCGCAAAACGCGGTCAAATCGTTCAGATTCCACTAATTTTGTCGCGCGTGCGGCACCAGCGCGGGCGCCTTATCCCGCCGTCCGGTGATCTCGCTGTAGAGCGCCAGTGTCTGCTCGGCGACGTCGTCGGCGTTGAAATGGCCGAGCACCCAGTCGCGGCCGCGCGCGCCGATGGTTGCGCGCACCGCCTCCGGCATGGCGAACAGCCGCAACAGCGCCGCAGCAAGCGCGGCGTCGTCGCCGGCCTGGAAGCGCAAGCCGGTGATGCGGCTCTCCGGCACGGTCGGCGGGGTGAGCACGACCTCGGGGCCGGCGGCCAAGTCGGACACGATCACCGGGCGCGCCATCGCCTGCGCCTCCACGATCGCGCGTTGCAGGCCTTCCGGCTGCACCGCCGCCGAGATCACCACCGACGCGCAGGCGTAAGCCGCCGGCATGTCGGCGACCGGCGCCGCCATGCGGATGACGTCCATGGTGCCGGTCGACAGCACCAGGTCCCAAAGCTCGCCGGTGTAGCGGGTATGGCCGCGATCCTCGCCGACGAAGACGCAGAGAAAATCCTTCAGGCCCATGTCCTTGAGCCGGCGCGCCGCCTTCACCACCACATGATGGCCCTTGCGGCGCAGGATGCGGCCGGTGATCAGGATCACTTTGGTGTCCGGCCGCACGCCCCAGGCAACGCGCTTGGCGTCGACGCGCTCGCGCGCGACGCCGGCCGGATCGAAGCGGGCAAAGTCGATGCTCGACGGCAGCACCGCGATGCGCTCCCACGGCGTGCCGTAGCGGTCGTTGATGAGTTGCGCGATCTGCTCGCTCGTTGCCACCACGCGGTCGCCGCGCGCCATGATGCCGTTATAGGCGTGCTTAAAGAAATTCTGGTCGCGGAAGCCCTTGTACCAGCTGGTGACGAAGGGGATGCCGCGCAATCTGGCGGCGAGCCAGGCGCTCCAGGCGGCGGCGCGGCCGAGCGCGTGGATGACATCGCATTTGCGCTCGCGCGCGATGCGGATCAGCACGCCGGCGTTGCGCAGCATCACGATCGGATTATTGCTGGCGAGATCGAGCGGCTACGAATTCGCCGCCGGCCGCGGTCACGTCGGCGACCAGCCGGCCGGGGCGCGAGGCGACGATGGCGCGGTGGCCGGCCGCGGTGAGCAGGCGCGTGAGGTCGACGGCGCCGGCATCGGCTGCGCCGGCATCGAGGCTGGGAATGACAATGAGCACGGTGATCGGGTCGCGCGCTTCGCTCGTGTGCGCAAAGGCAGCGCGCGCAACAGGACGCGTCTCGACGGCCGGTATTTCCGACGCAGGCAAACTCGACATCAACTCACGACCTCAATGCGTTACGCGATGTGCAAAAATTCGGCACTGACCCGGCACGGTCAGGTGTCGCGCGCGAGCAGCGAGGTATAGACCCCGCGGATAGCTTCGGCAACGCTCTGCGGCGAAAACATGAATTCGGCGAATTGGCGCGCCCGCGCGCCCAGCGCCTCGTAAGCGGTAACGTTAAGCGACAGTGCCGCGCCGACCGCACGCGCAAGTTCGCCGGTATTGCCCGGCCGCACCACCCAGCCGGTGCGCAATTCATCGCGCATGCGCGGCGGGCACAGCAGGTTTTCCGGCAGCATCCCGACGGCGGTGGCGATCACCGGCCGGCCCATGGCTTGCGCCTCGGCCACCGCGCGGCCCGACAGCGGCGGCTCGAGCGCGGGCACCACCACGACGTCGGCGGCCGCGAGCGCGCCCAGCATGTCGGGGCAATGGCCGATGAAACGGCACAGCGTGTCGACGCCGTGCATGCGCGCCCGCTTGCGTAACGCTGCGTGCGTAACGCGGGTGGCTGCATTTCCTCGCCCGCGAACACGAACACGATGTTGCGCTCGCCGCCGCCGCCGACGAGCAGGCGCGCGGCGTCGATCACGCTCATCTGCCCGTTCCATGGCGCGATGCGTCCCGGCACCAGCACGATGCGCATCTCCGGCAGCACCGCCCAGGCGCGGCGCAGCGCGGCGATGCGCTCGGGCCGCACCGCCGCCGGGCTGAACACGTCGGTGTCGAGCGCGCGCGGGATGACCGTGATGCGGTCGGGCGGCAGCCGGTAGCGATCGATCATGGCGTGCGACACGTAGGTCGACGGCGCGATCACGCGGTCGCCGCGCGCCAGCGAGGCGCGCAGCATGTTGCCGAAATAGGACTGCGCCGGCAGCCGGTCGGGAAACGACGTCACCAGGAACACCGGCTGCTTGTGGGTGGCGGCGAGCGCGCTCCAGGCGGCGCCCGCGCTTTGCGCATGCACGATATCGATGCGTTCGCCAGCAATCAGCTGCGCGAGCGTGCGCGCATTGGCGCGGATGCGCAGCGGATTGAGCGTGTCGTTGATCATCGGCAGCCATTCGCCGCCGAAGGCGCGCAATTCGCCGACCAGCGGCCCGCCGTCGCCGGCCACCATGGCGCGCGCGCCGGCTTGCAGCAGCGTGAGCGCGATATCGACCGCGGCGTGGCCGGCGGGATCGTCGCGCAGGCCGGCACCAGCTGCAGGATGGTGGCGCCGGCGAGCGAACGCGGGTGCGCGGGGGTCATCGCGGCCCCCTTGCGTTCAGGGCCCGCTTGCGGCGAGAAAGAATGATCCCGGTTGTGAGCCCAAACCGCATGAGCGAATCCCGCCTGACCTCCCTGACGATAGAATCGCCGCCGCCCCCGCGGACCATCGCCGTGCGCGCCCGCGAGGGCAAGAGCCCTGCAATGAGGCCCGGGTTGTTCTGGCTCGGCGGCTTCAAGTCGGACATGAAGGGCACCAAGGCTGCGGCGCTCGACCAATGGGCGGCGTCGGAAGGCCGCGCCTGCCTGCGCTTCGATTATTCCGGCCACGGCGAATCGGGCGGTGAATTTACCGACGGCACCATCGGCCGCTGGCTGGAGGAAAGCCTCGCGGTCTACCGCCAATTCGCCAAGGGCCCGCAGGTGCTGGTCGGCTCGTCGATGGGCGGCTGGATCGCGTTGCTGCTGGCGCAAGCCTTGCGCAAGTCGAAGGACGCCGCGCCGCAAAATACGTCACTTGCCGGCATGGTGCTGATCGCGCCGGCGGTCGACTTCACCGAGGAGCTGATGTGGAAGCAGTTTCCAGACGCCATCAAGCGCGAGATCGAGGAGAAGGGTGCCTGGATGCGGCCGTCGGAATATTCCGAAGCGCCTTACCCCATCACCAAGGGCCTGATCGAGGAGGGCCGCAAGCACCTCTTGCTCGGCGGCATGATCGAGACCGGCTGCCCGGTGCACATCCTGCAAGGCGTCAAGGATCCCGATGTGCCGTGGCGGCATGCGCAGGAACTGGTCGCGCGCTTTGCCCGCGACGACGTGGTGCTGACGCTGATCAAGGACGGCGACCACCGGCTGTCGCGGCCGGAGGACATCGAGCGGCTGATCGCGGCGGTGAAGGAATTCTAGGCGAGGGCTGCGGCCCACTCGTCGTTCACGGCCGCGTCGGCATCGTTGCGCGTTAACGCTGCAAACTTATCGCGCGGCAACAATCGCGACAGCGCCCACACCGCGGCGCCGCGCACCAGCGGCGAAGCATCGTCGAGCAAGCGTTCGGCTTCCTCGCTCAACGCGGCATCGCCGGAATTGCCGATGGCGATGAGCACATTGCGCACGAAGCGGTCGCGGCCGGTGCGCTTGATCGAGGTCTTGGCGAACAGCTTGCGGAATTGCGCGTCGTCGAGCCGCGCCAGCTCGGCGAGCGCCGGCGCGCGCAAGACCTCGCGCGAGGCGAGCTTGGCCTCGCGGCCCTGCACCGCGAACTTGTTCCACGGGCAAACGGCAAGACAATCGTCGCAGCCATAGATGCGGTTGCCGATCTTGGCGCGCAGCTCGCGCGGGATCGGGCCTTTGTGCTCGATGGTGAGATACGAAATGCAGCGCCGCGCATCGAGCCGGTACGGCTCCGGAAAGGCCGCGGTCGGACAGATGTCGAGGCAGGCGCGGCAGCTGCCGCAACTGTCTTCGGTTGCGCGATCGGCCGGCAGGTCGAGCGTCGAGAAGATGGAACCGAGAAACAGCCACGAGCCATAGTGGCGCGACACCAAATTGGTGTGCTTGCCTTGCCAGCCGAGACCGGCGGCGCCCGCCAGCGGCTTTTCCATCACCGCCGCAGTATCGACGAAGACTTTCACCTCGCCGCCGGCGTGTCGCCACCAGCCAGCGCGCAAGCTGCTTCAGCCGCGCCTTGACGAGTTCGTGATAATCCTCGCCCTGCGCGTAAACCGAAATCGCGCCGAGCCTGCGTTCGTTCAAAATCGCCAGCGGATCGCGGTCGGGCCCGTAATTCATGCCGAGCATGATGACCGAGCGCACATCCGGCCAGAGCGCGCTCGGGCTGCCGCGCCGCTCGGCGGTCGTCTCCATCCACACCATGTCGCCATGGGCGCCCTCGGCGAGAAAGCGCTCGAGCCGTTCTTTGGCTTCCGGCACCGCGTCGGGCTTGGTGATGCCGATGGCGTCGAAGCCGAGCTCTCGCGCCTGCTGCGCCAGCGCGGCCCTGATCTCGGCTGCGTTCAGAAGTCGAGGTCGGCGTAGCTCTTCGACGGCGGCAGCCCCGCCAGCGTGTCGGCCAGCAGCGGACGGAACGACGGCCGCGACTTCAGCCGCGCGTACCAGTTCTTCACTGTCTCGTCGTCGTTCCACGGCACTTCGCCCAGATAATCGGCCACCGACAGGTGCGCGGCGGCGGCGAGATCGGCGAGGCTCAATCGCTCGCCGGCAAGCCAGTCGCGCGTGCGCACCAGCCATCCCAGATAGGCCAGATGATAGCGGATATTGTGGCGGGCGGCGCGCAGGCTCTCGGTGTCGGGCGGGCCGCCGCCTTGCTCCTTGGTCATATGGCGCTTGAACACGCGCTCGGTCACCAGCGGGCCGCTCACTTCGTCGTGAAACTTGTCGTTGAACCAGCTCGCCAGCCGCCGCACCTCGATGCGGTCGATGGCGCCGGGCGGCAACAGGCGGTCGGCCGCTTCCGAGGGCGGCTGCGTCTCCTCGATATATTCGGCGATGATGGCGGCGCCCGGCACCGCCGGCTGGCCGTCCGCCACCAGCACGGGGATCGTGCCGGCCGGATTGAGCAGCAGGAATTCCTCGCGCCGCTCCCAGAAGCGCTCCTCGGCCAGCCGCACCGCGATGCCATATTCGCCCAGAATGAGGCGGACATAGCGCGACAGCGGGCAGAGCGGGTGTTGCAGGAGTGTCAGCATTCGGGACTAGTCAATTGGGCTGAGGCGCCATTGAGGCGCTATGGCAAGAATCGGAAAAGGCACTATAGAAAGCCGCGGGCGCCGAGCAACTTGTTGATCGCCGCCGGATTTTTATTTGCCCCGCAGGCGGCCTTGCGCCACAAGCGCGAGAGCCGCATCCCGCCTGGAACCGACCGCATGGACTTCATCAAGCACCTCTTTGCCAGCCTCAGCCCCGCCCATCTCGACCTGGTCAAGGCGGCGGTGCTCGGCATCGTCGAGGGGCTGACCGAATATCTGCCGGTGTCCTCGACCGGACATCTGCTGCTGATGGAAGACTTGCTCGGCTGGGGCGACGACGCCTTCGGCAAGTCGTTCGCCATTCTCATCCAGCTCGGCGCCATCTTGGCGCTGCTGAGCATCTATTTCGGCCGGCTGTGGACATCTGGCGAAGGGCATGTTCACCGAATGGGCGGCGGCGCGCTTCATCATCGGCGTGCTGATCGCCTTTCTGCCGGCGGCGGTGATCGGCGCGCTCGCCTATCACATCATCAAGGAGCGGCTGTTCGACGTCCGCATCGTCTGCATCTCGCTCATCATCGGCGGCTTCGTGCTGCTCTTCATCGACCGGCTGGAGCTGAAGGCGCGCTATCACGAGGCGACCGGCTTCCCGCTGCTGATGTATTTCGGCATCGGCGTCATCCAGTGCCTGTCGATGGTCCCGGGCGTGTCGCGCGCCGGCGCGACCATCGTCGGCGCCATGCTGTTCGGCGCCGACCGGCGCTCGGCGGCGGAATTCTCGTTCTGGCTGGCGATGCCGACCATGGTCGGCGCCTTCGCCTATGCGGCGTTCAAGGACCGCCACGAGCTCGCACTCAGCGGCAACATCACCGTGATCGCCGTCGGCTTCGTGTTCTCCTTCATCTTCGGCTGGATCGTGGTGAAGACGTTCCTGCGCTACGTGCAGCGCCATTCCTTCGCGCTGTTCGCCTGGTGGCGCATCCTGGTCGGCACGCTCGGCATCTACGCGATTTATTTTTGGAAGTGACGAGGCAACCTAAGCGGCGCGGCTCTTGAACTGGCCGGTCTTGCGGAAGCGCCAGAGATAGGCCGGCACGATCGCCTCGATCGGCTCCGGCTCGATGCCGAGCCCTTGCAGCGTGCGGCCTTCGCTCTGCGCCGCCTGCGACACCACATTATCGACGCGCAGCAGCTCGACCTGGTCGGGCGTCAGCAGCGGCTTGGGCATGAATTGCAGCACCATGGCTTGCAGCTTGGCGGCGAAGAACGGCAGCGGCAGCAACAGCCGTTTGCGCTCGGTGACCTTCAGCACGAACTGCATCAGCTCCTTGAACGTGCGCACCTCCGGCCCGCCCAGCTCGTAGATCGTGCCGGCGCGCGCATTGCCCGCGACCGCTTCGGCAATGGCGGCGGCGACGTCGCCGACGAACACCGGCTGGAAGCGCGTCGTGCCGCCGCCGATCAGCGGCAGCGCCGGCGACATGCGCGCCATGGCGGCGAAGCGGTTGAAGAAGTCGTCCTCCGGCCCGAAGATGATCGACGGCCGCATGATCACGGCGGCGGCTTGCGCCGCCAGCACCAGCTGCTCGGCCTTGGCCTTCGAGCGCGCATAGGCGCTCGGCGAATTCTCGTCGGCGCCGATCGCCGAGACATGCACCAGCCGCGCGCCATGCGCATGCGCGGCGAGCGCCACCTGCTCGGCGCCGGCCGTATGCACCGCGTCGAAACGCTGGCGGCCGCGCTCGAACAGGATGCCGACCAGATTGATCAGCACATCGGCGCCGCGCGCGGCGGCCTCGACCGAAGCGGCGTTGCGGATATTGGCCTGCACGGCGTGGATCTGCCCGACGCGGCCGAGCGGCTGCAGATGGCCGGCAAGCTCGGGCCGGCGCACCGCCACGCGGATGCGGTAGTCGCGCTTGGCGAGCGCGCGCACCACGTGGCGGCCGAGGAAGCCGGAGCCGCCATAGACGGTGACGAGCGTTTCGCTATTGCTGCGGATGGGCATGGCGTATGATGGCGTATCTTGGTGTATCTTGGCGCGTTCGTTTGGGCTTTCCGGCCAATTACAGGATCGCCCGCAGCCTGTACAGGGGCCGTTTTGCTTCAATTGACAAGGCGAAAGCGGCTCAATACCTAGTCGCCACGAGCCCAGGTGGCGGAATTGGTAGACGCACTAGTTTCAGGTACTAGCGCCGCGAGGCGTGGAGGTTCGAGTCCTCTCCTGGGCACCAGCGATTAGAGCCGGGAATTAAATGACCATCCGCCTGCACCGCGGCGATCTGCCGGACCTCTCCGCCTACAAGGGCGCGGTGGCGATCGACACCGAGACCATGGGGCTCGAACCGGCCCGCGACCGGCTTTGCGTGGTGCAGCTCTCGCCCGGCGACGGCTCCGCCGACGTGGTGCAGATCGCCGCCGGGCAGACGAAGGCGCCCAATATCGAGCGCCTGCTGGCCGACAAGACCATCGTCAAGATTTTCCACTTCGCCCGCTTCGATCTCGCCGCGCTCGCCAAGGCCTTCGGCACCATGGCGAGCCCGGTCTACTGCACCAAGATCGCCTCGCGCCTGGCGCGCACCTACACCGACAAGCACGGGCTCAAGGACCTCGCGCGCGAGGTGCTCGGCGTCGATCTCTCCAAGCAGCAGCAATTGTCCGACTGGGGCGCCGACGACCTTGACCGACGCGCAGGTGTCCTACGCCGCCACCGACGTGCTGCATCTGCATGCGCTCAAGGAAAAACTGGACGCCATGCTGGCGCGCGAGAATCGCGCCGATCTGGCGGCGGCCTGCTTCCGCTTCCTGCCCGACCGCGCGCGCCTCGATCTCGCCGGCTGGGCGCACGAAGACATCTTTTCGCACTCCCAGTAAGCCGCTGTTTTTTCGTCGTTATTAGTTAATACCCGGGCCGCGCGGGCTTCCGCCTCTGCCGTGTGTGGGCCATATTCGCGCGGCATGTTACGGGGCGGGGCGTTACCCGAATTCGCAAACCTTCTGATTGGGCATGAACCGGCCGATCATCGCCAAAGCCGATCCACAGACCGCGCGCGCCTATTGGACCATGGGCCGCGGCGCGAGCGCGCGCACCTTTCAAGCCGCGCGCCGCCACAGCCGGCTGGTGCGCATCTTGCGCATCGCGGTTCCGGCCGCGGTGGCGGTGGCGGCGGTCGTCGTTTTCCTGGCCACCTATTTCAATCCGCTGCGCATGTTGGCCAAGCTGCCGATCAATATGGGCGATCTGGTCGTCTCCGGCACCAAGATCACCATGGAGAAGCCGCATCTGTCCGGCTTCACCAAGGATGCGCGCGCCTACGAGCTGTCCGCCGATGCCGCGGCGCAGGACATGACCAAACCGGACATTGTCGAACTGCACAACATCCGTGCCAAGCTGGCGATGGGGGACAAGAGCACGGTCGAAATGACGGCGCTGCTCGGCACCTATAACAGCAAAGCTGAAATGCTGAAGCTCGACCACAATATCGAGTTGTCATCCTCCACCGGCTATGCCGGCCATCTCACCGAGGCCTTGGTCGATGTGCGAAAAGGCAATGTGGTGTCGGAGAAGCCGGTCGAGGTGAAACTGCTGCAAGGCGTGCTCAATTCCAACCGCTTGCACATCGAAAACTCCGGCGAATTGGTGGTGTTCGACGGCGGCGTGACCATGACCTTGATGCTCAATCAAGCTCCGAACGGCGCCGCACCGGCGACGCCGCAAGCCAAGGCCGGCGGGCAATGACCGTGTCGCGCGCACTCATCCTGTTTGCCGCTTTGGTGGCGCTCGCCATTCCCGCGACCGCGCTCAACGCGCAGCCGAAAGTCGCGTCGGCGCCGCCGGTCTCGAAAGGGCCGCCCAACGCCTTGCAGGGCTTTTCGCAGAACCGCGACCAGCCGGTGAAAATCGAGGCGGCCACGCTCGAGGTGCGCGACAAGGACAAGGTCGCGACCTTCAGCGGCGACGTGAAAGTGCAGCAGGGCGACACCGGCTTGCGCTGCAAGTCGCTGGTCGTGTTCTACGAGCCGGACGCCAAAGACGGCGCCGCGCCGGCCAATACCATGCCGGCGGCCGACGCCGGTCCCGGCGGCGAGCAGCGCATCAAGCGGCTGGAAGCGCGCGGCAGCGTGGTGGTGACGCAAAAGGAACAGACCGCCACCGGCGAGCTCGGCATTTTCGACATGAAGACCAACACCGTCACGCTCACCGGCAACGTGATGATGACGCAAGGCAAGAACGTGCTGCGCGGCGACCGCCTGGTGGTCGACCTCACCAGCGGCGTGTCGAGGGTGGAATCGGGCAAGAACGGCCAGGGCCGTGTGCAGGGCCTGTTCCAGCCGGGTGGCAGCGGGCCCATGGAAATGCCGGGCAGCGCCCAAACGCCGCCCGCTCGCCCTTGATCGCACGGGAATCAGATAGTGTTCGCGCGCCGAGCCATGGTCTGGATCGTGGCGTATCTTGGCGAATCTTGGCGGATCATCGCACGCATGCGCCGTGAGGTAGAACGGTGAACATTCTCTCGCTGTTTCGCCGCCGTTCGCCGCCACAGCGGCGGCCGGCGCAGCCCGGCGCGCCGCAAGCGCGCGGTCCGCAAGCTGCGCAGGGCGCGCGCGGACCGGCGACCCCGGCGCAGCCGCAAATCGTGCAGCGCCGCCGCGAGGCCGATCCTCGCCAGCAGCAGACGCAGCGCGCCTATCTCGCCGCCCACGGCGTGGAGAAGAGCTTCGGCGGCCGCATGGTGGTGAAGGGCGTCACGCTCTATGTGCGGCGGGGCGAGGCGGTCGGCCTGCTCGGCCCCAACGGCGCCGGCAAGACCACGGTGTTCTACATGATCACCGGCCTGATCAAGGCCGACCGCGGCCGCATCGAGCTCGACGGCTACGAGGTGACCGCGCTGCCGATGTACCAGCGCGCCCGCCTCGGCATCGGCTATCTGCCGCAGGAAGCCTCGATCTTCCGCGGCCTGAACGTCGAAGAGAACATCCGCTCGGTGCTCGAGGTGGTCGAGCCGGACCGCCGCCGGCGCGAGGCCGACCTCAATGCGCTGCTGGAGGAGTTCAACATCGCCCGCCTGCGCAAGACGCCGACCATCGCGCTGTCGGGCGGCGAGCGCCGCCGCGTCGAGATCGCCCGCGCGCTGGCGACGCGGCCGAGCTACATGCTGCTCGACGAGCCCTTCGCCGGCATCGACCCGATCGCGGTCGGCGACATCCAGGCGCTGGTGCGCCATTTGACCAACCGCGGCATCGGCGTCCTGATCACCGACCACAATGTGCGCGAGACGCTGGGTCTCACCGACCGCGCCTACATCATCTATTCCGGCGAGGTGCTGATGGAGGGCCGCGCCGACGACATCGTCAACAACCCGGACGTCCGCCGGCTCTATCTGGGCGAGGAATTCAAGCTCTAGCGCAGGGCCGGGTTATCCCTGTTAATCCCCGCCCAAATTTTGTGCATTGCTGCGACGCGGAATCGCATATCAACCCGCCGCAGAAGCTGATATAAATAAAAACAAGCAAGAATCGGACCAGTTTCCGCCGGGAAACCACTATGGCTTTGTCGCAACGACTGGAGTTTCGCCAGAGCCAAGCGCTGGTGATGACGCCGCAGCTGATGCAGGCCATCAAGCTGCTGCAGCTCTCCAGCCTGGATCTGGCGGCCTATGTCGAGGGCGAGCTGGAGCGCAACCCGCTGCTGGAGCGCGCCGACGAGGACTCGCCGGCAGCGGCGGCCGAGGCCAACGAACCCGCCGGTGAGGGCGATGAGGACGGTGGCGGCGACAGCGGCGGCCAAGCCGACTGGAATGACGACGACCTCGAAACCAGCCGCAGCGCCATGGAACAGGGCCTCGGCACCGAGCTCGAAAACGTCTTCCCCGAGGACAGCGCGGCCAAGGCCGAAGTGCCGGAAGCGCCGCCGCCCGCCTATTCGGAATGGACGGGCAGCGGCAGCGCGAGCACCGGCGACGATTACAATCTGGAAGCCTTCGTGTCGGCCGAGACCACGCTCGCCGATCATCTCGCCGAGCAGTTGGCGCTCGCCGTGCCCGATCCGGTCAACCGCATGATCGGCCGCTATCTGCTCGATATGGTGGATGAGGCCGGCTATCTGTCCGGCGATCTCGCGGCCGTCGCGGAGAAACTCGGCGCGCCGCTTGCCGCCGTCGAAGCCGTGCTCGCCGAATTGCAGAAATTCGATCCGCCCGGCGTCTGCGCGCGCAATCTCACCGAATGCCTCGCCATCCAGCTCAAAGACCGCAATCGCTTCGATCCGGCGATGCGCGCGCTGGTCGAGCACCTCGATCTGCTGGCCAAGCGCGATCTGGCTGGGCTGCGCCGGCTATGCGGCGTTACCGACGAGGATCTCGCCGACATGATCGCCGAGATTCGCAATCTCAATCCCAAGCCCGGCCTCGCCTTCGGCTCCACCATGGTGCAGCCGATCGTGCCGGACGTGCTGGTGCGCTCGGCGCCCGACGGCAGCTGGCGCATCGAGCTGAATTCCGACACGCTGCCGAAAGTGCTCATCAACCAGCGCTATTACGCGCAGGTCGCCAAAGGCACGCGCGACGACAAGGAAAAATCCTATCTCGCCGAATGCCTGCAGACCGCCACCTGGCTGGTGCGCGCGCTCGACCAGCGCGCCAAGACCATCCTCAAAGTGTCGAGCGAGATCGTGCGCCAGCAGGACGCCTTCTTCGAGAAGGGCGTGCAGCATCTGCGCCCGCTCAATCTGAAGACCGTCGCCGACGCCATCAGCATGCACGAGTCGACCGTCTCGCGCGTCACCGCCAACAAATACATGGCGACGCAGCGCGGCATCTTCGAGCTGAAATATTTCTTCACGTCCTCGATCGCCTCCGCCGACGGCGGCGAGGCGCATTCGGCCGAGGCGGTGCGTCACCGCATCCGCCAGATGATCGACGGTGAAGCCCCCGACGACGTTCTCTCCGACGATACCATCGTCGAGATGCTGCGCGGCGCCGGCATCGACATCGCGCGCCGCACCGTCGCCAAGTACCGCGAGGCCATGCGCATTCCGTCCTCGGTGCAGCGGCGGCGCGACAAGTTGGCCGCCGGTTGACCTTTGCCGCAACAATCCTAAGCTTGCGGCGTTAGCCGGGGCGGTGAATGGCGTGAAGGCTTCAGCCTTGCGCCGGACAGGAGGCAGTCATGCCTTTGCGCGTTTCGGGCAAAAACATCAGCGTCGGCGCGGCATTGCGCGAGCGCATCAGCGGCCGCGTCGAAGAAGCCACCTCGAAATATTTCCGCGGCGGCTATTCCGGCCACGCCACCATCGGCAAGGACGGATTCGGGTTCCGCACCGAATGCGTGCTGCATCTCGATTCCGGCGCGCTGCTCGAAGCGGAAGGCATGGCGGCCGACGCCTATGACAGCGCCGACCAGGCCGCGATCCACATCGAAAAACGGCTGCGCCGCTACAAACGCCGCCGCAAAGGCCACCAGGCTCAGCGCGGCCGTTGAAAATGCATGGAAAATCGCCAGATAAGCGCGTGCCGCGGCCATTGACGCGGGCATGGAGCCTCAATATGGTCCGCCGCTTCCAACACCCCCGGCAACTCGGCGCTACCACTTCCGATCATCGGACACGTCCATGACTCTCACCGATCTCGTCGCGCCGAATGCGATTCTGCCTGCGCTCAAGGTCAACAATAAGAAGCAGGTGATCCAGGAACTCGCCGCGCGCGCGGCCGAGCTCACGGGCCAGAACGAGCGCGCGATTCTCGAAATCCTGATGCAGCGCGAAAAACTCGGCTCCACCGCCGTCGGCAACGGCGTGGCGATCCCGCACGGCAAGTTGCCCAAGCTCGGGCGGCTGTTCGGATTGTTCGCGCGGCTGGAACGGCCGGTCGATTTCGAGGCGCTCGATGGCCAGCCGGTCGATCTGGTGTTCCTGCTGCTGGCGCCGGAATCGGCCGGCGCCGATCACCTCAAGGCGCTGGCGCGCGTCGCGCGTATGCTGCGCGACGCCGAGACCGCGCGCAAGCTGCGCGAATCGCGCGACGCCGACGCGGTCTATGCCGTGCTGGCAATGCCGGCGGCGAGCAGCGCGGCGTAACGCGCAAGCGTCATCATCCGCGAAAGCGGATGATCCAGTACGCCCGGTCTGTCGGAATTAATCTCAACGTCTGTGATTACTGGATGCCCCGCCTGCGCGGGGCATGACAGTTTTAATGCACGCTCACCGGCTCGAGCTCCTGGCTCCAGGCATTGGCGATTGCGGCTTCGCGCGTGTCGGTCAGCATGATCGGCGTGCCGTCGGCGGCATGCAGCGCGAACAGCATGATGCCGGGCGCCATTTCCGGCGCTTGCGGAAACTGCTTGGCGACGTCCTCGGAGCGGATCGGCTTGACGTAAGCCAACTCGCCGTCGCCGAGATGCGCGAGCGCCTCTTGCGTGATCGCCGGGTGAATTGCGTTCGGTTCCGTCATGTTCTCTTTCGTCATGGCCCTCGACTCCTCTGTTTGTTTAACGCTTGACGCGGTCGAGTCCTGTTTTCACGAATTCGTCATTCCATGCTCGTTGATGGCGATGGTCTTCACGATCCGTTCCGCTTGCGGGCGGACCAAATCGATCGACAACAAGCCGTTCTTCAAGTCGGCGCCCTGCACCTCCATACCGTCCGCCAGCACGAAGGTACGCTGGAACTGACGCGCGGCAATACCACGATGGATGTACTGCCGGGTCTTGTCATCCTGCTGCCGGCCGCGGATCACCAGTTGATTTTCCTCGATGCAGACATCGAGTTGATCGCGGGTGAAGCCGGCGACGGCGAGTGTGATGCGCAAGCGTTCCGGGTTCTGGGCGTCGCGCGCCAGCCGTTCGATGTTGTAGGGCGGATAGCCGTCGGCGCCCTTGGCGACGCGGTCGAGCAGCCGCTCGATCTCGTCGAAGCCCAACAGGAACGGGCTGGAGAGGGACGGAACTCGTGACATGGTCCTCAAAGCCCTCGTGAGAAGCGACTTTGACTGGGGCCCTTGCGGCACCCCCGCTGGAAAGCACCGGCCCCCAGTGCTTCTAATATGGGCGGCGGCAGTTAAAGGTTCAAGAACGCGGGTTTTCGGCCCGCCAACGCTATAATGCCCGCCGTCCGGGGGTTTTGATGTCCAATCCGCCAGCCTGGCCTGCGCTCACCGTGCGCGCGATCCGCGCGACGGCGGTCGAGCTGCCGCCCAATTTCATCCTCGGCACCACCATGGGCGCCTTCCGGCCAGGTGCCGCTGCTGCTGATCGACCTGGAGACCGAGGAGGGCGTCACCGGCCGCTCCTACGTGTTCTGTTATCTGCGCGCGGCGGCGCCGGCGATCGCCAGCCTGCTCGGCGAGGTCGAGCGCGTCACCAAAGGCGAGACGATCGATCCGCCCGCGCTGTGGGCGAAGCTCGCGCGGCGCTTCACGCTGATCGGCGTGCAGGGCGTCGTGCGCATGGCGATGAGCGGCTTCGACGTCGCCTGCTGGGACGCGCTCGGCGTTGCCGCCAAGCAGCCGCTGTGCCGCCTGCTCGGCGCCGAGCCGCGGCCGATCCCGGCCTATAACAGTTGCGGGCTCGGCCTCATGGAGGATCTCGGCGCGCTCGCCGCCGAAGCCGAGAAGCTGCTGGCCGTCGGCGATTTCCGCGCCGTCAAATTGCGGCTGGGCTATCCGACGACCGCCGGCGACATCGCCGCCGTGCGGGCGGTGCGCAAACGCATCGGCGATGATGTCGCGCTGATGGTCGATTACAATCAGGCGCTCACGCTCGACGACGCGCTCGAACGCGGCCGCGCGCTCGATGGCGAAAATATCTATTGGCTGGAGGAGCCGATCCGCCACGACGACTACGCCGGCTGCGCACGGCTCGCGCGCGAACTCAAGACGCCGCTGCAGATCGGCGAGAATTTTTCGCTGCCGGCCGGCATGGCGGCGGCGCTCGATCAGGCCAAGCCGAAATACGTCATGCCCGATCTCGAGCGCATCGGCGGCGTCACCGGCTGGCGCGAGGCGGCCGCGCTTGCCGCCGTTAACCGTGCCCCGATGTCGTCACACTTGTTTCCGGAAGTGAGCGCGCATCTGCTCGCCGCCACGCCGACCTGCCATTACCTCGAATATGTCGACTGGGCCGACGCGCTGCTGCAGGAGCCGCTGGCGATCGTTGACGGCCACGCGATCGTTCCCGATCGTCCCGGCAACGGCATGGTCTGGAACAAGGACGCGGTCGCGCGCTATCGCTTCGGCTGAGCCCGCGTTAACGAATTTGGCCGCGCAAACACTGGGCGGGCATGGTTAAAATTAATCATGCCTCTTTGCCTTGTTTGGTAAAAAGCTTCTTAACACCCGCCGCATCCGCTGTTCCCCCCGATATGATCGCCGCGCTGAGAAAAAAATTCACGCGGCGATATCGGGGAGTTTCAGTTGCTGACGCGAAGCATCGATTTCGACGATCCGTTCGATCTGTCGTTCGAAGAGAAGCTTTTCTACAACGCCAAGCGCCTCTGCGTCTGCTTCGCAGTCGTCGCGTTGTCGATCAGCGGCCTCGATCTGATCAATATTCGTCCGCTCGAAGCGGCGGCCGAATTCGCCAACGTCCATCGCAACACGCGCATCGCCGAATGGCCGGGCCTCATCCGCTCCGGCATCCAGCAGATTTCGTTCTCGGTGCCGGCGTCTGCGGTTGCCGCGATCCCGAGCGGTGACATCGCGAACGCGCCGCGTCCGGCGGCCACTCTCGCCAGCTTCAAGCGCGACACCTCGCCGGTCGCCGAACTCGCCGCCGCGCGCCATCAGGACGCGGTCGAATTGGCCATGGACCAGCCGGCCGTGCTGGCCAAGGCAAGCGCCACCGACATGGCGCGGCAGGCGCAGGATCTGTTGCAGCGCTCGCGCGAGGAGATCGCAGCCAACCCGCCGCCCGCGAGGTCCGGCGCCATGCAGCTCGCCAGCGTCGATCCCAACGCGCTGCCGCAGACGGTCGCGCCGCAGCCGGCGGTGATCCAGATTTCGTTGCCGGCGCGCATCGCCGTGTTGCCGCCGCCCGCGCCGGGCGTGCCGCCGCTGTCGCCGGCGCAACGCCTGCATCTCGAGGGCAAGGACCGCGCCAAGGCCGAACGCTGCCTCTCCGACGCGATCTATTTCGAAGCGCGCGACCAACCCTATATCGGCCAGGTCGCGGTCGCGCAGGTCGTGATCAACCGCGTGTTCTCCGGCGTCTATCCGCGTGACGTCTGCGGCGTGATCTATCAGAACGCGCACCGCCATCTGGCGTGCCAGTTCACCTTCGCCTGCGACGGCAAGCGCAAGACCATCAACGAATTCGGCTCCTGGGCGCGTGCCCGCCGCATCGCGCGCGAGACGCTCGACGGCCAGCTCTACGTGCAGGCGGTCGGCACCTCGACGCATTATCACGCGACCTACGTGCATCCGAACTGGGTGCACGAGATGCATCGCTTCGCGCGCGAGGGCATCCATCTGTTCTATCGCCCGATCGCCTGGGGCAACGGTTCCGACGAGCCGATCTGGTCGCGCGCGCAATTGGCGTCGAACAACAAGAAGAAATAATCGCGAGCGAATCCCTCCGAGTGGACACGGAGGGTGCGGGTGGGGGTCTTCTTTTCTATGCTTCGCGCAAAAGACGACTCCCACCCGATCTCGCTGCGGGTCGGGCCGGCTAGATTTTCAGCTTGAACAATTTGATCGCGTTGTCGCGGCCGATCTTCTTGCGCTCGGCCTCGCCGATCTCGGCGCTGTCGAACCAGGCGCAGCCCTCATCCACCGCCTCGAACGGCCAGTCGACCGAGAACATCACGCGCTCGGCGCCCATCTCGGTCACGGCGTTGACCAGCGCGGGCGTGCTGAAATTGCCCGACGTCGTGAGATGGAAGTGCTTGCGGAAATAATGGCCGACGCCGTGCTTGGCCGGATAGTTATGGCGCGCCTTCATCCAGCCGTTGCGGCCGTCGATGCGCCAAATATAGATCGGGATGCCTTCGCCGATGTGGCCGAGCACGATCTTCAGGTTCGGGCATTCGTCGAACAGCCCGCTGCCGATCAGCCGCAGCGCGTGCACTGAAGTTTCTGCCGCAAACGCCCAGTTCGGACCCCAGAGCCACTGGTGGCCCTCGTAGAATTTGGTCCAGCTCGGCAGCGGATTGCGCGGATGCAGATAGAACGGCACGTCGAGCGCTTCGACCGTGCGCCAGAACGGCCGGTACTGCGGCAGGTCGTAATAGAGCACGCTGTCGGGCGTGCCCGCCTGCGAGAAGCCGTTCACCAGCGCGCCGACAAAGCCGAGCTCTTTGACGCAGCGCGTCAGCTCGGCGGCCGCCGCCTCGGGGTCCTGCATCGGCAGCGCGGCAAAGCCGGCGAAGCGGCCGGGGCGCTTGCGCACCTCCGCGGCGAGATGGTCGTTTGCCTGCTTGGCGACGGCGATCGCGCGCTTGACGTCGTGGATCGCCTGCACCGCCGGCGCGTTGAGCGACAGGATCATCAGCTCGACGCCGTGTTTGTCCATCTCCTTCAGGCGCATGTCCTGGATGTCGAGCAGGCGCGGGCCGAGCGTGTCCCAGACATGGCCGCCGAACACTTGTGAATCGCCGAGCGTCGCCTCGATGGCGAAGTGTTCCTCGAGCGCGATCTTGCCTTGCATGAATTTCTCCCGGGCTTTGCCGCCATCATGCAATCACGCGGAGGCGACCGTCATCAAGCGCAACAAAAAAGCCGCCCGGGTGGGGCGGCTTGCTCGAGTCCGCCTTCGCTACCGGAGCTGCGCGAAGCGCCGGCGAAGGTTGGTGGAGCCAGGCGGGATCGAACCGCCGACCTCCTGCATGCCATGCAGGCGCTCTCCCAGCTGAGCTATGGCCCCATTTGGGAACGGGAACGGTAGCCGTTATTCGTTAACGACCGCCGCTCGACCGAAATCAGGTCTCCTCTTCCTTCTCGACGCCTTCGCCGATGATGTCGCTGACGTCGGGATTGCCTTCTTCTTCTTCCTCGATGAAGGCGGCGTCGTCGAGGCTCTCGTCGATCTCGACTTCTTCTTCCTCACCCGCCGCCGGCGCGCCCTCGGCGCCCGCCGCCGCGGCCGGCTTCTTGCCCTGCTGTTCGGCCTCGGCATCGTCGAGCGAGACAAGCTCGACGTCCGCCGTCTCCGGCACCACGGCCTCGACCTCCTCGACCGGCGCCGGGCGCACCACCGGCGCCACCGGCTCAGCTGCCGGCCGCGACCGCGTCGGCGCCACCACGATCGGCACCACCTTGCCGGTATAGGGCGAGATCACCGGGGTCTTGTTCAGGTCATAGAATTTGCGCCCGGTGTCGGGGCAAACGCGTTTGGTGCCGAGATCTGCTTTCGCCATTCGGTTCCTCGGAAAAGCCGCTAAATCGGTGCTTCACTTGGCGAGCCTCGCGGGTCCTGTCAATAGCGGCAAACGCCGCCTTGCCGCCGAGATGACGGCGCGCGCGGGCGCATGGTAGGACGGCCCGCATTATTAAGGACCCAAGCCCGTGGACACCGCCGTTTCGACGCCGCTGACCGCCCGCCGCGGCGGGGCCTTGCAGGGCCGCGCCCGGGTGCCGGGGGACAAGTCGATCTCGCACCGGGCCCTCATTCTGGGCGCGCTCACGGTCGGCGAAAGCACGGTGGCGGGGCTCCTGGAAGGCGAGGACGTGCTGCATACCGCCGACGCCATGCGCGCGCTGGGCGCGCGGCTGGAGCGCGGCAGCGACGGCATCTGGCGCATCCATGGCGTGGGCGTCGGCGGCTTTGCCTCGCCCGCAGGTCCCCTCGATTTCGGCAATTCCGGCACCGGCGTGCGGCTGGCGATCGGCGCGGTGGCGGGCTGCCCGGTCACGGCCTCGTTCGACGGCGATGCCTCCTTGCGCAAGCGGCCGATGCGGCGCGTGCTCGATCCGCTTGGAGCGGATGGGCGCGCGCGTGATCGAGGCAGGCCGAAGGCGGCCGCCTGCCGCTCACCATCCAGGGCGCGCGCGATCCGATCCCGATCACCTACGAGTCGCCGGTGCCGTCGGCGCAGCTCAAGTCGGCGGTGCTGCTCGCAGGGCTGGCGGCGCCGGGCGAGACCACGGTGATCGAGGCGGAAGCCACCCGCGATCACACCGAGCGCATGCTCAAGCATTTCGGCGCCAAGGTGACGAGCAAGCCGCGTGGGCGAGCACGGCCGCCGCATTACGCTCGTCGGCCAGCCGGAGCTGGAACCGGCCAATGTCGTGGTGCCGGCCGATCCGTCCTCGGCGGCGTTCCCGCTGGTGGCGGCGCTGCTGGTGCCGGGCTCGGACGTCACGCTCGAAGCGGTGATGACCAATCCGCTGCGCACCGGGCTCTATACGACGCTCAAGGAAATGGGCGCCAAGATCGAGACGCTGGCCACGCGCGACGATGGCGGCGAGGAGGTCGCCGATCTGCGCGTCACCGCCTGCGCGCTCAAGGGCGTCGACGTGCCGCCCGAACGCGCGCCCTCGATGATCGACGAATATCCGATCCTGGCGGTGGCGGCGTCGTTTGCCGAAGGCACGACGCGCATGCGCGGCTTGAAAGAGCTGCGCGTGAAGGAGAGCGACCGGCTGGAAGCGACCGCCGCCATGCTGCGCGCCAACGGCGTCAAGGTCGACATCGACGGCGACGACATGATCGTCACCGGCAACACCACCGTCGCCGGCGGCGGCGACGTCGTCACGCACATGGATCACCGCATCGCCATGGCGGCGCTGGTGCTGGGGCTCGCGGCCGAGCAGCCGGTGCGCATCGACGATTCCGCCTTCATCGCCACCAGCTTCCCCGGCTTCGTCGAACTGATGCGCTCGCTCGGCGCGGATCTCTCATGATCATCGCCATCGACGGTCCCGCCGCCTCCGGCAAGGGCACGCTCGGCAGCCGCCTGGCGCAGCACTACGGCTTGCGCCATCTCGACACCGGCTTGCTCTACCGCGCCGTCGCCAAGGCCGTGATCGACGGCGGCAAGCGGCCAAGCGACAAAGCGGCGGCGGTCGCTGCCGCCCGCGCGCTGGATCATGCGCATCTCAACCGCCACGCCCTGCAATCGGACGTCATCGGCACGGCGGCGTCGATCGTCTCCGCTTTTCCAGAAGTGCGGTCGGTGCTGCTCGAATACCAGCGCGCCTTCGCCGCGCAGCCGCCCGGCGCCGTGCTCGATGGCCGCGACATCGGCACGGTCATCGTGCCGCAGGCCGACGTTAAGATCTTCCTGGTTGCCTCGCCCGGAGGAACGCGCCCGCCGGCGCACCCAGGAACTGGAGCGCCGCGGCGACAAGGCCGATTTCGAGGTCATTCTCGCCGATATCCGGGCGCGCGACGACCGCGACACCAACCGCCCGGTTTCGCCGCTAAAACAAGCCCAGGATGCACACTTGCTCGATACCACGCATTTGGATATAGACGCGGCCATCCGGGCCGCCATCGACATCGTCGAGGCCACCCGAGCGGGCCGAGGGCGCGGCTGATCGCCCCTCGTTGTTGGAGGACAAAGCCCCGCTCGCGCCTTTGCGTAAGGCGGCCTGATCGAAACCATCGTTCCAAAAGCACGGTCATAGCGCCGGCCATCCGGGATTCCCGGGGGCTGCCGTTGCTCTTGCGGGAGCTTCGGCCCGCGCGTTTGGAACGCCACATTCAACCCGCCGGCGCACCGCTTACAGGAGACCACATGGCCACAGCTGCAGCACCCTCGCGTGAAGACTTCGCCGCGATGCTTGAAGAGTCCTTTGCCCAGGGCGGTACGCCCTCGGAAGGCACCGTCGTCAAAGGCAAGATCGTCGGCATCGAGAAGGACATGGCCGTCATCGACGTCGGCGCCAAGACCGAAGGCCGCGTGGCGTTGCGCGAATTTTCCGGTCCCGGCCGTGCGTCGACGCTGAAGGTCGGCGACGAGGTCGAGGTCTATCTCGAGCGCGTGGAAAATGCGCTGGGTGAAGCCGTGCTGTCGCGCGACAAGGCGCGCCGCGAGGAAAGCTGGGGCAAGCTGGAGAAGGCCTTCACCGCCAACGAGAAGGTGCAGGGCGTCATCTTCAATCAGGTCAAGGGCGGCTTCACCGTCGATCTCGAAGGCGCGGTGGCCTTCCTGCCGCGCTCGCAGGTCGACATCCGCCCGATCCGCGACGTCACGCCGCTGATGAACACGCCGCAGCAGTTCCAGATCCTCAAGATGGATCGCCGCCGCGGCAACATCGTCGTCTCCCGCCGCACCGTGCTGGAAGAGACGCGCGCCGAACAGCGCCAGGAGCTGGTGCAGAACCTCGAAGAGGGCCAGGTCATCGACGGCGTGGTCAAGAACATCACCGACTACGGCGCCTTCGTCGACTTGGGCGGCATCGACGGCCTGTTGCACGTCACCGATATCGCCTGGCGCAGGGTCAATCACCCGACCGAAGTGCTCAACATCGGCCAGCAGGTGAAGGTCAAGATCATCAAGATCAACCACGAGACCCACCGCATCTCGCTCGGCATGAAGCAATTGCTCGACGATCCGTGGCAGGGCATCGAAGGCAAGTATCCGGTCGGCACCCGCTTCAAGGGCCGCGTCACCAACATCACCGACTACGGCGCCTTCGTCGAGCTCGAGCCCGGCATCGAAGGCCTCATCCACGTCTCCGAAATGTCGTGGACCAAGAAGAACGTGCATCCCGGCAAGATCGTCTCGACCTCGCAGGAGGTGGAAGTGCAGGTGCTCGAAGTCGATCCGGTCAAGCGCCGCATTTCGCTCGGCCTCAAGCAGACCATGCGCAATCCGTGGGAAGTGTTCGTCGAGAAGCACCCGCCCGGCTCGCTGGTCGAAGGCGAGGTCAAGAACAAGACCGAGTTCGGCCTGTTCCTCGGCCTCGACGGCGACGTCGACGGCATGGTCCACCTCTCCGACCTCGACTGGAAACGTCCGGGCGAGCAGGTGATCGAGGAGTACAAGAAGGGCGACATGGTCAAGGCGCAAGTGCTCGACGTCGACGTCGAGAAGGAGCGCATCTCGCTCGGCGTCAAGCAGCTCGCCGGCGACCCGATGGAGCAGGCCGGCGACCTGAAGAAGAATTCGGTCGTCACCTGCGAGGTCACCGAAATCAAGGAAGGCGGCCTCGAGGTCAAGATCGTCGGCACCGAGCTCACCGCCTTCATCAAGCGCGCCGATCTCGCGCGCGAGCGCGGCGATCAGCGGCCGGACCGTTTCGCGGTCGGCCAGAAAGTCGACGCCCGCGTCACCCAGTTCGACCGCAAGACCCGCAAGGTCGGCGTCTCGATCAAGGCGCTGGAAGTGGCCGAAGAGAAAGAGGCGATCGCGCAATACGGCACCGCCGATTCCGGCGCCTCGCTTGGCGATATCCTGGGCGCCGCCCTCAAGCAGCGGGGCGACAAGGAAGAAGAAGCGCCCGAAGAGGAAAAGGCCAGCGAATAAGGCTTTTACAGGCTAAAGACCCCCGGGCTAGCTGCCCGGGGTTTTTCTTTCGGACATGAACGTGCCAAAAAGTCGTCCCGATAAGGGCCTGACCTTCTTCCAAAGGAGCGCCCCATGTCGCTCGATGCCGATGCAATCGTCGACCGCCGCCGCATGCGGCGCAAACTGACCTTCTGGCGCGTCAGCGCGGTCGTCGTCGCGCTGGTGGCCGTCGCCGGCGCAGCCTACGTGCTGACGCCGCGCAACCGGCTGTTCCCGGCCGGCGCCTACATCGCGCGCATCAAGGTGGAAGGCCTGATCCGCAATAACCAGGATCGGGTCGAGGCACTCGACCGCCTGTCGCGCTCGAGCGCGCGCGCCGTGATCGTGCATATCGATAGCCCCGGCGGCACCACCGCCGGCTCGCAGCAGCTTTACGATTCGTTGCGCGCGCTGCAGGCCAAGAAGCCGACGGTGATGGTGGTCGACGGCATGGCCGCCTCCGGCGCCTACATCGCCGCGCTCTCCGGCGATCACATCATCGCGCACGACACCTCGCTGGTCGGTTCGATCGGCGTGCTGTTCCAGTTTCCCAACTTCACCGGCGCGCTCAAGACGCTCGGCATCCAGGTCGAATCGATCAAGTCGTCGCCGCTCAAGGCGGCGCCCAACGGCTTCGAGCCGACCAGCCCGGAAGCGCGCGCCGCGGTCGAGGCGATCGTGCTCGACTCCTATGCCTGGTTCAAAGCGCTGGTGAAGGACCGCCGCGGCATGGACGAGAGCCAGCTCGCCGCCATCGACGATGGCCGCGTCTTCACCGGCCGGCAGGGCGTGGCCCTCAAGCTGGTCGACAGCCTGGGCAACGAAAAGACCGCGATTGACTGGTTGGCGTCCGAAAAGCACGTCCCCGCCAATACCCCGGTGCGCGATTACTCGTTGCAGCCGCGATTCAGCGAGTTTTCCTTCCTGCATTTGGCGGCCTGGAGCTTCCAGGCGGTCGGCCTTTCGGCTTTTGCGCAGCGCATCGAGGAATGGGCGGCGGTGGGTGCGGTGGAGCGACTCAATCTTGACGGTCTCTTGGCGCTTTGGCACCCTCCCACCTCAAACTGACCGAGTGGGGCGGCGTCAATGATCAAGTCCGAACTTGTCCAACGTATCGCCTCCCAGAATCCCCACCTCTACCAGCGCGACGTCGAAAACATCGTCAACGCCATCCTCGGCGAGATCACGGCCGCCATGTCCAAGGGCGACCGGGTCGAGTTGCGCGGCTTCGGCGCCTTTTCGGTCAAGCACCGGCCGGCCCGCACCGGGCGCAATCCGCGCACCGGCGCCCATGTCTCGGTCGAGAAGAAGTCGGTGCCGTTCTTCAAGACCGGCAAGGAAATGCGCGAGCGCCTGAACAAGACCGGGCCGGCCTAAGGCCGCTTTCACGGAACGGCGAGGGTGCTAATGTCATGGCCGGGCTCAGCCCGGCCGTTGCGTTTTGGAGAGGCGTCGTGTTCCGCAAGATCGTGACCGGCATCATCGTCGTCCCGCTGGCGATTATCATCGTCGCCTTCGCGGTGGCCAACCGGCAGATGGTGACGGTGTCGTTCGACCCGTTCTCCTCCGCCAGCCCGGCTTATGCGGCGACCCTGCCGCTGTTCGTGCTGATCTTCATCCTGCTGATCGTCGGCGTGATCGTCGGCGGCGTCGCCGCCTGGATCGGGCAGGCCAAATGGCGGCGCGGCGATCGTCGCGCTCGACGACGAGGTGCGCAAGCTCCGGAGCGAGGTCGACACCATCGAGACGCGCATGATGATGACGCCGCCGCCGCCGCCGCCGGACCCGCCGCCCGCCATCCTGCCGCCGGTCCCTTGACGCGCGGTTACGCTTTGCGGCGGCGCGGAGAAGGCGCTAGAACGCGGCCATTATGGCACTGACGGTCAAAATCTGCGGCCTTCGCACCCCGCAAGCGCTTGATGCGGCGCTTGAATCCGGGGCCGACCTGGTCGGCTTCGTGTTCTTCCCGCCGAGCCCGCGCCATCTCGGGCTGGAGGCCGCGCGCCGGCTCGGCGAGCAGGCGGCCGGCCGCGCCGGCAAGGTCGCGCTCACGGTCGACGCCACCGACGAGACGCTGCTCGACATCGTCAATGCGCTCAAGCCCGACATGCTGCAGCTGCACGGCAAGGAATCGCCCGACCGCGTGGTCGCGGTGCGCACACGCTTCGGTCTGCCGGTGATGAAGGCGCTGCCGATCGCCGAGCGCGCCGACCTCTCGCCCATTCGCATCTACGCCAAAGTGGCCGACCGGCTGATCTTCGACGCGCGTCCGCCCAAGGAAGCGACGCGCCCGGGCGGGCTCGGCACGCCGTTCGACTGGACGCTGCTGGCGGGCGTCAATCCCGGCGTGCCCTTCATGCTGTCGGGCGGGCTCGACGCCGGCAACGTGGCGGAGGCGCTGCGCATCACCCGCGCGCCGGGCGTCGACGTGTCGTCCGGCGTCGAGCGCGCGCCAGGCGTGAAGGATCCGGACAAGATTCGCGAATTCGTGCGCGTCGCGCGCGCGGCCGAGGAGCCGCTGCAACTCGGCGCATCGGACATCGTGAGCAACGCATGACCGTGCAGCGGCCCAATTCGTTCCGCACCGGTCCCGACGAGCGCGGGCATTTCGGCATCTATGGCGGCCGCTTCGTCGCCGAGACGCTGATGCCGCTGATCCTCGAGCTCGAGCGGGCCTATAACGAGGCCAAGGCCGATCCGAAATTCCAGGCCGAGATGGACGGCTATCTCGCGACCTATGTCGGAAGGCCGAGCCCGCTTTATTTCGCCAGCCGCCTCACCGAGCATTTAAGAAAGACGGCCGCCGGCCTTTCGGGCAAGGGCGCGAAAATCTACTTCAAGCGCGAGGAGCTCAACCACACCGGCGCGCACAAGGTCAACAACGTGCTCGGCCAGATCATGCTGGCCAAGCGCATGGGCAAGACGCGCATCATCGCCGAGACCGGCGCCGGCATGCACGGCGTCGCCACCGCCACGCTGTGCGCCAAGTTCGGCCTGCCCTGCATCGTCTACATGGGCGCGGTCGACGTCGAGCGGCAGAAACCGAACGTGCTGCGCATGAAAATTTTCGGCGCCGAAGTGCGCGCGGTCGAGAGCGGCTCGAAGACGCTCAAGGACGCCATGAACGAGGCGCTGCGCGATTGGGTGACCAACGTCGCCGACACTTTCTACTGCATCGGCACGGTCGCCGGCCCGCATCCTTATCCGGCCATGGTGCGCGACTTCCAATGCATCATCGGGCGCGAGACGCGCGAGCAGATGATGGCGGCCGAAGGCCGCCTGCCGGATTCGCTCATCGCCTGCATCGGCGGCGGCTCCAACGCCATGGGGCTGTTCCATCCGTTCCTCGACGACGAGGCGGTCGAAATCTACGGCGTCGAAGCCGCCGGTCACGGCCTGCCGAGCGGCCAGCATGCGGCCTCGGTCGCCGGCGGCAAGCCGGGCGTGCTGCACGGCAACCGCACTTATTTGTTGATGGACGACGACGGCCAGATCGTCGAGGCGCATTCGATTTCCGCCGGCCTCGATTATCCCGGCATCGGCCCCGAGCACGCCTGGCTCAACGACATGGGCCGCGTGAAATTCCTCTCGGCCACCGACGACGAGGCGGTGGCGGCGTTCCAGCTCTGCAGCAAGCTCGAAGGCATCATCCCGGCGCTCGAGCCGGCGCATGCGCTCGCCCGCGTGTTCGACCTCGCGCCGACAAAGCCCGCGGATCACCTGATGGTGGTCAACCTCTCCGGCCGCGGCGACAAGGACCTCGATTCGGTCGCGGCGTTTCTGGCGAGCAAAAAGAAATGACCACGCGCATCGAAAAGCGCTTCGCCGCGCTCAAGACGCAAGGCCGCGCTGCGCTGGTGACCTTCACCATGGCCGGCGATCCGGATACCGAGACCTCGCTCGCCATCGCCAAGGCGCTGCCGAAGGCCGGCGCCGACGTGATCGAGCTCGGCATGCCGTTCACCGATCCGATGGCCGACGGCCCGGCCATCCAGGCTGCCGGCGTGCGCGCGCTCAAAGCCGGCCAGACCATGAAGAAGACGTTGGCGCTCGTGCGCGACTTCCGCCAAGGGGGGGACAACGGCGACGACACGACGCCGATCGTGCTGATGGGCTACTACAATCCGATCTACATCTACGGCGTCGACAAGTTCCTCGCCGACGCCAAGAGCGCCGGCGTCGATGGCCTCATCGTCGTCGACCTGCCGCCGGAAGAAGACGAGGAACTCTGCCTGCCGGCGCTGAAAGCCGGGCTCAACTTCATCCGCCTCGCCACGCCGACCACCGACGACAAGCGCCTGCCGGCGGTGCTCAACAACACCTCCGGCTTTGTCTATTACGTCTCCATCACCGGCATCACCGGCGCCGCCGCGCCCGACGCCGGCAAGGTCGCCAGCGCGGTTGCCCGCATCAAGCGCCACACGGCGCTGCCGGTCGCGGTCGGCTTCGGCGTGCGCACGGCCGAGCAGGCGCGCGCCATCGCGCAAGGAGCGGACGGCGTGGTGGTCGGTTCCGCGCTGGTCGAGGCGCTGCGGCAAAGCCTCAAGGACGGCAAGGCCACGCCCGGCACCGTCAAATCGGTCACCGATCTGGTGGCGCAATTGGCGCAAGGCGTGCGCTCGGCAAAAGCAGTCGCCGCCGAGTAACCATCCCGCTGCCGGGTGGTTATCATGCGGTCAAATCGGGCCTATATAGGCAAATCATGAACTGGATCTCCAACGTCGTCCGCCCGAAAATCCGCAGCTTCCTGCGCCGCGAGACGCCGGAAAACCTCTGGATCAAATGTCCGGAGACCGGCCAGCTCGTCTTCTACAAGGACGTCGAGGCCAACCAATTCGTCATTCCGTCGTCCAACTATCACATGCGCATGAGCGCCACCGCGCGGCTCAAATCGATGTTCGACGGCGGCACCTGGCTCGATATCGGCGTGCCCGAAGTGCAGGTCGATCCGCTCAAGTTCCGCGACGAACGCCGCTACGCCGACCGCATCAAGGATGCCAGAAGCAAGACCGGGCTCAACGACGCGATCAAGCTCGGCCTCGGCAAGCTCGACGGCCTGCCGGTGGTGATCGCGGTGCAGGATTTCGATTTCATGGGCGGCTCGCTCGGCATGGCGGCCGGCGAGGCCGTCATCAAGGGCCTGCAGACCGCGGCGGAAAAGGCCACGCCCTTCATCATGTTCGCGGCCTCCGGCGGCGCGCGCATGCAGGAGGGCATCCTCTCGCTCATGCAATTGCCGCGCACCACCGTTGCGGTCGAGATGCTGCGCGAGGCCAAGCAGCCTTACCTCGTGGTGCTCACCAATCCGACCACCGGCGGCGTCACCGCGTCCTACGCCATGCTCGGCGACGTGCAGATCGCCGAGCCCGGCGCGCTCATCGGCTTTGCCGGCCCGCGCGTGATCGAGCAGACCATCCGCGAGAAATTGCCGGAAGGCTTCCAGCGCGCCGAATATCTCGCCGAGCACGGCATGGTCGACATGGTCGTGCATCGCCACAAATTGCGCGCGACGCTGTCGGACCTCTGCCGCGTGCTGACCAAGTCGCCGGCCGCGCCGCCGGTGCCCGCCGGGCAGCTGCAATTGCCGGTTCCGGCGAGCGCGTGACTTACCCTCCCCCCGCGAAGCGGTGGGGAGGGTCGGTTTGCGTCGCGCTAGCGATGCAAACCGGGGTGGGGGGCACCTATATGGCTTTCATTCCCCCCACCCCTGACCCCTCCCCACCACTCGCAATTGCTCGTGGGGGGAGGGAAAGGGCCGGACGGCGCTAGGTTTACGACAAACATGACCCCCATCGACTCCATCGTCGCCCGGCTGACTGCGCTGCATCCCAAGCGCATCGATCTGTCGCTTGGCCGCATCGAGCGGCTGCTCGCCGCGCTGGGTCATCCGGAAACCAAATTGCCGCCGGTGATCCATGTCGCCGGCACCAACGGCAAAGGCTCGGTGGTCGCCTTCCTGCGCGCCATGCTGGAAGCCGCCGGCAAGCGCGTGCACGTCTACACCTCGCCGCATCTGGTGCGTTACAACGAGCGCTACCGGCTCGGCGACACCGGCGCGCTGGTCGCCGACGAGGAGCTCGCCGCCACGCTCACCGAATGCGAGCGCATCAACGGCGGCGAACCGATCACCGTATTCGAGATCACCACCGCGGTCGGCATGATGCTGTTTGCGCGCCATCGCGCCGACGTGCTGCTGATGGAAGTGGGCTTCGGCGGCCGGCTCGACGCCACCAACGTCATCGCGCATCCGCTTGCCAGCATCATCACGCCGATCTCCATCGACCACACCGATTTCCTGGGCGACAGCATCGAGAAGATCGCCGCCGAAAAGGCCGGCATCCTCAAGCGCGACACGCCGGCCATCGTCGCCGCGCAGCCGCGCGACGCGCTTACCGTGATCGAGCGCCAGGCCGGGCGCCTCAACGCGCCGCTCAAGATCGCCGGCGAGGACTGGACCGCCACCGAAGAACGCGGCCGCCTCGTTTATCAGGACGAAGCCGGCCTGCTCGATCTGCCGGCGCCGAAGCTTTACGGCCGCCATCAGTTCGAGAACGCGGGGCTGGCGATCGCTGCGCTGCGCGCCATCAAGCCGCTGAAAATCGCGCCGGCCGCGTTCGAAGCCGGCGTCGCCAAGGCCGACTGGCCGGCGCGCATGCAGCGGCTCGGCCAGGGCGCGCTCACCGCGCTGGCGCCCGCCGGCAGCGAAGTGTGGCTCGACGGCGGCCACAATCCGGACGGCGGCCGCGCCATCGCCGCCGCGCTCGCCGATCTCGAGGAGCGCGTGTCGCGCCCGCTGGTGCTGATCGTCGGCATGATGGCGACCAAGGACTGCGCAGGTTTCTTGGGCAATTTCACCGGGCTGGCGCGGCGCATGATCGCGGTGCCGATCCCGAACGCGGAAAAAGGCATGAGCGCGGAGGCGGTGGCCGACGCCGCGCGCGCCATCGGGCTGCCGGCGACCAGCCGCGACAATCTCACCGAGGCGCTGGAAGCGGCGTGCAAGCTCGACCTCGATCCGCCGCCGCGCATTCTCATCACCGGCTCTCTGTATTTGGCCGGCGAGGTGCTGCGCGAGAACGGCACGCTGCCCAGCTGAAACGCAAACGGCCGGCGCTGAGGCCGGCCGTCGAAGAATTCCAATTCGAGGCGATCAGACCGCGCTGCCGATCCACTGCGCCAGCTTCTGCTTGGGCGCGGCGCCGACCTGGCGCGAGGCGATCTCGCCGTTCTTGAACAGCATCAGCGTCGGGATCGACATGATGCCGTATTTCGCCGCGGTGTTCGGGTTCTCGTCGACGTTGAGCTTGACGATCTTGACCTTGTCGCCGAGCTGGCCGGCGATTTCCTCCAGCGCCGGCGCGATCATGCGGCAGGGCCCGCACCATTCCGCCCAGAAATCCACCACCACCGGCTCGGTCGATTTGAGGACGTCCGATTCGAAGCTTGCGTCCGACACTTTGCCGACGGCCATGGGATTACCTCTGTTGTTGTGGTGGTGCGTGGTGCGTGAAAAGGAGGCTGAACCTATGAATGCGATCCGGCAGCGTCAAGGCGCTCTCACGCGGGGGTGATTTGCGCCAAAGCGGCATCCAGCGCCTCGGCGGAAAGCTCCATGAGATCAGGGATTTCGGTCCAGATGACGGCGCAGCGGACGGTTTTGCCCGGGTATAATTTCGCCAGCACCGCGCGGTAGAGCGCGAGCTGGGCAACATAGCCGGGCGGCACGATCGATTCGCGGCGGGACCGGGCGGTTGGTCTTGAAGTCGGCGATCAGAACCGCGTCCGCGGTGACGCCAGGCGATCGACCTGGCCCGACACGCGCCGGATTTCGCCGCCGATCTGCACCTTGCCGACGATCGGCACTTCGGCGCGGCTGCCCGGTGCAAACAGCGCGGCAAAGCGCGCATCGCCGAGCAGGCCGGCGACCTTGTCTGCGATCGCCTTGCGTTCGTCAGCCGGCAGCTCTTGTCCGCGCTTGGCAAGAAAGTCATCGATCGCCTTGGCGCGCCGCTCAGGCGCGATATCCGGCAAGCGATTGTAGCAGACGGTGGGTCAGCGACGCCGCGCAGCAATGCGGCTTTGACACCAGCGGCGGCGCGCGGGCGCGTCGTCTTCATCAATGGCGCTCGACGGCCTGATAAACGGTTCGCAGGGAGAATTGTCGGTGCGGCATTGCGCGCGAGCCAGGGCGGCAGCGAAATTTGCTTGGCCGGGGCAGCTTCGCGCTTTGCGGTGGCGCAGCCGGCGCCTCGCCCTTGCGATAGCGCAGCACCTCGCCGCTGCCGTCGTCGGCCGGTTCGGCGACGCAATCCTTGCGCAGCGCCTCCTCGACCAGTTGGTACCAGCAGCCGTCGGGAATCTTGTTCGGCGCCTTTCGCGCCGCACACCACCAGCCGCTCGGCCGCGCGCGTCATCGCCACATAAAGCAGCCGCCGGTATTCGTTGATCGCGGCCTTCTCGGCCAAGGCGCGCGCTTCGTCCATGACATCGACGTCGTCCTGCCGGCGCTTGGCCCAGACCAGCGCGCCGCCGGCAAGCCCGAGCAGCTTGGGCGGATGCGCGCCGGCCGGCGGCGTGGTGGTGTCGGCAAGGATGACGGTGTTGGCCTCCAGCCCCTTGGCGCCGTGCACCGTCATCACCCGCACCTCGTCGCGCGCCATTTCCATGTCGCGCTTCACCTCGCTTCTCGCGGCGCGCAGCCAGGCCAGGAAACCTTGCAGCGACGCCACCTCGCGCGCCTCGTAGTCGAGCGCGAGGTTGAGGAATTCGTCGAGCGCGTCGTTGGCCTCCGGCCCCAGCCGGGCGAGGAATTTCCGGCGGCCCTTCTGCGCGCCAAGCACATGGGCGAAAAAGGCGAACGGCGACAAGCCGCGCGCGGATGCGCTCAATGTCATCGAGCGCGGTATCGACCGCGCCGAACAGCGCGTCGCTCGCGTGCGCGCGCAAGGATGCACGCAGCGAGCCTTTGCGGTCCCAGGCCAGCTCGAACAGTTGCTCCTCGGTCAGGCCGAACAGCGGGCTCTTGAGCACGCTGGCGAGCGCCAGATCGTCGTCGGGCAGCAGCAGGCAGTCGGCCAGCGCCATCAGGTCCATGACGGCGATGTGCTCGGTCAGCACCAGCCGGTCGGCGCCGGCGACCGGCACGTCGGCGTTCTTGAGCGCGCGGATGATGGCCTCGAACAGCGGCCCGCGCTGGCGCACCAGCACCAGCACGTCGCGCGCGGCCAGCCCGTTGGCGCGCCACAGTTTCACATGCGCGGCGATCTTCTGCGCCAGCACGACGCGCGGGCTTTGCTCGCTTTCGGTGTCGAAAGGCGCGTCCCAGCCTTCGATCTCTTTCTTCTCGGCCGGTTCGATCAGCGGCCACAATTCGACCAGCCCGGGCGCGGCGTCGGGCAGCGATTCGTGCTTGGGGACGCCGGCCACGTCGGCGGTGACGCTTTCATAGACCGCGCGCGCGCCGAACACCTGATCGACCGAGCCGAGCACGGCCGCGCCGGAGCGGAACGAGTGGTGGAAGCGCAGATATTTCCAGCCCAAATCCGGCGTGTCGAACTGGCGCGCGAACAGGCGGCGCATCACATCGAAGGCCTCAGGCGCGGCGCCCTGGAACGAGAAGATCGACTGCTTCTCGTCGCCGACGGCGAACAGCGTGCGCCGCACGTTCGGCCGCGAGCCGCCGGGCAGAAATTCGGCGGCAATGGTTTCAACGATCTTCCACTGCTTCGGGCTCGTGTCCTGCGCCTCGTCGATCAGAATGTGGTCGATGCCGAGATCGAGCTTGTACAGCACCCAGGCGGCCGACACGTTGGCAAACAGCGCCAGCGTGCGGTCGATCAGGTCGTCGTAGTCGAGCAGCGCGCGCCGCTCCTTTTCGCGCGCGTAGCGGTCGATCACGTCCTTGGCGATGGTGACAAGCGCGCGCGTGCGCTCGCGGGCATTGAGCGCGCGCTCGCGCGCGAGCAGGGCGCAGATGCGGGTCTGTTCGTCTTGCAGGCGCGCGAGCCAATCGGGGTGGCGGTCGGCCAAGGCCTTGGTCAGCAGGCTTTTGCGCGGGCTCAGCTCGGCGGTGCAGAACACGCGCAGATAATGCTCGACGCGGCCGCGGCCGGACGCGGTGCGCGCGGCGGCGAGCGCGTCGATGTGGGCTTTGTCGGATTTGGCGCCGCTTTGCAGAATCTCGATCAGCGCCGGCCATTCGGCTACCGGAATGAGCGAGGCCGAGAAGAATTCGTCCTCGACCTTTGCGAGGCTGTCGTCCGGCGCAATGCCGAAGCTCTGCGACAATTGCGCGATGGCCTTGTCGATGCCGCCTGCCTGCGTGATCCAGGCGTCGATCGCGTCGCGCGCCTTGATGGCGTCGCCGATGACGTCCTTGAAGGTGGTGTCGGCGGCGACAACGATGGCCGTTTCGAGCGCCTTGCCGAGCGCGCTTTCGGGCGCGGCGGAGGCCTCGAGCAGGACCTGCAGCGTCAACTGGTCGAGCAGCTGCGTGGTCGAGGCCTCGTCCAGCACGGTGAAGCGCGCGGCCACATTGGCCTCGAACGGGAATTGGTGCAGCAGCCGCGTGCAGAAGGCGTGGATGGTCTGCACTTTCAGCCCGCCCGGCGTCTCCAGCGCGGAGGCGAACAGCCGCCGTGCCCGCGCGCGTTCTTCGGCGCTCGGCGTCTTGCCGGTGCTCAACGCGATCTGCGTGTCGAGCGCGGCGTCGTCGAGCGCGGTCCAGGCCGCCAGCCGCTTGAACACCTCGTTCGCCATATTGGCGGCGGCGGTCTTGGTGAAGGTGATGCACAGGATCTTGGCCGGATCGACACCGCGCAGCAGCAGATTGATGACGCGCTGCGCCAGCACGTAGGTCTTGCCGGAGCCGGCATTGGCCGAGACGAAGGCGGAGATCTCCGGATTGGCGGCGGCGACCTGCACGTCGCGCACGTGATCCGGGATGGTGCGGGCGGCGCTCATGGGATGTCCTCATCCACGCCGCCGGTGAGCGACCATTCCTTCACGCGCGCGAGGTGGTCGTAGTCGCCGTAATGCGTCTTCCACATCGGGTGCACGAGCGAGAGATAGGGCTTGCTCTCGTCCTCGAAGGTCGTGGCCAGCGCCTTCAGCTTGGCGAGCGCGCGGTCGGCTTGCGCATCGGGCGTGCCCTCCTTGAAGTTGATGCGCTCGGTCTTGCCGGGCGGCTCGCCACCTTTCAGCGTGACATAAGCGATTTCAGAAACCGAGCCGCCGCGAGGTCGCTCGAAGCCGCCTTCGCGCAGGATGGCCGCTTCCAGCGTCAATTGCGGCGCCAGCCCCGTGCGCACCTGCTTCTCGGTGCGCGCCTGCCCGGTCTTGTAGTCGACGATGGCGAAAGAGCCGTCCACGCGCCGCTCGATGCGGTCGGCGATGCCGGACAGCGTGAATTGGCGCGCGCCCACCGGGAAGGTCGAGCTCGCCGCGGATTTCGGCATGCAGCGTGGTGAGACCGGCGCGCCGCTCCATGTCCCAGGCGGCGAACCAGCGCGCGATGCGCGTATAGCGCGGCCACCAGAAGGCGCGCGCCTCCGGATAGTCGGCGAGCGGCGCGAAATGTTTTTCGCCGAGCGCGAGCAATTCCTTCAGCGGATCGGCCGGCGGCTTGCCGGCGAACGCTTCGGTGTAATCGCCGATGGCGCCGTGGATGACGGTGCCGCGGTCGCGCGCGCCGGGCGGCGTGTCGACCGCGTCGAGCGGCTGCAGGTGCAGAATGTATTTGGCGTAGATGGTGTAGGGGTCGCGCAGCCAGTCCTCGATGGCGGTGACCGAAAGCTTGCTCGGACGCGCCGCGCGCGGCGGCTTGGGCGCCGGGCGCGCGGCAGGCTTCACCTCGGCCGGCGCGTCGAGCGCGCGCGCCAGCGCGAGATAGTTTTCGCCGCGCGCGGCGACGGCTTTCCAGCGGTCGCCCGCGAGCGCAGCGATCCGCTGCACGAAACGCGAGCTGACGGTCGGGCTGCCGGCGACCTTGGCCGCGCGCGACGAGGATGACTTCGGACGCGCCCAGGCCTTGCGCGAAATCGTGCGCCGAAAGGCCGATGCGGCGCTCGGGCGGATCGAGGCCGAGGTCGCGGCGCATCGGACGGCTGCAGCCACGGATCGCTGCGCGTGTCCGGCGGCCAGGTGCCCTCGTTGAGCCCGCCCAGCACGATGCGGTCGACGGTCTGCAGGCGCGCTTCCAGCGGGCCGTAGATATGCGCGCGCAGCTCGCGGCTTTCCGGCCGCCGCACCATGCGGTCGCCGATGGCGGCGTGGAACAGCTCGGCATAGTCGGCGCGCGCGACGTCGATGGCCGCGGCGGTCGGGCTGTCGATGAGCTCGTCGAAGGCACGCGCCAGCGCCGTGCCGTCATGGTTGGCGAAGGCGGCGGTCTCGCCGTTTTCGTCGGCGCTGAGCGCGACGATGACATCGCGGTGGCCTTTTGCCAGCGCGGCGAGGGCGTGCTCGGCCGGGTTTCAGCGTTTCGAGCGGCGCCAGCGCGGCGGCGAGCTTGTCGATGAGCGCGCCGGCGGCGTCCAGCTCGTCGGGGCGGACGATCCTTACGCGGATCGCTCGGGTGCAGATCGTCGCGCGTGGCGCGGAAGGTTTCGAGCGCATGCGCGAGACCTTTGCTGCCGGCCTTCGGGCGCGGGCCGCGCAGCAGCGCGCGTTCGAGCGCGGACACCGCATGATCGTGCGCGCCCTGCCGCTGCCCGAGCCGCAGCAACGGGTGCTTGAGCAGCGCCAGCAGCGGCACCGGCTCGAGCCCGCCGAGCGCCGTTTCCGCGGCCAGCCGCGCGAACAGGCCCGCGCTCGTGTCGGCCAGCGCGTCGCCGCCGGAATCGTCGACCGCGACCTGCCAGCGGTCGAGCGCGGCCTTGACGCGGCGGGCGAGCGCGCGGTCGGGCGTGACCAGCGCGACCGTCTTGCCCGGCGTCTCGAGGCCTTCGCGCATCGCGACCGCGACGGCGAGCGCCTCTTCCTCGGCAGTTGGCGGCCTCGATCAGCGACAGATTTTCCAGCGCTTGCGCGGCGGCGGCGTCGAAAGTCTTATCGTTCAGGCGCTCGCGCCAACGCTCGGTGGTGGCGGCCGGACGCAAGGCTTCCGACACCAGCGCCTCGCGGCCGTTCGACGTGCCGAGTTGCTGCACGTCGCTGCGCTTAATGCCGATGCGATCGAGCAGCGCATGCATGGCGAATTGCGCGTGGCCCGCCGCCGGCAGGCCGTCATGGCTGTCGTCGCCGTCCTTGCCGGCGATCAGCGCCCACGAGGCGTCGTCGAGCGTGGTGTCGAGGCCGGGCAGCACCACGGCGCCGTGCGGCAGCTTGGCGATGGTGGCGAGCAGCTTGGCGGTGGCCGGCATCGAGCCGGTGGAGCCGGCGGCGATCACCGGCGCGTCGGAGTTGGCCTAAGGCGCTGCGCCTCGGCCTCGATGAGCTTGTCGCGGCGCTCGGCGGATTCGATGGCGTTCTTCTCGGCGAGAATTTTGCGCCACGCGGGCTGCACGAATTGCAGGAACTTGAGCGACTGCTGCCAATATTCGTCGAGCTCGCTCGGCACCAATTTGTCGAGGTTGCTCCACGGCACCTGGCGCGTGATCATGTCGTCCATCAGCCGCGCCAGCGCATCGGCGAGCGCGATCGCCGCGCCCGGCGTGTTGGCGATCAGCGGCGCGCCGTGTTGCGGCGTGATGGCGACCGCCCATTTCGAAATCAGCTCGGCCAGCGTGAGCCGCCGCTCGAGCGCGCCGAAGGCCGGCGGCAGGCTGAGCGCCGCGTCGGCCAGCTCGCCGGTGGCGGCTTCGGCGAAGGCGATCTCGTCTTCGTCGAGATCGCCGAGCGCGACGATGCGCGGCAGGATGGCGGCGTCGACCTTGCAGCACATCGAGGAAAACGTCGCGCGCCAGGCGGCAGGCGCGCCGCGTCGGCAGATAGAGCGTCAAGCGCGCCAGATCGAGCGGATCGCCGCCGGCCGGGAATCCGGGCACGAGCTTGCCGTCGCGCAGCGCGTCGATCAGCGCCGGCAGAAACGGCGCCGAGGCGGGGATGTTGAAGACCTTGGCATAGGCTGCCGGCATGGTTGCAAGCTAAGCGAGCAGCGAGTCGTTTTCGAGTTGCAAATGCTAGCGCGCGGCCTTTATCGCCGCTTCCGCCGCGGCAATCGCGTCGGGCGAGCCGACATGCATCCAGCGGCCGTCCAGGCGCAGGCCGTGCAGGCGGCCTTGTTCGGCGGCGCGCTTGAAAGAGGTCGGTGAGGGAGAACGCGCCCTGCGGCGCGCTCGTCAAACAGCGCGGGCGAAAGAATCGCGGCGCCGGCATAGACCAAAGGCGCCTGCGTACCGGCGACGCGCGCAACCAGGCGGCCATCGGCATGAAGCGAAAAATCGCCGGAGCCCGCATAGCCGATGCTGCCTTTGGCGGGCGCGAGCAGCAGCAGCGCGTCCATGGCCTTGGCGTCGAAAGCCTGCGCCAGCCGCGTCAGGTTCGGCGTTGCGCCATCGATCCAGATCGTGTCGCGAGTTGATGTGGAAGAACGGCGCCGTCGCCGAGCAGCGGCAGCGCCTTGACCACGCCGCCGCCGGTGCCGAGCAGGACGCCGCGCTCGTCGGAGATCACGATGCGCGGCTTTTTGCGCTTGGCGAGGTGCCGCTCGATCTGGTCGGCGAGGTAATGCACGTTGACCACGGCGGTTTTGACGCCCGCGGCGGCGAGCTTGTCGAGCACGTGATCGATCAGCGCCTTGCCGGCAACTTGCACCAGCGGCTTCGGCATGGTGTCGGTCAGCGGCCGCATGCGCGTGCCGAGACCGGCGGCCAGCACCATGGCGTTGCGCGGCGCGGTCATAGCGACCTCAGCGCCGGCACGTTGGCGCGGTACCAGCCATTGAGCGGCGCCAGCGCCGGATGCGCCAGCGAGCGTTGCAGGTAGCCCCAGACGCGCGGCAGGTGGCGCAGATATTGCGGCTTGCCGTCGCGCCGCTCCAGGCGGGCGAAAATGCCGAGGATCTTGCTGGCGCGCTGCGCGGCGAGCGTGGCATAGGCGCGCGCGAAGGCGGGCGCGTCGAAAGTCTTGTCGCCGGCAAAGCGCGCGCGCGTGTAGCGCGACAGCAGCGCGATCTCCATCATCTCCGGCACGTCGACGCGCGCGTCCTGCAGCAGCGAGGCGACGTCGTAGGCGCCATGTCCCAGAACTGCGTCCTGGAAATCGAGGAGCCCGATGCGCGAGACGCCTTCGCGCTCCGGCAGCCACAGCAGATTGGGCGAATGGAAATCGCGCAGCACCCAGGTGGCCGGCGCCTCGATCACCGGCGTGAGCGCGTCGCGCCACAGCGCCATATAGAGGTCGCGTTTGGCGTCGGACACTTTTGCCTGCAGCTTGGGCAGATACCAGTCGAGCAGCAATTCAGTCTCGATCAGCAGCGCCTCCATGTCGTAGCGCGGCAGTTTGTATTCGACGCCCGCTTCGACCGGCAGCGTCTCCGGCAGTTGCTCGCGGTGCAGCTCGGCCAGCAGTTCGGCCGCCACCGCGTAGCGCGCCTCGATCGGCGCCGGCGGCTCGCCGGCCACCACCAGTTCGTCGCCGAGATCCTCGATCACCGCGAGGCCGGCGGCGCGGTCGGCGGCGAAGATCGCCGGCGCCGAGAAGCCGCGCGCGCGCAAGCCGAGTGCCATGGCGATGAACGGCGTGACGTCCTCGGCCAGATGCGCGATCTGGCTATAGGGCTTGCCGTCGCGCACCACCGGCCCGTCCGGCCGCTTCGGCGAATTCATCAAGATGTAGCTCACGCCTTCGAGCACCAGCCGCTCATAGGAGCGCGTCGAGGCATCGCCCTGGATGCGCCGCCGCTCGGCCGGGCCGAAGCCGTTGGCGTCGAGAAAGCGGCGGATCGCTATGATGCGCTCGGCGCGCGGCGCGAAGCTGCCATAGCCGGTGACGCGCGCGTGGCGGAAGCTCGCGCCTTGCGCGGGCGAAAGCGTCAGCGCGATGTCGAGCCGGTCGGCCGGCAGGCTGCCTGCGGCGCGATCGGGCCATTCCAGCAGCGTCACGGCGCCCTCGGGCACATCCTCGAAGCCGAGCTCGGCCAGCTCGCCCGGTCCCGACAGCCGGTAGAGATCGGCATGCACCAGCGTGAAGCGCGGCAGCTCGTAGGCCTGCATCAGCGTGAAGCTCGGGCTCGGAACTTCCACCGCGGCGTCGCCGGCGAGATGGCGGATGAGCGCGCGGGCAAACGTGGTCTTGCCGGCGCCGAGGTCGCCCGAAAGCGTGATCAGGTCGCCGGGCTCGATCACGGCGGCGACGTCCACCATCAGCGCTCGTGTCGCCTGCTCGTCGGCGAGCGCCACCGTGAAGCTGTAGGCGCCGGAGGTGCTGAAGAACATCGAATCATCCGCGTTTTGTGGTGACTTTATAGGCGGACGGGCAGGGGTGGGCCAGTTTCGGATCTCCGACCAATCGCGGTCTGGACATCGGGCCCAAAGCCCTGACAAAGTCGCTTGAAGAGGGTTGTCGCGTATGAGTGACGATATCATCCTCGAAACCGAGGGCCTGACCAAGGAATTCGGCGGGCTGGTTGCCGTCAACGACGTCAGCTTGCGCGTCAAGCGCCGGTCCATCCATGCCCTGATCGGCCCCAATGGCGCGGGCAAGACGACCTGCTTCAATCTGCTGACAAAATTCTTGAGGCCCTCGCAGGGCCGCATCGTCTACAACGGACGCGACATCACCGCGCTGGCGCCCGCGGATGTCGCCCGGCTCGGCCTCGTCCGTTCGTTCCAGATCTCCTCCGTATTCCCGCATTTGACGGTGCTTGAAAACGTCCGCATCGCATTGCAGCGCCAGCGTGGCGGCTCATTCGACTTCTGGCGGCCGACCGCCGCATTGGACCGCTTCAACGAGCGCGCGATGGCGTTGATCGCGGATGTCGGCCTCGCGCCCTACTCCGCATGGACCGCGGTCGAATTGCCGTACGGCCGCAAGCGCGCGCTTGAAATCGCCACCACGCTCGCGCTCGATCCGGAGTTGATGCTGCTCGACGAACCGACCGCCGGAATGGCGCACGAAGATATCGATCGCATCAGCGCGCTGATCAGGACCGTCGCCGCCAACCGCACGGTGCTGATGGTCGAGCATAATTTGTCGGTGGTGGCCGATTTGTCCGACCACATCACCGTGCTCACTCGCGGCCGCGTCCTGGCCGAAGGCAACTACGAGACCGTTTCCGAAAATGCCGACGTTCGCGAAGCCTATCTCGGGGTGGGGCATGCTTGATACGCGCACGCCGCTGCTCGCGATCAACGACCTGCAAGCCTGGTACGGCGAGTCGCACGTCCTCCATGGCGCGACCTTCGAGGTGCGCGAAGGCGAAGTCGTCACGTTGCTCGGACGCAACGGCGCCGGCAAGTCGACGACGCTGAAATCGATCATGGGCATCGTGGCGCAACGCTCAGGCTCGGTGCGCTTCGAGGGACAGGAATTGATCGATCGTCCCTCCAATCATATCGCGCGCGCCGGCATCGCTTTTTGTCCGGAGGAGCGCGGCGTTTTCGCCAGCCTCGGCGTGGAGGAGAACCTCCTGTTACCACCGGTCGTGAGACCCGGCGGGCTTTCGCTCGAGCAGATTTTCGAGCTGTTCCCCAATCTCAAGGAACGACTGGGCGCAAGCCAGGGCACCAAGCTGTCCGGCGGCGAACAGCAGATGCTCGCCATCGGCCGCATCTTGCGCACCGGCGCGCGCATGCTGCTGCTCGATGAGCCGACCGAAGGGCTCGCCCCCGTCATCATCCAGCAGATCGGAAAAACCATCCGCATCTTGAAGGAGCGGGGTTTCACGATCCTGCTGGTGGAACAAAATTTCCGCTTCGCCTCGACCGTTGCCGACCGATACTATGTCATGGAACATGGACGGATCGTCGACCAGTTCGCCAATGCCGAACTGGACGTCAACGTGGAAAAACTCCACGACTATCTGGGAGTGTGAACGCTTAACGAGTAAAACAAGGAGGAACGTCTCATGCGTAAAATCTTAGGGCTGACGGCGCTTGCCGCGGCTCTCGTCTGCGGTGGGGCAAATGCCCAGCAGATCAATGTGAAGATCGGCGTGCTCACCGACATGGCGAGCCTCTACGCCGACGATACAGGTCCGGGTTCGGTGGCTGCCGCCAAGCTTGCCGCCCAGGACTTCATGAAGGATCACCCGAACGTCAAGGTCGAGGTGATCAGCGCCGACCACCAGAACAAGGCTGACATCGGCGTTCAGACGGTCAATCAGTGGGCCGACGTCGACCACGTCGACATGATCGCCGACGTGCCGAATTCGGGCGTCGCGCTCGCGATCGCGCCGGTCATCGCCCAGAAGAACAAGGTGTTCGTGGCCTCCGGCCCGGCGTCGTCGGATCTCACCGGCCCGAAATGCCAGCCGACGACTATCCACATGACGTACGACACCTGGATGCTGGCGAACGGCACCGGCAAGGCGATCGTCAAGAACGGTGGCGACACCTGGTTCTTCCTGACCTCAGACTACGCCTTCGGTTACGCGCTTGAGCGTGATACTGCGGCGGTGGTCGAGGCCAATGGCGGCAAGGTGCTCGGCAAGGTTCGGCACCCGATCAACAATAGTGATTTCTCCTCGTTCCTGCTGCAGGCGCAGCAGTCCAAGGCGAAAATCATCGGCCTCGCCAATGCCGGCGGCGATACCATCAACTCGATCAAGCAGGGCGCCGAGTTCGGCATCGTGGCGGGCGGACAGAAGTTCGCCGGCCTGCTGGTGTTCGCACCCGACGTCGCGGCGCTCGGCCTGAAAACCGCGCAAGGGCTGATGTTCACCGAGACCTTCTATTGGGATCTCAACGACCAGACGCGCGCCTGGACCAAGCGCTGGGACAAGGAGCGCAACGCTGCCGGCAAACTGCCGAGCATGAATCATGCCGGCGTCTATGCCGGCACGATGCACTACCTCAAGGCGGTTGCCGCGCTCGGCAGCGCCGCCGACGGCAAGGCGGTTGCCGCCAAGATGAAGGCGATGCCGACGGACGATCCGGTGTTCGGCAAAGGCACCATTCGCGCCGACGGCCGCGCGCTGCACCCGGCTTATCTGTTCGAGGTCAAGAAGCCCTCGGAGTCGAAGGGTCCGGGCGACCTCTACAACCTCCACGCCACGATCCCGGCCGACCAAGCCTTCCGTCCGCTCAAGGACGGCAACTGCCCGCTCGTCAGCGGCTGATCGCTGATCCGGCGAAGAGGGGCGGGCTTGTAAGGCTCGCCCCTCTGACCGGAACAGCGCATGGTCACGATATTCGGCATCCCTTCGGGCGCATTGTTCGGTCAGCTCTTGATCGGGCTGATCAACGGCTCGTTCTACGCGTTGTTGAGCCTGGGCCTCGCCGTCATCTTCGGCATGCTCAACATCATCAACTTCACGCACGGCGCCCAATACATGCTGGGGGCGCTCACCGCGTTCCTGCTGTTGAATTTCACCGGCCTCGGTTATTGGCCGGCCTTGGTGATTGCGCCGATCATGGTCGGCATCACCGGCATGCTGGTTGAGCGCTTCTTCCTGCAATGGATTTACAAGCTCGATCACCTTTACGGCCTGCTGCTCACCTTCGGCCTCGCGCTCATCATTGAAGGCGTCTGCCGCAACTATCTCGGCTCGGCTGGTTTGCCTTATACGCTGCCGGATTCGCTGAGCGGCGGGCAAAATCTCGGTTTCATGTTCCTGCCGAACTATCGCGTCTGGGTGATCGTCGCCTCGCTGACGGTCTGTCTCGGCACCTGGTTCGTGATCGAGCGCACGCGGATCGGCGCATACCTGCGCGCCGCCACCGAGAACCCGACGCTGGTGCGCGCCTTCGGCATCAACGTGCCGCGCATGATCACTCTCACTTACGGGTTCGGCGTCGCGCTCGCCGCCTTCGCCGGCGTGATGGCGGCGCCGATCTACAACGTCTCGCCGCAGATGGGCTCGGAACTGATCATCGTGGTGTTCGCCGTGGTGGTGATCGGCGGCATGGGCTCGATTCTCGGCGCCATCGTCACCGGCTTTGCGCTCGGCATCATCGAGGGCCTCACCAAGGTGTTCTTCCCGGAAGCATCGAACACGGTGATCTTCGTGATCATGGCGATCGTCCTGCTGGTGCGCCCTGCCGGCCTGTTCGGGCGGAGGGCGTGATGGAGCGCGTCGTCGATCCGCTCGCGAAAAAGCCGTCCGCGCTGCGCGAGCAGAGCGAAACGATCGGCTTCATCGTGATGGTGACGGCGCTGGTGGTGGCGCCCTTCGTGACCTATCCGCTGTTCGTCATGCAGGCGCTGTGCTTTGCGCTGTTCGCCTGCGCATTCAATTTGCTCATCGGCTATGTCGGCTTGTTGTCGTTCGGCCATGCGCTTTATTTCGGCTGGGCGAGCTACCTTTCGGCGCATGCCGCGAAAGTCTGGGGTCTGCCGCCTGAGCTCGCCATTCTCACCGGCACCGCCGCCGCCGCCGTCCTCGGCCTCGTTGCCGGATCGCTGGCCATCCGCCGGCAGGGCATCTACTTCGCGATGATCACGCTCGCGCTGGCGCAGATGATGTACTTCGTCGCCCTGCGCATGAAATTTACCGGCGGCGAAGACGGCATCCAGGCGGTGCCGCGCGGCACGCTTTTCGGCCTGTTCGATTTGCGCAACGACATGACGATGTACGTGTTCGTCCTGGTCGTATTCCTGGCCGGGATGCTGCTCATCCATCGCATCATCCATTCGCCGTTCGGCGAAGTGCTCAAGGCCATCCGCGAGAATGAGACGCGCGCGATCTCGCTCGGCTACAAGACCGACCGCTACAAGCTGCTCGCTTTCGTTTTGTCGGCGACGCTCGCCGGAGTCGCGGGCTCGACCAAGGCGATCCTGCTGCAGATCGCCTCGCTTACCGACGTGAACTGGCCCATGTCGGGCGAAGTCGTGCTGATGTCGCTGGTCGGCGGGCTCGGGACGATCTTTGGGCCGGTGGTCGGCTCCTTCGTCATCCTCGCCATGCAATACAAGCTCGCGTTTCTGGGCGAGTGGGTGCTGGTGCTCCAGGGCGTGATCTTCGTCGCCTGCGTGCTGCTGTTCCGGCGCGGGCTGATCGGCGAAATTGCTCATCGGCTGCGCATCCGGCTCTAGCCGGCGACCGCGCGCAAATAGTTTCCAAAGTTTCATTGCCACGCGAATGACACCGTTCCTCCTTCGCGATCACGCGATCGTCCACCGGCCATCACATCGCCGCCAAGGTTCCTTGAAGGTTCCTTGCTTGCCGCGTTCCGGCGCGCGGCGGCAGGAACGCACGGCGGCGCTTGGCGTTGGCCTCGCGATGGGGCGGCGTCATGTGAAGCGAATTCGAAACGAATTCGAAAAAGGAGTATCGAAATGCGGAAAGCTCTCAGTGCAGTTTCCATCGCGGCGCTCGCCGCAGCGCTCGCCATGCCGGCGCAGGCGGCGACGCGTCAACGGGACTATGTTGCGCCGGCGGCCGGCGTGGTCGGCGGAACCGTCATCAGGCCTCGGCCTCACCGAAGCCTGGTGGGGAGCCTCGCCGGCAATCGCGGGCGCGGCGTTACCGACGACCGCAGTAGGCGCGGCGGCGATCGGCGGCGTGGCCGGTATCGGCGGGGTAGCCTTGGTCGACGCGGCGGTGCAGCCGTGCGCCGGCTTCCATGCCATGTTCCTGCTGAATCAGGACTATTGCGCCCAGCAAAACGCCCAGCAGATCGCGTATGCGGAGCACGAGGCTACTGGCGCGCCGGCCTATCGGCACGGCCGCCGCGCGCGACACTATTATCGCTAAGCCGCAGCCAAACAGCATCACCGGGTCGCGGCGCGCGGCCCGGTGTTTCTTTCTGATTAAGCCGCGGTCTGCTTGAGTTGCTGCGCGGTCGGGAAGACGCAGGTGACTTTGGTGCCTTGGCCGAGCGTCGAATCGATCGTCACCGTGCCGCCGTGCAATTGCACGAAGGAGCGCACCAGCGAGAGCCCCAGGCCGCTGCCGCGGTGCTGCGAGCCCATCGAATCGGTCTCGAACAATTCGAACACCCGGTCCTGCTGCTCCGGCGGGATGCCCGGCCCGTGGTCGGTGACGGTGAACACCACGGCGTCAGGCCGGCGCTCGGCGGCGAGCGTCACCGTGCCGTCCGGCGGCGAGAAGCCGACCGCGTTCGACAACAGATTGAACAGGATCTGGCGCAGCCGCCGCTCGTCGGCGGTGAAGCTGCCGATCGTGGGCGGGGCGCTGATCGTCAGGGTGAGATGGTCCTTCTTGAGCCGGTCCTGCACGCCCTCGGCGGCCGCCGCCATGCTGGCGCGAATATCGACGTCGGTCAGATTGAGCGCCATGGCGCCGGCGTCGATGGTGGCGAGGTCGAGGATGTTGTTGATGAGCGCAAGCAGCGCGTTGGTCGAGGCGGTGATGTAGCCCAGATATTCGCGCTGCTTGTCGGTGAGCGGGCCGAAGGCGGGATCGCCGAGGAAATGCGTGAAGCCGACGATGTTGGTGAGCGGCGAGCGCAGTTCGTACGAGACGTGGTGCACGAATTCGAGCTTGATTTCGTCGGCTTCTTCCAGCGCCTCGTTCTTTTCGCGCAGCGCGCGCTCGACGTTGACCGTGTCGGAAACGTCCTGGAAGGTGACCAGCGTGGCGCCGTCGGGCAGCGGCATGCTGGTCATGTTGATGGTCACGCCGTCGCGCCGCTCGATGCTGGCGGCGATCGGCTCGCGGCCGTCGATGGCGGTGACGGCGGCGCGCAGCGAGCGCCACACCGCGCCCTCGTCGTGCAGCGCCTGGCACCAGGCGGTGACCTGCTCGATGTGCGGATGCTGGTCGAGCGCCTCGGGCGAGAGCTTCCACATGCGCTGGAAGGCCGGATTATGCAGCCGCACGCGCCCGTCGCTGCCGAACACCGCCACCGCCTCGGCCAGATGGTCGAGCGTCTCGCTCTGCACCTTGATCAGCGCGTCGTAGCGGCGATGCAGCTCCAGGCTTTCGGTGACGTCTTCGTAGATGTAGGTGACGCCGCCTTCCGGATTGGGCGTGGTGACGACGCGCAACGTGCGGCCGCCCGGCAGATGCCACATGTGCTCCTTCGGCTCGACCGCGCGATAGGCTTCGTAGAGATGCTGCTTCCACAGCCGGAAGTCCTGCTCCTCGGGCAGCTTGCGCGCGGCGCGCAGGCGGTCGAGCACGGCGGAATCGGTCGGCGTCTGGTCGAGGAAGCCGGCGTCGAACTCGAACAGCGAGCGGAAGGCGGCGTTGTAGAAGGTGAGCTTGCGGTCGACATTGAAGATGGCGACGCCGGTGGCGAGCTGGTCGAGCACGCGCCGGTGCGCCTCGATCATGCGGTCGAGTTCGGCGCGCATGGCCGCCGCCTCGGTGCGGTCGATGGCGATGCCGGCGCTGCCGGCCCCGCAAGGCGCGTCCACCACGTCGAAGATGCGGCGCTGGCCGGCGACGATCGCCGGCAGGCGGCCGGTGTAAGACTTCGCGTCCGCGCGCGCCTGGCGCAGCTCGTCGCGCGCCGAGCGGTCGAGCAATTCGAGTTCGCGCGCCACCGCGTCGGTTGCATCTTCCGCTTCGACCGCGCGCGCATAGGCGGAATTGGCAAAGATCAGCCGGCCTTCCGCGTCGCGCGCCCACACCGGCGCGGGCAGCGCATTGAGCACACCGCGCATGGTCTCGACGTCGCCCAGGAGCTTGTCGTGGCGGGCGGCGAGTTCGCTGAGCTCGCGCTCGATGCCGCCGACGTCGCGCAAACGCAGCACGGCGCGGCCCGCGACCGCGCGGCCTTCCGCCTCGACCGGGCGGCCGCTCAAGGTGGTGAGCGTCGTGGCGAATCCGCGGCCTTGCGCGCGCAATGTTTCGACCGCTTGTTCCATGCGCTGCGCATCGGCCGGCTCCAGCCAGCTGCCGAAGGCAAGCACGCGCTCCGGCACGCCGCCGACCACCAGCAGCGTGGTATCGCCGATGATCTCCGGCCGGTCGCTGGCCGCGGCCCATTCGATCAGCACCTGCGGCTCCGCCAGCAGCAGCGCCTTGAGCCGGTCGATTTCGGCGCGCAGCGCCACCGCGTCGTCGCGCGCCAAGGCCTTGGTATGAATGGCCTGGCGGCGCGTGCGCAGCAGCGTGAGCGTGGCGAGTGCTGCGAATACCAGCAGTCCGACGATCAGCGTGAGGCTGCCGATGTCCTGGCGGCTCAAAGTGGCGTTGGCGCCACTCAGCGTCTCGGCAATGAAAGACGCGCCCTCGGCTCGCGCCGGGACAATGAGGCTGATTGTAAGAAGCGTGCTGACGCAGGCGGCGGGAAATCCGCTCCGCCGCGGATGAGCACGCAGCCTGCCGTTCGCCGCCCGGACCGTCTCCGGCATTCAGGCTTGCCCCAACCATGCGGGCGGTGTCCGCCACACCGCGCCGCGAATCGGGCGACTTTACCCCCGCGGGGACTCGCGCCGAAAGAGTCCAGACCGTGAACGGGGGTGCTCAAGTGGCGGTAGAATGACGCTATTTTTGCTTTTCCGCCGCGCGCGCCAGATCCTCGACGCTGATGCGGCGCAGCGCGGCCGAGAAGCTGCGCTCGGCGTCCGCCAGCGCCGGCCGCACGACGTCATTGACCAGGCTCGAGACCGGCAGCGGCAGGTCGCCGTCGTCGCTGCCCGCGGCGCGCAGGATGTCTTCCGCCGTGATGCGCTTGTGGTCGCGCGCCAGCGCGTAGCCGCCGTGCGGGCCGCGCACGCCCTTGAGGATGCCCGCCCGCACCAAGGCCTGCAGCACCGGCTCGAGATGGCGCGGCGGCAGCTTGTGGCGGGCCGCCAGCGCCTTGGCCGCGACCGGGCGGCTGCGCGCATGGAGTGCGATGTCGACCACCGCGACGATAGCAAGCACATCCTTGCGGGAGACCAGCGGCATGCCCGGCACCAAATGGCATTGCGAAGCAGTGCTGGTATTAAGATAGGGGCGGGCAATCGTCTACTATAAAAGATAAATTTGTTCGTCAACCTCCGGTAGAACCGAAGCCGCCTTCACCCCGCCCGGTCTCGTCGAGTGCGGGCAGCTCGCGCAATTGCGCGCGGGCAACCGGCGCGATCACCAACTGCGCGATGCGCATGCCGCGCGTGACGCTGACCGCTTCGCTGCCGAGATTGATCAGCAGCACTTGCACTTCGCCGCGGTAGTCGGCGTCGATGGTGCCGGGCGCGTTGAGCACGGTGAGGCCGTGGCGCGCGGCGAGCCCCGAGCGCGGCCGCACTTGTCCTTCGTGGTCCCCCGGCAGCGCGATGGCGATGCCGGTCGGAATGAGCGCGCGTGCGCCGGGCGCGAGCGTGACCGGCACGTCTTGCGGCACGGCGGCGATGAGATCGAGGCCGGCGGCGTGCGCGCTCTGGTAGGACGGCAGCGGCAGATCGGCGCCGTGCGGCAGCCGCGTGATGCGGACGTCGATGCTCACGTTTTCTCCTTCAGCGCTTCGGCGATGCGCGCGATCAGCATGGCGGCGACATCGTCCTTCGATTGCGGCGGCCAGGCCTCGACGCCCTTGGCGGTCACCAGTTCGATGGTGTTGCTATCGCCGCCCATGATGCCGGTCTGCGGCGACACGTCGTTGGCGAGGATCCAGTCGCAGCCTTTGGCCGCGAGCTTGGCCTTGGCGTTGGCGGCGATGTTTTCGGTTTCGGCGGCAAAGCCGATGACGAGCATCGGCCGCTTGGCCTTGAGATGCGCAACGGTCGAGAGGATGTCCGGATTTTCCGCGAAGGCGAGCGCGGGCACGCTCTTGCCCGCAACCTTCTTGATCTTCTGCTCGCTCGCATTGGCGACGCGCCAGTCGGCGACCGCGGCTGCGAAAATCGCAACATCGCACCGGCAGCGCACGCTCGGCCGCCTGCAGCATGTCGCGCGCGGTTTCGACGTGAATGGTGGTGACGCCCGGCGGATCGGGCACGTTCACCGGCCCGCTGATCAGCGTGACCTCCGCGCCGGCCGCCGCCGCCGCCGCCGCGATGGCGTGGCCCTGCTTGCCGGAGGAGCGGTTGGCGATGTAGCGCACCGGATCGATCGGCTCGTGCGTCGGGCCCGAGGTGACCAGCACGCGCTTGCCCTGCAGCGCCTGGCCCTGCGTCAGCAATCTGCCGGCCGCGTCGGCGATCTCCAGCGGCTCGGCCATGCGGCCCATGCCGCTCTCGCCCGCTTCCGCCATCTCGCCCTCGTTGGGGCCGACGAAGAGAAATCCGTCGGCGGCGAGCTGCGCGACGTTGCGCTGCGTCGCCTTGTTCGCCCACATGCGCGGGTTCATCGCCGGCGCCAGCAGCACCTTCGCCGTCGTGGCCAGCAGCGTAGCGGTGGCGAGATCGTCGGCGTGACCGCCGGCAAGCTTGGCCATCAAATCGGCGGTGGCGGGCGCGACCACGACGAGATCGGTCTCGCGCGCGAGCCGGATGTGGCCGACGTCGAATTCGTGCGCCGGGTCGAACAGGTCGGTGAACACGTGGCTCGCCGACAATGGCGCCGGCCGACAGCGGCGTGACGAAATGCTCGGCCGCTTTCGTCAGGATGCAGCGCACGGCGAGCCCGCGCTCCTTCAGCCGGCGGATCAAGTCGAGCGACTTGTAGGCGGCGATGCCGCCGCCGATGATCACGAGCACGCGCCTGGCCGCGGGCCGCGCAGCGCTGCGCGCTTCTTGCGCCGGCGGCGTGAAGGCTTCGGGCGCGGCCTGTCCGGCCTCGTCGGCCGCGGCGCGCAGGATGGTGCGCACCTCGTCCTCGACCGAGCGGCCGTTCTTCGCCGCGCGCAGGCGCAGCAGCCTTTTCAGCCGGTCGTCGAGCTGGCGGACGGTGAGCGAGGCCATAAATCCTCTCTAGGTAACAATAGCTTATATCACTATTGATTGCAGTGCAATCATTGCAATCAATAGCTCCTAAAAATTATTTTTCGGCGGGACGTTGACCGGAGCAGGTGTCGCATGTATTTAACCGACTAGTTATTTAACCGAACGGCTAACAACGACCATGACCAGCGACCGCCTCTCCTCGACCTTCGCCGCGCTGTCCGATCCGACGCGCCGCGCCATCCTCGCCCGGCTCGCGCTCGGCGAAACCTCGGTGTCGAAGCTGGCCGAGCCGTTCGAGATGAGCCTGCCCGCGGTCTCCAAGCATCTCAAGGTGCTCGAGCGCGCCGGCCTGATCACGCGCGGCCGCGACGCGCAGATGCGGCCCTGCAAGATCGAGGTCGACGCGCTGAAAGAGGCGGACGACTGGCTGGAGGAATACCGCCGGCTGTGGGAGCAGCGGCTCGATCGCCTCGAGGACTATCTGCACACGCTGCAGGCCGAGGAGGCGACGAAAGCCAAACCGAAGGAGAAGAAACGTGTCCGTAAAAAATAGCATCGACCTCGACACCGATCCGCGTTCGATCCTCGGCAGCCGCGTGTTCGACGCGCCGCGCGAGCTGGTGTTCGCGGCCTTCACCGATCCGAAGCACCTGGCGCAATGGTGGGGACCGGACGGCTTCACCACCGACGACGCATAAGTTCGAGTTCCGGGCCGGCGGCGTCTGGCGCTTCGTGATGCACGGGCCGGACGGACGCGATTACCAGAACCGCATCACCTTCGACGAGATCGTGCCGGGCGAACGCATTCGCTATCGCCACGGCGGCGGCGACGACGTCGAGCCGGTGCAGTTCACGCAAAACCTCACCTTCGAGGATCTCGGCAACGGCAAGACGCGTCTCAACTGGCACGGCACGTTCCCGACGGCGGAAGAGCGCGCGCGCGTCATCAAGGACTACGGCGCCGACAAGGGCCTGGCGCAGACCATGGCGCGGCTGGCCGATTATGTTGCCACAATGAAACCTTAAACCCGGCAAGACAAAGAGGAGGACGACATGCAGGTGCAACCCTATCTGTTTTTCGACGGCCGCTGCGAGGAAGCGATCGAGTTCTACAAGAAGACGCTCGGCGCCGAGGTCGCAATGCTGATGCGCTGGAAGGACAGCCCCGACAAATCGATGGCGACGCCGACCAACGCCGACAAGGTGATGCATGCCAGCCTGAAAATCGGCGAGACGCGCGTGATGGCCTCCGACGGCCGCAACACCGGCAATCCGAAGTTCGAGGGCTTCGCGCTCTCGCTCAACGCCAAGACCGAAGCCGACGCCGACCGCCTGTTCAACGCGCTCTCGAGCGGCGGCAAGGTCACGATGCCGATGAGCAAGACCTTCTTCTCGCCGCGCTTCGGCATGTGCGCCGACAAGTTCGGCATGCAATGGATGATCATCGTCGAATAGACGCACCGCCGCGCGGAGGAAAAAATGATCGAACAAAAGACCAAGAGCACTTCGTCATCTCGCGCGTGTTCGACGCGCCGCGCGACTTGCTGTGGACGTGCTTCACCGATCCGGAGCGCATGAAGCACTGGTGGGGCCCGAAAGGCTTCACCGTGATCGCGTCGAAGATGGATTTGCGCGTCGGCGGCACTTACCACTACGGCATGAAGACGCCGGACGGCAAAACGATGTGGGGCAAGTTTGTCTATCGCGAGATCATCCCGCCGGAGAGGCTGGTCTTCGTCAATTCATTCTCCGACGAGAGCCGGCGGCTGACGCGCCATCCGATGGCGCCGACCTGGCCGCTGCAAATGCTCTCGACCTTCACGTTCGAGGAGCGCCCGGCGGCAAGACCAAGTTCACCGTGCGCTGGCAGCCAGTCGACGCCACCGAGGAGGAGCAGCAAGACCTTCGACGCCGGCCACGCCAGCATGCAAGGCTGGGGCGGCACCATGGATCAACTCGAAGCCTATCTGGCAAGGCGAAAGGATAGACAGCATGGCACTGTCAAAACGGCGCCGTATGGCGAGCGCACCGTCACGCTGACGCGCGTGTTCGACGCGCCGCGCGAGCTGGTGTGGCGCGCGTGGACCGACCCCAAGCACATGGCGCAATGGTTCGGGCCAAATGGCTTCACGAGCTCGGTGCCGGAGCTGAACGTCGCGCCGGCGGCGCCTTGCGCATCGTCATGCACGGGCCGGACGGCAACGACTATCCGATGAAAGGCATCTTCAGCGAGGTGAAGCCGCCCGAGCGGCTGGTGTTCAGCAACATCGCCGTCGACAAAGACGGCAATCATCTGCTGGAAGGCGAGACCACCGTCATCCTGGAAGAGCAGGGCGACAAGACCAAGCTCACGCTGCACACTTACGCCAAGGGCACGGTGCCGTTCGCGCCGCAGATGCTCGCCGGCATGGAACGGGCTGGAGCCAGAGCCTCGACAAGCTCGCTACGCTGGTTACCGGCTAGCGGATCAGCCAGACGATCCACGCCAGCAGCGCGGCAATGACCCACAGCGCCACCGCGGTCCAGCGGTTGCGGCGGGCTTCCGCCTTGCCGATGGCTTCCACCGTGTCGGGCGACAGCACCAGGCCGTCGCGCGTCATGTCGTCGAGCTGGTCGATCAGGTAGCTGGCGCGCGTCAGCAGGCTCGGCACCTGGCCGATGAAGCGGCCGATCTCGCCGGCGCCTTCGACCGCGCCTTCCAGCTTGCCGATCGGCCCGAGATTGCGCTCGATCCACTCGCGCACCACCGGATCGGCGGTGGTCCACATGTCGAGCTTGGGGTCGAGCGAGCGGGCGACGCCTTCCACGACGACCATGGTCTTTTGCAGCAGCAGCAGTTCCGGCCGCGTGCGCATGTCGAACAGGCCGGTGACCTCGAACAGCAGCGTCAGCAGCTTGGCCATCGAAATGTCTTCGGCGGGGCGGTTGTGGATCGGCTCGCCGATGGCGCGGATCGCCTGCGCGAAGCTCTCGACCGAATGATGGCGCGGCACATAGCCGGCGTCGAAATGCACCTGCGCGGTGCGCATGTAGTCGCGCGTGATGAAGCCGAACAGGATCTCGGCGAGGAAGCGCCGTTCCTTCGGCCCGAGCCGTCCCATGATGCCGAAGTCGACCGCCACCAGTTGGCCTCGGTCGTCGACGAACAAATTGCCGGGATGCATGTCGGCGTGGAAGAAGCCGTCGCGCAAGGCGTGGCGCAGGAAATTCTGGATCACCGCGCGGCCGAGCGCCGGCAGGTCGTAGCCCTTGGCGGCGAGCGTGGCGTGATCGTTGAGCGGCGTGCCGTCGATCCATTCGAGCGTGAGCACCTCGCGCCCGGTGCGGTCCCAGTCGACGGTCGGCACGCGGAAACCTTTGTCCGCGCGCGGTATTCTCCGCCATCTCCGAGAGCGCGGCGGCCTCCAGGCGGAAATCCATCTCGATCGCGACCGAGCGCGCCAGCGTCGACACGACTTCGATCAGCCGCAGCCGCTGCGCTTCCAGCGACAAGCTTTCCGCCGTGCGGGCGGCGAAGAAGAAGGAGTCGAGATCGGCGCGAAAGCGGCGCTCGACGCCGGGCCGCAGGATCTTCACCGCCACCGGCTTGCGCGCGCCGTTCACCTCGACTTCGGCGCGGTGCACCTGCGCGATCGAGGCGGCGGCGACCGCGGGGCCGAAGCTGGCATAGACGGCGGCGAGCGGCTTGCCCAAGCCGACGGTGACGGCGGCCTCCGCTTCGGCTTGCGGGAACGGCGCCATCTTGTCTTGCAGGCTTTCGAGGTCGCGCGCGATCGTCGGCGCCGACCACGTCCGGGCGCGTGGCGAGGAACTGGCCGAGCTTGACGTAAGTCGGCCCGAGCCGGCTGAGCGCGGCGGCCAGCCGGCTCTCGCCGCTTTTGGCGCTCGGCCGCTCGATCAGCCGCGCCAGCGCGACCGCGGTCTTGGCCGGCAGCGGCAGCGGCCGCGTGTCGATCGAGCGCGAACACGCCCTCGCGCGCGAACACGAAGCCGGCGCGCGCCAGACGCACGACATGAGGGAGCCCGGAGATCACAAGCGCCAGCCCGAATGCAGCGCCACCACGCCGCCGGTCATCTGCGTGAACGAGACGCGGCGGAAGCCGGCCTGTTCGATCATCTGCGCGAAGGCCTTCGGCTTGGGGAATTTGCGGATCGATTCGACGAGATACCGGTAGGCCTCGCGGTCGCCGGTCACCGCCTGGCCGATGCGCGGGATCACCTGAAACGAATAAAGCTCGTAGAGCGCATCGAGCCCCGGCACATCGACGCTGGAGAATTCCAGGCAGAGGAAGCGGCCGCCGTGCTTGAGCACGCGATAGGCTTCGCTGAGCGCGCGCTCGATGCGCGGCACGTTGCGGATGCCGAAGGCGATGGTGACGCAATCGAAGCTGCGGTCGGGATAGTGCAGCTCCTCGGCATTGCCTTGCTCGAAGGTCACGCGATCGTCGAGCCCTTGCTTGATCGCGCGCTCGGCGCCGACGCTGAGCATCTCGGCATTGATGTCGCAGACCGTGACGCGCGTGCCGGGCCCGCCGGCCTCCGACCACGCGGAAGGCGACGTCGCCGGTGCCGCCGGCAAGATCGAGCAGCGCGAACGGCGCATCTCCCTTGGGCGGATTGACCGCGGTGACCAGCGCGTCCTTCCAGGCGCGGTGCAGGCCGCCCGACATCAGGTCGTTCATCAGGTCGTAGCGGCGCGCCACCGACTGGAACACGTCGTCGACGCGCTCCTGCTTCTCGCGCGAGCGGGACCGTTTCGTAGCCGAAATGGGTGTCGTCGGAACTGCCGGCCATTGGCCAATTATCCTTTGCGGGCAGGACCATAGCGCGGCGGCGCGGGGGGCGCTATGTGAGAAGGGAAAGAGCGTTAACCATGCCCGAGTTGCCCGAAGTCGAAACTGTGCGCCGCGGGCTCGCGCCCGCGATGGAAGGCGCATCCATCAAGAAGGTCGAAGTGCGCGATCGCCGCCTGCGCTGGCCGATTGCGAAGGATTTCGAGAAGCGCATCACCGGCAAGACGGTCGACGGGCTCGGCCGGCGCGCCAAATATCTGCTGGCCGACTTGTCCTCCGGCGACGTGCTGATCATGCATCTCGGCATGTCGGGCTCGTTCCGCGTCGGCAAGGACGCCAAACCCGGCGTCTATTACCACGAGCGCGGCAAGAGCACTGCGCACGACCACGTGGTGTTTCACATGTCGAACGGCGAGAGCGTGACCTTCAACGATCCGCGCCGCTTCGGCTCGATGAAGCTGGTGGCGCGCGCCAAGCTCGAGCACGAGCCGCTGCTGCGCAATCTCGGGCCGGAGCCGCTGGGCAATGAATTCGACGCCGCCATGCTGGCGAAGGCCTGCGCCGGCAAGAAGACCTCGCTCAAGGCGGCGCTGCTCGATCAGCGCGTGGTCGCCGGCCTCGGCAATATCTATGTCTGCGAGGCGCTGTTCCGCGCGCGGCTGTCGCCGAAGCGGCAGGCCTCCACCATCGCCGACCGCAACGGCAAACCGAATGATCGCGCGCGCGCGCTGGTCGATGCCATCAAGGCGGTGCTCAACGACGCCATCAAGGCCGGCGGCTCGTCGCTGCGCGACCACCGCCGCGCCGACGGCTCGCTCGGCGACTTCCAGCACAATTTCCAGGTCTATGACCGCGAGGGGCAGCCGTGCCCCGGCTGCAAGGGCAAGGTCAAACGCATCGTGCAGACCGGGCGCTCGACGTTCTACTGTCCGTCGTGCCAGAAATGACGCGCTTGCGACAAAGTGGGGGAAACCGCCATGAGCTACCAGACCATCATCGTCGAGACCAAAGGCCGCGTCGGCGTCATCCGGCTCAACCGGCCGGCCCAGCTCAACGCGCTCAATGCGGCGCTGAAGGGCGAACTGGCGCAGGCAATCGATGCATTCGATGCAAACGATGCAATCGGCTGCATGCTGATCACCGGCAACGAGAAGGCCTTCGCCGCCGGCGCCGACATCAAGGAGATGGCGGACAAGACCTTCATCGAAGCCTTCCTCGGCAATTTCACCGGCACCTGGGACCGCGCCGCCCGCGCGCGCAAGCCGATCGTGGCGGCGGTCGCCGGCTTTGCGCTCGGCGGCGGCTGCGAGCTCGCCATGCAGTGCGATATCGTCATCGCCGCCGACACCGCCAAGTTCGGCCAGCCCGAGATCAAGCTCGGCGTCATCCCCGGCATTGGCGGCACGCAGCGGCTCACGCGCGCGGTCGGCAAGGCCAAGGCCATGGAGATGATCCTCACCGGCCGCATGATGGACGCCGCCGAGGCGGAGCGCTCGGGCCTGGTGGCGCGCGTGGTGCCGGCGGCGAATTTGATGGAGGAGGCGATGAAGGTCGCCGACACCATCGCCAACATGTCGCTGCCGTCGGTGCTGGCGGCGAAAGAAGCGATCAATCGCGCCTTCGAGTCCGGACTGTCGGAAGGCGTGATGTTCGAGCGGCGCATCTTCCACTCGCTGTTCGCGACGGACGATCAGAAGGAAGGCATGAAGGCCTTCGTCGAGAAGCGCAAGCCGCAGTGGAAGAATCAAATAACGTCTTATTTCCGCACGCAGATAATGCGCACCGCCGCGGCGCGGGCATCGCCGCCCGCTGGCGCGAGCGGCACGTGCTGCTGGTCGAGGAAATCGCGGATGCTGGCGACGCCAATCAGCCGCACCGGCGGCAGCGTCGGCTCGGCGCTGGCCAATGCGAAATTGCGCGTCTCCATGATGCCGACGAATTGCCCCTTGGCGTCGAGCGCGGCGGCGCCGGCAAATCCGGCCATTGGCGCCGACTGATTGAGCGCGATGGCCGCGCCGTCGGCAAGCTTGGCCTTGATTTCGGTGAGCGTCTTGGCGCCGTTCTGCTCCTTCGGGTCGGGAATGCCGATCAGCTTGATGTCGCCCACCGTTGCCGTCTCGCGCGTGAGCGAAAGCGCGGGCAGCTTGCGCGCGCCGTAGACGCGCAGCAGCGCAAGCCCGCTGCGTCTCGTCCTCGGCGACGCGCTCGGCATTGCCGAGCCCGTCGGCGACGATCACCTGGCAGCCCTGCGCCACCTTGCGCGCGGTGACGATGTGGCCTTCGGCGCTCACGATCAGGCCGGTGCCGTATTCGACCTTCTTGGCCAGCGATGCAAACGGCGCCGGACGTTCGGGGAAGGGCGAGAACGCGGTCGCCATCGCCACCATCACCGGCGCGACGATGCCTTCCATCATTTGGTCGTACAGCAGCGTGAAGCCGCGGATTTCGCCGTCGCGCGCCTTGGCGCGCACGGTGAACAGTTTCAGGCCCTGCATGCCGCTGATGATGAAGTTATCGTCGTTGAGCACGCTGTGCTCGATGGTGCGTGGCGGCTTCTTCTTCTCCTCGTCGAACAGCGCCGCAAGGTTCTTGTCCTTGACGCGGAAGGTCTCGACCTGCACTTCGCCGTGCGGCGAGGACCAACGCGTGCCGTGCGCGGCATCACGCGCATTCGGCACCAGTTTGCTGGGCAGACCGATGCGGACGCCGGTCGCTGGATCGACCACAACGCTCCAGCCGAATTCCTGCTCGTGGCTGTCGGCGGCGGAAATCAGCGCAGCGCGCTGTTCGGCCGTCAGCACGCCGGTGATCTTGGATTTGTTGCGTTTCTGGAAATTGCGGATGGCGGCTTCCATCGCGCCGCCGCCGGCCGCTTCATTGGCGTAGTCACCCGCCCAATAGAGCGCTGCCTGGATCTTCCGCCGTTCGGCGGGCGGAATGCCGGCGAGCTCAGCCGACGGCGCGGGGGATGCAGGCGCGGCGTCGGCTTTCGTGGCCTCAATCTTGGCCGGTGCGGCCTTGGCGGTTTCCGGTTTCGCGGCCGGAGGGGCCGGTTTGGCGGCAGCTGCTTTCGGCGCGATTTGCTTTGCCGCCGGCGTAGGCTTGTGCGTGGCGATGGGTTTCTTCACCGCCGGTGCAGCCTGCTCGACCGGATTCGGCATTGCCGATCGCATCCGACTGCGCGCGCGCCGAGCCGACGCCGAAAACGAGCGCGAGCAGGATGACTGCGGGACCGCAACGCATTGTTATTAACGCCGCCCTAACTACGTTTTGCGGCCACCATAGCCCATCGCCAAGGTCGCGCAAGGCGCGCTAAGCGGCGGAACCGCTGGCGAAAAGCCTCCCGCCGCCATAGGGTTAACCGCGATGCTCGAACGCGACGAACTGGAACGTTACGCGCGCCATATCGTGCTGCGCGAGGTCGGCGGCCCCGGCCAGGCGAAGCTGAAAGCCGCGCGCGTGCTGGTGGTGGGCGCCGGCGGCCTCGGCGCGCCGGTGCTGCTTTATCTTGCCGCCGCCGGCGTCGGCCACATCGGCGTGGTCGACGACGACACCGTGTCGCTGTCGAACCTGCAGCGGCAGGTGATTTTCGGTACCGACGACATCGGCCAGCGCAAGGTCGACGGCGCCGAAGCCGTGATCGCGCGGCTCAATCCGCACGTGGCGGTCGAGCCGCACATGATGCGGCTCGATGCCGGCAACGCGCTCGATCTGATCGCGCGCTACGACATCGTCGCCGACGGCTCGGATAATTTCGCCACGCGCTATCTGGTGTCGGACGCCTGCTACTTCGCCAAGAAGCCGCTGGTCACCGCCGCGGTCGGCACTTTCGACGGCTCGCTCACCACCATTCGCGCGCATGAGAAGAGCGCGGACGGCAAGCCCAATCCGACCTATCGCTGCCTGTTCCCCGAGCCGCCGCCGGAAGGCACCGTGCCGGCCTGCGCGGAGGCCGGCATCCTCGGCGCGCTGCCGGGCGTGCTCGGCTCGATGATGGCGCTCGAGGTGCTGCGCGAGATCGTCGGCTTCGGCGAAGGCCTGGTCGGACGGCTGTTGATGGTCGACGCGCGCTCGATGCGTTTCGAGACGCTCAATTATGCGTGGGACAGCAACAATCCGCTCAGCGGCGAGAAGCCGAGGATCAAGGATCTGTCGATCCACAAATGACGGCTGCGCGCGTTAACGACGCCCGTTAAGTCATGAACGCCGCATTTTGGCGGCCGCGTCGGACAGCCCCGGTAAGTTGAGCGGCTCATCGGCAGGGGAGCCGGGGACGTGATCCGTTGCGTGTGGGGCATCGCTATAGCGGCCGTCGTGCTCGGCGGCGCCGAGGCTGCGGCCATGCCGTGCGGCAGGCCGGGCGCGCTCGGCGTCAGCCGCGTCATCTCGGTCGATCCGCGCGTGACGCCGGTCGTCGGCGGCCAGGATTACGGCGTCAGGCTGCCGCTCGCGCCCGGCGAAGTGGTGCTCACTTTCGACGACGGGCCGAACCCGTCCTCCACCAATCAGGTTCTCAAGGCGCTGGCCGACGAATGCCTGCGCGCGACCTTCTTCATGGTCGGCCGGCAGGCGCGGGCGCATCCGCAGACCGTGCGGCAGGTGCGTGCCGCAGGCCACACCATCGGCACCCACTCGCAAAACCACCCGCTCGGCCGTCTGCCGTTCGCGCGGGCGAAGTACGAGATCGATGCCGGCATCGCGTCGGTCACCGCCGCGCTCGGAACGAGCCCGGCGCCGTTCTTCCGTTTCCCCGGGCTCTACCGCACGCGCGAAGCGGAACGCTATCTGCACGAGCGCGGCATTACCGTCTGGAGCGTCGACGTCGATTCCAACGACTGGAAGCACAACGACACCGACGCCATGCTCAACAGCACGGTCGCGCGCCTGCAGGCGCGGCACGGCGGCATCCTGCTGATGCATGACGTCAAGCCGCGCACGGCGCGCGTCCTGCCGAAGCTGCTCGCCATGCTCAAGGCGCGCGGCTTTCACATCGTGCACGTCGTGCCGCGCGGCTCCTATCCGGCGGGCCTGATCGCGATGTCGCAGCGCCGTCACTCGCCCAATGTCGACATCACGGCCGCGCCGGCCATGACGACGGTGCGCGCCGGCAGCCGCCGTGTCGCCGAGAAGAGCAGTTTCGATTCGATCTTCAGCCTGCGCGCCTGGCGCTAGAGCCAAAAGGCCCGCGCATGCGCGGGAGCCAAAAGGCCCGCACATGCGCGGGCCGTCTTCATGCAAAAAGGCCGGCGGCCTCGGCTTACAACATAGACGGAAGAACTCGATCCGGCGGCCGGTGCCCGTCCATGAAGGTCTTGATGTTGATGATGACCTTCTCGCCCATGTCGACGCGGCCTTCGACCGTGGCCGAGCCCATGTGCGGCAGCAGCACCACTTTGCCCATGCGCGCGAGCTTCACCAGCTTCGGGTTCACCGCCGGCTCGTGCTCGAACACGTCGAGGCCGGCGCCGGCGATCTCGCCGCCCTCGATCAGCCGCGCCAGCGCGTTCTCGTCGATCACCTCGCCGCGCGAGGTGTTGACGATATAGGCCTCCGGCCGCAGCAGCTTGAGCCGGCGCGCCGACAGCAGGTGATAGGTCGCCGGGCGTGTGCGGGCAGTTGACCGAGACGATGTCCATGCGGGCGAGCATCTGGTCGGGGCTCTCCCAATAGGTGGCGTCGAGCTCTTCCTCGATGCGCGGCGGCACGCGGCGGCGGTTGTGATAATGAATCTGCAGGCCGAAGGCGCGGGCGCGGCGCGCCACCGCCTGGCCGATCCGCCCCATGCCGATGATGCCCAGCCGCTTGCCCCAGATGCGGTGGCCGAGCATCCAGGTCGGCGTCCAGCCGGTCCAATCCTTGTCGGATGTGAGCACGGCCGCGCCTTCGACCAGCCGGCGCGGCACCGCCAGGATCAGCGCCATGGTCATGTCGGCGGTATCCTCGGTCAGCACGCCGGGCGTGTTGGTCACGGTGATGCCGCGCTGGACGGCGGTGACGACGTCGATGTTGTCGACGCCATTGCCGAAATTGGCGATCAGCTTGAGCTGCTCGCCGGCCTTGCTGAGCACGGAGGCGTCGATCTCGTCGGTGACGGTCGGCACCAGCACGTCGGCGGTCTTCACCGCCTCGGCGAGCTGGGCCTGGCTCATCGGCTTGTCGTCGGGGTTGAGCCGGGCGTCGAACAGTTCCCGCATGCGCAGCTCGACCGCGTCCGGGAGCTTGCGGGTGACGATGACCAGCGGCTTCTTGGTCTTCGGCATGCGCCGGTTTAGCCCTCTTTAACCCTGCTCGCCCACACTCCCGCTTCCGCGTCGAGGGGGCGGTAATCCGTTCATTTTCCTACCAGATGGCAGTGACAACACAAAGCAGGGTGGCGTTTAAGCGCCGTTGGGCGGGCATGGCCTTTGCGGCCTGCCTGGCCGCGTTGCCGCTGGCCGCCCGCGCGGCCGGCGACCTCACCACCGGCTCGGTCAGCGGCCTGCCGGTGCCGCGCTTCGTCAGCCTCAAGTCCGACAAGGTCAATGTCCGCGGCGGCCCCAACCAGGACCAGGAGGTGCGCTGGGTCTATACCCGCGCCGGCATGCCGGTGGAGGTCACCGCCGAGTTCGAGAACTGGCGGCGCATCCGCGACTGGGAAGGGGCCGAGGGCTGGGTCTACCACTCGCTGTTGTCCGGCAAGCGCACCGCGGTGGTGGTGCCGAACCTGAAGGACGAGCTGGTGCCGCTCTACGAAAACGCCGACACCACATCGCCGGTGGTGGCGAAGCTGCAGGCCGGCGTGCAGGGCGCGCTGCAATCCTGCACCGGCGCGTGGTGCGAATTCCGCGGCAAGGGCTTCGACGGCTGGATCCGCCAGGACCGGCTGTGGGGCGCTTATCCGAACGAGAAGATCGAGTAGACAACTCTGCCGTCATCGTCCGCACCCGCCTGCGCGGGTGCAGGCTCCAGCGGACGATCCAGCACTCCTCGGATTTTCAGTGATTATTGGATGCCCCGCCTTCGCGGGGCATGACAGGTCCGTTAAGCTTTGCGCCGCAGCCGCACGATCACGTCGACGCGCGCGATCTCGTAGCCTTCCGGCGGCGTCGGGTTGCTGCCGACCAGAACGTCGGCGCCCGGGATGTCGACCAGCTCGTTCTCGCCCTCGACGAAGAAGTGGTGATGCGTGGACGTGTTGGTGTCGAAATAGGTCTTGGAGCCGTCGACCGCGACCTGGCGCAGCAGGCCGACCTCGGTGAACTGGTGCAGCGTGTTGTAGATCGTCGCCAGCGACACCGGCACCTTGGCGCGCGTGGCTTCCTCGTACAGCATCTCGGCGGTCAGATGGCGGTCGCCCTTGCCGAACAGGATCCAGCCGAGCGCCATGCGCTGACGCGTCGGGCGCAAGACCGACCTCGCGCAGCATCGACTTCACGTCGTGCCAGGGGCAGCCGGTCAGTTCGGCGCCGGCCGGCGTGGCGGGCGGCATCGTCGACGTTACGCGAAAGGCTCATCGGCATGCCTCATAGCCGGGTGCGCTCAGGCGCCCGGCAAAAACCGTTACATTTGCAACATATACGCAAATGGGCCCTTAGATGCAACTCCTTCGCAAGAGGGCCTCGGTCCGCGGTCAAGTTGTCGCGCCCGGTGTCATAAAACTGGGGCTGGAACTTGTGGGCGGGGCGTCCGACCTTTCCCGCATCGACCCCGTTATGTTACGCATTTCATATGAGGATTCAGGCAGACCCGCCGCGCGGGGATATCGGCAACGATGGAAAACCGGCGCAGCAGCTTCGAGTACGAGGACCTGCTGGCCTGCGGCCGCGGCGAACTGTTCGGCCCCGGCAACGCGCAACTGCCGCTGCCGCCGATGCTGATGTTCGACCGCATCTCGGAGATCTCCGAACACGGCGGCGAGCACGGCAAGGGCCTGGTGCGGGCCGAGCTCGACGTGAAGCCGGACCTCTGGTTCTTCCTCTGCCACTTCAAGGGCGATCCGGTGATGCCGGGCTGCCTCGGCCTCGACGCGCTGTGGCAATTGGTCGGCTTCTTCCTCGGCTGGCTCGGCGCGCCGGGCAAGGGCCGCGCGCTCGGTCTCGGCGAATTGAAGTTCTCCGGCCAGGTGCTGCCGACCGTGAAAAAGGTCGTCTACGGCATCGAAATCAAGCGCGTGATGCGCTCCAAGCTGGTGCTCGGCATCGCCGACGGCTGGCTGTCGGCGGATGGCACGGTCATCTACAAGGCCTCCGACCTCAAGGTCGGGCTGTTCAAGCAGGATGAAGCGCTGCAGCCGAGCGGCGCTTGACCCTCTTGATTGCCTCTTGCGGAATTGCCCCGGCCGGCCAATCTGTGGCCCAATCAGCAACATAAAAATGAGCGAAGGGTAGGACGCCGATGCGGCGGGTCGTCGTCACCGGGATGGGCATCGTCTCGTCCATCGGCAACAACACGCAGGAGGTGCTGGCGAGCCTGCGCGAGGCCAAGTCCGGCATCACGCGCGCCGAGGAATACGCCAAGCTCGGCTTCCGCTGCCAGGTGCACGGCGCGCCCACGCTCGATCCGGCCGAGTCGGTCGATCGCCGCGCCATGCGCTTCCTCGGCGGCGGCGCCGCCTGGAACCACGTCGCCATGGAGCAGGCGATCCGCGACTCCGGCGTCGAGGAGAGCGACATTTCCAACGAGCGCACCGGCATCATCATGGGCTCGGGCGGGCCGTCGACGCGCACCATCGTCGAGGCCGCCGACATCACGCGCACGAAGGGGCCCAAGCGCGTCGGCCCGTTCGCGGTGCCGAAGGCGATGTCGTCGACCGCGTCGGCGACGCTCGCCACCTGGTTCAAGATCAAGGGCGTCAACTATTCGATCTCGTCGGCCTGCGCGACCTCCAACCATTGCATCGGCAATGCCACCGAGACGATCCAGTGGGGCAAGCAGGACATGATCTTCGCCGGCGGCTGCGAGGAGCTCGACTGGACGCTGTCGGTGCTGTTCGACGCCATGGGCGCGATGTCGTCGGGGTTCAACCAGACGCCGGAGAAGGCCTCGCGCGCCTATGACGTCGACCGCGACGGCTTCGTCATCGCCGGCGGCGCCGGCGTGCTGGTGCTGGAGGAGCTCGAGCACGCCAAGGCGCGCGGCGCGAAGATCTACGCCGAGGTCGCCGGCTACGGCGCGACCTCCGACGGCTACGACATGGTGGCGCCGTCGGGCGAGGGCGCGGTGCGCTGCATGAAGATGGCGCTGGCGACCTGCAAGGCGCCGGTCGACTACATCAATCCGCACGCCACCTCGACGCCGATCGGCGATCTCAAGGAGATCGAGGCGATCCGCGAGGTGTTCGGCGCCAAATGCCCGCCGATCTCGGCGACCAAGTCGCTCACCGGCCATTCGCTCGGCGCCGCCGGCGCGCAGGAGGCGATCTATTCGCTGCTGATGATGCAGAACGGCTTCATCTGCGAGAGCGCCAATATCGAGAACCTCGATCCGGCCTTCGCCGACATGCCGATCGTGCGCGCGCGCAACGACAACGTCAAGCTCGGCTCCGTGCTGTCGAATTCGTTCGGCTTCGGCGGCACCAATGCTTCGGTCGTGTTCAAGCGGTTGGACGCGTAGACCGCCGATGCCGGGACTTGATGCAAGGCAAGCGCGGGCTGATGATGGGGGTCGCCAACGATCATTCGATCGCCTGGGGCATCGCCAAGATGCTGCCCCAGCACGGCGCCGAGCTCGCCTTCACCTATCAGGGCGAGGCGCTGGCCAAGCGCGTGAAGCCGCTCGCCGAATCGGTCGGCTCCAAGATCGTGCTGCCCTGCGACGTCGAGGACATCGCCTCGGTCGATGCGGTGTTCGCCACGATCAAGAAGCAATGGGGCACGCATGGATTTCCTGGTGCACGCCATCGCCTTCTCCGACAAGAACGAGCTGAAGGGCCGCTACGCCGACACGACGCGCGAGAACTTCTCCGCACCATGGTGATCTCCTGCTTCTCCTTCACCGAGGCCGCCAAGCGCGCGGCCGCGCTGATGCCGAACGGCGGCACCATGGTGACGCTCACCTATAACGGCGGCGACCGCGCCATGCCGAACTACAACGTGATGGGCGTGGCCAAGGCCGGGCTGGAAGCCTCGGTGCGCTATCTCGCGGTCGATTTCGGCCCGCAGAAGATCCGCGTCAACGCGATCTCGGCCGGCCCGATCCGCACGCTCGCCGGCGCCGGCATCACCGACGCGCGCTACATGTTCGCGTTCCAGCAGCAACATTCGCCGCTCGGCCGCGGCGTCACGCTCGAGGATCTCGGCGGCGCCGGGCTTTATCTGTTGTCGGATCTGTCGAGCGGCGTCACCGGCGAAGTCCATTTCGTCGATTCCGGCTACAACATCATCGCCATGCCGCAGCCCGACGCGCTCACGCGGCGCCGGCGGCGAGGTGGAGAACGCGACGGCGAGTAATGCAAATCCGCTCGCGCCTGCAGAGCGGGTGGCTGCAGACGCCAAACAAAACGGCCGGGGACATCTCCCGGCCGTTTCGCATTTGTCGGTGCGATGACTTACGCCGCCTTCGCTCTAGGCGAGGTCGAAGCGGTCGGCGTTCATCACCTTGGTCCACGCCGCCACGAAGTCCTTCACGAACTTCTCCTTCGCGTCCGCGCACGCATAGACCTCCGCGAAGGCGCGGAGCTGCGAGTGCGAACCGAAGATCAGGTCGACGCGGGTGCCGGTCCACTTGACCGCCTTCGTCTTGCGGTCGCGGCCCTCGTACACGTTGTCGCCGGCCGGCTGCCACTCCGTGCCCATGTCGAGCAGGTTGACGAAGAAGTCGTTCGTCAGCGTCCCGGGCTTCTTGGTGAAGACGCCGTGCTTGGAGTCCGCCGGCATTGGCGCCGAGCACGCGCAGGCCGCCGACGAGCACCGTCATCTCCGGCGCCGTCAGCCGCAGCAATTGCGCCCGGTCCACCAGCGCCTCTTCAGGCGCCATGAACTGCCGCTTGCCGCTGATGTAGTTGCGGAAGCCGTCGGCACGCGGCTCGAGCGGCGCGAAGCAATCGACGTCGGTCTGCTCCTGCGACGCGTCCATGCGGCCCGGCGTGAAGGGAACCTTCACGTCGACGCCGGCGTCCTTCGCGGCCTTTTCGACCGCGGCGCTGCCGCCGAGAACGATCAGGTCGGCAAGCGAGACCTTCTTGCCGCCCTTGGCCTGTCGTTGAACGCCTTCTGGATCGCCTCGAGCTTCTTGAGCACCTTCGCGAGCTCGGCCGGCTGGTTGACCTCCCAGTCCTTCTGCGGGCTAAGGCGAATGCGCGCGCCGTTCGCACCACCGCGCTTGTCGGAGCCGCGGAACGTCGAGGCCGACGCCCAGGCGGTCGAGACGAGCTGCGACACCGACAGGCCGGACGCGAGGATCTTCGCCTTCAGAGCCGCGACGTCCTTGTCGTTGATCAGCGGTTGGATCGGCAGCCGGGATCGGGTCCTGCCAGATCAGCGTCTCCTTCGGCACGAGCGGGCCGAGATAGCGCGCGACGCGGACCCATGTCGCGGTGCGTGAGCTTGAACCAGGCGCGGGCAAACGCGTCCGCGAACTGGTCCGGATGCTCGTAGAAGCGCCGCGAGATCTTCTCGTAGGCCGGATCGAACCGCAGCGAGAGGTCCGTGGTCAGCATGGTCGGCACATGCTTCTTCGACTTGTCGAAGGCGTCCGGGATGTCGGCTTGCGCGCCCTTCGCCTTCCACTGCTTCGCGCCGGCCGGGCTCTTGGTCAGCTCCCATTCGTATTTCGAACAGGTTCTTGAAGAAGTGGTTGCTCCACTTCGTCGGCGTCTGCGTCCAGGTGACTTCCGGACCGCCGGTGATGGCGTCGGCGCCGATGCCGGTGCCGTGCTTGCTCTTCCAGCCGAGGCCCTGATCCTCGAGGGCGCCGCCTTCCGGCTCCGGGCCGATCAGCGACGGATCGCCGGCGCCGTGGGTCTTGCCGAAGGTGTGGCCGCCGGCAATCAGCGCGACGGTCTCTTCGTCGTTCATCGCCATGCGGAAGAACGTTTCGCGGATGTCCTTGGCCGCCGCGACCGGGTCCGGATTGCCGTTCGGCCCTTCCGGATTGACGTAGATCAGGCCCATCTGCACGGCGCCGAGCGGCTCCGCGAGCTGGCGTTCGCCGCTGTAGCGCTCGTCGCCGAGCCACGTGCCTTCGGGACCCCAGTAGAGTTCTTCCGGCTCCCACACATCGGCGCGGCCGCCGGCGAAACCGAAGGTCTTGAAGCCCATCGACTCGAGCGCGACGTTGCCGACGAGGACCATCAGGTCGGCCCAGGAGATTTTCTTGCCGTACTTCTGCTTGATCGGCCACAGCAGCCGGCGCGCCTTGTCGAGGTTGGCGTTGTCCGGCCACGAGTTGAGCGGCGCGAAGCGCTGCTGGCCGGCGCCGGCGCCGCCGCGGCCGTCGGTGATGCGGTAGGTGCCCGCGCGTGCCACGCCAGGCGGATGAACAGACCGCCGTAGTGACCGAAGTCGGCCGGCCACCAGGGCTGCGAGTCCGTCATCAGGGCGTGCAGGTCCTTGATCACGGCGTTGAGGTCGAGGCTCTTGAACTCCTTGGCGTAGTCGAACGCCTCGCCCATCGGATCGGACAGGTAGGAGTTGCGATGGAGAACCTGGATGTCCAGCTGGTCCGGCCACCAGTCGCGGTTCGTTGCGTCCGTGGCATGACCGGGCACTTGCCCGCGCTCTTGTCGTCAGTCTTTGCGTCCATGTTTCTCTCCGATCGTGTTCTGTAATTTTCTTAAGGCCCGCGCGGCCATTGCGGCGGCGCTTGATGGCGCTTGTAGGGCAAATGCGCGCCGATCAGGTCTAATCGTATTGTCTGACCTTACCGATAAGATTATCTTATCGGCAGTGATCACGTTGCGGCAGCTTGCGCTATCTCACCGGCGCTCGCCGCGCCACCGGCATTTCGGGCAGGGCGGCGGAGGCTGCGCGGTGACGCCAGCCGGCGCTGTCGATGCAGATCCGCGAGCTGGAGCGCGAACTCGGCGCCGAGCTGGTCGAGCGGCGGCCGGGCGACATGATGCTCACCGACGTCGGCGGCCGAGGTGGCGCGAGCGCGCCGAGCAGATGCTCGCCGCCACCCGCGACCTCGTCGATTTCGCCCGCCACCGCGACGCTGCTGAGCGGGCGGCTGCGGCTCGGCGTCATCCCGACGCTGGCGCCCTATGTGCTGCCGCGCGTGCTGCCGCGCGCTGCAGCAGCCGCTATCCGGACTGCGGCTGGAGCTGCGCGAGACGCAGACCAAGTGCTGCTCGAAGAGCTCGCCCGCGGCGCGCTCGACTGCGTGATGCTGGCGCTGCCGGCCGAGGACGCCGACGTGGAGACGCTGGCGCTGTTCGACGATCCGTTCCTGCTGGCGGTGCCGGCCAGCGACCATCGCCCGGCGCGCGGCCGTGTCGGCGTCGCGGACATCGATCAGAGCCGGCTGATCCTGCTGGAGGAGGGCCACTGCCTGCGCGACCAGGCGCTGGCGTTCTGCGCCACCGCGCGGCGCGACGCGCCGGCCGGGCTCGGCGCGACCAGGCTCGCGACCGTGATGCAGATGGTGGCGAACGGCTACGGCGTGACGCTGCTGCCGCAGGTGGCGGTCGATGTCGAGCTGCGCGACCGGCGCGTCAAACTGTTGCGCTTTTCCGAGCCGGAGCCGGCGCGCACCATCGGCCTGGCGTGGCGGCGCACCTCGCCGCGCAAGACGGATTTCGCGGCGCTCGGGCAAGATCGTGAAAAGCGCGCTGGCCGCGGCGCAAAAACACTGACCGCTAAAGCTCGATTTCGTGCTCGAGCTTTTTTGCGTCTTCCAGGCAATAATAGCCCGACAGCCGCGTGATGATCTTGGCGCGCATCCAATCGTTCATGATGCGGCTGACATTCTCGCGCGCGATGCCGGCCATGGAGGCGAGGTCGCCCTGGCTGACCTTCTGGCGGATGACGATGCGGCCGGCGCCGACGTCTTTGCCGAAGGCGTGCGCGAGATCGAGCAGCGCGCGGGCGACGCGGCCCTTGAGCGGCAAGAAGCTTCCCGCCGCCACGATCTGGTCGGTGTCGCGCAGCCGCGTCGCCAGCACCTTGGCGAGATAGTGATAGATTTCCGGCTGCTTGCCGGCGAAGGTCTCGAACGCCCTGCGGCTGACGAAGCGCAACTTGCAATCGCGCAACGCCGACACCGAGGCCGAGCGCGGCAGGCCGTCGATGATGGCAAGGTCGCCGACGATCGCGCCGGGTCCGAGAATGGCGAGGATGCGCTCGGCGCCGGTCGCCGACGCGATGGAGACTTTCAGCAGGCCCTCGTCCAGCCGGTAGAAGCCGTCGCCCGGGTCGCCGGCAAGAAACAGCACCTCGTCGGCGGCGAGGTGCTTGGGCGCGGCGTGCTCGAGCAAGCCGCTCGACAGCCGGTCGGGAAGATCCGACAGCAAGTTGACGGAGCTGGGAGCAGCCATAAGTCGCCCGCGAAAGAAAACGCGGCCGGCCAAAAAGGCCGACCGCCGGGCAATCTAGCAGAAAGCGCCGCCGTTTCGGCGATGCGCTATTTCCAGTCGACGATCTGCGTGACCGGGGTCGTCGGGTTCAATCCGCTTGCCTGCGGGTGATAGACGACCAGGTTGGCGGCATAGACGCCGAAGACCACGAAAAAGACCGTGACGGCAGTGGTGATCGTGCTGGTCATGATGGGCTCCCGTAATCTCTAAACTCTGTTTGACGTGGAGCTGTTCGCTCTCTGGTTAGTAAAACTAGTGAGGGGGTGGGTTCGATACTGTGACTCGAGTCACATTAAAGTGCTTTCCATCTATCCCATTGAATTAACAAGAAAAAAGCGGCCCGGTGAGGGGCCGCTGAAAGTTTTTGGAGGTTGGGGTGGGTAACCGGGGCCCCGAAGGGCCGCGGCTTAGATGGCGTCGAAATTCGTGGCCTTCAGGGCGCCGGTGGTCCGCACATGCGAGACCGAATTCACCGACACTTTGCCACTGAAGCCTGCATCGGCACGGATCAGATCGGTGACGACCGTGACGACGGCAAGCGCCGCAGTGGCAATGGCGAGAATGGTGGTTTTACGCATGACCCGTCTCCCTGAAGGCCTGGGAGCTCCTCACTCCCAGTAAATGCAGCCTAGGGGGAGAGGCCGCGGGCGGCTGTGATGGGGGTCACAGAATCGCGTTTTTTCAAGGGGCCGGGGACCAACGAAAAAGGGCGGCCTTTGGGGCCGCCCTTTGTGTTTTCCGGATTTGGGCGCTTACTCCGCCGCCCCGCCGGCCGCTTGCGCCGGCTGGTCGCCGCGCTGCTTGGCCTCGAGGTCCTCGCCGGTCGTCTGGTCGACCACCTTCATCGACAGGCGCACCTTGCCGCGCTCGTCCATGCCCAGCAGCTTGACCTTCACCTTGTCGCCTTCCTTGACGACGTCGGAGGTCTTGTTGACGCGTTGCGAGGCGAGCTGGCTGATGTGCACCAGGCCGTCCTTGGCGCCGAAGAAGTTCACGAAGGCGCCGAAGTCCATCACCTTGACCACGGTGCCGTCGTAGATTTTGCCGGGCTCCGGATCGGAGGCGATCGACTTGATCCAGTTGATCGCCGCCTTGATCGATTCACCGTCGGCGGAGGCAACCTTCACGCTGCCGTCGTCTTCGATGTTGATCTTGGCGCCGGTCTTCTCGACGATCTCGCGGATCACCTTGCCGCCGGTGCCGATCACTTCGCGGATCTTGTCGGTCGGGATCTTGAACATCTCGATGCGCGGGGCGTGCTCGCCGAGTTCCGCGCGCGCCGCCGTCAGTGCCTTGCTCATCTCGCCGAGGATGTGCAGACGGCCGTCCTTCGCCTGGGCGAGGGCGACCTTCATGATCTCCTCGGTGATGCCGGCGATCTTGATGTCCATCTGCAGCGAGGTGACGCCCTGCTCGGTGCCGGCCACCTTGAAGTCCATGTCGCCGAGATGGTCCTCGTCGCCGAGGATGTCGGACAGCACGGCGAAGCGCTTGTCTTCGAGGATCAGGCCCATGGCGATGCCGGCGGTCGGGCGCTTGAGCGGCACGCCCGCGTCCATCAGCGCCAACGAGGCGCCGCACACCGACGCCATCGACGACGAGCCGTTCGACTCGGTGATCTCCGAGACGATGCGGATGGTGTAGGGGAACTCTTCCTTCGACGGCAGCATCGGGTGGATCGCGCGCCAGGCGAGCTTGCCGTGGCCGATCTCGCGCCGTCCCGGCGCGCCGGTGCGCCCGGTTTCGCCGACCGAATAATGCGGGAAGTTGTAGTGCAGCAGGAACGTCTCTTTATACGTCCCCTGCAGCGCGTCGATGAACTGCTCGTCCTCGGCGGTGCCGAGCGTGGCCACCACCAGCGCCTGGGTCTCGCCGCGGGTGAACAGCGCCGAGCCGTGGGTGCGCGGCAGCACGCCGACTTCCGCCACGATCGGGCGCACGGTCTTCAGGTCGCGGCCGTCGATGCGCTTGCTGGTGTCGAGGATGTTCCAGCGCACGATCTTGGCTTCCAGTTCCTTGAACACGCCGGCAACCGCGAGCTTGTCGTAGGTCGGCTCGGCGCCTTCCGGAAAGAAGTGCGCCATCACCTTTTGTTTTACGGCGGCGACGGCGTCCTGGCGGTCCTGCTTCTTCACGATCGAATAGGCGGCGCGCAGATCCTTCTCGGCGAGCCCGAGAATTTCCTTTTCCAGCGCCTTGTGGTCGGGAGCGACCAGATCGCGCGGTTCCTTGGCGGCCTTCTCGGCGAGCTTGATGATCGCCTCGATCACCGGCTGGAAGTGCCGGTGTCCGAACATCACCGCGCCCAGCATGATCTCCTCGGACAGCTCCTTGGCTTCCGATTCGACCATCATCACGGCGTCGTTGGTGCCGGCGATGACGAGGTCGAGCTGGCTTTCCGGCATCTCGTCGATCGCCGGATTGAGCACGTACTCGTTGTTGATGAAGCCGACGCGGGCGCCGCCGATCGGGCCCATGAAGGGCGCGCCGGAGAGCGTCAGCGCGGCCGAGGCCGCGACCATCGCCACGATGTCGGGATCGTTTTCCATGTCGTGCGAGAGCACGGTGATGGTCACCTGCGTGTCGCAGCGCCAGCCGTCGGCGAACAGCGGACGGATCGGGCGGTCGATCAGGCGCGAGGTGAGCGTGTCCTTTTCGGTCGGACCGCGTTCGCGCTTGAAGTAGCCGCCGGGGATGCGTCCGGCCGCGTAGTATTTTTCGGTGTAGTTGACGGTCAGCGGAAGGAAATCGATGCCTTCCTTGGGCTGCTTGGCCGCCACCACGGCGGCGAGCACGGTGGTCTCGCCGTAGGTGGCGAGCACGGCGCCGTCAGCCTGGCGCGCCACTCTGCCGGTCTCGAGGGTGAGCTTGCGCCCGCCCCAATCGAGCTCAACACGATGCATATCGAACATTGTCATTTTCTCTCATGGTTCTCGGCAAGCTCCGAAAGCCATGAGCAAGACGGCGAGAGGCTGCGCGGGAAGCAACAGCATCTGGCGATCCTGCTCATATGCGTTTCGAACCTTGCACATTTGCAAGAGGCGATCCTTATCGGCTCTTGCTTGTCGCCGGCGGCGGTTCGCCGCCCGGCCAAATCAGCGAACGCTTAGCTGCATTCGCTTCGGGTGAAACGCGCCGGGCGCCTTCGCCCCGCGCGCAAAAAATCAGCGGCGGATGCCGAGCTTCTCGATCAAATCCTTGTAGCTGCGTTCGTTGGTGCGTCGAAGGTAATCGAGCAACGTACGGCGCTGGCTCACCATCTTGAGCAGGCCGCGCCGCGAATGGTTGTCCTTGACGTGGGTCTTGAAATGATCGGTGAGGTTGTTGATCCGTTCGGACAGGATCGCGACCTGCACTTCGGGCGAACCGGTATCGCCGGGCTTCTTGGCGTACGTCTTAATCACTTCGGCCTTGCGGCCGGTGGTCACCGACATCGGTCATCCTTTCATTGCGCCGGCTCTCCCTGTGAGGCCGGCGAGGTTGAACACGCGCTTGGGGACGATTTCACCGTGGTCCACTTCGGCCAGGGCCAGAAGCTGGCCCGCGACCGTGACATAGACCGGACCACGGAAAATGGGAGCGTCCCGTCCGCGCACTATGACGGCTTGGCCTCTTTGAAGCCTCGCCGCGTCTGCCCGGCTGACGGCCAGCGCCGGGATGTCGTCCAGCGCGGTCTCAACGGGCAGGATTAAATCGGCGAGGCTACCCTCGCCGGTGGCGGCTCTATGGCACAGAGCCTCCAATTCTTCCAGTGGAATCATGGTTTTTTCGCCGAACGGGCCGACCGAGACCCGGCGCAGCTGGCTGACATGGCCGAAACAGCCGAGCGAACGGCCCATATCGCGGGCGAGCGAGCGCACATAGGTGCCTTTGCCGCATTCCGCCTCGAAAACCGCATGGTCGGCGTCCGGGGCGGTAACCAATTCCAGCCGGGCGATCTCCACCGGGCGGGCCGCGAGCTCGACCACCGCCCCGTCGCGGGCCAGATCATAGGCGCGCTCGCCCTCGACCTTGATGGCCGAAAAGCGCGGCGGAATTTGCTGGATCAGGCCGGTATAGGACGGCAGCAGCGCGCGGATCGCGTCCGCGGACGGGCGCTGCGCGCTGGTTTCCGTCACCCGGCCCTCGGCATCGTCGGTGTCGCGCTCCTCGCCCCAGCGCACGGTGAAGCGGTAGAGCTTGCGGCCGTCCATCACGAAAGGGACGGTCTTGGTGGCTTCACCGAGCGCGATCGGCAGCGCGCCGGAGGCGAGCGGGTCGAGCGTGCCGGCGTGTCCTGCGCGCTTGGCGGTGAACAGCCGCTTGATGATGCTGACCGCGTGGGTCGAGGTCATGCCGACCGGCTTGTCGAGCACGATCCAGCCGTGCACGTCGCGCTTGTCGCGCTTGAATTGCTGTTTCTGCTTCGGACGTCCTGCGCCCTCGCTTGCAGGCGCGAGCGGCGCCGGCTGCGGCGTCTCCTCCGGCAGCGTGAGGTTCTTCAGCGCCTCGTCATTCATCGTCTTCGCCCTCATCGTCGAGGTCGCGTTTGACCTCGGGCGAGCGCAGCAGCTTGTCGATGCGCTCGGCTTCCTCGAACCGGTTATCAATGTGGAAGCGAATGTCGGGGGCGAATTTGAGATTGACCGCATGCGCAATCTCGCCGCGGATGAATTTCTTGTTGCGCTCGAAGGCGGCGATCACCTTGTCGGTGTCGCGGCCGGCGAGCGGCATGATGTAGATGGTGGCGAGCCGCAGGTCCGGGGTCATGCGCACCTCCGGCACGGTGATGAGATGGCCCTCGATCACCGGGTCGTGCACGTCGCCGCGCGTGAGCATCTCGGCCACGGCATGGCGCACCAGCTCGCCGACGCGCAACTGACGCTGCGAGCCGCCGCCGGGGAGCGCTGTCGCGATGCTTTGGTTTGTGCCGTGGCATAACATTCAATCTCTGCCGTCATGTCCGCCGAATGCGGACATCCAGTAATCACCGGCGCTGCCGGGTTATCTGGATGCCCGGGACAAGCCCGGGCATGACGGTGGAGAGGAGTGGAGTGTCCTAGCGCGCGCTGTGAGACTTGGACTCACAGCGAGCGTTGAATCGACTCCACCCGGTAACATTCGATCACGTCGCCTTGCCGCATGTCCTGGTAGTTCTCGAAGGCCATGCCGCATTCCTGACCTGCGCCGACTTCGCGCACGTCATCCTTGAACCGTTTCAGTTGCGAGAGCTTGCCTTCGTGGACGACGACGTTGTCGCGGATCAGCCGCACATTGGCGCCGCGTTCCACGGTGCCGTCGGTGACGCGGCAGCCCGCCACGTTGCCGACCTTCGACACCTTGAAGACTTCCAGGATCTGCGCGTTGCCCAGCATGGTCTCGCGCAGCGTCGGCGCCAGCAGGCCGGACATCGCCTTCTTCACGTCGTCGACGAGGTCGTAAATGATGTTGTAGTAGCGGATCTCGATGCCGGCGCGTTCGGCCGCCTCGCGCGCTTCCTTGTTGGCGCGCACGTTGAAGGCGATGATCGGAACGCCCGACGCTTCGGCCAGCGTCACATCCGACTCGGAAATGCCGCCGACACCGGCGTGCAGCACGCGCGCCATGACTTCTTCGGTTCCCAGCTTGTCGAGCGAGCCGATGATCGCTTCGAGCGAGCCCTGCACGTCGGCCTTGATCACCAGCGGGAATTCCTTGCGGCCGGACGTCTTGGCCTGCGCCATCATCTGCTCGAGCGAGCCGCGCATGCCGGTGGCGCGCGCCGCCGTCTTCTCGCGCTTCTGGCGGGCGCGGTAATCGGTGACTTCGCGGGCGCGGGCTTCGTTCTCGACCACCGCCATGCGGTCGCCGGCGTCGGGCGTGCCCGAGAAGCCGAGCACTTCGACCGGGGTCGAGGGACCGGCGGTCTCGATCGGATCGCCGGTGTCGGAGACCAGTGCGCGCACGCGGCCCCATTCGGCGCCGGCGACGACCAGATCGCCGACATGCAGCGTGCCGCGCTGCACCAGCACGGTCGCGACCGGCCCGCGGCCGCGGTCGAGCTTGGCCTCGATCACGGTGCCTTCGGCGGCGCGCTCCGGATCGGCCTTGAGGTCGAGAATTTCGGCTTGCAGGCCGATCATTTCCAGCAGCTTGTCGATGTTCGGTCTTCTTGGTGGCGGACACTTCGACGTCCACCACATCGCCGCCCATCGATTCGACCTGGATTTCGTGCTGCAGCAGGTCGGTGCGCACGCGGTCCGGCTTGGCGTCCGGCTTGTCCATCTTGTTGATGGCGACGATGATCGGAACCTTGGCCGCCTTGGCGTGATGGATCGCTTCCACCGTCTGCGGCATGACGCCGTCGTCGGCGGCGACCACCAGCACGACGATGTCGGTGACCTTGGCGCCACGGGCGCGCATGGCCGTGAAGGCAGCGTGGCCGGGCGTATCGATGAATGTGATGTGGGCGCCCGACGGCGCGGTGACCTGATAAGCGCCGATGTGCTGGGTGATGCCGCCGGCTTCGCCGCTTGCCACATTGGTCGAGCGGATGGCGTCGAGCAGCGAGGTCTTGCCGTGGTCGACGTGGCCCATGACGGTCACGACCGGCGCGCGCGGCTCAAGCTTGCCCTCTTCGTCGGCGGTATCGAACAGGCCTTCCTCGACGTCGGCTTCCGACACGCGGCGCACCGTGTGGCCCATTTCCTCGGCGATCAGCTGAGCGGTATCGGCGTCGATCACGTCGTTGATGGTCGCCATCTGGCCTTGCTTCATCAGCAGGCGGATGACGTCCACCGCGCGTTCGGTCATGCGGTTGGCAAGATCCTGAATCGAGATCACCTCGGGGATCGTGACCTCGCGCACCAGCTTTTCCTTCGGCTCGTTCGAGGTCTGACCCTTGAGGCGCTGGGTGCGGCGCCGGAACGATGCAACGGAGCGTTCGCGCACTTCGTCGGCGCGTAGCGCCGTGACCAGTGTGAGGCGGCCGCGCTGCTTTTCGGCGCCGACGCGGGGCGCCGGGCGCGGAGCAGCCGCCGGACGGCCGGCACCACCGCGGCGCGCGCGGGGAGCTTCTTCCTCGTCGGCTTCGAGCGTGAGCTTGGCCCCGGGCCCTGTGCGCTTGGCTTCTTCCTCGCCGAAGCGTTTCTTGGCGAGATCGTCGGCCTTGCGCTTGGCTTCTTCGTCGTGCTTGCGGCGGTCGTCTTCCTCGCGCTTGCGCAGGTCGGCGGCATCGCGCTCGGTCTTGTCGACCACTTCGCGCGACTTGCGGCGCAGCGCCTCTTCCTCGGCGATCTTGCGTTCTTCGGCTTCGCGCAGGCGGCTGTCGGCGAGCGCATGGGCGCGCGCGTTGCGCTCTTCGTCGGTGAGCGTGCGCAGCACGACGCCGGATGGTTTGGGCGCTTCCGCGGCGGGGGCTGGCGCAGGGGCGGCCGCTTTCGGCGCGGCGGCGCGCTTGGGCGCTTCCACCGGCGCGGGTTCGGCCTTCGCCTCGGGCGCTCCGCCGATCGAGCGGCGTTTCACCTTCTCGACGACGACCTGCTTGCTGCGGCCGTGACTGAAGCTCTGGCGTACGACGCCCGTTTCCGTGCGCGGCCGCAGCGTCATCTTGACGCCGAGTTTCTTTTCGCCAGGGTTCTTCGTTTCGCTCATTACGTAACTTGTCCTCGTGCGCCGTCCGCCGGCGCTGTCTCGAGTGCGATCGCGGACGAATTCCGAAAGCGCTGCAGGCGCGCAACACGGGCGAGAAACGTCTCGCTTCCGGGCCCGCCAAGCAGCGCAGCATGTACCACATTTGGGCGGTTCAATGCCAAATCCAATTGCCCGCCGGAAAATAAGTCGATGATCGCCGTTTCGCGGGGTTTTTCCGCCATTTTGCGCTGCAAGGCGGCCAAGCCGGCATTGAGCTTGCGCGTTCCATCGTCGGCGGCATCGCTGGCGTGGATCAGCGCCTCGATGTCGTCTTGAGCGATCGCAGCCTCCACCTTGGCGAAACCCATGACCAGGCGGCCGCCTTTGCCGGCGATCGCCAGCGCATCGAGCGCCGAGCGCTCGAGCATCTGTTCCGCCTGTGCGGCAAGGTCGGCGGCGACGCGCACGTCCTGCTTGAAGCCGCGGGCAAACACGTTGCGCTTGACGGCCTCTTCGACCGCGGCCCGCGTGCCGGTGATCCAGAGACCGCGGCCGGGCAATCTGCGCTTGACGTCGGGCACGACGTGACTGCCGGGCCCGAGCACGAAGCGCAACATCTCATCGACCGGCTTGAGCTCGCGCGTGAGCGCACAATGGCGTTGAACGCCGGAGGCGATTTTGGTCGCCCCGCGGTCCAGCTCATTGTCCTGCGTCACTGCCAGCATGCCGGTCGCGTTCTCCTTATGCCTGCGGGGCGGCTTCTGCCGCCTCTTCAGGTGTTTCGGCCGGCGGCGGAGCAAGCTCGGCTTCCGTCACCCAGCCGGCTTTGAGCCGCGCCTGCATGATCAGCGCCTCCGCGTCTTCGCGCGAAATGCCGAAGCCTTCGAGATAGCCCGGCTCGTGCTTGGATTCGCCGTCCTTGCGCTCGGTCCACCCGGTCAGGTCGTCGGTGGCGCAGCCGGCCAGATCCTCGATCGTCTTCACGCCGTTCTCGCCGAGGGCGACCATCATCTTGGTGGTGACGCCGGGGACGTCTTTGAGCTCGTCGGCGACGCCCAGCTCGACGCGCTTGGCGTCGAGTTCGGCCTCCTGCTTGTCGAGATATTCCTTGGCGCGCTCCTGCAGCTCGCGCGCGGTGTCCTCGTCGAAGCCCTCGATGCCGGCGATTTCCTTCTCGTCGACCAGCGCGAGTTCCTCGATCGAGCCGAAGCCTTCCGAGGCGAGCAATTGCCCGACCACTTCGTCGAGATTGAGCGCCTCGACGAAAATCTTGGTGCGGCTTTCGAACTCGGCGTGACGGCGCTCGGACTCTTCCTGCTCGGTCAGGATGTCGATGTCCCAGCCGGTGAGCTGCGAGGCGAGCCGCACGTTCTGGCCGCGCCGGCCGATCGCCAGCGAAAGCTGCGCGTCCGGCACCACCACCTCGATGCGCTCTTTGTCTTCGTCGAGCACCACCTTGGCGACTTCCGCCGGCGCCAGCGCGTTCACCACGAAGGTGGCGATGTCGGGCGACCACGGAATGATGTCGATCTTCTCGCCCTGCAATTCGTTCACCACCGCCTGCACGCGCGAGCCGCGCATGCCGACGCAGGCGCCGACCGGATCGACCGAGGAGTCGCGCGAGATCACCGCGATCTTGGCGCGCGAGCCTGGGTCGCGGGCGACCGCCTTCACCTCGACGATGCCGTCGTAGATTTCCGGCACTTCCTGCGCGAACAGCTTGGCGGTGAATTGCGGATGCGTGCGCGAGAGGAAAATCTGCGGGCCGCGCGGCTCGCGCCGCACGTCGTAGATATAGGCGCGGATGCGGTCGCCGTTGCGGAACACCTCGCGCGGCAGCAATTCGTCGCGCCGCACGATGGCTTCGCCGCGGCCGAGATCGACCACCACGTTGCCGTATTCCACGCGCTTGACGATGCCGTTGACGATGTCGCCGATGCGATCCTTGTACTCGGCATATTGCCGGTCGCGCTCGGCCTCTCTCACTTTTTGCACGATCACCTGCTTGGCCGATTGCGCGGCGATGCGGCCGTATTCGAGCGGCGGCAGCGGGTCGGCAATGGTGTCGCCCACTTGCGCTGCCGGATGGCGCTTGCGCGCGTCCTCGAGCGTGATCTGGTTGGACGAATTCTCGACCGCCTCGACCACCAGCATGTGGCGCGTGAGCCGCAACTCGCCGGTCTTCGGCTCGATCTCGGCGTGCACGTCGGTCTCGGCGCCGTAGCGCGAGCGCGCGGCCTTGGCGATGGCATCTTCCATGGCGGTGATGACGATACCGCGGTCGATCGCCTTTTCACGCGCAACCGCGTCGGCGATTTGCAATAGTTCGAGCCTGTTGGCGCTGACAGCCATAGCTCAGTCTCCTCGGTTGGCGGCATGTCCGGTCTGGCCGGGGTGATGCCTTCGATGTTGTCGTTCTTGTCGCTTCGCCGCTTTCGCTTCGCGCTTGGCGGCCTTCTCGCGTCGCAAAGCCTCTCTCACCAGGTCGTCGGTGAGCACGAGCTTTGCTTCGCCCATTTCGTTGATCGGAAGCAGCACATCCGCTTCCTCGCCTTCGCCCGCGTCGTCGCGACGCAGGCGCGCGGCTTCGCCTTCGGTGCCGGTGAGCTCGCCGCGAAAACGTTTGCGCCCGTTGACCGGCACCTCCATCTCGATGCGCACCAGATGGCCGGTATAGCGGTCGAAGTCCGATTTGCGCACCAGCGGCCGGTCGATGCCGGGCGACGACACCTCGAGCCGATAGGCGCGATCGATCAGGTCGGCAACGTCGAGCACCGGCGAGAGCGTGCGCGACACCGTCTCGCAATCCTCCACCGTCATGCCGCCGTCCGGACGCTCCGCCATGATCTGCACGGTGCAGCCCTCGGCGGCGGAGACCTTCACCCGCACCAGGCGATAGCCGAGCTGCTCGATCACCGGCTCGGCGACATGGGCGACGCGCGCCGACAGGCCGGGCTCCGCGATCAGGCGCGGCTCGGTCTCGAAGGCGGCGGTATCCGCCGCGGGCACTCTTAATTCCTGGCTTGCGGCCATTTTGGTAACAAAAAAGAGCGGGCCCGGGAGGACCCACTCTCAAAACCCGTTCGGTTATGAGGGTGTCTTAATTACATGCGGGAATATAGCCATTTTCGGCCTCTGTGCAAGGCCGGCGGGCCATCTGCAGGGCTAACAGTTCCTTCAGAATCTGCCCTTAAATTTGGGTAAAGCCGCCGCTTCCGCCGGATTTCACAGGTCGTTCTGTAGGTTTTTGCAATGGGTGCTCCCGTCTCGCTGCTTCCCGAGTTGGAAGACGTCGTCCAGCATGGCTCGGCGGAAAAGCGGGCCGAGACCCTGCGCCGTATCACCACGTTGTTTCTCGACGGCGCCGCGGCGTTCAGCAACGAACATGTCGGGCTGTTCGACGACGTCATCGGCTATCTGATCGAGGAGATCGAGGCCAAGGCGCTGGCCGAACTCGCGCGCCGCCTCGCGCCGGTGCCGAACGCGCCGGAAGGCGTCGTGCGCACGCTGGCCGAGAACGACGATATCGCGGTGGCCGGGCCGGTGCTCAAGCAGGCGAGGCTCGACGACCCCGAACTCATGCAGATCGCCGAAAGCAAGAGCCAGGCGCACCTGCTCGCGCTGTCGGAGCGCACAAACGTCAGCGAGGCGCTGGCCGAAATTCTGGTCACGCGCGGCGACCGCGAGGTGGCGCGCTCGATCGCGACCAACCAGAAAGCGCAATTGTCGGAAAACGCCTTCTCGACGCTGGTCAAGCGCGCCGAGCAGGACGGCGTGCTGGCCGAGAAAGTCGGGCTGCGCACCGATATTCCGCCGCGGCTGTTCCGCCAGCTTTTGATGCAGGCGAGCGACGTGGTGCAGAAGCGCCTGCTGGCGCAGGCCAAGCCCGAAACGCAAGCCGAGATCCGCCGCGTGCTGGCGAAAGTGACCGACGAGGTCGCCGCCCGCGCAAGTCCGCGCAATTACACCGCGGCGCTCGCCGCCGTGCGCGCGCTGCACAAGGAGCGCAAGCTGTCCGAGGCCGACATCGCCGAATACGCCAAGAGCGGCCGCTACGAGGAAACGATCGCCGCGCTCGCCACGCTCTGCGCAGTGCCGGTCGAAGTCGTCGACCGGTTGATGGCCGGCGAGCGCGCCGACCCCGTGCTCATCCTTGCGCGCTCGGCCGGCTTCGGCTGGCCGACCGTGCGCGAGGTGATCAATGCGCGGCCGGGCCTCAAGCCGTCGCCGGCGACGCTCGACGCCGCTTACGAGAATTTCGAGCGGCTCACCGCTGCCACCGCCCAGCGCGTGGTGCGCTTCTGGCAGGTGCGGCAAGGTACCGGCGAATAAGCCACCGGCGAACAATCAGAGCTTGCGGAACGTGAAGTAGGCGGGCACGCGGCCTTCGCGCTTGGCCTTGGCCTCGTAGCGCGTGCCGGCAAAATCGGCCCAAGCCTTGCGCCAATCGGCGGCCGCCTCGGCGGTCCAGACAAAATCCTTCGAGCGCAGCACGCGCGCCAGCGCATAGGCCGCATAGTCGGCGATGTCGGTGGCAAAGCGCAGTTCGCCACCGCTCTTCAAAATGCGCGCCAGCCGTTTGAGGCTGTCATCCTGGATGAAGCGGCGCTTCCAGTGCCGCCGCTTCGGCCACGGATCGGGATAGAGCAGGTCGATGCGCGCCAGCGCCGCCTCCGGCAGCCAGCCGATGAGCTCGCTGGCGTCGCCGTGATGCAGGCGGATATTGGCGAGCCTGTCGGTCTCGATGGCGGCCAGCGCCTTGGCGATGGCATTGACGAAGCCATCCGAGCCGATGAATCCCGTGCGCGGATTGGCTTTGGCCTGCGCGATCAGGTGCTCGGCGCCGCCGAAACCGATTTCCAGGCACACGTCATCGACGCCGCCGAATAAAGCGCGCAGATCGGATGGCGCGGGTTTGGTGAGATCGAGCGCGATCTTCGGCAGCAGCGTGTCGAACAGCGCGGCCTGCCGCGGCTTCAGCGCATGGCCTTTGCGCCGGCCGAAGAAAGCGCGTTGCGATGCTGGCGAATTCGGCTCCATGCGCCGACTATCAAAGACGCGAATGAACCCGCAACTCGGGCCTGCCCGAGTTGCGCAAATAAATTAATGCCGCAAGTCGGGTATACCCGACTTGCGGTCACAAGGCCGGCCATTACGTCGCAGTCGAAAGCTATTCGAGCCTATTTCACCGCGCTCTTGATGGCCGCGGCGAGGTCGGTCTTCTCCCAGGAGAAGCCGCCGTCTTTGTCGGGCGCGCGTCCGAAATGGCCGTAGGCCGCGGTGCGCCGGTAGATCGGGCGATTGAGCTTGAGCGTGCGGCGGATATTGGTCGGGGTGAGGCGGAACAGCTCCGGCAGCACCTTTTCCAGCTTCTTTTCTTCCACCTTGCCGGTGCCATGGGTGTCGACCAGCACCGACATCGGATCGGCGACGCCGATCGCGTAAGCCACCTGAATGGTGCAGCGCTCGGCCAGCCCCGAGGCGACCACGTTCTTGGCGAGATAGCGCGCGGCGTAAGCCGCCGAGCGGTCGACCTTGGTCGGGTCCTTGCCGGAGAAGGCGCCGCCGCCGTGCGGGGCGTAGCCGCCGTAGGTGTCGACGATGATCTTGCGGCCGGTGAGGCCGCAATCGCCGTCGGGTCCGCCGACCACGAAATTGCCGGTCGGATTGACCAGGAAGTCGGACGGCCGCGCCGGCATCCAGCCCTTCGGCAGCGCCGACTCGACCGCGTCCGAGATCATCTCCTTGACCATGCCCGGCGTGTACTTCTTGCCGTTGCGGCTCTGCGCATTGTGCTGGGTGGAGACCACCACTTTGGTGCAGCCGACCGGCTTGCCGTTGACGTATTTGACGGTGACCTGGCTCTTGGCGTCGGGCTGCAGATCGAACAGCTGGCCGGCGCGCCGCTTGTCGGAGAGCACCTTCAGGATCTTGTGCGCAAAATAGATCGGCGCCGGCATGAAGGAATTCTTCTCGTACACCTCGCTCTCGGTGCAGGCGAAGCCGAACATCATGCCCTGGTCGCCGGCGCCTTCTTCCTCGCCGCCTTTTTTCTTCTTGGCGTTGACGCCCATGGCGATGTCGGGCGACTGGCCGTGCAGCAGCACCTCGATGTCGGCGCCGTAATAGGAGAAGCCGTCCTGGTCGTAGCCGATGTCCTTGACCACGTCGCGCGCGATCTGCGCGATCAATTCGCGGTTCACCACCGCCTTGTCGCCGTGCTTGTGAAAGAACGGCGATTGCCCGCGTCCCTCGCCGGCGATCACGATCTTGTTGGTGGTCGACAGCGTCTCGCAACCGAGCCGGGTGTTCACCTGGCTGTCGTCGGCAATGCCGAGCTTGATGTCGTTTTCGAGAAACGCATCGAGCACCGCGTCGGAAATCTGGTCACAGACCTTGTCGGGATGACCTTCGGAAACCGACTCGCTGGTGAACAGGAAATTGGTGTGCGCCACTGAAACTCCTCCCCGCGCGCATTTCGCGCGCGACCGTTTATTCGTCGGGGGTGTTTCTTGCAGTGGCGGGGAGCGAGGTCAAGATGCGGGCAGCGTGGGCAATAACCTCAAGCCAAGCCCGTGGGCTTATTCCTCGCCCGCGATCTGTTCGACGAGATCGACGATGCGCCGGCGCAGCTTGCTGTTCTTGATGCGCATGAACGACTTGGTCAGCGACAGCCCGTCCGAGGTGGCCAGGAAGTCCGACACATAAGCGGGCGAGGGCGCTTCGCCCATGCCGCGAGGTTCGCCGCCGATATGCGGCGCGCCTTCGAAGAAAAACGACACGGGAACTTGCAAGATATTGGAGATCTGCTGCAGGCGGCTGGCGCCGATGCGGTTGGTGCCCTTCTCGTATTTCTGAACTTGCTGGAACGTCAGGCCAAGGGCATCGCCGAGCTTCTCCTGTGACATGCTCAGCATCATCCGGCGCATGCGCACGCGCGAACCGACATGCTTGTCGATCGGATTGGGTGCCTTCTTGGCCATAAAAATCTCCTATGCCCCTATTCTCCTGCGTAATGTCACAACTGAGCCCATTTATGCAATCTGTCTTTGTGCAGGGGCGCCAGTTAGCCGCAGCGAAGAGTTAATATTGGCGCTAATTTTCAGAGTTTTCGCGGGATCATAATTTGGCTGCACCAGCAGGTGGCAGCCGGCATTGATCCATCACCACCGGTATATATTCAATCTAAGGATGTAAACGGCGACGACCAACTACCATCAAACTTACCACCAGAAATAGAATCAAGGTGTAATTGCCGAAATTCACATAAACCGTCGGCGCGCCGGCGGCTGGCAGCCGCGCATCGAGCACGCCTTCCGCGCCCAGCGGCAACGAGGCAATCACGCGACCGACCGGATCGATGACGCCGGAGATTCCGGTGTTGGCGGCGCGCACCAGCGGCAGACCTTCGGCGATGGCGAGCGCGCGCGCCTGCTGGAAATGCTGGTACGGCCCGGAACTGATGCCGAACCAGCCGTCATTGGTGACGTTGACCAGCCAGCCCGGCCGCTCGCCGGGCGGCACTGCTTCGCCGGGAAAGATCGCCTCGTAGCAGATCAGCGGCAGCATCTTCGGTGCGCCGGGAATATCCATCGCGCGCCGGCGGTCGCCCGACATGAAGCCGCCGACCACTTTGGTGAGCTGACGCAGTCCTATGCTTTCGAGCAGACGCTGGAACGGTAGATATTCGCCGAACGGAACCAAGTGCACCTTGTCGTAGATGCCGCGGATCGAGCCGTCGGGATCGATCACGTAGATCGAATTATAGGCGCGCACGTGATCGGGGCTTACCGGCTCCGCCGCGCGCACCGCGCCGGTGATCAGCTCGGTGTTCGGTTTGAGCAGATTGGTGATCTGCGCCAGCGCTTCCGGTTCGCGCGTCAGGAAAAACGGGAAGGCCGATTCCGGCCAGATCAAATGTGTCACGTCGCGCACGCCGTTCGAGCGCGGGCCGGTGGCGCGGTCGGACAGCCGCAAATATCGCTGCATAACATCGGTGCGGGCGGTGTAGTTGAACTTCTCGTCCTGCTGAAGATTGGGCTGCATAATGCGCAGCTTGACGCCGCTCACGTAAGACGTCGGATGCGTGCGCAGCCGCGCCAGTCCGTAGCCGCCGAGCGCGGCCAGCACGATCAGCGCGGCCACCGGCGCGCGAAAAGGATGCGGCGTATCCTTGCGGTCGTCGGCGAGCACCGCCGGGGTCGCAAAGATCGCCACGGCAAGAAAAGTGAGCCCCCAGATGCCGACCAGCGAAATGCTTTGCGCCAGCGCCAGCGGCTCGGTCAGCGTGTAGCCGAACGCGTTCCAGGGAAATCCGCTGAACAGATGGCCGCGCAGCCATTCCGTGACGGTGAGCGTCACGGCGAGCGCGAGCACGCGCTCCGGCCCGCGCACCCAGATCAGCCGCGCCGCGGCAAGCGCAAGCGCGGTATAGATGCCGAGCACCGCCGGCAATCCGCCGACCGCGAGCGGCAACAGCCAGCCGAAGGTCTTGGCGTCGACCAGAAAGGCGTAGCCGGTCCAGTAAAGCCCGGCGACGAAATAACCGAAGCCGAAGCACCAGCCGGCGCCGGCCGCGCGCCAGACGCCGCTGAAGCGGCCGGCCGCCGAACCGTCCACCAGCCAGACCAGGATCGGAAATGTAATGAACAGCACCGGCCAGCCGCTGATCGGCGGCAGCGCCAGCGCCGAGGCTGCGCCGGCGACGAAAGGCGATGATGGCGCGCCGCCAGCCGGAGGCGAGCACGATCGCATGAGCAAGGCGCGTGATGAGGGTCACGGGCGGCGCGGCGTGGCGGGCGTTGCGGCGGTGTCTTTTTGCGGCGCATCGTCGATCGGCAATGACGCCGGCGTGGTGCCGGCGAGCACGGCGTCGGGTTCCTGCCGCTTGCGCTGCTCGGCGCGCGGGCGTTCGCGCCGCTCCTTCAGCCGCACGATGCGGATGCGTTTGACCCGGCGCGGGTCGGTGTCCAGCACCTCGAACTCGAACAGCCCGGGGCCGGGAATGATTTCGCCGCGTGCCGGCAGGCGTCCGGCGCGCGTCACCAGATAGCCGCCGAGCGTGTCGACTTCCTCGGCGGCGTCACCGAGGTCGAAATCGGAGCCGACGATCGCCACCACGTCCTCGAGATGCGCGCGCGCGTCGGCGATGTAGCTGTCGTCGGGCTGGCGCACCACCGCCGGCAGCTCGTCCTCGTCGTGCTCGTCGGCGATTTCGCCGACGATCTGCTCGACGATGTCCTCGATCGACACCAGCCCGTCGGAGCCGCCATATTCGTCGATCACCAGCGACAGGTGAATGCGCGTTGCCTGCATGCGCGCCAGCAGGTCGATCACCCGCATCGACGGCGGCACGAACAGGATTTCGCGCACGATCTTGGTCGCCGACAAAGGGATCGCCAGATTAATGGCCTTGAGATCGAGGCCGGCGGCAAACGGCTTCTTGCGTTTGGCGTTCTTGTCCGGGTCGACCGCGGCGCGCGCGGTCATGAAGGCGATCAAGTCGCGGATGTGCACCATGCCGACCGGATCGTCGAGCGTGTCGTTATAGACCACCAGGCGCGAATGGCCGGCGCGCTCGAACGTGCGCAGCAGTTCGCCGAGCGTGATGTCCTGCTGCACGTCGATGATGTCCGCGCGGGGAATCATCACATCCCCAACACGGCGTTCTCGAAGCCCCAGGATGTTCTTGAGCATGCGGCTTTCGTCCGGCGAGAAGCCGGATTCGCCGGGCGGCATCAGGTCGAGCACGTCCTTGAGGTCGGAGCGGATCGAGCCCTGCTTCCAGCCGAACAGCGCACGCAGCGTGCGCGTGAACCAGTTGTCGCCGTTTTCGCGCGCGGGCGCGACCGGCACCGGCAGATTGCGCGGCTCGAACGGCATCGATGGCTTGTCGTCGGGCATGGTCACGAGCGCTCGAGATCGCGCGCGAGATAGGGGTCGGGCATGTTCATCGAACGCATGATACGGCTTTCCAGCCCTTCCATTTCGTCGGCCTGCTGCTCGGTCTGGTGATCGTAGCCGATGAGATGGAGAAAGCCATGGACGGTGAGGTGGGCGAGATGATGCAGGAAATCGCGCTGCTCGTCCGCGCATTCGCGCGCCAAGGTCTCATAGGCCATCACGATGTCGCCGAGGAATTTGCCGCCTGTCTCTTTGGCGGCCGGAAACGACAGCACATTGGTGGGCTTGTCGATGGCGCGCCAGTCGCGGTTCAAGGCGCGGATCGCGCTATCGTCGGCCAGCAGCACGCTGACCTCGCCGTCGGCGTCGCGCGCGGCGCGGGCCGCGGCAATCGCCGCGCGCACGGTCTGCTTCGCGCGCGGCTGCGCGGCCCACAGCGGCGAGGCCACCTGAATATCGATCTCCGGCGCTCCCTCGCGCCGGCCCGGCGGCGGCGTCATCCTTGGTTCTCGCGCTTGGCCGAGGCGCGGTCGTAAGCCGCCACGATGCGCCCAACCAGCTCGTGGCGGATCACGTCATCGGCGGTGAAGGCGACATGGCCGATGCCTTCGACGCCGGCCAACAGCTTGACCGCTTCCGCGAGCCCCGAAGTCTGGCCGGGCGGCAGATCGACCTGGCTCGGATCGCCGGTGACGATCATGCGGCTGTTCTCGCCCAGCCGCGTCAAGAACATCTTCATCTGCATCGATGTGGTGTTCTGCGCCTCGTCGAGAATGACGGCGGCGTTCGACAGCGTGCGGCCGCGCATGAAGGCGAGCGGCGCGATCTCGATCTCGCCGGCCTGCAGCGCGCGCTCGACGATGCGCGCGTCCATCAGGTCGTAGAGCGCGTCATAGATCGGGCGCAGATAGGGATCGACCTTCTCGCGCATGTCGCCGGGCAGGAAGCCGAGCCGCTCGCCCGCCTCCACCGCCGGCCGCGACAGGATGATGCGGTCGATCTCCTTGCGCTCGAACATCTGCACGGCCTGCGCCACCGCGATCCAGGTCTTGCCGGTGCCGGCGGGGCCGGTGCCGAACACCAGCGGATGGCGTTTGAGCGCGCGGATGTAGGCGTCCTGCGCGGCGGTGCGCGCGCGCACCGGGCGCTTGCGCAGGTTGATCTCCTCGAAAGCGGGGCGCGGGCCGGCCGGGTCGTAGTCGAACAGCGAGCCCTGCGCGATCGCCTGGCGGATGGCGCCTTCGACGTCGCCTTGGGAGAGATCGCGGCCGCGCTTGAGCTGTTCGTAGAGCCCTTCCAGCACGCGGCGGGCCTGCTCGCAGGCGCCGCGCGAGCCGTCGAGCGTGACGTGATTGCCGCGCTGCTCGGCCACCACGCCGAGCCGGCGCTCGATCAGCGCGAGATTTTGTCCGTATTGGCCGAACAGGATGGAGGCGAGCCGATTGTCCTCGAAGGCCAGCACGGTCTGCGTGGTGGCGGTTTCCTCCGACGCCGCGGCGGGCGGGATCACGGGATCCTGTGTGCGCAAGTTGGTTTCTATGCTCCTGCTGCGGCCAGTTGCGGGGCGGCTCGTATTTTCGGCGAGCGCGCCGAACAGCGTATTGGTTCCGATGTCGGTAATGACGACTTGCACCAGCGACCCGATCATGGCGCGCGGCGCCATCACCTGCACCGCCTGTAAATATGGGGAGCGGCCGACCAGTTGCCCAGGCAGCTTGCCGGGCTTTTCCAGAAGAACGTCGAGGGTCTGCCCGGCGAAAGAAGCGTTGAAGGCGCGCCACTGGCCGGTAATCAGGGCTTGCAGCCGCTGCAGGCGCTCGGATTTTTCCTGCATCCGGAACTTGATTGTCCATCTCGGCGGCCGGCGTGCCGGGGCGCGGCGAATAGGCGAAGGTATAGGCGCTGGCAAAGCCGACCTGCTCGACCAGCGCAAGCGTGTCGCGGAAATCCTGCTTCCGTTTCGCCCGGGAAGCCGACGATGAAATCGGAGGTGAAGGCGAGATCGCGGCGCGCGGCGCGCAAGCGCGCGATCACGGCGAGATAGTCGTCGCGCGTGTGCCGGCGGTTCATCGCCGCCAGCATGCGGTCGGAGCCCGACTGCACCGGCAGATGCACGTAAGGCATCAGCGCGTCGAGCTCGCCATGCGCGGCGATGAGATCGTCGTCCATGTCGCGCGGGTGGCTGGTGGTGTAGCGCAGCCGGCAAATGCCGGGCACGCGCGCCAGCCGCCGCAGCAATTTGCCGAGCGATGAGGGCGCGCCGTCCTCGCCCGCGCCGTGATAGGCGTTGACGTTCTGCCCGATCAGCGTGACCTCGCGCACGCCGGCCGCGGCCAGCCGCTCGACCTCCGCCACGATCTGCGCGACCGGACGCGACACTTCCGCGCCGCGCGTATAGGGCACGACGCAGAAGGTGCAGAACTTGTCGCAGCCTTCCTGCACGGTGACGAAGGCGGAAATGCCGCGCGCGCGGATGGCGTCGCGTTGCGGCGGCGCCAGCAATTCAAATTTGTCTTCGACCGGGAATTCGGTGTCGACGATCTTCTCGCCGCTCTCCGCGCGCGCCACCAGTTCGGGCAGGCGGTGATAGTTCTGCGAGCCGACCACGAGATCGACCGCGCCGGCGCGGCGCATGATCTCTTGCCCCTCGGCCTGCGCGACGCAACCGGCGACCGCGATCAGCATCTTGCGGCCCTGGGCGGCGGCTTCCTCCTTCATCACGCGGATGCGGCCGATCTCGGAATAGACCTTGTCGGCCGCCTTCTCGCGGATGTGGCAGGTGTTGAGGATGACGAGGTCGGCGTCGTCGGGCGCGGCGGTCTCATGGAAGCCGCCCGGCGCCAGCGTGTCCGCCATACGATGGGAATCGTAGACGTTCATCTGGCAGCCAAACGATTTGACGTGGACTTTGCGGGGTCTGCTCATGCCGTTTCGCGTGTAGCGAGGCCTATTTTTACCCGTCCAAGCGGGCTTTGTCGCGTTAAACCATAGCGTTGATTTTACAACGATTTTAAGACGCTGCCGCGCTGCGCCGGCCGCGGCCGCCCCAGCAGCGCGGCGGTGGTCAGCTCCGCGCACCGCGCCTTCCAGCGTCTTGGTCATGTCCTTGCGGTCGGCCTCGCCGTCGGCGGCAACCGGCTCGCCATAGCTCACCACGGCATCGACCGCGCCGCGTTCGATGAAGGCCTTGATGTGCGGCATGAAGTCGAGATCGCCGTACCAGGCGACCAGCGGGCGGTGCTGGCGGCCCATCGGAATGCCGTGCAGGCCGGTGTAGCAGATCGACATCGGCTGAATGAGAACGCCGGCGGCGCCGCCATGCTCGGCCGCGTGCTTGATGGCGCCGATGAGCGCCGAGCGGAACGGCAGCACGCGGTTGCCGTCGCTCGAGGTGCCTTCCGCGAACAGCACCACCGAGGTGCCCGAGGCCAGCCGCTTGACGATTTCGCCGATGGCGTCGCTGGTCTGATGGCGGCGCGCGCGGTCGACGAACACCGTGCGCTGGATTTCGGCGGTGATGCCGACCAGCGGCCATTTGCGCACTTCGCTCTTGGCGACGAAGGCGACCGGGCTGAGCGAGCCGATCACCACGATATCGACCCACGACACGTGATTGGAGATGTAGAGCACGGCGCGGCCGGCAACCGGCTCGCCGACAACGCGCACGCGGATGCGCAGCAGCGCGCGCAGCACGCGATAATAATTGCAGGCGATGAAGCCCCAGCCGGGCAGGCCGAGCTTGCCGAGCAGCCACTGCATGGAGATCAGCAGCGGCGTCATGGTGAAGAACAACGCCGCGATAAACAGTGCGCGGATCATTATCGTCCGCTCTTGTCGTCCTTGAGCGGCACCGCGTAGAGCTCGAGCCGGTGATCGACCAGTCGGTAGCCGAGCTTACGCGCGATCTCCGCCTGCAGGCGCTCGATCTCTTCCGATTGGAATTCGATCACCTCGCCGCTGCGCAGATTGACGAGATGGTCGTGGTGCGCCTCGGGCGTCGTTTCGTAGCGGGCGCGGCCCTCGCGGAAATCGTGGCGCGCGATGATGCCGGCATCCTCGAACAGCCGCACCGTGCGGTAGACGGTCGAGATCGAGATGCGGTCGTCGACCTTGATGCAGCGCCGGTACAGCTCCTCGACGTCGGGATGATCGTCGGAGGAGGCGAGCACGCGCGCGATGGTGCGGCGCTGCTCGGTCATGCGCATGCCCTTGGCCGCGCACAGCGCCTCGATGTGTCCTTTGTCGGTGGCCGGGGTGGTCGCCATTTCACAATCTTATCACGGAGAGCCTCAGAGATCACGGCG
>CAVTHL010000023.1:0-140992 GCA_963734465.1 uncultured Alphaproteobacteria bacterium
CGGGATGCACCGCGCCTCCTTTGACGACGCAAAGCGCGGATGATCGATCGTCGGCGCGAGACGCGCAAGTGGCGTGCGACCTCGCGCAGCAGGCTCGCGAAAGTTGCGCTTCCCCGCCGGGCATGCGTATCGTGCGGGAACCTGCAACCGCAGCCGCCTGCGCGCGCACAACGAGCACACGTCGCGGCGCCCCGCGCTGCGAGTGGCACCGCGCTTGGACTCGATCGACATGGAACCTGTCTGGAAAACGCACCTCGCCGCAGATACGGACTTCGATCCGCAGTACCACCAGAACCCGCGCGTCGAAATCGCGAGCTTCCTCAACGAGGCCCCGGGCGTCGTGCTGGATGTCGGCTGCGGTGGCGGTGCCACCGGCAGGCTCATCAAGGAGAAATTCCCCGGCACGCGGGTCATCGGCATCGAGCGCAACCCGCATGCCGCGCAGTACGCGCGGCAATTCCTCGACGACGTCGTCTGCGCGAGCATCGACGAGGTCGAGCTCGCCAGGCACGTGGGCGAGGTGACGATCGGCACGGTGCTGCTGCTCGACGTGCTCGAGCACCTGTACGACCCGTGGCGCGCGCTCACGCGAATCCGTTCCTGGATCGCGCCGGGTACGCGCGTGCTGGCAAGCGTGCCGAACATCCGCAATCTGGCGAGCCTCGACGAGCTCGCCGCGGGCCGGTGGGAGTACGGCCCGCATGGCGTGCTCGACATCACGCACGTTCGATTCTTCACCCGCGCAACGTTGCGGCTGCTGTTCGAGCAGACCGGGTACGACGTCACGCACATGGAACCGCTGATGCAGCCAGGCTGGATCGACCGGCTCGTGATCTCGCGGCGCCCCGGCAGGCTCGTCACGCAGAACCTGTCGATCGCGTTTCGCAACCGCGAGGATCTCGAGGACCTCTATGCCTTGCAGTACGTGGTCGACGCACGCGCCGCCGCGGCGATCCCGGGCAGCGGCAATCCGGCACTGCCACCCGAGCCCGAGGCGAGCCCGATCGTATGAGCGCCGCACGGCCGCCCGAAGGCGCTCGCCCCCTCCAGCGGAGGGGGGAGACGCCCGCACCGCGGGCGGCTTCGGGGGAGGTTGTCCAGTGACCGACGCGGTCGTCGCGCCGGCCTCGCGGAACAGCCCCTGTCCCTGCGGCAGCGGTCGCCGCTACAAGGATTGCCACGGGTCGCTAGGGGGTTTGGCCGGTGCTGCGACGGCGTCGTCGGCGTCGCCCCCGCGATCGACCTATCGCGCGCCCGGCGTCGAATGGGCACATCTCGACGAGAGTACGCGCGACCTGCTCGGCAGCCAGATGGAGCGCGCGCTCGCGGCGCAGATCGCGGGCGGGGTCGACGAGGCCGCGCGCGAGTACCGCGCCGTGATCGCCGCGGCTCCTGCAACCCACGATGCCTTGCACATGCTGGGCGTCATCGAGCTGGGTCGCGGCAATCTCGATGCGGCAGAGGAGCTGATCGCCGCGGCGATGGCGCTGCGTCCGCCCTACGCCGCGATCGAGCACAACCGGCAACTGGTGCAGGACGCCCGGCTTGCGCTGGCGCGCGCGCAGCCGGAGCAGCTCGCGGAACACGCGCTCCCGATCCTGGTCGATCTCGCGATTTCGCCGGCCGCAGCCGGGCGACGAGGCGGTGTGCGCACGGCGCCAGGCGCAGCGGCAGCCATCCATCTCGTCGGGCGCGTCCGCGCGGGCGATCACGACGATGGCTGGCTGCTGCGACGGCTCGCCGATCTCCTCGACGGGCATCTCGTCAAGCTCTGGGCAGTCGACGGCGACGGCACCGAAGTCGTCGCCGCGCGCCGCGTGCTGCGCGTGGATGGCGCGACCGGCTCGGTGCCGCGCGGGGGCACGCTCGTTTTCGTAGGCGTCGATTTCGACTGCGCGGCGTGGATCGACCGCGCGAGCGCCGAGCGGGTGATCGTGTTCTGCCAGTCGGTCGCGCCGACGCGCTATCTCGAGCAACTGCGAGCGATCGCGCACGACGGCGCACGTCCGCTCGAGCTCGTGTTCGCGTCGCAGGCCGCGGCGAGGCGGTTCGGCGAAGGCCACATCATCGTGCCGCCGCCGGTCGATCTCGCGCGACTGCACGCTGCGCACGCGCCAGCGGCGGTCCTGTCCGACGCGTCGCCGATCGAGGCGTCGACTGCGTGGCCGGTGGGCATCGTCGGCCAGAACCAGCCGTTCCCCGCCGAACCGTCCGATGCGGATCTCGTTACGGCTCTGGAGCGGATCGCCGGACGGCTCCACATCTACGATCCGGGGCGTTTCCGCTACACGCTCGGCGGCAGCCGGTCCACCCGCTTCTACGAAAGGAAGGCGCTCGGGCTCGAGCCCTTCCTCGCGGGCCTTCGCTGCTTCGTTCATCGCAGCGATGCATGGTGGCAGGACACGCTGGGCCGCGAAATCTACGGCGCGATGCTGCTCTGCGTGCCCGTGCTGTGCCCGCTTGGCTCCATTCATGCCGAGCGCATCGAGCACGGCGTCGACGGCTTTCTTTACGGTTCGAGCGCCGAGGCGCAGCAGCAGCTGGCCGAGCTGCGTCGCGCACCGGCGCTCGCGCAGAGGATCGGTCGCGCGGGTCGCGACAAGATGCGGGCGCTGCTCGACCCGGGTGCCCAGGCCCGACGCTACCGCGAGCTCATCCTCGGCGCGCAGCCCTCGCCGGCGGCAAGCACGCGATGAACGACGACAGCCGCGAGATGGAACCCTCGGGCGAGCGCGTCGAGTCGCCGGTGCGCGCCATCGCCTTCCACCTGCCGCAGTTCCATCCGATCCCGGAAAACGATCGCTGGTGGGGCTCGGGGTTCACCGAGTGGACCAACGTGACGCGAGCACGGCCGAATTTCGACGGGCACTACCAGCCGCGCCTGCCGGCCGACCTGGGGTTCTACGACCTGCGGGTGCCCGAGACGCGCGAGCAGCAGGCAGCACTCGCCCGCTCGTACGGCATCCACGGTTTCTGTTACTACTTCTACTGGTTCGCGGGCAAGCGCCTGCTCGAGCGCCCGGTCGAGGAGATGCGCTCGTCGGGCCATCCCGATCTGCCGTATTGCCTGTGCTGGGCCAACGAGAACTGGACACGGCGCTGGGATGGCGCGGATCGCGAAATCCTGATTGCGCAGAACCCCTCGCGTGCCGACGACGAGCGCCTCATCCACGACCTGCTGCCGCACTTCCGCGATTCGCGCTACATCCGGGTCGGCGGCAGGCCGCTCCTCATCGTCTATCGCGTGGGGGTGCTGCCCGACGTGCGCGTAAGCGCTGCGATCTGGCGCGAGGCCTGTCGCCGCGACGGCGTCGGCGACCCTTATCTTTGCGCGGTCGAGACCTACGATACGGGCGATCCCGCGCAGTACGGCTTCGACGCCGTGGTGGCGTTTCCACCGCACGGCGTGCGCACGCCGCCGATCAACGCGCAAGTCGATGTCGTCAATCCCGACTTCGATGGTCTGATCATCGACTACCGGCAGTTCGTGCTCGATTCACTTGCGCGTCCCGAACCGGCGTACCGCGTGCACCGCACGGTGATGCCCGGCTGGGACAACACGGCGAGGCGCCAAAACCACGCGCTCACGTTCGTCAATGCGACACCGGAGGTCTACGAGCTCTGGCTGCGCGAGGTCGTTGCCCGCGTCGCGGAACAGCATCGGGGCGACGAGCGGCTGGTGTTCATCAATGCGTGGAACGAATGGGCGGAAGCTGCCTACCTCGAGCCCGATCGCCGCTTCGGCCACCAGTACCTCGAGGCGACGCGCCGTGCGCTCGTCGGCGCACCCGTCGGCGGCGCCGCGTTCGCGCGCTTCACCGGCGGGTCGTCGGGCGGCCTGCCCGACCCTTGACTCAGCGCCCGACCAGCGCTTGCAGGTGTTCCGGATACCGCGCCCCCTGCACGGCAATCGTCGACAGTGCGCCGTCGATGTCGCCGAGCTCCGCGGGCGTCAGCTCGATGTCTGCCGCGCCGAGGTTCTCTTCCAGGCGATGCAGCTTCGTGGTTCCGGGTATCGGGACGATCCACGGCTTCTGGGCGAGGAGCCAGGCGAGCGCGATTTGGGCGGGCGTGACCTGCTTCCGGGCGGCGATTTGCGCGAGCCGGTCGACCAGCGACTTGTTCGCCTTGCGCGCCTCCTCGGTGAAACGGGGAACGACCTTGCGGAAGTCGTTGCGGCCGAACGCCGTGTTCTCGTCGATCGTGCCGGTGAGAAAGCCCTTCCCGAGCGGGCTGAAGGGAACGAAGCCGATGCCGAGCTCTTCGAGCGTCGGCAGGACGTCCCTCTCGGGTTCCCGCCACCACAGCGAGTATTCGCTCTGCACGGCGCTCACCGGCTGCACGGCGTGCGCGCGCCGGATGGTGCGCACGCCCGGCTCGGACAGGCCGAAGTGGCGGACCTTGCCTTCGCGAATCAGGTCCCTGACCGCGCCGGCGACGTCCTCGATCGGCACGTCCGGATCGACGCGGTGCTGGTAGAACAGATCGATGGCGTCGGTCCTGAGCCGCTTGAGCGAAGCCTCGGCCACCTCCTTGATGTGCTCCGGCCTGCTGTCGAGGCCCTGCTGCTTGCCGCTGTGCGGGTCGACGCCGAAGCCGAACTTCGTCGCGATGACCACCCGGTCACGCACGGGCGCCAGCGCCTCGCCCACCAGCTCCTCGTTGGTGTACGGGCCGTAGATCTCGGCCGTGTCGAAGAAGGTCACCCCGCGATCGACGGCCGCGCGGATCAGCGAGATCCCCGTCTGCTTGTCGACGGCAGGGCCGAGGCCGAAGGTGAGTCCCATGCAACCCAGTCCAAGGGCCGAAACCTCGAGTCCGCTCGTTCCCAGTGTGCGCTTGCGCATCGTGCCTCCGGTGAAAGTCAGCCGTCGAAATCCGGCTCGTTCCGCAGGATCATGATCGGCGTTCCGGCTCCAAAGATAAAGACGTCGAATCCGAATGGCCTGTTGAAGAATTGGCAGCCATGAACGGACGAAGACCAGGGCGCCGAACCGGCCCGGCGAGTGCTCAGAACCATGCGTCGGCCATGTCGCGGCACGTGCTGTCACGACGCGCGACCACGTCCAGCCAGGCAGCGATCTTCGGCAATTCGTAGCGGAAGAAATAGCGCGCGGCCTGCAGCTTTCCCCGGTAGAAGTCGGCGCCCGATGCACCGGCGGAGTCGAGCGCGCGTGCGGCCGCGATGGCCACATCCAGCCACATCCAGGCGAGCACCGTGTGACCGAAGGCCTGCAGGTACGGCGTGGCGTTGGCGAGCGCGTCCTGCGGGTCGCCGCCGGCCCAGGCTGCGTGCGTCGCGGATTGCACGTCGTCGACCGCGCGTGCCAGGGCTTGCGCGTGTTCCGCCAAGGCGCCGATCCCGCGCGCGCGCTCGGCCGTGGCGTGCGCACGCGACGCCCACAGCGTAAGACCCCGGCCCCGATCGGCCACCACCTTGCGTCCGAGCAGATCCAGGCTCTGGATGCCGTGCGTGCCTTCGTGAATCATGTTGAGCCGGTTGTCGCGCCAGTGCTGCTCGACGGCGAAGTCGCGCGTGTAGCCGTAGCCCCCGTGCACCTGGATGGCGAGGCTGTTGGCTTCGAGGCACCATTCGCTGGGCCAGCTCTTCGCAACGGGGGTGAGCACTTCGAGCAACCGCGCCGCCTCTTGCGCCGACGGCGCGTTCCCGGTGCGCTTCTCGTCGACGAGGCGTGCGCAATACAGCCCGAGCGCCAGCCCGCCTTCGGCATAGGCCTTCTGGGCGAGCAGCATCCGCTTGACGTCCGCGTGCTCGAGAATGGGCACCTGGGGTGCGCAGACCTCCTTGCCGCGCGGCCCCGTGGGACGACCCTGCGGGCGATTGCGCGCGTAGTCGAGCGCGGCCAGGTAGCCCGCATAGCCCAGCATCGTTGCGCCCATGCCGACGTTGATGCGCGCCTCGTTCATCATGTGGAACATGAGCTGCAATCCGTGGCCCGGGTCACCGACGCGATAGCCGATGGCGCCGGCGCCCTTGCCGTCGATTCCGCCGGGAGCGCGCAACGCAAAGCGACCTTCGCCGAAGTTGAGCAGCGTATTGGGGATGCCGCGATAGCCCAGCTTGTGGTTGAGCCCGGCGAGCGCGACGTCGTTGCGCTCGCCCGTCGGGCGCCCCTCCCCGTCGACCATCAGCCGCGGCACGACGAAGAGCGAGATGCCCTTGGGTCCGGGAGTCGGCTTGCCGTCCGGGCCGGGAATCTTCGCGAGCGCGAGATGCACGATGTTTTCGGTGAGATCGTGCTCGCCGCCCGAGATCCACATCTTGTTGCCTCTCAGGCGGTAGCGCGGGCCCAGGGCATCGGACTCGAAATCCGCGCCGTCGGGCACTGCGACGGTGAGGATGTCGCCGAGGCTCGACCCCGCTTGCGGCTCGCTCAGGCACATCGTGCCGAGATAGCGACCTTGCAGCTCCGGCAGGGCGAACACCTGGCGCTGCCGGGTCGTGCCGCAGGCCATGAGGAGGTTGGCGTTGGCGTAGGTCAGCATCCCGAAGGCGTGGACGCTGACGCTCGCCATCGCAAAGAACGTGTTCGCCGCCATGTCGACCACGAACGGCAGCTGCAGGCCGCCGGCTTCGTAATCGTGACCCGCCGCCAGCAGGCCCGACTCGGCGTAGGCCAGCACGGCATCGCGCGTCGCCGGTGGCAGGTGCACGCGGGCACCGTCGAACGTCGGCTCCTCGGTGTCGGCTCGACGGTTGACCGGGGCGAAGCGCTCCCGCGCAATCCGCTCGCTCAGGTCGAGGACCGAATCGAAGGTCTCGCGCGAGTGCTCCGCAAAGCGCGGCCGCTCGATCAGCGACTCGACGTCGAGCCAGTCGTACATCAGGAAATCGAGCGTTTCGCGCAAGGACATTCAGCGCTCGTTCACAGGGAATTGACGAGCTGCCCGCCGTCGACCGCGAGCACCGCTCCGGTCATGTAGCGCCCTGCGTCCGAGGCGAGGAGCAATGCCGCGCCGGCGAGATCCTCGCTCTGGCCGAAGCGCCGCTGCGGAATGCGCTTCCGCAGCGCGTCGGCAAAGCCGAGCTCGACGAAATCCTCGTGCATTTCGGTTTCGATGTTGCCCGGGCACAGGACGTTGACGCGAATGCCGTGACGCGCGAGCTCGAAGGCCATCACCTTCGTGAGGTGGATGAGCGCCGCCTTGGAAGCGCCGTAGCTCGACAGGTAGCCCCCGGGCCGCAGACCCGCCGTCGACGCTACATTGATGATCGATCCCCGGCCAAGCGCCACCATGCCCGCGGCGGCGCGCTGGGCGACGAAGAAGGCGCCGCGCAGATTGGTGTCCAGAACGGCATCGAAGTCGACCTCGGTCTGCTCGAGGAACGGCTTGGTCACCATGATGCCCGCGCAGTTCAGCAGCACGTCCGGCGGCGCTCCCAGCTCGCGCTCTATCGTGTCGAACGCGGCATCGAAAGTCGCCGGGCGCAGCACGTCGAGAACGACGCCCGCCGCGCGATGTCCTTCGCCGCGCAGCTGCGCGGCCGCGGCGTCGATCCGCTCGCTGCGTCGCGCCGCCAGGGCCACCGCAGCTCCGGCGCGCGCGAACACGCCAGTGAGATGCAGGCCGATCCCGCTCGACGCGCCGGTAACGAGGGCCACGCGGTCACGCAGGTTGAACGCGTCCATTGCGTACGACGATTGCCTTGGGTTTGCAGTCATGACAAGGTCGACGGTGCGTCTATTTCACCCGCTCGATGCGGCACAGCAAGGCACGCAGCTGATACGTGCCCATCGCCGGGTCGTACGGCGGGTCGTTGCTGGTCAGCAGGTTGGCGTTCGAAGTCCAGACGCCATGCCCGGGTCCGGCCTCCTCCGGAAACCACCAGCCGTGCTCGACGTGGACCACCCGCGGATCGATCTCGTCGGTGACCCGGGCCTTCTGCCGGATCTTTCCGCGCCGCGTCTCGATCCAGACCCAGTCCCCGCTCGCGATGCCGAACGGCCTCGCCGTATCGGGATGGATCTCGACGATCGGGTCGGGGTGCGCCTTGCGCAGGTTCCTTATCTGCCGATGCTCCGAATTGAAGAAGAACGGGATGCGCGCTCCGGTCGTCAGCACCAGCGGGAAGTCCTGCGCCACCTCCGGCGTGGCGACGGGGCTTTCCGGCGGTTCCTGCCAATGGGGCAGCGGGTCGTAGCCCATCGCCTCGAGCCGGGTGGCGTACAGCTCGATCTTGCCGGTGGGCGTCTTGAATCCGCCATCGAGGTACTTTCGGTAGCGGAGCTCCAACTTGTGGAAGCCCTTCGTTCTCAGCTCGGAGAGGCTGATGCCGCAGCCGTTCGCGAGCTGGCTTTCGAGCACGTCGTCGAGCGCTTCGGTGCCCACCGGAAGATTCATGCGGCGCGCCAGATCGATGAAGATTTCCTCGTCGGCCCTGCACTCGCCGATCTGCACGGCCTTCTGCTGCGCGAGCACCACGTTCGCCGCGATCGTCGGCAGCCCGGCGAGCTGATTCAACTCGGGCCACGATGCGGCGGGCAGGACGATGTCGGCAAGCTCCGCTGTCGGCGTCATGAACAGATCCGCCACCACGAGCAGGTCCAGCTTGAGCAGCGATTCACAAGCCTGCTTCGCATTGCCGAAAGTCGTCAGCGTGTTGTTGCCGAAGACGAGGAACGCCTTCACCGGGTAGGGCACACCCTCGCGCATCGCCCTGAGCAGCGTCGGAATGTGCGCCGCCGGCAGGTCCGCCCCTTCGCCGCCCAGCATCTTGAACCGCTCGGCGCCGAGACGCTTCGCGCTCATCTCCGGCGACAGGTTCTCGATGAGACTGGGGAACCGGCCCAGGCCCTTCATGCCGAATACCCATCCGCCCGGAACATCGACATTGCCGGTGAGCGCGGGCAGCATGGAGATGGCGCGCACCGTCTGCACGCAGTTCGGAGTGTGTTCGATCGCGCAGCCCCACTCCATCATCGAGGGTCTCGTCCGGGCATAGAGCCGCGCCGCCGCGCGGATCTTTTCGGCAGGCACCCAGGTGATGGGCGCGGCCCATTCGGGGCTGCAACTGCGCACGCGTTGCGCCAGCGCATCGAAACCGTGCGTCCACTCGGCGACGAAGGCCGCATCGTGGAGCCGCTCTTCGATGATCGTGTGCAGCATCGCGAGGGCGAGCGCACCGTCGGTTCCCGGTCGCAGCTGCAGCCACAGGTCGGCCTGCTTGGCGAGGCGGGTGCGCCGCGGGTCGACGACGATGACCTTCGGATGCGTTTCCAGGGCGTCGAGGGCGTTGAACCGCGTTTCGCCATCGGGCCCGGAATTCACCGGGTTGTGGCCCCAGTAGACGATGCACTGCGGCGGTGTCCCGCCGGTGAAGTCGCAGACCGGGAAATCGCCGAAGGTGAGCAGCGTCGTGTTGACCCGTGGATGGAAGCATTGCGCGAACCCGGGCTCGCACCAGTTGGGCGTGCCGAGCGCGTGCCCGAAGCGCGACACCCAGCGGATGTGGTGCCGGCCGGTTCCCGTGCCCATGGCGATGGCCTCGGCGCCGTAAGCGCGCTTGACGGTCTGCAGCCGTTGCGCGATCTCGCCCAGCGCTTCGTCCCACGAGATGCGCTCCCACTTGCCCTCGCCCCGCGCACCGGTGCGCCGCAGGGGGTATTTCAGGCGGTCCGGATGGTAGACGAGATCGAGCGTGGAGGTGCCGATCGGACACAGCCTGCCCTTGTTGAGCGGTGAATCCCGATCGCCCGCGACCTTGGTCAGCCGGCCGTCGGTCACGTGCAGGAGCGTTCCGCAACCGCCGTGGCAACTGCGGCAGACACTCTTCAACACCTGCGTGGAGGATTCAGCAACCTGTTGCATGATGCGGCTCCCCCTTCGGTTCCGGTGGCGTGGCTGCAGGCAATGCGCTTCGCGACTGGCGCAGCCTGGAACGCAGCAGCTTCCCGGTCTCGCTGCGCGGAAGCGATGCGACGAACTCGATCCGCCGCGGATACTTGTAGGGCGCGATGGTCGCCTTGACGTAATCCTGCAGCGCCTTCGCCATCCCGTCGCCCGCTTCGTAGCCGGGCTTGAGCACGACGAACGCGGTGACGATCTGCCCGCGCGTGCGTCCGGGATGCCGACGACCGCGCATTCGGCGACCGCCTCGTGCGCGAGCAGCGTCGACTCGATCTCCAGTCCGTCGATGTTGTAGCCGGCCGAAACGATCAGGTCGTCGTTGCGCCCCGGGAAATAGAAGTAACCGTCCTGGTCCACGGTGAACGTGTCGCCCGTGACGTTCCAGCCGTCGCGGACATACTCGCGCTGGCGGTGGTCGTCGAGGTACAGGCACCCGCTGGGTCCCTTCACGGCGAGCTGCCCGACGACACCGGTGCGCAAGGCCTGCCCCGATCGTCGACGATCCGGGCGAGGTAGCCTGGAATGACGTAGCCGGTCGCGCCTCGCTTCGCCCGTTCGGGCGTATGCGAGATGAACGTCTGCATCATCTCGGTCGAACCCAGCCCGTCGATCAGCTCGAGCCCGGTCGCCTTGCGGAACGCCTGCCGCGTCGCATCGGGCAGCGCTTCCCCGGACGAGATCGCCTTCTTCAGACACGAGAGGTCGTAATCGCCGGCGAGCGGCGCCATCTGCGACAGGAACGTCGGCACCGTCGCGACCACGCTGCACCGGAAGTCCTGGATGGTCTGCAGCAGGCCGGCCGGCGTCAGCTTCTCGATCAGCACGGTGGCGGCGCCGAAGCGCAGCGGCACGCAGAGCAGGACGGCGAGGCCGTACGTGAACGCGAGCGGTGGCGTGCCGCAGAACACGTCGCTCTCATCGGGCTGCACCACCGAACGCGGAAAGCCGTCGCACATCACCATCACGTCGCGATGGAAGTGCACCGCCGCCTTCGGCTGGCCGGTGGTTCCGGAGGTAAAGGCGATCAGCGCCGGATCGTCGGCGGCCGTATCGACATTGTCGAACGTGTCCGGCTTGGCGACGGCCATGGCCTCGAGCGAGCCGGGACTGCCGTCGTTGAAGCAGACGATCCGTTTCAGGTCGGGGCACTGCGCCGCGGCGGCCTGCAACTCCTCGACGAGCCGGAGGTCGCACAGCGCAAGGCCGATCCGCGCCTTGCCGATGATCTGCCCGAGCTCGCGCGCGCGCAGGAGCTGCATCGTGCTCACGGCAACGCCGCCGGCCTTCATCACCGCGAGCCAGCAGGCCGCCAGCATCGGATTGTTCGGCGCGCGCAGCAGCACGCGATTGCCGGGCACGAGGCCGAGATCCTCGGTCAGCACGTGCGCGATCCGGTTCGCCCGGGTGAGCAGTTGCCGGTAGCTCCACGTGCATGGCGTGCCATCGACCGTGGCGAGGATGGCCGGGCGGTCCGCGGCCCGAATGCCGCCGGCGCCCGCGACCCTCCGGTCGAGCAGCTCGGCCGCGCAGTTCAGGCGCTCGGGATAGCGCAATTCGGGCCGCTCGAACACGAATTCCGGCCAATGCTCGCGCGGCGGCAGATGCTCGCGGACGAATGGGTCGAGGTGAGCGGTGTAACCCATGGCGGGCCGCGCCGCGGCGCTAGGGTTTCGACCAGTCCGACACGGCGCCGATCTTCTCCGGCGTGGCATAGATCGCCGCCTTGACCTGGCACGCTGCGCGCCCTCGCCCTCGGGCACATCGAGATCCGCGACATAGGTCTGCAGTAGCCGAGCTTCTCGATCAGCTGGTCGAGGATCATGTTGGTGATCGGGCAGTTGTAGGGCTTGATGCCGCTCTTGCGGAGCAGGACTTCCTTGTGCATCAAGCCGCAGCCCTTGATCTTCAGCGTGAGCAGGATGTCCCGGCCGCTGATCGAGTACCCGATGTCCTCGGCGAGCCCCGCGGCCTTGATGCTCTCGATGCAGGCCTCGATGACTTCGTGCGCGCTCGCGCCCTTGATGTCCTGCGTCTGGATGAAGTCGGTCCCCACCAGCTCGGTCTTCCACGGCGCGCAATCGGAGAGCTCGTGATAGAAGACCTCCTCCATGCGGTAGAGCAACTGGTTGAAGTAGCGCTGGCTATCCATGGCGCGGCCGCTCCTTGTGGCCGAACTTTCCCAGTACACCAGTTCGTCGAGCTCCTTTTTCGGTCGCGGATGCTTGCGCATCTCGGCGGGCCAGCCGATCGAGACGTAGGCGATGACCTTGTAGTCGCCCATGCCCGTGGGGATGCCGAGGATCTCCTTGAACTTCCTCGCGTCGCGCGAGGAGGCGACCGGACCGTGCACCCAGCAGCCGCCGAGCCCCAGCGAATGCGCCTCGAGCAGCATGTTCTCGATCGCCGCGGAGAGGTCGTAGGGCACGTCGACCGAACCCTCGCGCAGCGACCCGATCACCGCGATGACGACCGGCGACTGCTTGGCGAACTCCGAGACCTCGCCGGAGTACATGAAGCGCAGGACTTCGGCCCGCTTGGCTTCATCCGCGATGCCGGCAAAGCGCTCCTGCATGTGGCCCATGCAGTACCAGGCCGTCATGCGCGACCCGCTGCCGATCCTCGCCAGGTCGCCGATCCGGTTTCGCGTTTCGTGGTCGCGCACGACGATGAAGCGCCAGGGCTGGTAGTTCTCTCCGGTCGGGGCCCAGCGCGCCGCCTCGAGGATCTTGTCGAGCATCTCGTCCGGCACCGGGTCCGGCTTGTAGCGCCGGATGCTCTTCCGGCTGCTCAGGATGTCCAGGAAGTCCTCCATGGATTCCTCCGCGAACGTGTACGGGCACCGGCGAGCCGACTTCAGCCCTCGAGCTTGAGGACCTTGCGTGCGGTGCCCGAAAGGATCAGGTCCTTCTCTTCCGCGCTGAATTCCTTGCCGAGCCCGGTGAACACCTTCACCCAGTCGGGCAGCCGCAGTGCAGGTTCGGATGCGGCGCGTCGGTGGCGAACATGATCTTGTCGGCGCCGATCATGTCGGTGAGGTGGCGCAGCCACTTCTGGAACTCGCCCTCGCGCATCTTGCGGAAGGGCTTTTGCCACAGCGACAGATCGAGATAGACGTTCGGCAGCCACGCGGCCGCCTGCATCGCTTCCTGCCACCAGCCGATGTCGCCCGCGTGCGCGAAGATGAAGTCGACCTCGGGATAGCGCGCTGCGGCCGAGGCGAAGTACGCCGGCCGCGAGTTCTCCCAGCGCAGCGCCACCGACGGCGCGCCGCCGGTGTGGCACATGATCGGGATCTTCCACTGCGCGGCCTTCTCGTAGACCCAGTTGCAGACGGGATCGTCCGGCATGTAGCCGACGCCCGCGTGCAGCTTGAAGCCCTTCATGCCCCACTCGTGGTAGGCCTGCTCGCAATGCTCGAGCGCGCCCTTGCGCCGCGGATCGATCGCCATGAACGGAATCATCCGGCCCGCGTGGCGCTTCGCGACGTCGGCATAGAGCTTGTTCTGGTCGAAGATGTGGATCGGCGGCTCGCCGAACAGCAGGCCGTAGTCGACCGCGAAGATGACCGTGACGTCGACTCCCGCGGCGTCCATCTCCGCGATGATGTTGTCGGCGTGGTCGTCGGTCTCCTTGCGAATCACGTCGTCGATGTACTGGCGCGGCGTGAGGTTGGTCTTGTTCGCCTTGTTGTACATCATGCTGAAGCTCTTCGCGGCGCCCCTGATGTAGGCGCCCTGGACCGTGCCTTTCACCACCAGGTGTCTGTGGACGTCGATGATCATCTGCGCTGCTCCTTTGCGTTAAAGCGTCTGCCCGATCCTGCTTTCGATGAATCGCGCGATCTCACCCGGCGGTGTGCCGGGAAGGAAGACTTGCGTCACCCCCATCCGCCCCAGGGCCGGGATGTCCCGCTTCGGGATCACCCCGCCCACCAACACCATCACGTCGCCCAGCCCGCTCCTCTTCAGGCCATCGATGACCCTGGGCGCGAGCACCATGTGATCGCCGGCGAGGAAGCTCAGGCCCACCACGTCGGCATCCTCCTCGAGAGCCGCCTTGGCCACCTGTTCGGGAGTCGATCGCAGGCCGGTGAAGACGACTTCCATGCCCGCGTCCTTCAGGTAGTGCGCAACCGTCTTGATGCCGCGGTCGTGTCCGTCCAGGCCCACCTTCGCCAGCAGCACGCGGATCGTCTTGTCGCCCATCCCGCGTTCCTCACAGCTGCACCGGGGCGCGGTATTCGCCCCAGTGTCGACGCATCACTCCCGAGATCTCGCCGACCGTCGCGTAGGCCTTGACCGCGCGGATCACCGCCGGCATCACGTTGCGCTTGCCTTCGATCGCGGCATCGAGCGCCGCGAGGCTCGACACGAATTCGCCGGGATCGCGCCGTGCGCGCAGTGCGGCGAGACGGGCCGTCTGGCGCGGTTCCACTGCCGGATCGGACTGGAACAGATCGAGTTGCGCGTCGTCGGGCTCGGGCACCTGGTACCGGTTCAGACCGACGACGACCGTCTCGCCGCTGTCGATCGCCTTCTGGTAGCGAATGCTCGATGCCCGGATCTCGCGGTCGATGTAACCGCTCTCGATGGCGCGCAGCATGCCGCCCATCGCGTCGATCTTCTCCAGATAGGCGCCCGCGCGAGTCTCGATTTCGTTCGTGAGGTACTCGACGTAGTACGAGCCGGCCAGCGGGTCGATGGTGTTGGCGACGCCCGATTCGTACGCGAGGATCTGCTGGGTGCGCAAGGCGAGGGTTGCCGCGTCCTCCGAGGGAATCGCATAGCCTTCGTCCCAGCAGGCCGTGTGGATCGCCTGATGGCCGCCGAGCGCGCTCATCAGCGCGTGCATGGTGATGCGAACGATGTTGTTGCAGCGGCTGCTGGCTCACCAGCGTGGAGCCGCACGAGCCGCTGAAGGTGCGCAGCAGGCAGCTGCGGGAGTCCCGCGCGCCGAAGCGGTCCTTCATGATCCGCGCGAACAGGCGGCGCGCGGCACGGAATTTCGCGACCTCCTCGAACAGATCGCGGAAGCAGCCGAGGCTGTAGGACAGGCGCGGCGCGAAGTCGTCGACCGCGAGGCCGCGCGCGCGCGCCTGCTCGATGTAGGCGATCGCATCGGCCAGGGTGAAGGCGAGCTCCTGGACCGCGTCGGCTCCCGCTTCGCGGATGTGGTAGCCGGCGATGTTCATCGTGTTCCAGCGCGGCACCTCGCGCAGGCAGTACTCGACGATGTCGAGCGCGAGCCGAAGGCTGGGCTCGGGCGGAAAGATGTAGGTCCCGCGCGCGATGAACTCCTTCAGGATGTCGTTCTGCGTGGTGCCGGTCAGTTGCTGCTGCGTCACGCCTTGCCGCTCGCCCACGGCGATGTACATCGCCAGCAGGATCGGCGCGGTCGCATTGATGGTCATCGACGTGGAGACGCGGTCGAGCGGTATCCCGTCGAATATGGTTTCCATGTCGGCGAGCGAGTCGACCGCCACACCGACGCGGCCGACGGCACCCTCGGCGCGGGGATCGTCGGAGTCGAGCCCGAGCTGCGTCGGCAGATCGAAGGCGATGGACAGTCCGGTCGAGCCCTGCTCGAGCAGGTAGCGGAAGCGCTGGTTGGTCTCCTCGGCCGAGCCGAACCCGGCGTACTGGCGCATCGTCCAGAGCTGCCCGCGGTACATCGACGGATAGACGCCGCGCGTATACGGGAATTCGCCGGGGAAGCCGAGGTCGTTGCGATAGTCGGAGCCCGCCACGTCGAGCGGCGTGTAAAGGGCCTTGACCGGGATGCCGCTCTCCGTGGTGAAGGCTGCACGTCGCTCGGGCGAGCGCTCGATCGTGCGCTTCAGCGTGGTGTCCTGCCAGCGTCTGCAATCGGATTCGAGATCGGACATGACGGCATTGCGCCACGTTCAGAGCGGGAGGTTGGAGTGCTTGCGCCAGGCGCGGTCCGGCACGGTCTTGTCGCGCAGCAGGCGCAGCGCCGCGATGATTCGCGCGCGCGTGTCCTGCGGGGCGATGACGGCGTCGACCACGCCGAGCGAGGCGGAGTGGTACGGTGTCAGGTAGAGATCGCGGTACTCCCGCACCTTCTGCCGCTGCAGCGCGCGCGGATCCGCGGCCGCGGCCAGTTCCCTGCGGCAGAGGATCTTCACCGCCGGTTCGGCGCGCACCATCTGCATCTCCGCCGAAGGCCACGCGAAGACCTGATCGAAGCCGATCTCGTGCACGCCCATGGCGGGGATCACACCGCCGTACATCTTGCGCAGGACGCAGGAGATCTTCGGCACGGTGGATTCGGTCCACGCATGCAGCAGCTTGGCGCCGTGGCGCAGGAGCCCGCCTTGCTCCTGGGCGACACCCGGCAGGAATCCGGGCGCATCCACCAGAGTGACGAGCGGGATGTTGAAGGCGTCGCAGGCCCTGACGAAGCGCGCTGCCTTGACCGCGGCGTCGCCGTCCATGTACCCGTCGCCGACCGACGGGTTGTTCGCGACCAGACCCGCGGCCTGGCCGCCCATCCGGGCAAAGCCGACGATCATGTTGCGCGCAAATCCTGCCTGGATCTCGAAGAACTCCCCGCCGTCCACGATCGCGCCGATGACGTCGTGCATGTCGTAGCTCGCGCCGGACTCGATCGGCACGATGTCGAGCAATTCGGGGACTGTCCGATCGGCCGGGTCGCCCGCCTCGAGCGCGGCCGGCTGTTCGCGATTGTTCTGCGGCAGGTAGGCAAGGAGCCGCCGGATCAAATCGATGCACGCGCGATCGTCGCGGGCCACGAGGTGCGTGACGCCGGACCTGCGCGCGTGCACGTCGGCGCCGCCGAGCGCTTCGGCCGTGACGTGTTCGCCCAGCACCTCCTCGGCGAGCGCCGGCCCGGTGACGAACAATTGCGCCGTGTTCTCCACCTGCACGATGAAATCCGCGAGCACCGCGGAATACGCCGCGCCGCCGGCGCAGGTGCCCATGATGCCGACGATCTGCGGCACGACACCGGAGTTGAGGCTGAATTCGGCGAGCACTCCGGTCATCCCGTAGACGTTGTCCATCCCCTCCTGGATCCGGGCGCCGCCCGAATCGTGCAGCCCGATGACCGGCACGCGGGCTTCGCGCGCACGCCGCAGCAGCGCATGGATCTTGGTCCCGTGGACGCGCCCGGTGGAGCCGCCGAGGACCGTGGCGTCCTCGGCGTACGCGCAGACCCGGCGCCCGTCGATGCGGCCATGGCCGGTGATGACGCCGTCGCCGGGAAACTTCTTGTCTTCCATGCCGAAGTCGCGGCATTGGTGCTCGGCGAGCATGTTCGTCTCGACGAAGCTGCCGCGATCGAGCAGTGCCTCGATGCGCTCGCGCGCCGTCAGCTTTCCGGCCCGGCGCTGCTCGGCGAGCCGAGCCTCGCCGCCGCCGACGCGGGCGAGCGCCTCGTGCGCCGCGAGTGCGGCCAGCGCCTCGGTCCAGCCCGGCGTCATCCCGAGCCCTCCCTCGCGCCGGCCAGCAGGCTCGAGCAGGTTGCCGGTGCGCGCATGCATTGCATGATTAGCGATAAAGCCATAATCTCATAATGTGAGACAATGCCAGCGTGGCACAGTCGGGAACGCGATGCAACGGCCCCGGCGCTTCGAACCGTGGATAACTTGAGGCAGATCATGAAATCGAGCCTGGCGCGGATGCTCGGCGTGCTCGACCTCTTTTCCGAGGGCGAGCCCGTGTGGACGGTGGACGCCGCCGCGCTGCAGCTCGGGCTGACGCGCGCCACGGCCTACCGCTATGTCGGCGAGTTGTGCGATGCGGGGCTGCTGATGCGGGTGGCGCAGGGCGCCTACTCGCTCGGGCCGCGGATCATCGAGCTGGACCGGCAGATCCGGCACCGCGATCCGCTGCTTGCGATCGGCGCGCGCGTGATGCGAGACCTGCTCGCGCCCGACCGCGGTCAGGTGATCCTGTTGTGCGACCTGTTCCGCGACAAGGTCCTGTGCACGCACCAGATGAGCAACGGGACCAGCCTCGCGCTCTCCTATACGCGCGGTCGGCCGATGCCGCTGTTCCGCGGCGCCACCGCCAAGGCGATCCTGGCGTACCTGCCGCAGCGGCGACTGATGCAGCTCTACGTGCAGAACCAGCGCGAGGTCGCGCAGGCGGGGCTTGGCGGGACGTACGACGAATTCATCGCCTCGCTCAAGGCGATCCGCCGCCAGGGCTACGCCGTCTCGCACGCCGAGGTCGACCCGGCCGTGGCGGGCATCGCGGTGCCGCTGTTCGGCGGCGGCCGCTCGGTGATCGGCAGCCTGTCGATCGTGTTTCCGGCCGAGCGTTACCCGCGACGACAGGAAACGCAGCTCGCGGCGGAACTCCAGGGTGCCTCGGCTGCCCTCAGCGCCGAACTCGCGCACCTCGCAGAACCGGCCCAGAACGGAAGCAATCGCGCATCGCCGTCGACGCGACCGAAGCGTTCCCCTGCCAAGTCGACGCGACCGAAACGTCCCGCCGCCAAGGCGCCGCGGCCTAAGCCACGATCAGGTGCTCCTGCGTGAGCACCGTCGGCGACCTGTCCTGCGCGACGAATCGCTCGACGTCCTCCCGCAGGCGCGCGAATTCCGGCGTCGGCGCGGCTGCGCGCAGCGCGTCCAGGCTGTCGAACCACGTCATCGCCGCACCATCGAAGGCAGGCCTCCTGCCGCTGTCGTAGATCGACCGCCGCGTGGCGTTCTGCACGTAGCGCAGCACCGCGGGAACGGCCGCGCACGACGGACCGTGGACGTCGAGCCAGTAGGCGCGAAACGCGTCGATCGCCATGCCGTCCTTGCGCGTCATCAAGGTGATGCTCTTGATCCCGTTCGCCGGAGCCGGCAGGTCCTTGATCACGTGCTCGTCGGTGACGATCGACTGCATGGTCGAGCGGTCGATGAAGTTGGGCTCGTCCGCGAGCACCGCGGCGTACTCGGGGCTTCCGGCGAGCGACTTCATCGCCTGCGTGTCGTCGAACGACGATTCGGCGACGGCGTCGAAGGCCGGCTCGGACTTGCGGTAGCTCGAGAGCAGGACGTGATTCTGGACGTATCCGCGGATGCCGGGGAGCCTGGCAATGATGCCGGCGTGCACCGTGCGCCAATGGTTCTGGAACGCTTCGACGGACATGCCGGGCTTGCGCTTGAAGAAGATCAGCATCTTGACCAATCGGACCCCTCCTCGTCGGGGATTGGCACCGCACAATCGCGGCACCTCGAAGCCGGCCCCGCGCCTCTTGCGTACGCCCCGGATTTGGCGCGCGCAAGCACGCTCTTGGAGCAACGCCCACGCGGGCACGGCCGTCCAGCTGCGTCGTAATGACACGCGGCCTATGTCACCGCAAGAGACGTCCATTCTCCGGACGCCACGTTGCGGGCGCTCTGCTACCGTGTTGCCGACCGGCCCGCGCGCGGAAGTTGGCAGTTCTCGACACGCTGCAGCGGCGCGCGCGGGCCGGGAGCGAAGCTCGATGCGCTTGCCCCATAACCATACGCGAGAGCCCGATCGCCATGAGCCGACGTCTCGACCCGCAGGATGCATTCGCGCGCGCGCATCCCGACGCCCCTGCGCTTCAGCGCGTGGGCGCGTTCGCGCGCATTCCCGAACTCGTGCGCGCGCTGGGTGCAGACCCGGACGCCGTGCTTTCGCGCGCGGGCGTTTCGCCCGGCGACATCCGCCACCGCGATGACCGGTTGCCCTACGCGGTTCTCGGCAAGCTGCTCCTGTGCGCGTCGCGCGCCACGGAGAATCCGCAGTTCGGCTTGCTCGCCGGACGGCTGTGGCACCTCGACGATCTCGGGCTCGTGGGCAGTATCGTGCGCCACTCGGCCACGGTCGGCGACGCGCTGAGGGTGTGGACCGTGTACCAGCACCTCAACAGCGGCGGCGGGGTGACGGTCCTGGTGCGCCGGGCCGCGGTGGTCGACTTCGGCTACGCGATCTACCACCCGGACATGACCGGCGCGGACCAGATCTACGACGCCGTGCTCGCGGGCGGCGTGAACTTCATGCGCGAACTGTGCGGCCCCGGCTTCAATCCCACCGAGGTCTTCCTGGCGCACGACAAGCGCGGCAACACGCGGCTCTACCGCGACATGTTCAAGGTGATGCCGCACTTCGATGCGGAGCTGTGCGCCCTGCGCTTTCCGGCGTACTGGCTCGATCGCAGGATCGAAGGCGCCGACCCCGAGCGCCTTCGCGCCGCGCTGGCGGCGGCCCATCGAGCGGGTCCGCCGCAGCTTCTGCAGCAGGTCTACCGCGCATTGCGCACGCTCCTGCTGACCGGGAGGAGCTCGGGCGACGATCTCGCCCAACTGCTCGCCATGCACCGGCGCACGCTCAACCGTCGCCTGCAGGCCGCGGGAACGACGTTCCAGAAAGTTCTCGACGAGGTGCGCCTCCAGGTGGCGCGGCAGCTGCTCACCGACTCGGAGCTTGCGCTCGACGACATCGCGGGAGCGCTCGGCTACGCCACCGTGAGCACGTTCATGCGCAGCTTCCGCCGGCACACCGGCAGCACGCCCGGCAAGTGGCGCCGGATTGCACAACGCGAGCGCGCGGCAATCGCTGCGCCTGTCGCAAGCGGGCCGCGGCCGACGTGTCCGATGCCGCTGCCGAGCCTCGCGCCGCTGCGCCCGTGGATCGGCCCGACCCGCCCGCCGGAAGCGCAGGACAACCTCGCCCGGGAGGACAGGCCGGATGCGCAGGCATTGCGCAGCGCCATGCCCGGACCGGCATCGCCGAGGCCCCCCGAACCGACGCGAGCCGCGCTCGCGCCCGCACGGCGATCTCGAGCGTAGCCGCGCGCCGAGTCGGCTCATCGCGAACGCGGACGCCCCCGAGCGCGGGCGTCATGCTCGTCCGAGCGCGACCTGCCGGAGAATGCGGGCTGCGTCTGCCTGCGCTTGCGCGGGGCCGATACCGTGCACGAGGGGTATCGCGCCCTCCTCGCCCAGCCACGACCGGAGGTCCTCGACGGTGTCCACGTCGTGGCTCAATCGGGAGTTGACGTGGATCGCAGGATTCAGTCCCGCCCGCAACGCTTCGTCGAGGTGAAGGGCGAGGCTGCACGCTCCGAATCGAAATCGCATCGACGCACCCGCGGGGATGAGCATGGCGTTGGTTCCGGTGAAGTGGTGATCGGGACATATCGCGACGCTGCGATCGGATGCGTCGAGCGCCTCCACCTCGGCAAGGTCGTCGGTGCGAAGTCGCGGCAGGTCGACCGGGATCAGCAGGACCCGCGCTGCGCCACGGCGAAACAATTCGGCAACGCCCTCGCCGGCAGCAGCGTTCAGGCCCGGTGCGACCGACTGCCGAAGGGTCGTCGCGCCGTAGCTGGCCGCGATGCCCAGAACCCGATCGCACTCGCTGATGACCGCAGTGCGTGCCGGACCCGCGAAGGTCGTTGCCGTCTCGAGCGTACGGCGCAGGAAATACTCGTTCAGAGCGCGGCGCGCAACGTCCGGAAGCGCCGCTCGCAACCTGCCCTTGCCGAGGTCGAGCGACTTGACCGGCAGGAGCACGCAGGTGCTTTCAGTCATGGGAGCGCAGCGGCTTCCGGTATCCCCGTGATGCGAATGCCCGCGCCGGGAACCTTGTAGCGGGCGTTGATGGCGATCAGCACGGACGTCAGCGCCTCGGCAGCCGCGGACATTCCTCCGCCCATGTCATTTCACCGTCTACCGTGGCAAACTTGCCGTACGATCCGATCAAGGATTTTGCCGCGGTCGCCCCGTTGGGGAATTTGCCGCTTGTCCTCGTCATCGCGCCGTCGAAAAACATCAAGACCATTCAAGAGTTGGTCGCGCTCGGAAAAAAGCGGCCGATCACGTTCGGCTCGATCGGCGTCGGCAGCCCAATCCACCTTGCGATGGAGCGCTTGCGCCTGAGCGCCGGATTTCAGGAACAGGCGATCCCGTTCAAAGGCGCGCCCGAAGCGCTGCTCGAAGTCATGACCGGCCGTGTCGATGTGTACTACGCGCCGGTGCCGGCGGCATTGCCCCACGTCCGCGATGGCAAGCTCGTGGCGCTCGCGGTCAGCAGCCCGGCCCGGGTGCCGACACTTCCCGACGTGCCCACGACACTCGAAAGCGGTTATCCGAATTCCGCCTACCGGTTCTGGATCGGCGTGTTTGCGCCCGCCAAAACGCCGCCCGACACCGTCAACAGACTGAATGCTGAAATTCAGAAGGCCCTGCAAGTGCCGGGCGTCCGCGAAAAGCTCACCAAGCTCGGCGTGCAGCCTATGGCGATGAACACCGACGAGTTCGGCAAGTTCGCCAAAGAAGAGCTTGCGATCAATGCGGAACTGGCCAAGGCCGCAGGCCTCACAGCGCATTAAGGGCCACGCGTGGGAGCTTGACGCTTTCGGCCGGGCCGGAAAATTGTTACGATAGTGATCTTCACGCAATGAAGGATACCGAGCAATGCCAACAGAAAAGCCGCTGGTCAGAATCGCGCCGAACAATCCGGTCTTCGATCTCCCCGTAATCGTCGGCATCGAGGAAAAACTGTTCGACAAAGCCGGGCTCGACGTTCGCTTTGCCGGGACCTACGCGGACCGGGAAAAGGACAAGGTAGAATTTCCGGTCATGGCGCGCATGAAGGAACAGTTGTTCGATTGCGGCTCGGCCGACAGCTACAATGTCTGCGAGTGGGCCAGCATCGACCGGCTGGAGAAAGGCACGCGCGGCGGCAATATCGCCGCGTTGCGCGCTTCGGTAGCGGCGCAGGCGATCATCACTTTCGACGAGACGCTGCAGGTTCCGCGCGACCTCGCCGACGTTCCGGTCGTGGTGCAAGAGCTGACCGGGTCGCATTACACCACGCTGCAAATGCTTGAAAGCGCCCTCGGCGCCAAGCACGTCAACATCGCGCGCGGCGGCCTGCCGCAGAAGCGCTACGAAGGACTCAAGAACGGAACGTTTCGCGTCGTCACGGTGATGGAGCCGTTCATCAGCCTCGGCCTCAAGGATGGCGCTCATATCATCGCGGCGTCATTCTATCGCGGCGGCGAAGTGATCGCCGCCGACCTCAGCAGCGAGCAGCGCAAAGCCTATTACGACGCCGAGAACGAGGCGGTCGATCTGATCAACGCCGATTTTTACAAATACGCCCACCACGTCGCCGCGCACACCAAGGGCGCCTTGAAGCCGAACGAGCTGCTCAAGGCCTTTGTGCGCTACAAGCACGTCGACTACTACGATTCGACGCTGTTCGGCCGGACCTACGATTGGATGAAGGAGCGCGGCCTGACCGAAGGCCAAAGCGGGCACTCCACTTTGGTTGCCGGCTGAATTCGCCCGTCAAACGTCATCGGCGCGTTGGTCCGAAGTCGCCCTTGCTGTCGGCCGTCAAGCAATAGGCCGCCCTTAGCGGGCGGCCTATGAGAAGACTTTGCCGATCTCGGGCTGGGCTCCGGAAGACAGGGTCCGCTGGGCTGCGGACGCGTGGACGCGCCCCGAGTACCAAGCCTCTACAAAACGCGGCCGGCGGCCGGTGGTTCCACGGGGCCACGTGGCTAAGTGGGCACTGTGCTTATGGCCCGATCACTCCGCGCTGCTCGAGCATGCGCAAGGTCGCCTCGAGCGGAATATCCGCCCAGGCCAGGCGATTGGTCAGTTCATATTCGATCTCGCCGAGCGCCTTCTCGAGCAGGAAAAGATCGAGCAGCTTGCGCGTTTCGTCTTCGTCCGCCGGCCACAGACGCGTGGGCCCAAGCGTTTCCCGGTAGCTCTGCCAATAGGCCGCCGCCAGCGTATCGCCCCAGGCGCGGATGCGTTGCGCGAGCGTCGCGCGCTCTTCAGGCGTCAGATTGGGCGCGCGATTGAGTGCGGCGCTGGTTGCGTAGTCGATCGAGCGCAGCAAGCCGGCGACGTCGCGCGCCGGCGGCGCTTTGGTCCTGCGTTCGGCAAGCGGGCGGCCCGGCGTGCCCTCGAAATCGAAAATATAGGCGTCGTCTTTGGCGATCAAAACTTGGCCAAGATGGAAGTCGCCATGATTGCGGATCTTGAGGCCGTGGAAACGCGCATTCCGCCCGGACTCGATATGTTCGACAATGACATCTTGCCGCTCGAACAGCCGTTGCGCGAGTTGCTGCGCGTGCTCGGGAAGCCCATTGTGGCGGCGGTGGTGACGGAGCAGGTCGCATGCGCCGCGCACGCGCTCGAGCAAAGCGTCGGTCCAACGCGCGCTGTCGCCTTCGGCAATCGGCTCGGGTGCGAAAGCGGCAATGTCGCCGCGGCTCGCGAGAGCCAAATGCAGATCGGCGGTGCGGCGGCCGATCTGCCGCATGCGCTGGAGCATCGAGGCGGATTCCAAATTCTCGGCAATCGTTTCGCCGCGCAGCATCCGCTGTTCGTCGATGAAACGGTCGAGCGAGGCGGCGGCAACGCTCCAGGCGTCGCCTTGGTTCTCGAAGAAGGCATGCGCGACCGCGAGCGCGGTGCGGTCTTCGCCGTCGTTGAGCTCGACCGTGCCGAGCAAAGTGGGCGCATTCTCGAAATGCACGACGTCAGTCAGGAAGCGGCCGACCTCGATTTCTGGATGGATGCCGGCGGCGATGCCGCGCAGAATTTTGACGACATATTTGCCGTCCGCGATCACGCTCGAGTTGGCTTGCTCGCGCTCGACCTCGGCGACCGTCTTGATGTCCGGCGGCGGCATTGCGGCGAAGGCGGCGGTCGACCGGAATTCGATTTTTCGCGCATCCTTGACCGCCGTTTCGCAGGCGTGAATTTTTGCCAGCAGCGCCGCGATGAATTCCGGTTCCGCAGTGGCGTCGAGCAGCGTGCCCTCGCGCGGGCCGCGGCGCACGGCGGACAAAACGCTGGCCGGACCCCGGTCGATCGCGGTGTAGCGCGTCCAGCGGATGGTGAGCGGCAGGAAATAACGGCTGCTGCCATGGGCGCCACCCGCGTCCACCGTCACGCAGGCAAAGCGGTCATCGGCGTGCTCGAACGGCACGACAGCGACGACCTTTGCCGTGATCGGACGCGACGCCTTGTCGGCAAACCACGCGCGCTCCGGCAGGAAGGCGGGCAGCACGTCGTGCTCAAAAGTCCGCCGCGTAAACCCCGCCAGTGGCGAATCCCAGCCGTCGCCCAGCACCAGCGTGGTGATCTCGCGGGGCAGCACTTTTTCCGGCTCGTGTTCGGCTTCCTGCTCGAGCGAGAACCAGAAGAAGCCGTAAGGCGGCAGCGTGATCATGTACGGCGGATCGCCGACGCGGGGAAAGCGCGTGCGGCCGAGCATTTCGCGCGGCACGCGGCCTTTCCATGAGCTCATGTCGAGTTCGACCGCCTGCGCCGAGCGCGACATGTTGGCGACACAAAGGATCGCTTCGTCGCCGAGTTGCCGCACATAGGCGAGCACGGCGCGGTTGGAGGGCCGGATGAAGGTGAGCGTGCCGCGCCCGAACACTTTGGTCGATTTGCGCACGCCGATGAGGCGCTTGGTCCAGCTCAACAGCGAAGACAGCGAACGCGACTGCGCCTCCACATTGACGCCGGAATAGCCGTAGACCGGGTCCATGATCGGCGGCAGATAAAGCGCCGCGGGATCGGCGCGCGAGAAGCCGCCGTTGCGGTCGGGCGTCCACTGCATCGGCGTGCGCACGCCGTTGCGGTCGCCGAGATAGATATTGTCGCCCATGCCGATTTCGTCGCCGTAATAAATGATCGGCGTGCCCGGCATCGACATCAGGATCGAATTCATCAACTCGATCTTGCGCCGGTCATTGTCCATCAACGGCGCCAAGCGCCGGCGGATGCCGAGGTTGACGCGCGCGCGCGGATCGGCGGCGTATGTGGACCACAGATAGTCGCGCTCGGCGTCGGTCACCATTTCCAGCGTCAGTTCGTCGTGATTGCGCAGGAACATGGCCCATTGGCAATTCTCGGGGATTTCCGGCGTCTGCCGCATGATGTCGGTGATCGGGAAGCGGTCTTCCTGCGCGATCGCCATATAGATGCGCGGCATCAGCGGGAAGTGAAACGCCATGTGGCATTCGTCGCCGTGGCCGAAATAGGCCTGCACGTCTTCCGGCCATTGATTGGCTTCCGCCAGCAGGACTTTGTTGGGCGCATAGTCGTCGAGCGCCGCACGCAGGCGCTTGAGCACGGCATGCGTCTCCGGCAGGTTTTCGTTGCTGGTGCCTTCGCGCTCGCAGAGGTAGGGTACGGCGTCGAGCCGGAAACCGTCGACGCCGGCGTCGAGCCAGCGTTTCATCACTTGCAGCACCGCGCTCACCACGCGCGGGTTGTCGAAATTCAGGTCCGGCTGGAACGAGAAAAAGCGGTGCCAGTAATAGGCGCCGGCTTCCGCGTCCCAGGTCCAGTTCCCCGACTTGACGTCGGCGAAGAAGACGCGGGTGCCGGCATATTTCTGGTCGCTGTCGCTCCAGACATACCAGTTGCGTGCGCTCGAGCCTTTCGGGCTGCGCTTGGCGCGCTTGAACCATATGTGCTGGTCGGAGGTGTGGTTGATCACCAGTTCGGTGATCACCCGCAGACCGCGGCGCTTCGCCTCCTGCATGAAGCGGCGGAAGTCGCGCATGCCGCCAAATTGGGAGTTGACGTCGCCATAGTCGGATATGTCGTAGCCGTCGTCGCGGCCGGGGCTCGGATAAAACGGCAGCAGCCAGAGCGTGGTGACGCCGAGATCGCGCAAATAGTCGAGCCGCTCGCAAAGGCCGCCGAAATCGCCGACGCCGTCGCCGTTTGAGTCCTGGAACGCCTTGACGTGCAGCTGATAGACGACGGCGTCCTTGAACCATAAGCCGTCGTCGGACTTCTGCGCACTGTCGATGTCGACGATTGGGACGATGTTCATTATGGCCTATGCGGGACAAAGGAATAGTGCGTGGGATCGTGCGACGGATCGATTTGTAAGCGGCGGCCATTGCATTCGAGCAGACGACGTTCTCCGGTCATCAGGTTCCCGATTGCGCGCGCCGGGCGCTTGGCGTCCTGCGGGCCGATCTCCCCCAAGCTTCGAGGTACGGCTGGGAACCCGTGCGTGGATCGGTACGCTCCAAACCTGACAACATCATGGGGCGGTTGCGTATTTCCCCTACTGATGAACCAGACGAAATGGCCAAAGTTCCGTTTTGCGGACCTGACCTATCACATAACTCAGCTTGGCCTTGGATCGCGTCGCGCAAGCGGGGTCGGCGGTATGATGTTCTGGGGAGCGTAACGGATTGGCTTTCAGTTGCGGCATGTCGGCTAATCTCAGTAGCGGCTGTGCGGTGCACAAGCGAGACAGCGCGCCCAAAGTTCCACCGCAATGTGGGCAATTTCGGCGAATTGTAACTTGGCTGACGTGGAACCCGCTAAGGGCCCGCGGTCCCACCTGCCCCTTCATATAAATGGGGTCAAAAAACCGAGACGATTCAACCCCAGCATGCGGCCGGCTGCCGACGCCGAAGACCTGATCGACGCGGCAGCGCTGCTCGCCGTGTTGTCTGCGGCGCAGCGCGATGGAGAAATTTGCGCGTCTTCCCTAGCGGAGCCGGTAGAGCGCGTGCCGCCGATTGCGGGTGAATGGCCGCACCTCACCGGGCCATCGTCCGGCCTCGACAGCCTTCGCCCACTCCGGGCTCACCAGCACATCGGGACCGTCGATCTCATAGAGCGCGCTGTGGCGCGGGCCGTCATGCATGACCCGCTTTTCTTCTCCGCCGATGCTCATGGCGAATGGCTCGCCCTCCATTCGCACGACAGCGTGCACACCAGGTACCTTTAAGAGATTGGGCACGTGCTCGGTGTCGTATACCTCGTTGAAGAGCGCCTCCTTGGCGGGGTCCACGTCCATGCTGGCTACGAACAGGTATTTGGATTTGATTGGCATCGAACCTCCTGAGCGTGCGCCCTTGTCTCTGCTAAGAAACCGAGCGGGCATCCATGATATCAATATACACCCCTGCGTTCCTATCGGAGCGCCCTGAATGTGCGCTGGCGAAGCTCGGCATTAAGCCGGTCCGCGGCAGGCTTGATGACGCCGAGGTTCTAGCCAAGGCCGCGCACGACGCCGACGTCACAGTCAACGCCGCTGATGCCGGCCCGGCTAGCCGAAGCGCCGCGCAGCATCGATAAGGTGCGTTGCCGATACTTGCGCCGATGCTTGCGCCGATGTTTGCGCCGAGCCTTGGCCCGATCCTTGGGCGACCGCCGCCGGCGCCTTCATTTCAATGTATTGACGCACGTTCCTCGCGACACAGTCGCCTTGAGCTGCATTCCCGCGTTGCAGGTGGCGAGAATACGCAAACAGCATCGCCTGTTCGATTTGCTCTGCTTCGATCTCGATGCCTTTGATGCTTGCTCTTAATTTCTCGTCGTCTGAAAAATCCTTCACCCGTTGTCGGACGGCTCGCAGAGGCCGCACGATATCCTCGTGCCAACCGGCAACCGTCCGTGACGCTGCCTCGATGTCTTCACGGTTCAACGCGACGGACTGCGTTCCGAGCCACGCACAAAAGAGCAGAATGTTGACATCGATGCCGTAGGCGTCCTGCAATCCAAGACATTCCTTCGCCACTTCGCCCCGGCCATAGACCGCAAGCGAAAAACGCCAGAAGCTGTTGTCGTAGTCTAGCTGACCGGCAATGTCTTTCTGCGCCAAGCCTAGGCTCGCTCGTCGTCGATCTTTTCGCGCTTCTTCGGCCGTGCGCGCTCGCCGGTCCAGCGACGAATTTTCCCGGTGTCGATATCGAAGAGCTCGAGGACGCGCGCCAACGTGTGGTCGACCATTTCTTCGATCGAGTTCGGCCTGGCATAAAACGCGGGAACCGGCGGATAGACAATACCGCCGGCCTCCGTCACGGTCGCCATGTTGCGGATATGCCCAATATGCAGCGGTGTCTCGCGCAGCAACAAGACCAGCCGCCGGCGCTCCTTCAAGACGACATCGGCGGCGCGCGAAATGAGGTGAGCCGTATTTCCCGTGGCGATTTCCGACATGGTTTTGATCGAGCATGGCGCGATCACCATGCCACGCGTCGGGAACGAGCCGCTGGAGCACGCGGCGCCGATATCGGTATTGGGATGCACGACGCTCGCCAGGCGCTCGACGTCGGCAAGCTTGAAGTTTGTCTCATACGCAAGCGTCATCTGCGCGGCGCGGGACACGATCAAGTGCGCCTCGACATTGCATTCGCGCAGCAATTCGAGCAGGCGCACGCCATAGATCGCGCCCGATGCGCCGGTGATTCCGACGAGCAAAGGAGCTGGAGATTTGATCGCGATATGCTTCATGCCCGCTCACACTTGTGCATTCGTTGAACGCGCACACTATTCCTTCCGGCAGCCATGCAGCAAGCCCCGGCGGCGCTGCCGGCACCGTCAGGCGCGAAACGCCTGCTTGTCCGTGCCTGAATAAAGCGCCTTAACCTGGCGGTTGACAGCATCCGCATGTGCGGCGAGCGCCGCGTCATCGAGGTCGCGCTTTGGGCGCGGCTCGTGGTCGAAGTTGCCATGACGGTCCACGCCACGGACGAGCATCGCGGAATCTCGCACCTTCAACTGCGTGACATCGGTGGGGATATAGCGAATTGCCAATCCGATGCGTCGATCGTTCGAGCGGTTGGGCTCAGAACCGTGGACGACTTTGACGTGATGGAGCGACATTTCGCCCGGCTCGAGGATGCAATCGACCGTATCTTCTCCGTCCACCTTGACGGCAATCTCTTGCCCGCGAGACAGGAGATTATCTTTGTGGAACGTGTCGACGTGCTGCAGGTGGTCTTGCGTCTGCGAGCCCGGAACAAACTTCATACACCCGCTTTCGAGATTGGCCGGCGAGAGCGCCACCCAGGCGGTCATAACCGTATCCTTGCTGAGACCCCAATAGAACGCGTCCTGATGCCAGGATACGAAGCCGGGGCTGTTCGCTTCCTTGATAAAGAAATTTGTAGTCCAACAGAGCAGATCGGGTCCGAGAATGTCCTCGGCCGCATCGACGATCTTCGGGTGGTGGACGAGCTCGTCGACCCAGGTGAATAGCAAGTGGGCCTTGTGGCGCCAATTGCCTTGCAGCGGCGCCCCGGTCTTGGCCTCGTGCCGCTCGAGGCAATCTCTGTAGTGCGCGACCTCGGCCACTGTGAGGGCGGGCACAGGGAAATGGTAGCCGTCACGGCGGTAGCTATCCAGGGCTGAACTGGAAAGGGCCTTTGTCACGGTGTTCTATTTCTCCGCGCGCTTTTTGCCGCCGGCTTCCGGGAAAATCCACATGGCGATCACCATGAACACGGCGGTCAACATGACGAACGTTCCATATTCCGGGCGGATCGGCGAGCCGGGCCAATAGGCGAGGGTCGCGGCGACGATCACCGCGAGCAGAGACACGAAGGTTTTGACGTCGTTCGGCATGTGCGCGCCTCAGTAATTTCCCATCGGCGCCGCCGCGGCCTCGTCGGGGCGTTTCGGCCGGCCACGCAAGTTCCCCTTGAGATGATCGGTGTCGTAGCCGTTGAACAGATGGCCGAGCAGGCCGCGATCCAGATCGGACGTGCCAAACAGCCAATCGGCGATCGGGAAGGTCAGGTTCATGTTGACCTCCATCATCAGCCGCCCGTTGTGATGCGCGGTGTGATGACGGCGCAACGTATTCACGAACGGAAAGTTGCGCACGAACCAGTTCTCGTCGACGTGGCAGCAGAAGTGCATGAATTCGTAGATCAGATACATGCCGGTCGTTACGGACATGAACAGCCAGCCGACATTCGGCGTCAGCAGCAGGCCGAGGATCGCGGCCATCGGAATCGACATCAGGATGAACACCACCAGTGCATAAGGCGGGAACACGGTCACGCGCCAATCCTTGTTGTCGCGGAAGCGCATTTCCTCGTCGGTGAAGAACTGGTGATGGTTGAGCGTGTGACGCTCGTAGACCGAACGCAGGCCTTTGATGTTGACCGGCCGGTGCATGACGAACTTGTGCACCGCCCATTCGAACAGATTGGTGAACAGGAAGGTTAGCGGCACGGTCAGCCATTCGAGCATCGTCACGTTACGGATGTGCTCGACATAAATATAGAACGCCGCAGCGCCCATCGCGTAGATGATCACGACGTGCACATAGCCGTCATACCAGCCGATGATGCGGGAGCGGTATTCCTGGCGGAATGCCTTTTGCCGTTCGCTGATCATGTGACGCTCCTTCGTCCTGCCATGGCCGCCGCGGTCATGATCCTAATGCTGCCGCCGCTTGGCAACCATCTGCGCGAACTTTTCATATTCCTCGTCCTTGACCGTGTAAGAATGGTCGTCGTCGGGAAACGAGCCGTCCTTGACCTCTTTGATGTATTGCGAAATTCCCGCGACCGCCACTTCCGTAAGCTTGGCGAAGCGCTTGGTGAATTTCGGCTTGAAGTCGGTAAACACGCCGAGCAGATCGTGACAAAGCAGGATTTGCCCGTCGGTCCCGACGCCGGCGCCGATGCCGATGGTCGGGATGGTGAGTTGCTCGGATATCAACTTGGCTATCTTGGCAGGGACCGCCTCAAACTCGAGCATGAAGCAGCCGGCATCCTCGATCGCCAGCGCATCCTCGAGGATTTTCATGGCTGCGTCCGCCGTGCGCCCCTGAATCTTGAAGCCGCCGAACATCGCGATGGTGTGGGGTGTCAGCCCGATATGCGAGGCGGTCGGGATACCCGAATCGACCAGCGCCTTCAAAATATGGGACTGCGATTTGCCGCCTTGCGGCTTGACCGCGTCGCAGCCCGCCTCCTGCATGAAGCGGGTGGCGTTGGTGAGCGCGCGGTCGACCGTGTTGTAGCTCTGATATGGCATGCAGCCCAAGACAAACGTATTGGGCGCGCCGCGCCGGATCGCCTGCGCGTGCATCACCATCATGTCCATGGTGGCGGGGATGGTGGACGGATAACCGTGCGCGATCATTGCCAGGCTGTCGCCGACCACCGCGACGTCGACGCCCGCCGCTTCGGCCCATTTCGCCGACGTATAGTCGGGCACCGACATATAGACCATCTTTTCGCCGGTCTTCTTGGAGTCCTTGATGTCGGTGATGGTGCGCTTTTCGCGCTTCTTGTCGGCGGCGGTCGATTGATCTTTTGCTGCAACCTGTGCCAATCGAATCCTCCGAGATGACCTGAGCGGCCGGCTAATATATCTCGAATATGCTAGGGACCATGGACCGGCGCGGTCAAGCGGGCCCGGTGGCGGCCCGGGCGCGCAGACATGGTGCGTATTGACACCTGGAATGTCCGCTTTGCTCACGAAAACAATCAAGCTTAGGATAGAAAGTGGACACGGGCATTCCCAGCCTGCTGCGTTTTGGCAGCGGCAGGTTCGACTGCGTTAGTGTCCCCCGGTGGATTTAGACAAATGCAGACTCGGAAGCACGGCTTCACTATTATTGAATGGTCAATCGTATTTGTTGGGACAATCGTCGCGGCCGTCGCGGTTTTTTTTGGATTGTGGCATTAGCGCGAACTAGACGATCAGCACGGGCGATTACTTGGCGCTCCGAGAAGAGCGCTGATTGCTCAGGAGATCTCGCAGAACATTGCCAGCGGCTTCGACGGCACCATCCACAAGGTGGCGGCCCAGCTCCGCAGAGGCGGCCCGTGGGTCTCCGATGACACCCATATCCGCAATCCGTTCGTCGTCAGATGTCCACGGCCAGGTGACGCCGTCTTGGAACATCGTCTTGCGAACGGCGTCAGCCGCGGGCGGATTTTTCAATTGCGCTATGAGATCCGGGCGCACCAATTGAGGGGCGACCGCCAGCATCATCGACGTTTCCGTTTTTCCCGCATGAATGTCCGGAACTGCATTCGCGTCTGCTCCCGCCAAGCCGGTCGGACTCAAGATGCATACGTTGAGACCAAAATCAGCCCGCAGATCCTGCGCCACGGCTTCCAACACGCCCGCTGTTGCCGCCGTGGCCATTGATCACAGCCAGATTGCGCGCGGGCAAGGCGCGAGCGATCTCGCGTCCCATGTCACGCAACAGCGCAGTTATTCCGTGGACTGACAAGGACAGCGTGCCCGGCGCCCATTCGTGCTCGCGCGCGAGGCTTATTGAAATCGTTGGAAGCTGCCAAAGGTCGAGGACTTCGCCCCAGCGAGCAATTATCGATTTTGTCAGCGCCTCAGCCAGCACGACGTCCGTATTGAGCGGCAGGTGCGGCCCATGTTGCTCGATCGACCCGATAGGCAAACAGAGGATCGAGGTCTTCCGCAATAAATCCGGAATTTGCAGAAAGGTAAGCTCGCCGACCAGTCTGGAAGGGCTGACTTGTGGCATGGCCGCTATCGTTCCTCACACGCGACAAACGTCTGCGGTTGATATTGGATGACAGCTTCAGGTCAGGGAAGCAAAGATTCGGTCGAGGCAAGGACCTGATGGAGTTGGTGCCCGGCCCTGGCGGCCTTGGCAGTCATATATCGACGATTGTCGGAATTGATGGGTGCTTCGAGGCCTATCCGTCCTGTGATTTCGATTCCGGACTCTGCCAGGCCGTCAAGCTTGGCCGGGTTATTTGTCAGCAGGACGACGCGACGGCAGTCGAGCATTTGCAGCATGCGCGCGGCAATACCGTAGTCGCGCTCGTCATCGTCGAAGCCGAGCGTCAAATTGGCATCCACGGTGTCGAGCCCATCATCCTGCATTTGATAGGTTCGCATTTTATTGGCGAGGCCTAGCCCGCGTCCTTCCTGAGCCAGATAAAGGACGATGCCGCCTCCCATCTCTTGCAAGCATTTGATGGATAGTTTGAGCTGGTCGCCGCAGTCACATCGCCGCGACCCGAATACGTCACCCGTCAGACAGGCCGAGTGTAGACGCACCAAGACCGGTTTCGAAAAATCGGGCTTTTCGACAATGATCGCCACCGAGCTCCCACCCGTCGCGTCACGGAAGATCACGAATTCCGCGCGTGCACCGGTGTCCAGCGGCACAGTGGCTTTGCTGGCGATCGTAAGCGACTTGACCAGCTGGTCGCCAAAAGACGCCACCTGCCGGTGATCGACTGCAACGATCTGATGCGCCGAGATGAGCGCGTTGGTCGCCGTGATTTCAGCGACGAGCACCGCAGGCAGGCCTTGCGATAGTTTCACGAGTTGGATCGCGGCCGCCTCAGCCGCGTTGGTCTCGACGGGGTCGAGGTTGGGCTTGCTGTCGATGTCGGCCGCTAACGAAATAGCGGTCGCGGCGTCAAATGGCTCGGCCAGCCGCAATGCCACCGGCGCGTTCGTGTCGAGCCCGAGCGCACGAGCGCGGCGGGCGGTGATGACCATGCGCGGAAGAACCGGCGCGCAGAGCACCTTGAATTCAGCAAGCCGTTGCGCGTCGAGCCCCTCGAGCGGCATTGCCAGCAACGTTTGAACGGGACCGACGATCAGGACCGGCCTGCCGGCTTGAAATTCGGCAACCCCGCGACTGACGCCCACCTGTCCCCTCGTCCCGAACAGACTGGAAATCACGTGGTTTCGAACCATTTCCATTTAAAGCGTCCTATTGGCGTTTTTGGATTGCTTTCGTTAGTAAACACCGCAGCAGCAGAGCCATTCCGAACGTAATATATACGGTCTGTATCAATCTGGTTCAGAACCAGAGGTTCCTTATAGCGCGTAAGGCCGTGTGTCTCCAAAGAGCCGGGAAAGGCCGCTTCGACCGGCCATCTGTCCAATTCCTGGGGGCGATTTCGCGCGGTCTTTTCGCACTTCGGCGCAGGTCGCGGCTACGCCGTGGAGCGGCTTCCGCCGGGCGCCCGCGTGACCGGCTGCCGGTGATCGCATTGCTCCCGCCGCCATTCTCGCCGCACTCGCCAAACGCGGATTGCGAAGCTCAGCGCGTTCCGGTCGGCCTGGCGAAAAAATCGACGTGACCGACCTTGAGTGACGAACGTCCGGCAGCGACGGAATCGCCGCGCCGTAAGAGCCATCTGTCGATGTCGCTGCCGGACAATTTGCCGAGCTCCCTTGCGGCGCTAGCCCAGCCCCGGAAAATTTCAATTTGGAAAGCCTGGTCCTGCGATCCGGCAATCCATTCCGCCTGTCCGTGCACAACGGAGTAGCCCGAAGCTTCAAATCGCGCGATCGCCGCTTGCGCTGCGAGCGGCCCAAGTGCCGGGCCAAGTCCCTTATCGCCATGCTGATGCGCGTTTACCGCAGCGATGATTGCTTCGTCCAATTCATCCGCGGGGGCAATCTCGGTCCGCCCGTCGTAGTTGAGGGCCGAATAGACCGGCAGCGACCGTGCCGCCGCTTCACGCACGAACCGCTGCAGCCAGACCTCCGAAACAAGATCGAGCAGTGCCGACGTGGTGACCAGATCGGTTCTGCCACCGAGCACCATTTCGAGATCACGATTGAGATCGGCTTCAACCGTGGTGACCGCGACGCTTGTCGGCCGCAGGCTCTCCAATGCGTGCGCCAGCAGGACGCGATCGTTATCGACCAGACGCCAAGTCTGTTTCGCCAGCAGCCGCGGCGCCAGCGCCCGCAACGTCGAACCCGTCCCGCAGGCAAGATCGACAATATTGACATCGCTCTTGTCCGCCAGCGATGCGATGACCGCATTCAGAACAGCCGCGTTGCGCGCGCGCAGGTCATATGGCTCGCGCAAAGCCAGCCAATCGGCTGCAAAGCCGGTCATAGCGTCGTCTCGATCGCGGCTGCGAACAGTTTCGCGGACTCCTGCCAGCGAGGCAAATCTCGCGCCGCGACACGGGCCGCCTCCGCCATTCTGCGCCGCGCGCCCGGATCTTCGATCAGGTGGCGCAATTCACCGGCCAGAGCCGCCGGATTGTCCGGTACGACGAGAACACCGGCTCCCGCCGGAACTGTGTCGGGAATGGCGCCGGCGGTGGTTCCGACCACCGGCAGTCCGTGCGCGATAGCCTCTGAAAAGGCCATGCCATAACCCTCGAAACGCGAGGCCAGGACGAACAGATCGGCTTTGGCATAGAGCTCGGCGAGACGAGCAGGCGTCACCGCGCCGAGCAGATTCACTTTGCTGGAAAGCTTGAAGCGCGCGATATCGGCGTCCAATTGCGCCGCCGTCTCCGGACTGCGCCCGCGGTCCCCCACAATTCTCAGGTCCCATGGCAGATCCGCAATGATCGCCAGTGCGGCCACAAGGACGTCAAAGCCCTTGCGCGGCACCACCGCACCAACCGACAGCAACCGCACGACACCGTCACTGCTGCCGTGTGCAGGAGCAACCGGATCGCTTCCGGGAAGGGCGACGGTGATGCGTTCCGCGGGCACATTATAATCCGCCACCAGCAGCCGCGCCGTTGCCGGACTGGTTACGATGGCATGCCTAATCACCGCCAGCGCGGCGCGCTCGCTGGCGCGCAGGCCATTCGCTTTTTCCGGCGAGAGCCCGGACTCCAGAGCGAGAGGATGGTGCACAAGTGCGATCAACGAATTGTGGGCGCAAATCTCTTTCGCGGCTTCGGGAAGCGCGCCGAGCGCAAGACCATCGACAATAATCGGGCGGCCGGGCGGGACCTGTCTCAGCCGAGCCGCCGCATTTCGTTTCTGCTCTTCACTTGGAAACGGAAAGCCATCGCCGAGACCAACGACCTCAACTTGCCAACCGAGGCGCTGAAGCTCCTGGATCATCCTGCGATCGTAGGCATAGCCGCCAGTCGGGCTGCCGAGATTGCCCGGCACCGCGATCGCAACGCTCTTCACCACAAAGGCGCCTCATACCAGGCGCGAGCAATATGCGACTCCGATATTGTCACCCGGATCGCCTTGAGCTCACGTCCTTCTCGTCCCAGTTTGCCGGCGCGCGCAGCTTCCGCGAGACGATCATAGATGTGCTTGGTAAGGAATTCGGTCGTGGTGTTGGCGCTCTCGAACTGTGGCAGCACGTCCAGATTCTTGTAGTTGAGCGGCGACAGCACGCCTTTTAGAGCCTCATGCGCGCGGCCGATGTCGATGACGATGCCGTTATTGTCGAGTGTCTCGGCCATGAACGCAGCGTCGACCACAAAGGTCGCGCCGTGCAAAGCCTGCGCCGGGCCAAAGACGGTGCCACGGAACGAATGGGCGATCATGATGTGGTCGCGCACTTCGACGGAAAACAAGAATGTCCCTCCTCAGTCGCGGCCGCGGGATAATCGACAAGCTGACAGAGCACCCCGCTCTGCGGCGCAAGAATAGCCGGCAGGCGTGCCGGCAGGTCATGAAATTTGACTGCTGGCGCAAGCAGCGCATCCAAGCGCGTGTCGGCAAGCAAATCGAGTGCCGCGGCAAGTCGGCGCTGGAAGCTCCAGCGCGCACGATGCGAGGGCGCGACCTGCCCGACTTGGCTGGAGATCAGTTTAAGACGGCGGCTATGAAATGCACCGCCGAGCGGCACCGCCACCTCTCGGTACCGTACCAGCTCAACTCGAGGATCGTCGCCTCCATGCCAGCGAGATTGAGTGCGTTTCCCAGCCCGGCCGCCGTGCCGCTCGCATGGACCACAAGATCGCAATCGTGCGGCGCGTTATCGGGTGCGGCGAAGGCGACACCGAGCTGGCGGGCAAGCTCGGCGCGCGAATTCTCCACGTCGACCAGTGTTACCTGCGCGCCGGGCAACTGGCCGCATAGCCAGGCGACAAGTGCGCCGACAACGCCGGCGCCTACCACCGCGATGCGGTCGGCGGGCGCGGGTTGCGCATCCCACACGGCATTGAGCGCCGTCTCCATGTTGGCCGCAAGCACGGCACGCGTAGGCGGCACGGCGTGCGGCAACGGCACGACCGCGTCGATAGGCACGTTGAAGACGCGTTGGTGGGGATGCAGCGCAAACACAACGCGCCCCTCGAGCTCCGCCGGGCCGCGTTGACTTGGCCGACGGTGGAATAGCCATATTTGACCGGGAATGCGAACGTACCGACCATAAAAGGCGCGCGCATGCGCTCGAATTCCGACGGGGGAACCCGCCCGGCCAGAACCAGCCGTTCGGTACCCCTGCTGATGCCGCCGTGCAACGCGCGGATTTGCACCTCGCCGCCGCCCGGTTCCGGCAGCGGTTCGGACCGGATTTCGGCTCGCCCGACACCGACGTACCACAGCGCTTCAGCGGTTAAGCCGGCACTTTTTCTCACCTTCAATTGGTGGAATTTGCATCCGCCTGGCGGGTATATCCTGAACGGTAGGAGAAATGCAGGGGGGTTCGTTAGTCATGCTTGACCGAACGACCACGGTTTCGGCCGTGGCGGAAATTCCGTCCAAAAACGCGCTCACGCGCACGCCGAGCGCTCTTTGCGTTTCTCGTCACCGCAACCATGGCCGCGGTATTGTGGCTCGCGGTGTAGCCGTTCCGCCGAATAGCGCGGGCGGCATAGCGTTCCTCGTTCTGTTCACGATTACTCTGCCGTGGTCGGCGGTGGGATTCTGGAACGCGCTGATCGGCTTTCTGCTCATGCGTTTTTCCGAAGGATCCGGCGGTGGCCGTCAATCCAATGGCTGACAGCATTCGCGGCGACGAGCCGATCACCTCCTCGTCGGCGATCGTGATGTGCATCCGTAATGAAAGCACGGATCAAGTGATCCGCAATCTGCAACCGTTGATGGCCGGGCTCATCGAAGCGCGCGTCGAGCACAAGTTTCACGTCTACATCCTGAGCGACAGCAGTTTTCCGGAAGTGGTGGCTGCTGAGGAGGCGCAATTCGACGGTCTGATCGCCAAATGGAAAGCCGCGATTCCGATCACCTACCGGCGGCGCGAGGAAAACACCGGGTTCAAGTCCGGCAACATTCGCGACTTCTGCGAACGCTGGGGCCATGGGTCACGATTTCGCTCTCATCCTCGATGCGGACAGCTTCATGCCGGCGGAGACGGTGCTGCGGCTCGTTCGCATCGCGCAGGCCAACCCGTCGCTCGGCATTCTACAGACGCTGGTTGTCGGCATGCCGTCGGTCAGCGTGTTCGCGCGGGTGTTCCAGTTCGGCATGCGGCTGGGCATGCGCTCATACACGCTCGGCTCCGCTTGGTGGCAGGGCGACTGCGGCCCTTATTGGGGCCACAACGCGATCGTCCGTCTTGCACCGTTCATCGCGCACTGCCGGCTGCCGCTGTTGCCCGGCACGGGGCCGTTGAGCGGAGATGTGCTCAGCCATGATCAGGTCGAGGCCGCACTGATGCGCCGCGCCGGCTACGAGGTGCGCGTGCTGCCGGTCGACGGCGTCAGCTGGGAGGAGAACCCGCCGACACTGATGGAATTCAGCCGCCGCGATCTGCGCTGGTGCCATGGCAACATGCAGTATTGGCAACTGTTGACTTTGCCCGGCTTGAAGCCCGTCAGCCGCTTTCAGCTCGCCTTCGCGATCTGGATGTACCTCGGCTCGCCGGCATGGATGGCGATGACGGCCATCGGCACGGTGTTGCTCGCGCTCTCCGAGACCTCGGCGGCACAATACGTGCCGGTGAAGGCCGGGGCCGGCACCGCCTTGTTCGCCATCATGATGCTGATGACCTTTGCGCCGAAGATCGCGACGGTGATCGACGTCTTGCTGGAAGATGTGCAGTCGCCGTTCGTTCGGCGGACTTCATTCCGTTTGTCCTCAATCTGATCGTCGAAGCCCTGTTCATGCTTCTGCTTGCGCCGATCGTCGCGCTCACCCACACGATTTTCATCGCCCGTCTCTTTCTGCTGCGGCGCGGCACCGCCTGGAACAGCCAGGCACGTCAGAGCCATGCCGTGCCGTGGCGGCTCGCCTTCGCGAAGCTATGGCCGCAGACGCTCGCCGGATGCACGATCCTGGGCGTGGTGGCGTTGAAATCGCCAGGCGATTTCGGATTTGCCTTGATGGGCACCAGCGGGCTCATTCTGGCGGCGCCGTTTGCGGTCGCAACCGCCTCGCCGTTCATGGGCAGCCTGTTCGCGCACATTGGGATAGCCCGCATTCCCGAGGAGTACGAGCACCCTGAGGCGCTGTTGCCGCTGTCCCTGCCGGCGATCGAAATAAACTGCGGCGCGAAAGAAATCGAAAAAGTAATGCTCGAGACCCTGAAAACGGTACGGGGCATTGCGCGGTCGCTGCGCATCTACTATGGCGACCGCGAGCACGGTCCGGCCCTGGACGGCCTCTACCGCGAATTCGTCAAAGCCGGGCGATCTCGTCTTCGACGTCGGCGCGCACGTCGGTGACCGTATTGGCGCGTTCCGGCGTCTGGGTGCACGGGTGGTTGCGCTCGAGCCGCAGCCGGCGCTCGCCAAAACACTGCGGCTTTTCTACGGCCGCGACCCGATGGTCACGATCCAGGGCGACGCGGTCGGACGGCAGCCGGGCTCCGTCACGTTGAACCTCAACCTGAACAATCCGACGATCTCGACCGCCTCAACGGATTTCATGGCAGCAGCAGCCGATGCGCCCGGCTGGAAAGGCCAAGTCTGGTCAAAGTGCCTGCAGGTGCCGTTGACAACTCTTGACGCACTGATCGCCCGGCATGGGACGCCTGCCTTCATCAAGATTGACGTCGAAGGTTACGAGGCCGAGGTCTTGGCCGGTCTTAGCCGGCCGGTCGCTGCGCTATCGTTCGAACTGACGCTGATCCAGCGCAATGTCGCGCATGCCTGCATCGCCCGGTGCGAAGCCCTCGGCTATGCGCAATTCAATGCCTCGCTCGGCGAAAGCCAGACCTTCGTGCACGACGCGTGGATCGATGCAAAGGCCATCGCCCGCTGGCTCGACGAGCTGCCGCTGCAAGCCAATTCGGGGGATATCTATGCGCGGCTCGGGTGACAATAGCCGCACGGCATTGCTGCTTGCCGGAATAGCGGCCGCCGGTTTTGCTTTCACGGTCTATATCTTCTATCCCGGGTATCCTGACGTTCAACTCGCTCTACATCTACAAGGATATGGCGAAGCTCGCCTTCGGCGATTGGCAATCGCCGGTGTTCATGGCCCTTTGGCTGCTGATTGATCCGATCGCGCCGGGGCCCGGCAGCATCTTCCTGCTGACGGCGGCCCTCTATTGGCTTGCATTCACCGTCGTCGCATTAGGCCTGGCGCGTCACTCACCGCAACTTGCGCTGCTCGTGCCGGTACTCGCCATCTCGCCGCCCGCTTTCGTGCTGCGTCGGCGTCATCTGGCGAGACATCTTGTTCGGCATTTCGTGGCTGCTTGCCGCCGGCCTGGTTTTCGCCGTTCTTGATCGCGGCTGGAAGGTGCGAGTTTCGCTGCAGATTTGCGCCTTCGCATTGTTCACCTTCGGCGTCCTGCTGCGGCCAAATGCATTGGCCGCCGCGCCTGTTCTCGCGGCTTACCTCGTGTGGCCCTCGCGCTTTTCCTGGAAGCGCACCGCCCTCCTTTATGCACCCGCCGCGCTTGGTTTGTTTGGCTTCATGCAGATGACGTACTACGGCGTCTTTGCGGCGGAGCGGCAGCATCCTCTGCACTCGATCATGGTGTTCGATCTCGGCGGCATCTCGCATTTTGCCGGCGAGAACGTGTTCCCCGGCAACTGGACCGAGCGCGAGAGCGCGCTCATCACCCATGGCTGTTACAAGCCGGTCGCGTGGGACATCTATTGGACGCAAGAACCCTGCATGTTCGTGATGGAGCGGCTGGAAAACGAGAATCTGTTCGGCGCGCCCGCGCTGACCAAAGCCTGGTGGCACGCGATCACCGGCCATCCGCTCGCCTACCTTCAGCACCGCGCCACGTTTCAGTGGGCCTTCCTTGCCGGTACCAATCTGGCGCTATGGTCGCGGGATTTCGACGATCCTGACAAGATTGCTTATGCAGACAAGCCCGAGCCTGATGGCTGTTAAAGCGGTGAACGACGCGTTGAATCCGACGCCGCTATTCCGGCCGGGAACGTGGCTTCTGCTCGATGTGGCCCTGTGCTGTTTTGCGTGGCGCCGGCGCGACACGCCGGCGGGCGCCTTCGTTCTCGGCATTTGCGGATCGGCCGTCGTCTACGTCATGACCTTTTTCGCGGTCGGCGTCGCCACGGACTTGCGCTACGCCTATTGGGCGGTGCTTGCCGGGCTCATCGGCGGGATCGGAGTGGCTCAGAAGCGGGCGAAGATCGGAGCTGTCCGTGGAGCGGCAATTGCCAATGGCGGCATGACGGGCAAACCTCATCCGGCAATTCGGCCCTTGCGGGCGATTATCGTTGCTGGCGGGCTCGGTGCGTCAATCTCATTCGTCATCGTCGGCGTGCTGTCGCGCCTCCAGATGTATGGCGACGGCTCGATCTTTTCCTATGCCGTCGCCGCCCGGGACGCCTGGGCCTTCCACTGGCACAACATTTCGGGCCGCCTGTTCACGTATCTTTTCGCCTACCCGCTCGCCGAAGCGGTCGTGGCAATGAGCAAGAGCGCCGACGCGGGCATCGCCGTTTATGGCGTCTTGTTTTTCTCCGGTCCGCTGCTTGGGCTCGCTTTGACCTTCGCCATCGATCGCACGCCCGGTCGCACGATCTTCGTCTACGCCTGTTTGTCGACGGTGTGCCTTTGCCCGCTCGTGTACGGCGCGCCCACCGAAATGTGGATGGCGCATGCGGTTTTTTGGCCGGCGCTTGCTGCTTGCTTGACCGCGCCGCCGACTTGGCGCGGAACGGTCCTGGTGTTCGGTGCGCTCCTGCTGTTGGTGTTCACGCACGAAGGGGCGATTGTCCTCTCGTTCGCGATCCTGTTCGCACTGCTGCTGCGCGGATGGCGCAATGCCGGATTGCTGCGCGCCGCGGGAGCGTTCTTGGCCGTGCTGCTGATCTGGGCCGCCGTCAAGGTCTCGATACGTCCGGACGACTATATCGCCGCCGTGCTGTCCGCCGCGGCGTTGCGATTTATCGATATCCGCAATCTCGCGCAGCCGGCCTTGTTGTCGGCGCTGGCTGCGCTCATCGGATACGGGTGTTTCGCCGCGCTGCTCGGCCGCATCAAGGTGCCAAGACCATATCTGTGCGCGGCCGTCGTCACCGCCGCGTCGCTCGCCGTTTATTGGATCTGGTTCGACAACTCGCTGCTGACCGAAGCGCGCTACAATCTGCGCACTTTTTTGCTGATCATGATCCCCGCCTTCGGCGTCGCGGCCTCGGTGCAGGCTATGAGCGACCCGGAAAGGCGCGCTCGCCGGTCTCGTTTCTCGCGCAATCCGCCCGCGCCATCGAGAACGCGGTCGATCCGTCGTTCGTCGCCGGCGCGCTATTGCTCACGATGCTTGTCCACACAGTCGAGACAGCGAAGTTCATTTCGGCGTGGGTGGATTACCAGGCCGCCGTGCGCACGCTCGCAACCGGCACCGAGTCCGATCCGGACCTTGGCAGCTCTTTATTTGTGTCGTCGCACCGTATCGGCGCCGATCTCAAGCGGCTCGCATGGAATTCAACCACGCCATATTTGTCGGTGCTGGTGGCGCCCAAACTTGAGCCAACGCGTCTCGTGGTCGACCCCACCGCCGGCTACTTTTGGCTTTCCTGTGACACGGCCCGACAGAGCGAAGCGAGCAGCACGGCGATTTCCCGCCGCTGCCCGCCGCCTCATTCGAATGCTACGCCTGCCTGCACCGCCGGTAGCGGAATTTTACTGCTTCGGTGCCTCCGCGGGCTGCGTTGTCCAAGCCTTGTAGTCGGCCTCGGAAATATTCGGCAGCTTCTTCAAATATGCCACGATCGTCCACAATTGCTCGTCCTTGGCGCCGGCCGCTGAGAAGCTCGGCATGCCGGTCATGTTGATGCCGTTCTTGATGACCCAGAACAACTGCGAAGGCGTTGCCTCGCCGGCGACATCCTTCAGGTCGGGCGGATCAGGGTGGAGCCCTTCCGAGAACTTGCTCCATTTGACGCCTGGCGCGCCATGACAATGGACGCAGCCAAGCTCGTTGAACGCCCGTGCGCCGGCCTGCACATTGGCCGGCTCGTCCATGCCGGAAGGTTGCTGGTCGTTGGCATAGCGGATGATTGAATTTGTACGAACCTTCACCAGCGCCCAGTGAACAATCGCCGGATCCTCCTGACTGGCGGCAATATTGTAGAAGCCGCCGAAGAAAAAGACCGCGGCAACCGCCGCGACGATGATTGCTAGCAATCCGATTGCTGCCAAAGATTTTCATTCTCGATCTCCTCCGGCGACACCTAGCTCGCTAACTCCATGATCCTAGAATATTCGATGGCGGCTGTCTTTGCGCCCCGGCGGCAGGGACTTCATATTCGTTTGATCAAATGGGAGGAATCGTCTTGGCGGCCTCGGAATATCAAAGCCGTTCCGAATGTTATAGAGTCATCAGCCCAATCCATGATGGCCGCCATCTGAGATGCTCCCTGCGTCCGCCCTATTCAGCCGGTTTGGCTCCATCGACGAGCATCCTCGGCGCGATAAGGCGTTGCTCTGTTTCGTCGCTATCCAGCACCTGATCGCCCTCGGTCTCATGGCTGCGACCGAAATGGATATCGTCGCCAAGACGACATTCTTTCTGGTGTGGGCGCTGCTGAATTTCTTCTGGCTAACTCGTGTGTCGCCGGCCGTCCGTTGCGGCGATCATATCGCTCACCTCGGTTGTCGCGCTAATTCTGCTTTCCCAGTTCAAATTCGACAAGCTCTGGCTCACCGCCGATTTTGTCGACGTGATGATTATCGATCACGATACGTCAGCCTTTCTGCTCGCCACTTTCCCTGCGCTGCGCTTGCCGCTGACAGCCGCGGCTCTGGCTGTCGTCATCATCGCCGCGGCTCGCTTGGCGGCTTGATCGCGTTCGTGTCCACAGATGGATAAGCAGCCTCGGCGGCATGCTATGCCTCGGATCGCTCATTGCGCTGTCGCTTGCCCGGCCGACCCAGCTGCACGAGGATTTCCTCGGCCAAAATTACATGTCGAAGTTTGCGCGCAGCGGCGTCGAAGCAGTCTACGAACTCATCACGCACGGCTATCTGGACGCGGATGAGAGCGTGTCGGGAAGCCTTAAAGGCGGCATGTCAACGGCGTGCAATCCGGCCGGCAAACTCCCGCACATCATTTTACTTCATGACGAATCCAGCTTCGACATCACCGTAGCGCCCGGAATTCGGGTGCCCGCAGGCTACCAACGCCATTTCCAGTCCTTCGACGGCAAGGCGCGCAAGTTCATCGTCGAAGGGGGCAGCGGCCCAAGCTGGTTCACCGAATACAACGTCCTCACCGGACTCTCGGCACGTTCCTTCGGCCGCTTCGCGACCTCTGTTACCCGGATTGCCGCCGGCCATGTGAAGCGCGGGTTGCCGCACTCGCTGAGCCGGTGCGGCTACAAGACATTCACGCTCTATCCGTTCTACGGCGCGTTCCTCGGCTCCCGTGCGTTTCAAACCACGGCCGGCATTCAGCACTACCAAGATATGCGCGATCTCGGCACGCGCGATTTCGAAGCCGACAATTTTTATTTCGACCAGGCCGTTCGGACGATCGCCGGCAACCGCGGCGCCGGACCGCTTTTCATCTACGTTTACACGGTCGCCAATCATTTCCCCTGGGACAAGCGCCTGCGCCCAGAACTGACGCCCGATTGGCGCGATCTTGGCAACGCTCCCGACGTCGAAGAGTATATTCGGCGGCAGACGATGACAGCCCACGATTATCGCGCGCTATTGGATCGTCTCGCGCAAGAATTCCCGACCGACGCGTTCCTCATCGTGCGCTACGGCGACCATCAGCCACAGTTCGGCGCGCGGGTGATCGACCCATCTGTCAGTGAGGAAGCGAGGGCCCGGCGACTTGAGGCGTTCGATAGTCGCTACTTCACGACTTATTATGCGATCGACACGTTGAATTTCGTGCCGGCCGATATGAGTCTGGCGCTCGACAGGCTCGATGCGCCCTATCTTGCCTTGGTGCTGCAGGCCGCCGCCGGCGTGCCGCTCGACGCCAGCTTCTCGGAACAGAAGAAAATCCTGGCCCGTTGCCACGGCGTTTTTTACGCTTGCGATGGCGGCGCTGAAGCTCGCCGTTTCAGCCGGCTGCTGATGAACGCCGGTTTGATTAAGGGACTTTAAGCCACGGTGCGGAACGGCGAGTCCGCTGCAAGCAGTCCCCGTATGTCCGTTAAGCGCCGGAAGCGGCCACCAGGCTCTTGGTCCAAATACCCGAATTCGATTCGCAACAACCTTGTCCCATCAGAACCAGGACCGGGCCCGGAAGCGATGCACGCTCGATTTGCATCGGAAGATCGGAAATCGAAGCAAAGATTGATGTTTGGTTTGAGCGGGTGGCACAGGCCATAGCGACGGCCGGCGTTGTCGGGTCAAGACCCTCGGCGATAGCCCTGGCGACAAGCGCCGCAAGCGTCTTCGTCGGCATGTAGATCGCGGTGGTGGTGGCGGCATCGGCGAGGCTTGCCCAGTCGAGGTCGGTGGGCAGGCCGCCATCCTTGGTGTGGCCGGTGATGTATTGCAGGCGGCGCGCCTGGCCGCGGCCGGTGAGCGGCAGGCCGAGTTTGGCCGCCGCACCCTGCGCCGCGGTGATGCCCGGCACGACCTCGACCGCGATACCGGCTGAGCGGCAGGCCTCGATCTCCTCGCCGGCGCGCGCGAAGATCAGCGGGTCGCCGCCCTTGAGACGGACCACGCGCTTGCCCTGCTTGGCGAGGCTGACCATCAGTGCGTTGATGTCGTCCTGCTTGCAGGACGGACCGAAGCCGGTCTTGCCGACCAGCATCTTCTTCGCCTCACGGCGGGCGAAATCGAGCACCTCGCGCGACACGAGATCGTCGAACAAAATGACGTCGGCGGATTGCAGCGCGCGCACCGCGCGCAGCGTCAGGAGTTCAGGATCGCCGGGGCCGGCGCCGACCAGCGTGACCGAGCCGTTCTCAACCGCGCGGCCCTCGCCCGACACTTCGGCAACGAAGCGATCGAAATCGGCGCCCGCCGGCTCGCGATCCGGGTTGGACACGGCATGGGCGGTGAATAGCTGCCAGAACTTGCGGCGGCCGGCGAAAGACAAGCCGGATGTCTTCAACGCGCCGCGCCAGCGCGCGGCAGCCGCCGCCCAAGCGGCAAAGCCTTTCGGCAGCAGCGCCTCGAGCTTGGCGCGGATCGGCCTGCGCGAACACGGGCGCTGCGCCATCGGTCGAGATGCCGATGACCAAAGGCGAGCGGTTGACGATGGCGCCGAACGAGAAGTCGCAGAAGGCCGGCTTGTCGATGACATTGACCGGCACGCCGGCGGCGCGGGCGGCGTCGCAGAAGCACTTGGCCTCGCCGTCGTCGTCGAAGGCGCCGATGGCGACCGCGGCGCCCGGCAGGTCGTCCGCCGTCCAATGACGCCGGTTGAGCACGATGCGCGGCGTTTCGCCGGCGAGCGCCGTCATCTCCTCGCAGAAGTCCTCGGCATAGACCTCGACCCGCGCGCCGGCCGCCGACAGCAGTTCCGCCTTCCAGGCCGCCGCCTGGTTGCCGCCGGCGAGCAGCGCGCGCTTGTCCGCGAGCGCGAGAAACACCGGCAGCCGGGCGAGCGCAGCCATGCGGCTTGCTGCGATTTCGGTCGGGGTACGGACGGTTTCGGCATCGGCATCCCTAATAGACGTCGGCCTGATAGCGATCGTTCTTCTTCAATTCCGCGACGTAACGCGCGGCGTCTTCCGGGCCGCGCTTGCCGTGCTCGGCGACCACGTCGATGAGCGCGCGCTCGACGTCCTTGGCCATGCGCAGGGCATCGCCGCAGACGTAGATATGCGCGCCTTTGCTGATCCACTCCCAAAGATCGCGGCCGTCGTCGCGCATGCGATGCTGCACGTAGATTTTCTCGTCGCCGTCGCGCGACCAGGCGAGCGTCAGCCGGCTGAGATGGCCGCAGGCGCGCATCGCCTTGAGTTCGTCCTCGTAGAAGAAATCGAAATCGCTGCGCTGGTGGCCGAAATAGAGCCAGTTCGGGCCCGGTGCCTTGGTCGCCTGGCGCTCCTGCAGGAAGGCGCGGAACGGGGCGATGCCGGTGCCCGGCCCGATCATGATGATCGGCTTGTTCGGATCGGCCGGCAGCGCGAAGTGCTGCGCCTTCTGCACATAGACCCTGATCTTGTCGCCGGGCTTGGCGCGGCCGGCAAGGAAGGTGGAGGCGACGCCGAGGCGCGTGCGCTTGTCGATCGCGTAGCGCACCGCGTCGACGGTGAGCGAGACGCGGCCGGGATTGCATTTCAGCGACGAGGAAATCGAGTAGACGCGCGGCTGCAGCACGTCGAGCGATTCGATGAAGGCTTCCGGGTCGGGCCGGATATCGGGAAACTTCTGCAGGGCGGCGAGCACGTCGAGGGCGGCGGCATCGCCGTCCGGGTCCTGCCCGGCCGCGAGTTTCTTCGCCTTCACCCGCCGCTCGCCGCCGGTAAGAAACGAAATGAGCTGGAACAGCATGTCGGGTGCCGGCGACAGCGAGACACCGTCGACGAGCACGTCACGCAAGCCGCGCCCGCCGATCGGGAAATCCGGCGGCGCGCCGAGCGCCGCGATGATGGCGTCCACCAGCGCCGGGTCGTTCGCCGGGAAGATGCCGAAGCTGTCGCCGACCTCGTAGTCCAGACCGCATTCGGCGAGATCGAATTCGATGTGCCAGGTTTCCTTGTTGGAGCCGTCTTTGTTGAGCCGGCGGCGCGACAGGAATGTCGCCTCGACCGGGTTGTCGCGCGAGCGGCCGGGCGCAGCCTTCGGCGCCGGTGCCGCGTCTGCCGGAGCGTGCCGGGGGTGCCGAATTCGCGGGCGCACCGCTGTCCAGCTCCTGATAGAGCTGCTTGAGCATGCGGGCGGTGTCTTTTCCGCCGGGCACACAAAGGTTTAGCCGCTGTTCCTGCTTGCTGAACAGCGCGGCGGAGTAATCGTGGCAATTGTAGCCGCACTGGCCGCAGTCCTGCTGCGCCATCGCCGCCATCATGCGCCGCGGCAGCGGGCGGCCTTCGGCGAGCTTCATGCGGTCCGGCATCGGCATGGCCGGGTCGTGCCAGGGCGCACCGTCGTCGGCACCCTCGGCTACCGGCGCACCGCGGTCGGCAGGGCCATCGACCAGGCCGGGCAGCAGCTTGGCGACGTCGGCCCTGGACAGCGGCGTGATGCCGCCTTCCAGGCCGAACACGCCGGCGAACAAGCCATCGAGCCAAGCGCGCTGCTCCGGCGTGAACGGCGCGTTCTGCGGCAGGAAAGACGGAATCGGCGGGCGCGGCGTGATGCTCATGCGGCGGCCTCCGCCTCCGCCATCGACTTCAGCGCGTCGATCTGATGGCGGCGCGCGAAGGCGATGAAGCTCTCATCTTTGGAAGCGCGATGCGCCAGATAGGCCTTGAGGATGCGCTCGACGGTCTGCGGCGCGTCCTGCGCCTTGACGTCGCGGTAAATCTCGCGGCCGAGCGCCGGCGTAAGGCCCGAAGCCGCCGCCGATCAGCACGTGATAGCCCTCGACCGGATCGGCGTCCTCGTTGTCCTGCACCTTGCAGGCGAGCAGGCCGATCTCCGAAACGAAATGCTGCGCGCAGGAGTGATGGCAGCCGGTGAGATGGATGTTCACCGGCGTGTCGAGCGCGACGCGCGTCTCGCACCAGGCGGCGATCTCCTCGGCATGGCGCTTGGTGTCGGACGCGGCGAACTTGCAGCCGGTATTGCCGGTGCAGGCGACTAGCCCCGCGCGGATGGCATTGGCTTCGATGGCAAGACCGAGCGCTTCGATCTTCTCTTGCGCGGCCTCGAGCTTGGCGGTCGGAACACCCGAAATCAGCAGGTTCTGCCAGACGGTGAGCCGGATATCGCCGTCGCCCATGTCGCGCGCGATCTCGGCCAGGCCGCGCATTTGCGCGACCGTCATGCGGCCGACCGGCACGGCGACGCCGATCCAGTTGAAGCCCCTCCTGCTTCTGCGCGTGGACGCCGATATGCGCGATGCGCCAGAACGGCGGCCGCTCGGCGAGCGCGCCGGGCACGGCGCGGTCGAGCTTGCGGCCGAGCTTTTCCTCCGTGAGCGTGAGGAATTTCTCGACGCCCATCCTGTCGAGCACGTATTTCAGCCGCGCCTTGGTGCGGTCGGTGCGGTCGCCGGTGTCGATGAACACGCGCACCACCGCGTCGGCGACCAGCGTGGCGTCCGCGGGTTTCACCAGCACGCCGGTGTCGCCGGCGAAACTGCGGTGGCCGGTCAGACCGCCCAGGCAGAGCCGGAACCAAACGCCGGGCGCCAGCGCGAAGCCGTCATTCACCTGCACGGCCTGAAAGCCGATATCGTTGGTGTCCTCCAGCACCGGCACGATGCCGGCGCCGTCGAAGGCGACGTTGAACTTGCGCGGCAGGCCGTAGAGCGAGCGCTCGTTGAGGATGTGGAAGTGCCACTCGCGCGCATAGGGACGCGTGTCGATCAGTTCCTGCGGGTCGATGCCGGCGGTCGGCGTGCCGGTGACGTTGCGGATGTTGTCGGCGCCGGAGCCGCGCGAGCACAGGCCCAGGTCCTGCACGGCCTCGATCATGGCGACGGCGTTCTTCGATTCGATCTCGCGCACCTGCAGATTGGCGCGCGTGGTGACATGCGCGTAGCCGCCACCGTAGCGCTCGGCGAGATCGGCGACGCCGGCGAACTGATGCGCCTTGAGGATGCCGTTCGGCATGCGCAGCCGGCACATGTAGGAGTTTTGATTGGGCGCCACATAGAACAATCCGAAATAGCGCCAGCGGAAATTGTCCGGCGGCTTGGGATATTCGTTCCTGGCGGCGTGCGCTTTGAGCCGCTCGTAGGTGTCGAGCGGATTTTCCTCGCGCTTGAACTTTTCCGGATCGGACAGCTTGCCGCCGGCACGCGAGCACGCGGTCCTGCGCCTTGCGCGCGGCGGCATCGGGGCCGATCGGCTCGACGGACGCGGCCGCGCCGGCAACGCCGCGCGCGCCCGTGTTGGCGCTCTTGGCGATCTGCAGACCGGCGACGAGCCCTTCCAGGTAACGCTTCTGCTCGGGTTCGAAATCGCCTGCTGCTGTCGCACCTGCCTTCAAATCGTGTCCGGCTTCCGTCGTCATGCCCTCGGCACCTGCATGAGGCCTGCTGACGAGGTATCAGCAATGACCGTGCCAGACCGTAAGCATTGGATTTTGTTGCGTATTTTGTACGTTTTCACCGGCGCTGCTTGGAAATTAGCCAGCGCCGACGCATTTTTGTGCAGCGCAACGAAGCATCAGTCCGGACATCACGCGCGAGCCAAACCAGCGCGGCGGCGCAGAGCGCGCGAATTTATTCACGGAAAGCGCGGTGAACGCGCGGCGGCGGCCGCTGCAGCCGCAGTTGGCATGTCGCTTGCTCAGTGAGGACTTGAGTTCGCAACTAATCAAAGGAGAGCTCTCGTGTCCTATCTCGTTCCTTCCGAATTCGTCACCAAGATGGTCGACGCGGGCGAATCGAAAATCTTCATGTCGACCCGGGATACGATCGTCCGCGCCTACATGGCCGGCGCCATTCTCGCGCTTGCCGCCTGGTTCGCGGTCACGATCAACGTCAAGACCGGTCAGCCGCTCGTCGGAGCGCTGCTGTTCCCGGTCGGCTTCTTGCATGCTCGTCCTGCTTGGGCTTCGACCTGCTGACCGGCGTGTTCGTGCTGACGCCGCTTGGCCTGGCTCGACAAGCGGCCCGGCGTCACGATTCGGCGGCGTTCTGCGAAACTGGGGCCTGGTTTTCATCGGCAACTTTGCCGGCGCGCTCACCACCGCGTTTCTTGATGGCCTTCGTGACGACGTTCGGCTTCACGCAGGCGCCCGACAAGGTCGGCACCGTGATCGGCAATATCGGCGAAGCCCGCACGCTCGGCTACGCGGCGCATGGCGCCGTGGGCATGGCTGACGCTGTTCTTGCGCGGCGTGCTGTGCAACTGGATGGTGTCGACCGGCGTCGTCGGCGCGATGATCTCGACGACGGTGCCCGGCAAGGTCATCGCCATGTGGATGCCGATCTTCGTGTTCTTCTACATGGTGTTCGAGCACTCGGTCGTGAACATGTTCCTGTTCCCGGCGGGCCTGATGCTGCACGCGCCGTTCTCGATCATGGACTACTTCGTCTGGAACGAGATCCCGACCGTGCTCGGCAATCTGGTCGGCGGCCTCGCCTTCACCGGCCTGACGCTCTACGCCACGCACGTGAAGACCGCGCCCAAGCGCGCGGCGCTCAAGCGCGTCGCCTGACGGTCAATGTCTGCTATCGTGGAGCCTCAACCCACCCGGGTTGGGGCTCCCGTCTTTTTGGTCCGCCGCATGCCTGCGCCAATTGTCGATTTCGATCGGGCAGCATTCCGACAAAGGTCGCAAGGAGACCAATCAGGATTTTCACGGCGCCCTGATCCCGGAAGAGCCGCTGCTGAGCCTGAAGGGCATCGCCGTCGTTCTGGCGGACGGCATCAGCAGCAGCGATGTCAGCGCCATCGCCAGCGAATCCGCGGTCAAAAGCTTTCTGACGGACTATTACTGCACTTCGGATTCATGGTCGGTGAAAACCTCGGCCCACCGCGTCATCGCGGCGACCAATTCCTGGCTGCATGCGCAGACGCGCCAGAGCCAGTATCTCTACGACGACAAGGACCGCGGCTATGTCTGCACGCTCAGCGCCATGGTCATCAAGTCGACGACCGCGCATATTTTCCATATCGGCGACGCCCGCATCTATCGCGTCGCCGGGCACAGCCTCGAGCAGCTGACCGAGGACCATCGCATCGTCGTGTCGTCGCAGCAGAGCTATCTGGGCCGCGCGCTGGGCATCAATCCGCAGATCGAGATCGACTATCGGCCGGTCGCGGTCGAGACAGGCGACATTTTCGTGCTGGCGACCGACGGGGTCTATGAGCACGTCAACGCGCGCTTCATCGCCGAAACGATCGACAGCGCCGCCGATCTCGATAGCGCCGCGCGAACTATCGTCGAGGAAGCGGCGACGCAGGGCAGCCCGGACAACCTCACCGTCCAGATCGTGCGCATCGACGACCTGCCGGAAAGCGAGGGCAGCGAAATCGTCCGGCAAGCGACGGAATTGCCGCTGCCCGCCGCTGTTGGACGCGCGCATGACGCTCGACGGCTATCAAATCGTCCGCGAACTGCACGCCAGCAGCCGCAGCCACATCTATCTGGCCGTCGACGGCGCCGGCGGAGCGCCGGTGGCGCTGAAAACGCCGTCGATCGATTTGCGCGGCGACCCGGCCTATCTGCAGCGTTTCATGATGGAGGAATGGGTCGCCCGGCGCATCAACAGCGCGCATGTGCTGAAGCCGCGCACGCCGTCACGCAAGCAGAACTATCTCTATGTCGTCACCGAATTCGTCGACGGGCAGACGTTGACGCAGTGGATGATCGACAATCCGAAGCCGGACCTGGAAACCGTGCGCGGCATCGTCGAGCAGATCGCCAAGGGCCTGCAGGCCTTCCACCGGCTGGAGATGCTGCATCAGGACCTGCGGCCGGAAAACATCATGATCGACAAGACCGGCACCGCGAAGATCATCGATTTCGGCGCGACGCGGATCGCCGGCATTGCCGACGACACGCCCTCGCCCGCGCACGACACCATCTTGGGCACCGCGCAGTACACCGCGCCCGAATATTTCCTCGGTGAAGGCGGATCGCTCGGGCTCTGACATTTTTTCGCTCGGCGTCATCGCCTACCAGATGCTGACCGGCCGGCTGCCCTATGGCGCGCAGGTGGCCAAGACGCGCACGAAATCGCAGCAGCGCAAACTGCGCTACAGATCGGCGCTCGACGAGAACCGCGACATCCCGGCCTGGATCGATGGCACGCTACGCAAGGCCGTGCATCCGGATCCGATGCGAGCGCTACGGCGAACTCTCCGAGTTCATGTTCGACCTGCGGCATCCCAACAAGGCGTTCGACGAATCGGCAGCGCCGCTGCTCGAGCGCGACCCGCTGCTGTTCTGGAAATGCCTCTCCGGAGCGCTGCTGACGGCGGTCGCAATACTGGCGGCGCTGCTGCTGGTCAGGCCTTAGACCGCGCCGGCGCCGGCACAACGACCTGCAAACTGAAAATCGAGGTCTGCGGCCGAAAATAAATACCGATTATGCTTCAAACAGTTGATGGCGCGCCCGAAGAGATTCGAACTCCTGACCCCCAAATTCGTAGTCTGGTGCTCTATCCAGCTGAGCTACGGGCGCTTATTCCACCGGGATCGCGTCCCGCGGAAGGGGATAGCTAAAGCCTTGCGCCGGCATTGGCAAGGTGGCGCCAAGGGCCCTTGTTAATCAAGCGGCGACGAAGTCTTTGGCCTTGCCGCTCAGCTGCGCGCCGACGGTCAGGATCGCCGGGAACCGCCGCAGCAGCGGCAGCGCGATAGCCGTCGCGCCCGGCCGTGATGCGATATTTGCAAACAGCGCGGCGGCGCGCAGCCGCAGGGCAAAGGCCGCGTCCCAGTCCGCGGCATAGGCGCGGCCGAGGCTTGCCAAGGCGCGCGGCGCCGCGGCAGCATCGGGCTGCGCGATCAGCCGGCGGCATAAGAGCCACGCCGACTGCATGGCCATGCTGATGCCTTCGGCGACGATCGGGTGCGCTTCGGCGGCGATATTGCCGACGAAGAATATGCCGTCGGCGTGGCGCTTTCGGATTCCAGGGCGGATCGGACCGGCAGACAGGATCGACCCGTCGGTGCGCGCGCCGTCCAGCGCTGCGCGCACACCGGCACTGGAGTCGCTGATGTGTTGAATGACCGCTTCGCCCGCGCTCGCGCCCGAGTAGCGTCGCCGGCAGGCGGCAAGCACATCGCGCCGCACGCAGCACGACAGGCTGACGCGGCCGCCGTCGCTGTGCACCATGCCGCCGTAGCCGCCGGGAAAAACCAAGAGCGGCATCAGGCCGGCGGGCAAGCGGCTGTCGCTCAAATGCGCCTTGAAGGCGATGAGGTCGGAGGCAAGGCGCAAGTCGAAGTCTTGCGCCGGCAGCGGGCCGCGCTCCCAGGAGCCGTGCGCAGCGATGACGATGCGCGCTTCCAGCGTCCGCCGCTCGTGCCGATGCACGATGTCGCAGGAGTAGCCGCGCGCCGTGCGCTGTAATGCGGCGACCGTCCACGGCTGCCACGGCGTGGCGCCTGCCTGCACGGCGGCCTCGAGCAGCATCAGGTCGAAGCGCTCGCGCCCCAGCGCCCTGCCCCATGGCTCGCCGGCCCGCGACGGTTTCGGCATCGCCGCATCGAGCACCGCATCGCCCGCATAGAGGCCGACGCGACTGACGTCGGGGCCGGCAAGAGCGTCATAGCGTTCGCTGAGCCCCAACTCCCGCAGCAGCGGCCGGCTGGTCGCCGAAATGAATTCGCCGCACACTTTGCGCCGGGGGAAGGCTTTCTTCTCCACCACGGCCACCGACCAACCGGCGCGCGCCAGCATCAGCGCGGCGGTCGCGCCCGCAGGCCCGCCGCCGATCACGAGTGCATCGTAGATCTGGGACCCCATCCTCATGCGCGCCGCCATGCCGCGAAGCTGTGACTGAACAGGCCGGCGGCGCGTTCCTCCACATCCCATCCGCCCGATTGCGGCCACGAGGCCGCGAGTTCGCCGCCGCGAAAGCCCGCGCGCACGCTCGCCGCCGCGTCATGCAGCGTGACACGATTGCAGCCGATCGCCCACAGCATCCGGCTGCCTATAGTCTCGCCACGGTGTCGCGCCGGGGCTCGCAGGCCAGAAACAGCGGCGTGCGTTGCGCGATCAGCGCCAGCAAGCCGCGACAGCGGTTCGTCGCGGAAATGGTGCAGGAAAAGATTGGCGGTGACGACGTCGAGGCGGGGCAATGGCCGCGCCAAAAATCGAAGACGTCGCCGCCACGGTTTCGATGTCCATGTCAATGCGGCAAAGGTCGCGCGCGTTTCGGCGCTGACGATATTCGGCCGGTCGAGCAGGATCAGCCTCAATCCGGCCAGCGCGGCGCCAGCCGCCGCGCACGCCGCAGCATGAAGGTGCCGTCGCCGGCGCCGATATCGAGCAGGTCAGCGGCGTCGGCCGGTGGTATTCCGGTGGCGCGATTGCGCCATGCAGCACGGCCAATGCCCCATCAGGACGCATTGAAGCGCGTCAAGATCGCGGCGCGAGGGATGGCGCTCCCGGATCGACACGGCCGTCGAGAATTCGATCGCGCGCTGCGCCGGGCGCGTCGAAGCGGGCGAGGGGGCCGCTGTCGAATTGCGTGCGCGGCCTCAGGCGGCGGTGCGGAACAGCATGGTCTCGGCGGTCAGGCCGGGACCGAACGACATGGCGCAGCCGCTGCGGCCGCGCGCGCCCGGGCGCATCAGCTGCTCGATCACGAACATCACGGTGGCCGACGACATGTTGCCGTAGCGGCGCAGCACCTCGCGCGAGGCGGCCAGCGCGGAAGGGCCAAGATCGAAGGCGCGCTCGACCGCGTCGAGCACGGTGCGGCCGCCCGGATGCACGGCCCACAGATCGATGGCGCTGGCCTGCGCGCCGCCGAGGATCTCGTCCATGTGGTCGTGCAACGCGTCATGGATCGCGCCCGGCACCTGGCCGGACAGCACCATGTCGAAGCCGAAATCGCCGATGTTCCAGGTGATCAGCTCGCGCGTGTCCGGCACCAGCACGGCGCGGAAACTATCGAGCGCGGCGCCGACCGGATCGGCGCTGACGATGCAGGCGGCGCAGCCGTCGCCGAACAACAGGAACGACAGCACCTGCTCGAGGTCGGTGGTTTCCTTCAGGTGCAGCGTGCACAGTTCGATGTTGACGATGAGCACGCGCGCGTGCGGCTCCGAGCGCACGATATGGCGCGCGAGCTTGAGCGCGTTGATCGCGGCATAGCAGCCCATGAAGCCGATCATGGTGCGCTCGACCGTGCTCGGCAGCTGGCAGCGCTCGATCACCTCGTGATCGAGGCCGGGGGCCGAGAAGCCGGTGCAACAGGTGATCAACAGGTGGCTGATGCGGTCGCGTTCACTGCCGAGCTGCAAGCGATCGACCGCGGCCTGCGCCAGCTCCGGCGCGTGCCGCTCGAAGCGGCGCATGCGCGCGGCGATATCGGGAAAGTCGCCGCGCAGATAAAAGCGCTCGGCGTCGACCGCCTCGCCTTCCGGCCGGTTGCTCGGCGGCAGGCAGGAATAGCGGTGCTCGATGCCCGACTTGCCGGCCATGCGCTTAAACAGCAGGCCGTTGCGGCGGTCGCCGTCGAACAGCGATTGGGCGAAACGGCGGAAGGCGTCATGCACGTCGTAAGGCGGCACGGCCGTGGCGACGCGGTTGATGTAGGCGGTGGTCAAGCGATCTCTCCCGACACTGTCCCTATCAAGTAAGAACACCAGCCGCGCCGCGATGATGGCCGCGCGCGCACGCAATGGCTTCACATAGCCGTGATTCGGGCCGGCGGCTAAGGCGTTGGGACTGTGGAACGATAAGAAGTGGGCCTACGCCCGCGCGCGCTCGCCGCGGCGGGAATTGAGATCGACCGCGCTGTCGGGAATGGCGATGTGGAACGTCGCGCCGATGGTGCCGGGCACCAGCTTGATCTCGCCGCCATGCGCGCGCACCAGCTCGGCGGCGATGGCGAGGCCCAGGCCGGTGCCGCCCGCCCGCGCGCCGCCCTGGAAGGCCTGGAACATATGCGCGCGCGCCTTCTCCGGCACACCGGGGCCGGTGTCGGAGACTTCCAGCACCACCACGGCGCCTTCGCGCCGGCCGGTGATGCGGATCTGGTCGCGCGCCGGATCTTTCTGCGCCCGCGCCTCCAGCGCCTGCACCGCGTTGCGCGTGACGTTGACCAGCACGCGGAACAACTGATCGTAGTCGGCGTCGACGGTGAGCCCGCGCTCGACCGAGACGATCCAGCGGATCGGCACGTCGAAGTTCAAGCCGAGCGCCTCGTGCACCTCCTCGATCAGCGGCTCGACCTCTATCGTCTTACGCTCGGGCGGCGGCTCCTGCGCGGCGCCGTACGACAGCGTCGACTGCGCGTAGGCGATGGCGCGCTCGAGCGCGCGCATCAACTTGGGCGCGAAGCGCTGCACCTTGGGATCGGCCGAGGTCGAAAGCTGATCGGAGAACAGCTGCGCGGAGGCGAGCAGGTTGCGCAGGTCGTGATTGATTTTCGAAACCGCCAAGCCCAACGCCGCCAGCCGGCTCTGCTGGTGCAGCATGGAGGCAAGCTCGCGCTGCATGGCGGCGAGCTCTTCCTCGGCGCGGCCGACTTCGTCGGTGCGGCCCGACCCGGCGATGATGCGCGCCGGGTTTTCCGGGTCGGCGCGGAACGCGATCATGCTGCCGGTGATGCGGCGCATCGGCCGCACCAGCAGATAATGCAGCGCGAGGTAGACCAGCGCGGCGGTGATGCCGGAGATCACCAGCGACAGACAGCAAGAATGTTGACCGAGAAGGTCAGCATCGCCGTTGCGCAACGGCGCTTCGTCGAGCACGATTTCGAGGAACTCGCCCTGCGCCATCGGCGCCGGACCGACCACGCGCATCACGTCGCCGGGCTGGCAGAACAGCAGCGTGTCGAACGCGTCGTGATGGCGCGCCACCACGGCACCGCGCGCATGTCGATTCCGGTCGATGCCTGATCGGCATGGTGGTGACGGCGAGCAGCCGCCGCTCGTTGCCCATTTTGACCGCGACCGTGCGGGCGCCGATGCTGCTCAGGATCTGCTTGGCGAGACCCTCCGGCACCATGCCGCTGGGCGCGGCATCGAGCACCAGCGCCGCGGTGTGCGCGGCGGCGAGGCGGTCGTTGAGCCAGTTGAGCCGGAAATTGGCGACCGACGGCACGTAGATCAGAATTTCCGCCACCATCACGAACAGGACGGTGAGGAACAAGAGCTTGCCGGACAGGCCGACGCGTGACGCCGCGTTCGGCGCCGGATGCCGGTCCGGTGTTTGAGATTCGCCCGCTGGTTCGTTGTCCGCTTGCAAGGACGCCTCACCCGAAAATTCGCAGCCAGCCTATGATCCGCCGCAGCAGTGGGCTCGTCAAACTGGGCGTAAAAAAGTCGATGGCCGCGCGTTTGCCGATCTCCGATAACGTCGGATAAGGCAGCACGATCCCGGTGAGCGCGCGAATATTGAGCTTTTGCGCGATCGCCAGCACCCACATGGCGATCAATTCGCCGGCCTCGGCGCCGACAATGGTGACGCCCAGGATGCGGCCTTTTTTGGTCGTGACGATCTTGATGTGGCCGTGCGTTGCGCGCTCGGTCTGGGCGCGGTCGTTGTCGTGATAGGGCCAGCGCAGAATGCGGATCTTGATCTTGCGCGCGCGCGCCTGCGCTTCGGTCAAGCCGGCCTGCGCCAACTCGGGATCGGTGAAGGTCACCCACGGCACGGCGTCGTTATTGGCGCGCACCGGCAGACGGAACAGCGCGTTCCGGATCACCAGGCCGGCGTGATAATTGGCGGCGTGGGTAAATTGCGCTTGCCCGGCCGCGACATCGCCGATGGCGTAGACGCGGCTGTTGGAGGTCTTGAGGTTGCGCTTGACGACGATGCCGCCGCGATCGTGGCGGATGCCGGCGGCGTCGAGATCGAGCGCATCGATGTCCGGCTTGCGGCCGGTGGCGACCAGCAGATGACTGCCTTCGGCTTTGCCTTCGCCGTCCGGACCGTTGAACGTCACCATCGCGCTGTGCGCGATGTAATCGACGCCCGTCACCTGCACGCCGCTGCGCACGATGACGCCCTCGCGATCGAGCTGCGTGAGCACGATGGCTGAAGCTTCCGGGTCGTCCTTGGCGAGCGGGGTTGCGGCTTCCAGCACGGTCACCTCGCTGCCGAGACGGCGGAATGCTTGCGCCATCTCCAAGCCGATGGGACCCGCGCCGATGATGACGAGATGGCGCGGGCGCTCGGTGAGATCGAAAATGGTGTCGTTGGTGAAATACGGACCCTTGTCCAGGCCGGGGATCGGCGGCACGGCCGCCGTCGAGCCGGTCGCGATCACGAAGCGGCGGGCGCGGATCTCGTAGCGTGTCGCCGACCATGACGGTGCGGCGATCCTTGAACTTCGCTTCGCCCTTGATCACCTGCACGCCGAGCCCGGTGAAGCGCTCGACCGAATCGTTGGGCGCGATGGCCGCGATCACGCGCCGCACGTGCTCGCGCACCTTCTTGAAATCGACATCGACCGTCGTGTGCACGCCGAAGGCGTGCCGCGCTCATGCGCGAGCGCCGCGCGCTTGGCCGCCGCCAGCAGCGCCTTCGACGGCACGCAGCCGGTGTTGAGGCAGTCGCCGCCCATCTTGCCGCGCTCGATCAGCACGCAAGGTACGCCGAAGGCCGCGGCCGCCGCCGCCACCGACAGGCCGCCGGAGCCGCCGCCGATCACGCAGATGTCGGGTGTCAGGACTTCAGCCATGACTTTGGCCTTGCGCCTCGCCTTTGCCGCGCGACATTATCACATGGTGGCGCGTGAGCGCGCCCGCAGCCGTTTCACCAGCACCGGCGCCAAAGCCAGCAGCGCGAGCGCGATCAAAGCGCCGATCAGTTCGGGGGTCAGCACGTCGCCGGCATTGAAGGCCATACGGCAATCGGCGCGTCCGGCCGCCACGCAGACGTCGTAGCTCGCCTTCTGCGCGGCGATGACGCTGTCGAGGCCGGTGCCGGCGAAGGCATAGACCAGCGCGGCCGGGATAATGCCGAGCGCGGTGGCGGCAACGAAGGTCGACAGTTTCACGCCGGCGAAAGCCGGCACCAGATTGACCAGAAAAAACGGAAAGGCCGGCACCAGCCGTAGGAACAGCAGGTAATTGAAAGCATCGGCGCGGAAGCCTTGCGCCAGCTGGCTGGCGCGCGGGCCGGCGCGCTTGAGCAAGGGCTCACCCAGCGCGGTGCGCGCCACGAGGAAGATGACGGTGCGCCCAATGTGGCGCCGATCACCGCGGCGGCGGCGCCGGTGACGAGGCCGAACAGAAATCCGCCGGCCACGGTCAGGAAGGCCGCGCCCGGCAGCGACAGCGAAACGGCCGCGGCGTAAATGCCGATATAGGCGAGCACGGCCAGCGCGCCGTGCTGGGTCACAAAATCGTCGATCGCCATGCGATGGCGGACGAGCGCCTCGAACGAAATCGCGCTCCGCCCGAAGACCCAATAGGCGGCCGCGGCGACGGCGACGATCGCGGCCACTATTATGAGCCGGCGGGCGAGGCTGGACGGCTGAGCGGACATGGCGCGCTTTTATACACGGGGGCATGCCCCGCAGGGCGCTGGTTCACCCGCTTGTGAGGCTTTTTGACCGGGAAAAAGCCTGCATTGACGGGCCTTAGCCCCTCCCTTATAAGCCGCGCAAAATCGCGTGCCGATCCGCTCCCTGCGCGGATTTCATGGCGAAATGCCACGGCGCGACCAGCGGAGAACAAAATCGTGAAGCGGACCTATCAACCGAGCAAGCTTGTACGCAAGCGCCGCCACGGTTTTCGCGCGCGCATGGCCACCAAAGGCGGACGCAAGGTGGTTGCGGCACGGCGCTCGCGCGGACGCAAGCGGCTGTCCGCCTGACGGCGGCTTATACCGCAGCGCCTTTCATGGAACGATTGCGGCAACGGGCGGACTTTCTGGCGGCGGCAGCCGGGACGAAGGTCACAGCGCCGGCGTTCCTGCTGCAGGCGCGCAAGCGGGGCGACGAGGGGCCGGTGCGCTGTGGTTTCACCGTGTCGAAGAAGGTCGGCAACGCCGTCGAGCGCAACCGCGTTCGGCGTCGCTTGCGGGAAATAGTGCGGCTTTCGGCCGGGGCTGCGATGCGAACCGGTCATGATTATGTGTTAGTCGGCCGGCGCGCGGCGCTGAATGCACCGTTCGCGCGCATGGTGCAGGACTTTGACGGCGCGCTGCGGCGCGTACACGAGGGGCGCGGAGCGGCAAAACGGGTACCCGATGAGCGACAATAAGAACACCATCATTGCAATCGCGCTGTCGGCCCTGGTGCTGCTGGCCTGGCAATATTTTGTCACCGGGCCGCAGCAGAAGGTGCGCGAGGAACAGCTGCAGGCGCAAAAGCAGCAGCAACCCCCCCAGCAGCAGGCCGCGCAGCCTGGCCAGAATGCGCAAACCGCGCCGGCGCCCGCCGGGCCGCCGCTAGCACCAGGACAGGCCGCGCAGGCCCCTACCGCAAACGCAGCGAACCGCGACGACGCACTCAAGGCTTCGCAACGCATTCCGATCGCGACCGACAGCCTGCAGGGCTCGATCGCGCTCAAGGGCGCGCGCATCGACGACATTTCGCTCAGCAAGTTCCGCGAGACGGTCGATCCCAAGTCGCCGGCGATCGTGTTGCTGTCGCCGTCCGGTAGCCCGGACCCGTTCTACGCGGAGTTCGGCTGGACCGGCACCGCCGGCAGCAACGTGAAATTGCCGACGGGCGATACCGTCTGGAAGCAAGAAGGCTCGGGCGCGCTCGCTGTCGGGCATCCCGTCACGCTGACCTATGACGGCGGCGACGGACTGCAATTCCGCCGCACCATTTCGGTCGACGACAAATATCTGTTCACCGTACAGGACGAGGTGGCGAACAAGAGCGCGAACGCCGTGACGCTCTATCCCTACGGACTGATTTCGCGCCACGGCACGCCGCAAACCGCCGGCTACTACATCCTGCATGAAGGCCTGGTCGGCTATCTCGATGGCTTGCAGGAATACACCTACAAGAAAATGGAAGATCTCAAGCCCAATGCGGCGGGCGTTAAAAGCGTCGATTTCGATGTCACCAATGGCTGGCTCGGCATCACCGACAAATATTGGGCGGCGACGCTGCTGCCGCCGACCGACGCCAAGCTGAAGGCGCATTACACGACCGGCCAGATCGGCAGCACGCCGACCTATCAGACCGACTATCTGATGGATGCCCGCGTTGTGCAGCCGGGCGGCAGCGCTTCGGCCAGCACGCGGTTGTTCGCCGGCGCCAAGGAAGTGCGCGTCGTCAACGGCTACGAAGATCAGCTCAAGCTCAACCACTTCGATCTGCTGATCGACTGGGGCTGGTTCTATTTCATCACCAAGCCGCTGTTCAACGTGATCGACTATTTCTATCACCTGGTCGGCAACTTCGGCTTGGCGATCCTGATCGTCACCGTGCTGATCAAGATCGCGTTCTTCCCGCTCGCCAACAAGTCCTACGCCTCGATGGCCAAGATGAAGGCGGTGCAGCCGCAGATGACCGCGCTGCGCGAGCGCTATCCCGACGACAAGGTCAAGCAGCAGCAAGAGCTGATGGCGCTCTATAAGAAAGAGAAGATCAATCCGCTCGCCGGCTGTCTGCCGATCGCCATCCAGATCCCGGTGTTCTTCTCGCTCTATAAGGTGCTGTTCGTCACCATCGAGATGCGGCACGCGCCGTTCTTCGGCTGGATCCACGACCTGTCGGCGCAGGACCCGACCAACGTCTTCAACCTGTTCGGCCTCATCCCGTTCGATCCGACCGTGCTGCCGATGGTCGGCCATTTCCTGCATCTCGGCGCCTGGCCGCTGATCATGGGCGTGACCATGTGGGCGCAGATGAAGCTCAACCCGGCGCCGCCCGATCCGACGCAGCAGATGATCTTCAACTGGATGCCGCTGATTTTCACCTTCATGCTGGCGAGCTTCCCGGCCGGCCTGGTGATCTATTGGGCCTGGAACAACTCGCTGTCGGTGACGCAACAGAGCATCATCATGCGCAAGCACGGCGCCAAGATCGAATTGTTCGACAACATCAAGGCGCTGTTCGTCAGGAAGAAACCGCAGCAGTAGCGCTGTGCGCTATGAGCGAATTTACCCGCCACGAGATCGAGGCCGGCCGGCAATTGTTCGCTGGCGACTGGCACTTCGTCGCCGCCGCCGGCTCGGACATCTCACTGCCGCCGATGCGCGGCACCGAGATCGCCTTTGCCGGCCGCTCCAATGTCGGCAAATCGAGCCTGATCAACGCCCTCACCGGCCGCAAGGCGCTCGCGCGCACCTCGCGCACGCCCGGGCGCACGCAGGAGCTGATATTTTTCACCGGCGGCGCCAATCTCAACGTGGTGGATATGCCCGGCTATGGCTACGCCGTCGCCGCCAAGACCAAGATCGCGGCCTGGACGGCGCTGATCGGCGCCTACCTGCGCGGACGCGCCAATCTCGCGCGGGTTTATCTGCTGGTGGACGCCCGCCACGGCCTCAAATCGACCGAGGAGCTCATGTTCGACGCGCTCCGTCAGGCGGCGGTCAGCTACCAGATCGTGTTGACCAAATCCGACGAGGTGAAGCCGGCGGAGCTTGCGAGCCGCGTTGCCGAGGTCGAGGCGGCGCTCGCCAAGCGGCCAGGCGCCTTCCCCGGCATCTTGGTCACCTCGGCCCGCGAAGGCACCGGCATCGCGGAACTGCGCGCCGCGATCGCCCGGCTGCTGGAAGAGCGGAAACGCTAGCGCATGCTGCGATGCGGCCTGCCGCGTCATTCCGCGTTAACGAATTGCTAATCGGAAATTAACAGCAAGCAAACCGCTCGGGGCCTATCGTGCCGTGCCGAAACCGGTGCCGGGACTCATGCTCAGAGCGTTTTTCTTACCCGCCCTCAATCGCGGCTGGTGGCTGCCGACATTCGCCGGGCTCGTTTCCTTTGCGACGAGTTTTGCCGCGCTCATTGTTTTTGCCCGTGGCTCGGCCGCCGTGATCCTGCCCGCCAGTTCCGACGCGACGATTACCGCTGTCCTCGCAGTCCTCGCGGCGCTCATCGGTCAATGTACGACGAGCGTGACCAGCGCCCTGCTCATTCGCCATCTCCGTTGGAAAAGCGAGACGATGCGGACAGCCCTCGACAGTATGACGCAAGGGCTGAGCATGTTCGACGCCATGGAGCGGCTGGTCGTCTGCAATTCGCAATATTACGAGATGTATGACCTGACGTCGGAGGACGTAAAACCGGGATCAACGCTGTCCGAGGTGCTGGCGAAAAGGGTCGCTAAAGGGACATTCTCTCGCGACCCCCATCAATACCGAAAAGAATTTCTAAGCGCGTACAAAGATGGGCGCACCACCCTGCAGGAGGTAAAATCCACGCGCGAGCGCCTCCTGCTTGTCACAAACCATCCCATCAAGGGCGGCGGCTGGATCACGACGCACGAAGACATAACCGAGCGGCGGAAGTCCGAACAGCAGCGCATCACAATGGCGCAGCAAGAGGAGCGCCGCTCCGTAATCGAGAGTGCGATCTCGGGTTTCCGCAACCGCGCCGAAAATTTGCTGCAATCCGTGACCGCCAGCGCCGGCGAAATGCGCTCAACGGCCGCGTCCTTGTTCAACGCCTCCGGCCACACATCACAATGCGCCGAAAGCGCGGTGATAACGTCGAATAAGACCTCGACCAACGCCGAGACCACGGCGTCAGCGGCAGAAGAACTATCGTGCTCAATCTCGGAGATCGAACGACAGCTCAGCCAGACGTCCGACGTTGTGCGGGTCGCGGTCGACGATGCGCAGATCACAAATCAGGACATTGGCTTGCTGGCGCAGGCCACGCAGAAGATCGGCGACGTCATCAAGCTAATCCGAAATATCGCCGCGCAAACCAATCTGCTTGCGCTTAACGCGACCATTGAGGCGGCGCGCGCCGGCGCAGCCGGCCGTGGATTCGCGGTCGTCGCTTCCGAGGTGAAGTCGCTTGCGGTGCAGACCGCAACGGCGACTGAAGATATATCCAGCCAGATTCTGGAAGTGCAGAACTCGACCGGCAGGGCCGTGGCAGCGATCGGACGGATTACAGGCCGGATGCAAGAGATCAATAGTCATACCTCCGCGGTTGCCGGGGCTGTGCAAGAACAGAGCACCGCGACCAGCGAAATTTCTCAAAACGTCGCATCCGCCGCCGACAGCGCGAAATTGATCGTGTCGGTGTTGAACGAGCTGGCTGGCGCTACAACCGAAACTCGGCAGTCGGCGCATAGAGTGCTCACGGCAGCGGAATCGGTTGAAAAGTCAGCGTCCGAAATACGCAGCGAAGTCGAAAGCTTCCTCGCCAAAGTGGCGGTCTAGCGGAACGGGCCCCGCTAACCCACAAAGAAAACAACGGACTTTTGTGCACGAAAGAAAGCGCTGACGCATTGTCGGATGCGGCCCACTTCGGCTAGAACCCGTGCCGACACGAGGCCCTCGATGAGCAAAGCTCCCAAGATCGATCCGCAGACGCAGGCGCGCATCCTGGTCGAGGCGCTGCCGCACATGCAGCGCTACGATGAGGAAATCGTCGTGGTGAAATATGGCGGTCACGCCATGGGCCAGGAGCAGGCAGCGCGCGACTTCGCCCGCGACATCGTGCTGCTCGAGCAGACCGCGATCAACCCGGTGGTGGTGCACGGCGGCGGGCCGCAGATCGAGGCCATGCTCAAGAAGCTCGGCATCAAATCGGAATTCGCCGCAGGCCTGCGCATCACCGACGAGCAGACCGTCGAGATCGTCGAGATGGTGCTGGCCGGCTCGATCAACAAACAGATCGTCGGCTACATTAACGCCGCCGGCGGCAAGGCCATCGGCCTGTGCGGCAAGGACGGCAACATGGTGCAGGCGCGCAAGGTCACGCGCACCGTGGTCGATCCGGACTCCAACATCGAGAAGGTGATCGACCTCGGCTTCGTCGGCGATCCCGAGAAGGTGGACAAGACCATCCTCGACCAGGTGATCGGGCGCGAGATGATTCCGGTGCTGGCGCCGCTCGCGACCTCGGCCAGCGGCGGCACCTTCAACGTCAACGCCGATACCTTTGCGGGCGCCATCGCCGGCGCGCTCAAGGCCAAGCGCCTGTTGCTGCTGACCGACGTGCCCGGCGTGCTCGACAAAGAGAAGAACCTGATCCCGGAATTGTCGGTCGCCGACGCGCGCAAGCTGATTGCCGACGGCACCATCGCCGGCGGCATGATCCCGAAGGTCGAGACCTGCATCTACGCGCTCGACCAGGGTGTCGAAGGCGTCGTCATTTTGGACGGCAAAGTGCCGCACGCCGTGCTGCTCGAATTGCTGACCGACCACGGCATCGGCACGCTGATCCATCGCTGATGCAGCGAAATGCGCGTTCCCGCGCATCTATTGCAATTTGGCCAGACCGTGTAGTCTGCCCTCAATAGAAAATAAAAAGTTCAAATGAGGGAGGATGACATGGGCACATTCCGCACAGGGATTCTGACTGCGAGCGCCGTAGCGGCGGTGCTTGCGATGGCGGCGCCGGCCTCGGCGCAAATCTACAGTCTTGGAACCGGCAAGCAGGGCTTCTTCACCTATTCGGCAGGCGCAGCCATTGCCAAGGTTGCCGCCGACGGCGGTCTCAACCTTCGCGTCAAGCCATTCGGCGGCACCAGCGCCTATGTGCCGGGCGTCAACGCGGGCGAACAGCAGTTCGGCCTCGCCAATGAGCTGGAGGCGCATTACGCGGTGACCGGCACCGTCATCGACGCTGGCAAGCCGCAGCCGAACCTGCGCGTCGTTGCCGTGCTCACCCCGCTTTATTCGGAATTTTTCGTCGGCAAGGATTCGCCGATCAAGACGATCTCGGACTTGAAAGGCAAGCGCGTGCCGACCGATTACGCTAGCCAGCGCGTGCTCGACGAGCTTACCAAGGGCACGCTGGCAAACGCCGGATTGGATTACACCCAAATCCAGAAGGTGCCCGTGCCAAACGTGGTTGGCGGCGCCGACGAGTTCGCCAAGGGCAATGCCGATGTGTTCATGTTCGCGCTCGGCTCCGGCAAGGTGGCCGAAGTGGATGCGCAAGTCGGCGGCGTGCGCGTGCTGCCGATTGATCATTCCAAGGAAGCGATGGACCGGCTGCGCAAATTCATCCCGGTCGCCTATGCGACGCAGATTGCGCCCGGCAAGGGCCGCGCCGGAATCACCGAGCCGACTTGGGTCTATGCCTATGACTATCTCGTTCTGGCCAACGACAAAGTGGCCGACGACGTGGTCTACAAGCTCACCAAGCTCATGCACGATAACAAGGGCGAGCTTGCCGCCAATTTCGGCGCGCTCGGCGGCTTCGATCCAAACCGCATGTCCAAGGACCTGGGTCCCGTGCAATTCCATCCCGGCGCCATCAAGTTCTACAAGGAAATCGGCCAGTGGCCGCCGAAGAGCGGCGGCTGATCGCGCCACCACCGCCGTCAGCCAAGGTCTGAGCGGAAGGGATATGCGTGTCTGACGTCCACCCCACAGCGCCGGCGGGTCCGCAGTCGCAATTCACTCGCCGGCTGATTTTTGTCGGCGCGAGCGTGATCACGCTCGCGTCGATCGCCTTCGCCTTGCAGTTCTATCGCAATGTGCTCGGCCTGCTGATCTACAACGAGCAGTTCCTCGCCGGCATGATCGGCCTTGGGTTGACGCTGGTTTTTCTCACGCACCCCGCCCGCCCCGGCCAACCGCGCCTCGTCGTTCCCTGGTACGATTGGCTACTCGCCGCTTTAAGTTTGATCGCCGGCATTCACATCGTTCTCCGCTATCCGGCGCTGTCCGAGGACATGACGCTGCGCCCGCTCGACGGGTTGATCATCGCCTTCATCACCGTGCCACTGGTGATGGAAGCCTTGCGCCGTACGGTCGGGCTCGCGCTCACCATCATCGTCGGCGTGTTTCTGGTCTACGCGCCGCTCGGCCAATATGTGCCGGGTCAGCTCGCCGGCCTGCCGGTCAGCGTCCCGCAACTCGCCTATTACCTTATTTGGGATTCCGGCAGCATGCTTGGCCTGCCGGTGCTGGTCGCCGCCACCATCGTCATCGCCTTCGTGTTTTTCGGCAATATTCTGTTCGCCTCAGGCGGCTCGGCCTTCTTCACCGACATCGCACTGACGCTGATGGGCCGCTACCGCGGCGGCTCGGCCAAGATCGCGGTCACCGCCTCCTGCCTGTTCGGCATGATCTCCGGCAGCGCGGTGAGCAATGTCGCTTCCGTCGGCGTGCTGACCATTCCGCTGATGCGGCGCGGCGGCTATCCCGCGCACGTCGCCGCTGCGATCGAGGCCGTTGCCTCAACCGGCGGGCAGCTGATGCCGCCGGTGATGGGCGCCGCCGCCTTCTTGATGGCGGAATTTCTGCAAGTTCCCTACAAGGACGTGGCGCTCGCGGCCGCGCTGCCGGCGCTGCTCTATTATTACGCGCTGTTCGTCCAGGCCGATCTCTTGGCCGCCCGCACCGGCCTGACCAGCATCAAGGGCCAGGAAATTCCGCCCCTCAGGCAAGTGCTCAAGCAGGGCTGGCACTTTCTGCTGCCGTTCGGCGTGCTGGTTTATGCGTTGTTCTGGCTCAACTGGTCGCCGGAATTGGCCGCGCTGGCGGCATCCGGCGTGTTGTGCGTGACCGGGCCGACGCTCGGCTACGGCGACAAGAAGCTCAAGTTGCGCGATGTGCTCGATGCGTTGCGCTCCACCGGCATTTCCTCGCTCGACCTGCTGGTGATCACCGCGGCCGCGGGTTTCATCATCGGCGTGCTCAATATCACCGGGCTGAGCTTCGCATTGACGCTCATGCTGGTGCAGATCGGCTCCGGCAATTTGTGGCTTTTGCTGATCCTGGCGGCGATCGTCTCGACCATTCTCGGCATGGGCATGCCGACGGTCGGCGTCTATGTGCTGCTCGCCGCGCTGGTCGCACCCGCAATGGTCAAGATCGGCCTGTCGCCGATGGCCTCGCATATGTTCGTGATGTATTTCGGCATGATGTCGATGATCACGCCGCCGGTCGCGCTCGCGGCCTATGCGGCGGCTTCGCTTGCGCAGACCGACCCAATGCGGACCGGCTGGACCGCGGTTCGTTTCGGCTGGATCGCCTTCATCATTCCCTTCCTGTTCATCCGCTCGCCCTCGCTGCTGCTGGAAGGGCCGGTCATGGCCATCGTCATCGATTTCATATCGGCGCTGATCGGGGTCTGGTTCATCTGTGCAGCCTTCGCGGGCTATGCCCGGCGGGCGCTGAGCCTGCCGGTGCGGCTCGCCTTCGGACTCGTCGGCTTCATGCTGTTCATCCCCGTCGACGCCATCAAATACGGGGGCTGGATCGACGCGGCCGGCGTGGTGCTTGGCGGCGCGCTGATTGCGCGCGAGTTTCTCGCCACCAGGATGCAGCGCCACGCCGCTTAGCAGCCTGCTAGCATGGCGCATGATTCGCGCCATGTGGCTCGGCGGCATATTGATTGTGCTTGCGGCCCAGCATGCGCAGGCCGGGCTGACATTGTGCAACCGCACCAGCTATCGCGTGCAGGCGGCTATCGGGCTTGAAAAGCGCGCCAATGTCGCGACCCGTGGCTGGTTCCGCCTCGATCCCGGCGATTGCAAGCTCGTGCTCGACGGCACGCTCGATGCCGACATGGTCTATCTGCATGCGCGCACGCCGCCACTCTACGGCAGCGCGCCGATCGCGCAGAGCGGGCAGGCTGAGCTGTGCGTGCGCGACGGCGATTTCGACATGGCCGACGGGCGCGGCTGTCCGGTCAGCCAGCAGGCGCGTTTTGCCGCCGCGCGCCCATCGGAACAGCCCAACGGTCCGACCGTCAATCTGGCGGAGGAAGCCGACTACGACGATGCGCAGGCGCGGCTCGCGGGCATTCAGCGGCTGCTGGCGATCGCCGGCTATGACGCCTATCCGATCGATGGCGTGCCGGGGTCGAAGACGCAAGCCGCGCTCACCAAGTTCCTGACCGACCGCAAGCTGCCGGCCGATGCGGCTTCGCAGCCGGCATTTTTCGACACGCTGCTGGAAGCGGCCAACAATCCCGCCGGCGCCGGCTTTGCCTGGTGCAACGACACCAAATACACCGTGATGGCGGCGCTCGGCGTGGTCGAGATGGGCGCCATCGTCACCCGCGGCTGGTATCGCGTCGATGCCGGCCGTTGCCTGCGGCCCGATCTGCGCGGCGATCCGCGCAGGCTTTACAGCTACGGCGAGGCAGTGGACGCCAGCGGCCGCACCATCAAGAACGGCGACGCGCCGCTCGCCTGGGGCGGCGAGGTGCCGCTGTGCACGCGCGACGGCAAATTCGATCTCAGCAACCACAAGGACTGCGCGGCGCGCGGCTTGAATTCGGCGGGTTTTGCGGTCATCGATGTCGGCGCCAATCCGTCGACCGTCATGCGTTTTAAGGAACCGTAACATCGTGCCGCGTTCGTCCCGTCCAAAGCCGCGCGATTTCGGCGGCGTCGAAACGTGGGTGTTCGACCTCGACAACACGCTCTATCCGCATCACCTGAATCTCTGGCAGCAGGTGGACGACCGCATCCGCGCCTACATCGCGGATTTCCTGAAAGTTCCGCACGACCAGGCATTCCGCATCCAGAAGGATTATTACAAGCGCTACGGCACCACCATGCGCGGGCTGATGACCGAGCACGGCTTGAAGCCGGACGATTACCTGGAATTCGTGCACCAGATCGACCATTCGCCGCTGACGCCGAATCCGGCGCTCGGCGCCGCGCTCGAGAAGCTGCCCGGCCGCAAGCTCATCCTCACCAACGGCACGCGCAAGCATGCCGACGCGGTGATGCGGCGACTTGAGATCCATCATCATTTCGAGGACGTGTTCGATATCGCCGCCGCCGATCTCGACCCCAAGCCGCTGCCGCAGGTCTATGAGCGTTTCTTGAAGCGTCACGACGTCGATCCGATCAAGGCGGCGATGTTCGAAGATCTCGCGCGCAATCTGGAGGTACCGCACGCGCTCGGCATGGTGACGGTGCTGGTCGTGCCGGAAGCCCAGCGCGAAATTTTCCGCGAGGGCTGGGAGCTGGAAGGCCGCGACGCGCCGCACGTCGATTATCTGACCGACGATCTGGCCGGCTTTTTAGAGAAGATCACGCGGCCGGAATGATCTGCTGCATCAAGACGGCGAGGCCGATGCCGGCAATACCGGCACCAACCAAGCGAAGCTTCACGACATCGCTTCGCACCAGCACGCGCGCCGCGCTCATGGCGGCGAGCGCGATGGCGCTCTGGATGAACGCGAGGCCGAGCAGATAAGCGTAAAGCGGTGTCGGCTCGGCGCCGTAAATCGATTCACCGAGCGCATAGCCGTGGATCAATCCGACCAGCACGAACAGCGCCAGCGCGCCTGTTGACGGCAAGTCGCTGGCGGCGAAGCAATATCGTGCCCAGCAGGATGACGGAGACCGCGACCAGAATCTCATCCGCCGGCACCGTCACCGCCTGCAGGTGAACCGCCACGCCGCACATCATCGCAACGACGAAAGCGACGGCGAGCGCCGCGCCTTGCCGATGCGCGGCGGCGAGACAGCCGACCGCCACGACGGCGGCGAAATGATCGAGCCCGATGACCGGATGGCCGAGCCCGGACAGGATGCCTTCGCCGAATGTCGCCGGCATGCGGCCGCCCATGAGGTGATGCGCGAAGGCGGGCTCGGCCAGACTTGCAAACGCGGCAATCGCGAGAAACAGGCGGCTGACGATGCTCATAGGACTTTGTCTCCCCACGCCGAGCTTAGCCTCCCGGCCGAAGCTTGACATCCCCCGCCCCGCCCCCGACAAAACCGGGCCAGAACGCCGGAAAAGCCATGACCGACAAGCTCGCCAACAGACTTGCCAAGACCATCGACGACGCCTTCGCGGCGCGCGACACAATCGGCCCCAAGACCAAGGGCGCCGTGCGCAAGGCGGTGAACGACGCGCTCGCCCTGCTCGACGAGGGCCGCGCGCGCGTGGCCGAGCGGCAGGCCGACGGCCAATGGCACGTCAATCAATGGCTGAAGAAGGCCGTGCTGCTGTCGTTCCGGCTCAACGACATGAGCGTGATCCCCGGCGGCCCCGGCAAGGCCGTGTGGTGGGACAAGGTCGATTCCAAATTCAAAGGTTGGAGCGCGGCGAAATTCAAGAAGGCCGGCTTCCGCGCCGTGCCCGGCTGCGTGGTGCGGCGGTCTGCGTTTATCGCGCCCGGCGTGGTGCTGATGCCGTCATTCGTCAATCTCGGCGCGCGCGTCGATAGCGGCACCATGGTGGACACCTGGGCGACGGTGGGGAGTTGTGCGCAAATTGGAAAAAATTGCCATTTGTCGGGCGGCGTGGGCATCGGCGGCGTGCTTGAGCCGCTCCAGGCGGGCCCCGTAATCATCGAAGATAACTGCTTCGTCGGGGCCCGATCAGAGGTCGTCGAGGGTGTCATCGTGCGCGAGGGCTCGGTGCTCGGCATGGGCGTCTACATCGGCCTCTCGACCAAGATCGTCGACCGCGCGACCGGCAAAGTCTATCAGGGCGAGGTGCCGCCTTATTCGGTGGTGGTGTCGGGCACGATGCCGGGCAAGCCGCTGCCCAACGGCGAGCCAGGCCCGGGCCTCTACTGCGCCGTCATCGTCAAGCGCGTCGACGAGCGCACGCGTTCCAAGACCTCGATCAACGAATTGCTGCGCGACTGATGACCGCCGATCCCGTTGCCATCGCCCGCGACCTGCTGCGCTGCCGCTCGGTGACGCCGGCGGAAGGCGGCGCGCTCAAATATCTCGAGCGCGTGCTCAAGGACGTGGGCTTCACCGTGCATCACCTGGCCTTCAGCGAGCCGGGCGAGGACATGGTCGAGAACCTCTATGCGCGGCTCGGCAGCGAGGCGCCCAATCTGATGTTCGCCGGCCACACCGACGTGGTGCCGCCGGGCGACGAGAAGGCCTGGACGCATCCGCCCTTTGCCGGCGAGAGCGACGGCAAGGAGCTGTACGGCCGCGGCGCGGTCGACATGAAGGGCGGCATCGCCTGCGCGCTCGCCGCCGTGCTCGATCATCTCGCGCATAACGGCGGCAAGCCGCAAAAAGACGGTAAAGGCTCGATTTCGTTCCTGATCACCGGCGACGAAGAAGGCATCGCGGTCAACGGCACGCCGAAGCTTTTGAAATGGGCGGCCGAGCAGGGCGAGAAATTCGACCACTGCATTCTGGGCGAGCCGAGCAATATCGAGGAGCTCGGCGACACCATCAAGATCGGCCGGCGCGGCTCGCTCAACGGCCATCTGATCGTGCGCGGCCGGCAGGGCCATGTCGCCTATCCCGAGCGCGCGGAAAACCCGATCCGCGGGCTGGTGAAACTGGTGGAAGCCTTGCAGAGCGATCCGCTCGATAACGGCAGCGCGCATTTCCCGCCGTCGCATCTCGAATTCACCACGGTCGACGTCGGCAACAAGACGGTCAATCTCATTCCCGGCGAGGCGCGGGCGCGCTTCAACATCCGCTTCAACGACAATCACTCGCTCGACTCGCTGAAAGCGCTGATCGCGCAGCGCGCCAAGAAAGCGGCCGGCGACAAGATCAAGTTTTTCTTCGAATGGGAGCCGTCGAACGCCGGCGTGTTCGTGACGCAGCCGAGCCCGTTCACCGACTGCCGTCGTCAACGGCGATCGAAGAGGTCACCGGCCGCAAGCCGAAACTGTCCACCAGCGGCGGCACCTCCGACGCGCGCTTCATCACCGCGCATTGCCCGGTGGTGGAATTCGGCCTGGTCGGGCAGACCATGCACCAGGTCGACGAGCGCGTGCCGATCGCCGACCTGCGCGCGCTGACGACGATTTATCGCAAGATCATCGACCGGTATTTTGCTGAGCTGTCATTGCCCGCGCAGCGGGCGATCCGAACCTGACCGCCGAGATTACGGGATCTTCCGCTCTCGCTCACGATGACGCGGTTCAATAATCCACCCTCATCAGATAGAGCCCGTCCGGCGGCGCCACCTGGCCGCAGGCGGTGCGGTCGCGTGCATCGAGCGCGCGCTGCAAATCGTCGGCGCTCCATTTGCCCTCGCCCACCATCACCAGCGAGCCGACCATCGAGCGCACCTGGTTGTGCAGGAACGAGCGCGCGGAAGCGAGCACGTTGACCTCGTCGCCGTCGGCGCTCGACGTCGAGGCGGTCGAGTGTTTTCACCGGCGAGTTGGCCTGGCATTCGGTCGAGCGGAACGTGGTGAAATCGTGCTTGCCGACAAGCCGCTGGGCGGCTGCGTGCATCGCCTGTGTATCGAGCGGGCGCGGCACGCGCCAGGCGTGGCCGAGATCGAGGGTCAGATCGGCGCGGCGGTTGAGGATGCGGTAGAGATAATGCCGCTTGATGGCCGAGGTGCGCGCGTTGAAATCGGCCGCCACCTTCTCCGCTAACAGAATCGCGACCGGATGCGGGCGCAGATGCGCGTTGAGCGCGTCGCGCACGGTATCGGTGTCCCAATCCTTGGCGAGATCGACGTGCGCCACCTGTGCGCGCGCATGCACGCCGGCATCGGTGCGGCCGGCGCCCTGCAGCTGCACCTTTTCGCCGCTGAAGGCCTCGATCGCGGCGATCAGCGTGCCCTGCACGGTCGTCTGGTCGGCCTGGATCTGCCAGCCGGAAAACGGCGCGCCGTCATATTCGACGATGAGTTTGTAGCGCGGCATCAGGAGACTTTCGTGCCGCGCGCTTCACCGGCGTGCCGCGCAGGAAGTCGTCGGCGCTCATCGGCTGCTTGCCGGCGCGCTGGATTTGCACGAGCCGCACGGCGCCGTAGCCGCAGGCAATGGTGAGCTTGTCGTCGAGCACGGTGCCGGGCGCGCCGCGTCGCCCTCGCCTTTGGTCGAGCGCAGCGCCTTCACGCGCACGCCGCCAAGCTCGAACCAGGCGCCGGGAAACGGCGACAGGCCGCGGATGTGGTCGTGCACCTGCTTCCAGGGCTTGCTCCAATCGATGCGCGTCTCGGCATTGGTGATCTTGTCGGCGTAGGTGACGCCCTGCTCCGGCTGCGGCGTCAGCGTGAGCGAGCCGCGCTCCAGCGCCGCCAGCGCGCGCGCCATCAGATCGGCGCCGAGCCGCGACAGCGCGTCGTGCAATTCGCCCGCGGTCATGTCGGGAGCGATGGCCATGCGCTCCGCCATCGCCATCGGCGCCGGTGTCGAGGCCCTCGTCCATCTTCATGATGGTGACGCCGCTCTCGGCATCGCCGGCCATGATGGCGCGGTTGATCGGCGCGGCGCCGCGCCAGCGCGGCAGCAGCGAGGCATGCACGTTGAAGCAGCCGAGCTTGGGCGCATCGAGCACGGGCTTCGGCAGGATCAGGCCATAGGCAACGACGACGGCCGCGTCCGCGTTGTGCGCGCGGAATGTCTCCTGCGCCTCGCTGTCTTTGAGCGTCTTGGGTGTGTGGACCGGAATCCCCAGCCGCCGCGCCTCGCGCTCGACCGGCGTCGGCTGCAGCGCCATGCCGCGCCCCGCCGGTTTCGGCCGCGCGCGTATAGACCGCCGCGATGTCGTGCCCGGCCGCCGCCAGCGCGACCAGCGTCGGCACCGCGAAATCGGGCGTGCCCATGAAGATCAGGCGCGATTGAGGCACCGTGTCGGCGCGCGTGCGCCGCGTCGTTAGCCGATGTGATGCGAAGGCTCTTTGTCCTCGGACAGCGGCTTGACCGGCTCGCCGCGCTTGGCCGCCTTCTTGAACTTCTTCAGCACCATGTCGCGCTTGAGCTTGGAAATGTGGTCGATGAACAGCACGCCGTTGATGTGGTCGATCTCGTGCTGCAGGCAGGTGGCGAGCAGCCCGCTCGCCTCGATCTCCTGCGCCCTGCCCTCGAGGTCGAGATATTTGACCCTGACGGCGGCCGGCCGCTCGACCTCCTCGTAGTACTCCGGGATCGACAGGCAGCCTTCCTCGGCGGCCGCCGTCTCGTCGGAGACCCAGGTCACTTCCGGATTGATGAAGACCTGCGGCGCCTTCGGCTCGTCCTTCTTGGCGAGATCCATGGTGACGACGCGCTGCGGCACGCCGATCTGGATGGCGGCGAGCCCGATGCCGGGCGCCTCGTACATGGTCTCGAACATGTCGTTGACCAGCGCGCGCAACGACCTGTCGACCTTCGCGACGGATGCGGATTTCAGCCGCAGCCGCTTGTCGGGGAGAATGATGATTTCGCGCTTGGCCATGGCGGCGATGTAAGGGCTGCGGATAGCGGGGTCAATGCGGCTTTGCCCTTGAGATACAGGCATTATCGCCCTACCGTTCGCCGTTCGTTCGCTTGTCGCACGAATCGCGGTAGAAGCAGCCCAAGTAGCGCCCGAAGAAACAAACCATGTCCCAGACCGTCCTCCTCGTCCTCGCGCTGGTCATCGCCGCCGGCGTCATCGCCATCATCGCGCTGCTGCTGCGCGCCAAGCCGCCGCAGGCCGACCCGGCGGCGGAGCAGCGGCTGATGGAGCTCAATGCGCGGCTCGACGCCATGGGCAGCTGGCTGCAGAACTCGCACACGCAGTTGCAGCAGACGGTGAACACGCGGCTCGACACGGTGAGCCAGAACCTCGGCGTCTCGCTGCAGACCACGACCAAGCACACGGTCGAAAATCTGCAGAAGCTGAACGAGCGGCTGGCGGTGATCGACATCGCGCAGAAGAACATCACCGAACTGGCGACGCAGGTGAGCTCGCTGCAGGGCGTGCTCGCCAACAAGCAGTCGCGCGGCGCCTTCGGGCAAGGCCAGCTCGAAGCGATCATCGCCGACGTGCTGCCGAAAGGCGCCTACGAGTTTCAATACACGCTGAAGAACAAGTCGCGGCCGGACTGCGCGATCTTCATGCCGGAGTCCGGCCCGCTCATCATCGACGCCAAGTTTCCGCTCGAAGCGATGACCGCCTGGCGGGCGGCGACGACCGACGAGGAGCGCAAGCTGGCCGTTGCGCGCGTCAAGCAGGACATCGCCAAGCACATCACCGACATCGCCGAGAAATATCTGATCCCGGGCGAGACGCAGGACATCGCGCTGATGTTCATTCCCTCCGAGTCGGTCTATGCCGACCTGCACGAGCGGTTCGACGATGTCGTGCAGCGCGCGCAGCGCGCCCGCATCATGATCGTGTCGCCGACGCTGATGGTGATGGCGATCCAGGTCATCAAGCAGGTGCGCAAGGACGTCGAGATGCGCGAAGCCGCCGACCAGATCCGCACCGAGGTCGGCCACATGATGAAGGACGTCACCCTGCTGAGCGAACGCGTGCGCAAGCTGCAAGGCCACTTCGGCCAGTCCACCAAGGACATCGACGACATCCTCACCTCGGCCGGCAAGATCGAGAAGCGCGCGGCGCGAATCGAGGACCTCGAATTCGACGGCGAAAGCGGCGGCGCGCAGATCATCCCGGCGCCGATGACGCGCAAGCTGGAAGCCGGCGAATAGCGCGATGGCCGTCTCGCCCGGCGCCGAGCAAGCACGCACCATCCGTCCTCGACGCGGCCGCGGTCTATTTCAAGCCGCGCGTGCTGATCGTGCTGTTCCTCGGCTTCTCGTCCGGGCTGCCGCTGGCGCTGTCGGGCACCACGCTTGCGGTGTGGCTGAAGGAATCCGGCATCGATCTCGGCATCATCGGCCTGTTCGGGCTGGCCGGCACGCCTTACACGATCAAGTTCCTGTGGGCGCCGCTGACCGACGCGCTCGACGTGCCGGTGCTGACGCGCCTGCTCGGCCGCCGCCGCGGCTGGCTGGTGTTCACGCAAATGCTGCTGATCCTCACCATTATTCTGCTCGGGCTGTGCGATCCGGTCAGGATGCCATGGTACGTGGTGTTCGCGGCGGCGCTGCTGGTCGCCGCGGTTTCGGCGACGCAGGACATCGTCGTCGACGCGTTCCGCATCGAAAGCCTGCCGGACAACGAGCAGGCCGCCGGCATGGCGTCTTACGTCGCCGCCTATCGCATCGGCATGCTGGTCTCGACCGCCGGCGCGCTGTTCCTGGTGAGCGGCTTCGAGGCCTACGGCTTCGGCCGGCAAGCGGCCTGGCATTGGGGCTATTACGCCATGGCCTCGCTGGCCGTGATCGGCACCATCACCGCGCTGATCGCCACGGAGCCCGAACGCTCGGCCGCGGCGGAGGCCGCGCATGCCGGGCAACGGCCGTTCGCGCGCGTGGTCGAGGCCGCGATCGGTGCCTTCAAGGATTTCATGAGCTACGAGCTCGCCTTCGTGATGATCGCCTTCGTCGTGCTGTTCAAGTTCACCGACGCGCTGTCGGGCGCCATGACCGCGCCCTTCGTCATCGACCTCGGCTTTACGCGCAACGAATATGCCGCGATCGTCAAAGGCGTCGGGTTGGCCGCGCTGTTGCTCGGCGGCTTTGCCGGCGGCTTCATCGCGCGCGCGCTGCCGCTGGCCACGAGCCTGTGGATCGGCGCCATCGTGCAGGCGGCGGCGAATCTGACGTTTTCCTGGCTGGCGGTGGTCGGGCGCGATCCGACCGTGCTGGCGTTCGCCATCATCGCCGAGAATTTCACCAGCGCCATCGGCACGGTGATGTATGTCGCTTATCTGTCGGCGCTCTGCCGCAATCCGCTGCACACGGCGACGCAATACGCGCTGCTCACCGCGCTCGCCGCGGTCGGCCGCACCTATCTGTCATCGACCGCCGGCTTCATCGCGGAAGGGACCGGCTGGGTGTGGTTCTTCGTGATCTGCGCGCTCGCAGGGCTACCGAGCCTGCTGCTGCTGGCCTGGCTGCAGAAGGCCGGGCATTTCAAGCAGCTGGAGCCGAAGCGGAACGGCTAGCGCTTGTCCGGTTCGGCGAAATGCCACCTGAACACGACGGCATCGCCGACGTGCCAGGCGGTTTCCGAGCAGGAGAAATCGTCGGCGACCACCGCAATCGTCTTGCCGAGCATCTTGTCGAGGCGCTTTTTCAGCGCCTTGTCGTCCATCACCACGAGATGGAACGTCTTCGGCGGCTTGTCCGCGTCGCAGAATTCGTCCGCCGCCGCGAATTTTTTCGGCTGGTCGGCGGTGATCTGATAGACGTTGATCCAGGTGCCGTTGGGATGCTGATGTTGGAAAAAGCGCAATTTGCCGCTGATCACGTCGCCTTGCTTGAGCGTGTCCTGCGCGGCGCACGGCGACGCCAGAACGAAAAACGCCAGCGCTATTACCGCCAGCACACGCATCAGAACAACGTCCTTTGCTTGATTGCAGCGGCCAGCGTGCCCTCGTCGAGATAATCGAGCTCGCCGCCGACCGGCACGCCGTGCGCCAGCCGCGTCACCTTCACATTGGCATTCTGCAAGAGCTCGGTGATGTAATGCGCGGTGGTCTGACCGTCGACCGTGGCGTTGAGCGCCAGAATCACCTCTTTCACCTGCTCCTCGTGCGCGCGCGAGATCAGCGCATCGATGGTCAGGTCGCGCGGGCCGACGCCGTCGAGCGGCGACAACGTGCCGCCGAGCACGTGATAGCGGCCGTTGACCGCATGCGCGCGCTCGAGCGCCCACAGGTCGGCGACGTCGGCCACCACCACGATGATCGAAGGATCGCGCCGCTGTATCGGTGCAGACCGAGCACGGATTCTGCGTGTCGATATTGCCGCAGGTCTTGCAGACCACGATCTTGTCCATCGCGGTCTCGAGCGCGCTGGTGAGCGGCGCCATCAGCGCCTCGCGCTTCTTGATGAGATGCAGCGCCGCGCGCCGCGCCGAGCGCGGGCCCAAGCCGGGCAGCCGCGCCAGCAGCTGGATCAGGCGCTCGATTTCGGGTCCGGCGACGGCGGCGGGCATTTAAGTGAGCGACATCCCCGGCGGCAGCGGCAGGCCGCCGGTGACGGCCTTCATCTTCTCCTGCAGCACGGCCTCCGCCTTGCGGCGCGCATCGGCATGCGCCGCCACCAGCAGATCCTCGAGGATTTCCTTTTCCGACGGCTTCATCAGCGAGTCGTCGACTGTGATGCCCTTGAGATCGCCCTTGGCGGACAGCTTCACCGTGACCATGCCGCCGCCGGCGGTGCCTTCGACCTCGATCTGGTCGAGCTCGGCCTGCAGCGCCTGCATCTTGGATTGCAGCTGCGCCGCCTGCTTCATCAGACCCATGAAATCGGCCATCGGTTAGTCCTCGTCCTCGGCGGGCGGCATGTCTGGCAGTTCGCCTTCCGCGTCCGGCGCTTTTTGCGTCACTGTTCCTATCGTCGCTCCCGGAAAACGCCGCAACACGGCCTGCACAAGCGGGTCGCTTTCCACGCTGCGTTCAAGGTCGGCCTGCCGTTCATCCTGCTGCGACCGTAGCGTCGCGGCGCCCTGCTCCTGCGACACGACCACGATCCAGCGCTTGCCGGTCCAGGCGGTGAGTTTACGTTGCAGATCGTGCACGAAGGTCCGCGGCGCGGTCGCTTCCAGCGCGACCTCGAGCTGGCCATCCTCGCAGCGCACCAGCCGCACGTCGCGCTCCAGCGCCATCTTCACGGAGATGTCGCGCTTTTCCTGCGCCAGCGCGATCAGCTGCTCGAACGAATTGATGGTCAGCGTGGGCGCGGCCGCGGCGTCTGCCTGCGCCACCGGATCGTCGGCGACGCGCGGCGACACCGCCGCCGAAGAGCGCGGCGAGCCGCGCGGCGCCTCGTAGCGCGGCGCGAAACTCTGCGCAGGCGCGGCGGTAGCGCCACCGTTGCCCTGTGGCCGCGCGGGCGCGCCGCCCTCCTCGGCCACCGCGCGCACGACTTCGTCGGGCGTCGGCAGATCGGCGGCATAGGCGATGCGCACCAGCACCATCTCGGCGGCGGCGACCGGGCGGCCGGAGGCCTGCACCTCGGACACGCCCTTGAGCAGCATCTGCCAGGCGCGCGACAGAACGCGCATCGACAGCTGCGCCGCGAAGGCGCGGCCGCGCACGCGCTCGGCCTCCGACAGCGAGACGTCGTCGGCGACCGACGGCACCACCTTCACGCGGGTGACAAAATGGGTGAACTCGGCAAGATCGGACAGCACAACGCCCGGATCGGCGCCGATGTCGTATTGCTCGCGCAATTCCTTGAGCGCCGCGGCGGTGTCGCCCTTCATCAGCGCCTCGAACAGATCGACGATGCGCACGCGGTCGGCGAGCCCGAGCATCTGCCGCACGTCCTCGGCACGCACGGGCCCGGCGGCATGCGCGATCGCCTGGTCGAGCAGCGAGAGGCTGTCGCGCACCGAGCCTTCCGCCGCGCGCGCGATCAGCGCGAGCGCGGCCGGCTCCACTTCGATCTTTTCCTTCGCGGCAATGCCTTCGAGATGCTTCACCAGCAGCGCGGCATCGACGCGGCGCAGATCGAAGCGCTGGCAGCGCGACAGCACCGTCACCGGTACCTTGCGGATTTCGGTGGTGGCGAAGATGAACTTGGCGTGCGGCGGCGGCTCTTCCAGCGTCTTCAGCAGCGCGTTGAACGCCGCACCCGAGAGCATGTGCACTTCGTCCAAGATGTAGACCTTGTAGCGCGCCGACACCGGCGCATAGCGGATGGCGTCGTTGATCTGGCGCACGTCCTCGACGCTGTTGTGCGAGGCGGCGTCCATCTCCAGCACGTCGATGTGACGGCTTTCGATGATGGCTTGATCGTGCACGCCCATCACCGGCATATTGATGGTCGGGCCGGTCACCGAGCCGTCGGGCAATTCGTAGTTGAGCGCGCGGGCGAGAATGCGCGCGGTCGTGGTCTTGCCGACGCCGCGCACGCCGGTGAGGATCCAGGCCTGCGGAATGCGCCCCGACTCGAAGGCGTTCGAGATGGTGCGCACCATGGCGTCCTGGCCGATCAGGTCGGCAAAGCTCGCCGGGCGGTATTTGCGCGCCAGCACGCGATAGCCGGCGTCCTCGGCGGGCGCGGCCGCAGCGGCTTTATCGGTTTTCGATTGCGCGGCCATCGTCCTCCGCTTTCAGCGCCGGCTCGCTTTCAGCGTGGGCGCTTTCGCGTTTCGTTTCTTGAATAGGTGGGAGGCTGACGAGCGACCCGAACCGCGCTCGTTAGGGCTGCTTCCTTCCGGACCTGACCCGGTTGGCGAGTGGCTCGTCCACCGCCAACCTCCCGGGACTTATATCGGGCCAATAATGGCGGAAAGCAAGCAGCCGCCACCCGTCATGCGCGGGCTTGACCCGCGCATCCATGAGGCGATTCTGCTTGTGGAAATCTCTCAGGTGGATGGCCGGGGTCAAACCCGGCCTGCAAGCAGCATGATGGAATCAACCTGGTCCCTCCACCCGCAACTCGCGCAGGACACGGTTCCCGTGGGCGATCTGGCGCTCGCGCGCGTTCTGCTGGCCAACGACGCCAATTACCCGTGGCTGATTTTGGTGCCGCGCAAGCCCGGCCTGGTCGAACTCATCGACCTGGAAGAAAACGAGCAGGTGCAGTTGCTGGGCGAAATCGCCAATGCCGCGCGCGTGCTCAAAACCATCACCGCCTGCGACAAGCTCAACATCGCCGCGCTCGGCAACCAGGTGCCGCAATTGCACGTGCACGTCATCGCACGCCGCCATAATGACCCGGCTTGGCCGAAGCCGGTGTGGGGCGCGGTGGCGCCGGCGGATTACAAACCCGGCACGCGCGAAAAGCTGATCGCAGCGCTCCGCAGCGGGCTTCAAATGAAGCCCGTGCGCGACTAGGCTGGCGCACCGGAGGACCCGCGCATGAGTTTCCGCATCGCTGTCGTGCAGCCGATCGCCAATCCGATCGGCGAGGACGAGAAGAACGTCGCCGACGCGGTGAATTTCATCGCCCGCGCCAAGAGCGAAGGCGCCGATTTCGTCTGCTTCCCGGAAACTTACCCCGGGCCGTGGCGCATGCCGGCCTCCTTCGATCCGACGCCGCGTATCGCCGAAGCCGCCGCCAAGCACGGCATCAACACGGTCTACGGCACCATCGAGCCGCTCAGCCACAACGAGGGCACGGCGCACAATCTGATCTGCATGGCCTATGGCGACGGCCGCCCGCCGGTCAGCTATCGCCGCACCCATCCGAACGGGCCGTGGATCTATACCGGCGGCAAGTGGTGGGAATTCCAATACGTGCCGGGCAACGAATTTCCGGTGTTCGACACCGCGCACGGCAAAGTGGGCCTGGCGATGTGCAGCGAGGCCTATATGCCGGAGGTGACGCGCGCGCTGGCGCTGCGCGGCGCCGAGCTGATCTTCATGCCGGCCGGCACCGACAAGGGCAAATTATGGGCGAGCTGGCGCAACCTGATCTGGTCGCGCTCGATCGAAAACCTGGCGATCGTGGTGACGACGCAGAACCTGTTCAGCCACGCCGAGCGCGGGCTCGCGATGGTGGCGACGCCGGAGGAGATCCTGTTCGAGAGCACGGCGGCGGGCTTTTTCCTGGTCGACGTCAGCCTCGAGCGCGCGCGCGAGATGCGCGCCAGCACCGACACCGTCACCTCGTCGCAAAGCTACGGCGCCAAGCAGGGCGTGCTCGGCCCGCAATGGCAGCGGCCGGAACTGCGCGCGACGATGTAGTGCGACTTCACCCATCTGGATGCGATATTTTTTGGGACCTTTTCCGGCAGGGATTTATCACGCTCGGAATGAACGATGCGAATCCTTCTGGCCTTTTGTTCGACTAACAAGTTCGGCACCAGAATTCGCTCAAAGGCAGCATGTGTCATGATCGGCGTTGCTGCCGAGGTAGAATTTCTACGGCTGATTGACATTGCGGCGGGAGGCAAACATGCGAAAACATTTGGTCCAGCGACGAAGCCGCTGTTCGTCCGCCAAAAAATAACGAAATTCCACGACGCGCTAAAGCCCTTGCTCGCCTCGTTGCCAAAAAACGCCACCGAAGACCTAGAGACGAATTTTTTGATGATCCAATCGGTGCTGCGGATAGCTCGCAACGACGCGGGTCATCCCACTGCTGCAAGCCCCGGCCGAGAGCAAGTGTATGTGTTTTTGCAGTTGTTTATTCCATTCGCCCGGCAGCTTTTTCGACTTCGTAAAGCGCTTGCGTAGACGGGCGGCGACGGCCCCGGCTGTACGCCGCATGGCCAACAGAATGAGCGTTGCGCTAACCAAACTGCCGTGCGAATGTCCGCCCGCATGCCGTCCCGCCCCGATCTCGGCCCCAAACCCCACCTCGGCTACACGCAAAGCCTGATCGATCGCGCCGCCGAGCGGCGACTCGACGCGGCAGGGCTTGCCGCCTACGCCGCCGATCCGCGCGCCCGGCCTATGTCATCGGCGGCGAACATGATCGTCCTGAAGAAGGGCGGCGCCGCTGAGCGATCCGCCGTTCACGCCTGACGAGGCGCGCGCGCTGGAGGCGCGACCGAGACCGTGTTCCTCGGGCTGCTCGACGGCGCGGCGCGCTTCGGCATCGGCATCACGCCAGGCCAGCGCCGAAGCGCTGAAGGCCGCGACGATCTGTTCGTCATCGATCTGCGCTCGATCGCGGTCCAGGGCCTGGTCGACGCCCGACCATCTGCCGCCGCTCGCCGAAGCCAAGGCGATGCTGCACTGGCACGCGCGGCACCGCTTCTGCTCGAACTGCGGCGCCGCCGACGCAGCCCGTCGACGCCGGCTGGAAGCGCGCCTGCCCGGCCTGCAAGGTCGAGCATTTCCCGCGCACCGATCCGGTCGTCATCATGCTCGCGGTGCGCGGCGATCGCGGCCTGCTCGGCCGCTCCGGGCGCTTCGCGCCGACCATGTGGTCGTGCCTCGCCGGCTTCGTCGAGCCGGGCGAAGTCGATCGAGGACGCGGTGCGGCGCGAGACGCTGGAAGAGGCCGGCATCACGCTGCGGCCGCGTGAAGCTATCTCTACTCGCAGCCCTGGCCGTTCCCGATGTCGCTGATGATCGGCTGCCACGCCGAGGCGCTGAACGACGACATCACGATGGACCACGAACGAGCTGGTCGACGCGCGCTGGTTCACCAAGGACGAATGCGCGGCGATGCTGATGCGCAAGCATCCGGAAGGCTTGACCACGCCGCCGCCGGTCGCCATCGCCCACCACATCATCCGCGCCTGGGTGGAGAGCGACGGTGCCGCTCTTCTAGACGCGCCCACGATCCTGTGCGCCGGCATCGCCGTGCAGGACATCGTGTTCCGCGTCGAGCGCATTTCCGCCGCCCGGCGGCAAGTCGCATGACCATCGAGTTCATCGTCATCGGCGGCGGCTGCGCGGTCAACGCCGCGATCGCGGTGGCGCGGCTCGGCGGCGCGCGCGCGTTACGCCGGCCCGCTCGGCGACAAGAACGACGACGTGAGCAACCGCTCATGGCCGATATGGCGCGCGAGGGCATCGACACCAGCGGCGTCGTGCGCGTCGCCGGCGCCACCGCCCCGGTGTCGGGAATCATGGTCGACGCCGCGGGCGAGACGGATGATCGTCACCCACCGCGGCGACGGGATCGAGACCGCGCGCCGCCGACGCCGGACGGCTGGTGACGGATGTCGCTGCGTGCTGGTCGACAACCGCTTCCCGGACTTCGTGCGGCCGGTGTGCGAGGCGGCGCAGGCGCGCGGCATTCCGATCGTGCTCGACGCCGACCGGCCGACCGTCGCGGACGATCCGCTGTTCAAGCTCGGCACCCACGTGATCTTCTCGGCCGAAGCCTGCGCGCCACCACCGGCCTCGACGATCCAGCCGCCGGGCTGAAGCGCATGGCGCCGCGCAGCCGGGCTTCCTCGCGGTCAGCGACGGGCCGACACGGTGCGCTATTGGCTGGAGAACGGCGCGGTGCGCACCATGCCGGTGTTCAAGGTCGAAGGCGATCGACACGCTGGCGCGCCGGCGACGTGTTCCACGCCGGCATCGCGCTGGCGCTGGCGGAAGGCCGCGACGCAGTCGGCGCGATGCGTTTCGCCGCGCGGCCGCCGCGCTCAAATGCACGCGCTTCGGCGGCAGCCGGGCGCGCCGAAGCGCGACGAGGTCGATGCGTTTCTGGCGAAGCGGCTAGAACGGCGACTATTTACTTCTGCACCGACGGACACGGCGCGCCGCAGGGCGCGCAGGCGCCGGCGAAATCCTCCGGCGACACCGGCCGGCCGCTCGACGGCGAGGTCAGGTGCTCGCCCGATGACGGCGGCAAGCCCGACCACGAAGACGATGGCATAGACATCGCGCATCGGCCTCACTCGCGCGACAGGCCGAACAGCGGCCGGAGCTTGATGCCGATCATGCAGCCCGGCAGCGCGGCGGCAAACCACACCCAGCCGTGCAGCGAGCCGGACGCGACGCCGCCGACGAAGGCGCCGATGTTGCAGCCGAAGCCGAGCCGCGCGCCCCACCCCATCAGCAGACCGCCGAGCGCCGCGGCGGCGAGCGATTTCAGCGGCGGCCAGGCGGTTACGCGCGAACGGCGCTGGCAGCCGCGGCGGCCGCCATGGCGCCGAGGATCATGCCGAGGTCGGTGAGGCTCGAGGTGTCGCTCAGGATCGAGTCTTCCGAGCGCGTGCTTCGGCCCGGGCCATTGCCAGAAGTCGGCGTGCGAGAAATCCGCGCCGAGCAGCGCTGCAATCTTGGCGCCCCAGACCGTGAAGCCGAAGGTCACGCTCCACGGGATGGTCCGCCGGCGACGAACACGGCGATGCGACAGCAGCCCGATGATCAGGCCGCCGACGACGTAACTTGCGCGACGGCATGAAATACGCGCCGCGCCGCCTGCGCGATGGCGATCATCAGCGCGCGGCAAGCGCGAGGCTCGCCCAGGTCGCGGCCAGGCCGCCCCAGGGGCCGAGATAGTTCGACGCGAGGACCGGATCGATGCCGCCGAGCGCCAGAAACGCCGGCAGCGGCAGGCTGCCGATCACGCAGCCGGCGATGAAGAAGGCGAGCGTGAGCAGCATGCGGCCCGAGCCGCCGCCGACGGTGTAGAGCGTGCCGGAGCCGCAGCCGTTGGCGAGCTGCATGCCGATGCCGAAGACGAAGGCGCCGACCACGAGCGAGACGCCCGATCGGCGCGATGGCGCCGCCGAAGCCCGGCGACGAGCGCCGCGACCGGCACGATCGCCGCCGCCGCGATCGCGATCAGCAGCAGGCCGCCGAGGAAGCCGTCGGCCTCCCCGCGCGTGACGAAAGCGCCGCCATGAGGCGGTGAAGCTGAACTCGGCTTTCAGGAACACCGCGCCGAGCGCGAAGCCGACCGAGGATGAGCGCGGCCGACGCCGGCTGGCCGTCGATCAGCACCAGCGCGATCAGCACCGCGGTGGCGCGAGCACCAAGGCGAGGAACGGCCAGTCGATGCGAGGCCCGCGCGCGTCGCGGGCGCGCTCACACTGACAGTCGTCATGGATGAAGGTCCGAAACGCCTTACGAGCCGAAGCCGAGCTTCTTCTTCAGATCGTCCCACGGTGCGTCGAGACTCGACCGGGCGATGCGGATCGGCGGTCCATTCGACCATCGAGCCGTCGTAGAGCCGGACGTCGGCCCGGCCGAGCACTCCGACAGCACGAACCAGTCGGTCGCCGCCCAGTGGCCGGTGTTGCAGTAGGCGACCACCGGGCCGGCCGGCAGCGCGATGCGATGGCGGCAAGCTCGGCCTGCGGCCTCAGCCGGTTGGCCTTGTCGTCGTAGAACGCGTCGCTGTCGAGGTCGACCGCGCCGGGGATGTGGCCGTAGGCCTTGCACCTTCGGCGCCCTCTCCTTGCCCACGAAATAGGACGCCGGACGCGCGTCGACCAGCGTGGCGCCGCCCGATTGTTCGATCTTTGCGACGTCGGCGAGTTCCGCCAGGCTGCTCTGTCGGCTTCGGCGTCAAGCATTTTCGGCGACGGCGTCGGGCTGGGGCCGCTTTGTGTCGGCAACCCGGCTGCCTGCCAGGCGGCGACGCCGCCGTCGAGGATCGAGACATCGCGCACGCCCGCCGACCTTCAGCGTCCAGTAGACGCGCGCGGCGGAGCCGAAATCGGTGAAGTGCACACCCGCCGGCACGACGACGACATGGCTCTCCTCGTCGATGCCGGGATCGCCGATCAGCTTCTCGAGCTCCAGCGATGCTCGGCAGCATGAACGGCACGTTGTGCGCGTCACGCGCCAGCCGGCCTTGTCGTAGTCGCTGTGGATGCGCCGGGGATGTGCGCGTTGAGGTAGGCCTTCTCGCCGCCGCCGTCGATCGCCGAGCGCACGTCGAGCACGACGAGCATCGGGTCGATGCAGGTGGCCATTGAGCCATTGCGGGCTCACCAGCGGCTGACCGGCCATCGCCGGGGTCGCCAGGGCCACGAACAAGCGCGAGCGTGGCAGCGAATTGGGAGAAGGAAATTTTCATGGGCGTCAGTCCCGTTGCACAGCCGCCGGAGAGACGGCGCAAGATAGGGCTTGAAATAGAATAATTTTCTAGTAGAGACAGATGAGCAGATGAAATAAGAATATTCTTCTATGGAGACTTGCTTTGCTGGACAACGTTTCCAACGGACGAAGGAATGTGAAATGGATGCCATCGACCGCAAGATCCTCGCCGTGGTGCAGGAGGACGCCTCGCTGTCGGTCGCCGAAATCGGCCAGCGCGTGGGCCTGTCGTCGACGCCGTGCTGGAAGCGCATGCAGCGGCTGGAGGCCGACGGCGTGATCATGAGGCGCGTCGCGCTCGTCGATCCCGACAAGATCGGGCTCGGCATCACCGTGTTCGTCTCGGTCGAGACCGGCGACCATTCGCAGGAATGGCTGAGGAACTTCGCCGAGGTGGTCGGCGCCATGCCGGAGGTGATGGAATTCTACCGGATGGCGGGCGACGTCGATTACATGCTGCGCGTGGTGGTGCCCGACATCGCCGGCTACGACACCTTCTACAAGAAGCTGATCGGGACGGTGCCGCTGAAGAACGTCACGTCGCGCTTCGCGATGGAGCGCATCAAGTCGACGACGGCGCTGCCGATCGGCGAGCGCGCGGCGGCTTAGGCGGTCAGCTGGCGCAGGCGACGTTGTTGTAGACCGGCGCCGTGATGCGCGGGCTCATGTACATGCGGTCCGACAAATTGAGCGTGCCGGTGACCGTGTAGCCGACGGTCGGCTTGTATTGATAGCTCGCCTCGCCGAACAGCAGTTGCGAATTGGGGACCGCCAGCGCCGCCGGAATCGTGATCGAGCCGCTGCGCACCGTGCCGTTGCGCGTAACGCTCCATTTCACCGTCGGCCGGCTCTGTGGAGTCGATGTTGATGCAGGACAGCGTGATCGACAGCTGGGTGGTGGAATAAGGCGCGATGATCGCCGACGACGCGTCCAGAATGTTGGTCATGTCAGATGTGCTGATGGTCGTCACCTGCGACGACAGGTTGGCAAGCGCGGCCGCCGTCAGGCTGACCTTGCGGTCGGCGCCCACGCCGTCGGACACTTCGGCGCAGCCGACATAGAGCGTGATCATCAGCGGCGCCAGCAGCGCGAACTCGACCGCCGAGACGCCGCGCCGGTCGCCGACAAACCGCTCGAGAATGTGCCGCATGCGGGTGATCATGGTCAGCCGCCGTAAGGTTCGTTACGGAAGACCGACGTCGCCACCAGCAGGCGCTTGTTTCCGCTCAAGTTCGACAGGTTGTCGCTGAACATCGAGACATAGATCGGCCACTGGTAATACAGCCGCACCACCACGATGTCGCCGGGACCGCCGGGCGTGTAGGTCATGTTCGAGGTGTCGAGCTGGCCGTTGGTGACCGGCGGCGTGGTGCTGATCGAGGTGAAGCTGGAATAGGTCTTGACGTCGACATAGACGCCGTTCGAGCAGTCGAACAATCCGCCGGCAAGGCGATTGCAGACCGCGGTCTTGAAGTCGTTCTGACTGTAGCCGCCGGTCTGCGCCTGACCGGTCATGATCAGCCGCGCCGTATCGGTAGCGGCGGATTCCAGCGTCTGACCGGCGAAGAACACCAGCGCGGTTTCCAAAATCGCGAAGATCAGCGCCAAGAACGGCGCCGCGACCAGCGCGAATTCAACCGCCGCGGTGCCGTCCTGCGCGCGCGCAAATCGGCGCACGGGGGTCGTCAGCTGGCTGCGAATGGGTCCAAACATGGCAACGATCTCGTTTGCTGAGCGGTGCCGCACCACCGCTTCATAGCAAAATCGCGTTTGTGAATTCTTGCGCGCGGAAGCGAAAAACGCGGGCTTCCGGTTAACCGCCGGCTAACCGTGTTTGCGGCGGTCGGCCAATCTCAGCGCGCCGCCGGTGGCGCGCCCGGCCCGCCGCCGGCGCCACCGCCTTGCGCCGCGCCGTTGCGCGCGCCGGCCTGGCCGATCGTATCGCCGAAGTAGGCCGTGCCGTCCCCGAGCGTGATGCGCGGCTGGCATTCCGGCGCGCAGCTCCAGGTTTCGCGCGCGACGCCGCGATAAACCACCACCAAATCCTCGCCGCCGGGGCCCACAACTTGCACAGTCTTGCTCATGACGACCTTACCGTCGCGGTCGAGCGCCAACAGATTGGTCGCGCCATAGCCCTTGCCGGTGACGACGAGCAAGCCGCCGCCTTGCAGCGCGGCGTCGGCGATCAGCGGATTGCCGATGACGATGGTGGTCACGCGGTCCGGGATTTTGAGCAGGCGGGCTTGGTCGAGGCTGACGGAGACCGTATCGGCCTGCGCGGGCGCGGCGGCGAATAGCGCGCAGCCGAGGAGCCCGAACAGCAGGCTGTGACGCCCGAACACGGCCGACATTGCACTCTCCAGCACGCACACAACACGGGCCCGCCATACGCTATGGCCGGCCACTCTATACCCCCAGAGTTGACTGCAAATTGGTGAACGAAGTGCAAAGGCTCGCGGCTACGCCGCACGGCCTCTACTGCGTGAACGGATAGAGGATTTGGCTGCCGAAGCCTTCCGGAACGCTCTGGTCGGCGACGCCATAGGCGTCCGGCAGTTCGTTCTTCGGCATGTAGAAGGTGCCGAACATCAAATCGAGCACCGGAAAGGTGCCGGCGAAATTCATCGAGCCGCCGCGGTCAGCCGCGGTGTGATGCCAGCGGTGGAAAACCGGGCTTGCCAGCACGTATTTGAACGGCCCCAGCGTCCAATTCAGATTGGCATGCACGAAGGCGGAATGGGCGGTGGTGAAGGGGCCAACCCAAAGCATCACGTTCGGCGATATGCCGGCGAGCAGCAGCGCGACATCGACCAGCACGGTGCCGAACAGGATATTGACCGGATGAAAGCGCGCGGCCGAGATCCAGTCGAGCTCTTCGGAGGAGTGGTGGACCGCGTGGTACTTCCACATCGTGGCGCCGTGATAGAGCCGGTGAAACCAGTACAGCAGGAAATCCGACGCCACGAGGAACGTGATGGCCTGCAGCCATAGCGGCATTTCGGCGAGCGGACCGAAGCCATCGTCGTAGAACTTGATCAGCGCCTCGGAGCCGTGAATGTCGAACAACAGCGCCGCGCCCGTCACCATCAGGCCGATGCGCACGAAGCGCGCGCCGAGCGGGATCAGGAACCAATAGAGCACGTCGGTGACGATTTCGCGTTTGCGCCACCAGGGACGGCCGGGATTGCAGGCCGACCAATGGGTCAGCACGGCGAAAACGACGCCGAGCGCGATCGAAATCGGAATGAGCTTGAGCAGCGTTTGGCCGGCGACTTCAAGCACCGACAGGAGTTCGACAAACATCACGACAGCCTGATGACGCGGTGGCACTTCGTTCCAATGCCGGCTTTCGGTATCGGCGCGCGCAGTTAAGATCGGATGAATCGCGGACGGCGCGCCGGCCGCCGGCGCGCAGGCAAAACCCTCGTAGCAAGATCACAAGGGCCTTCCAGTCGGCGCCCTGCAGTATTGGCGACCGCGAGAAACGTAGCGTAGATGCAAGATTTGTTTTGGGTTCATCATAGTATAAACAGCAAATCCTTTGGTCTATTTGCCGAGTAGTTGAAGATGTTGTGTGTATAAAATGGATTAATATTTTAGTAACCATGATATTCTTGCTCAAACTTCTGGTTAACTACGGGTCATATACATAGGAATACCTCTTGTTTCACCGATAATATTAACCGCGGCTCAAGACCTCCTTGGTACGGTTCCCGCGTGGATCGGGAAGCCGGAAGTCCGGCGCTCGTAGCCACCTCAGACAGCCACGTGTGGATCTAGGAGCTATCGATGCAGAACCTCTTCGTGCGTTTCATGAAGGACACTTCCGGCGCCACCGCCATTGAGTACGGCCTCATTGCGGCGGGCATCTCGGTCGCGATCATCGCGGTCGTGAACGGCCTCGGCACCGGCCTGAACACCAAGTTCACCTCGATCTCGACCCAGCTCAAATAAGCTGGTTGAGCGACAGCTGATACAAAGGCTCCGGCCCCTTGCCGGAGCCTTTTGCTTTTCGGCGCCGTGCGGGCCGCGGTTTACGAAGGGTAAACAATGTGCGGACTAATTTGAGCATAGGCCGCGCGCTCGCGCTGCGAGGACGACGAGAATGCTGATCGACGCAATCAGGCTGCTGCTGTTCCCTGCCCTGATGGCGTTCGCCGCCTCGAGCGATCTTTTCACGATGACGATTTCGAACAAGCTGTCGCTCGCGCTTGTCGCGGCCTTCTTCCTGCTCGTCATCGTGACAGGCATGGGCTTTGCCGCGATCGGCATGCATCTCGCTGCCGCAGCGTTGGTGCTGGTCGTTGCCTTTCTATTGTTTACGCAGGGCTGGATCGGCGGTGGCGATGCCAAGCTCGCGGCCGCCGCAGCACTTTGGTTCGGCTTCGGCTCACCTGCTCGATTTTCTGGTCTATGCCTCGCTGCTGGGCGGCGGGCTGACGCTGGTGCTGATCCAGTTTCGCCGGCTGCCGCTGCCGGGCCTGCTCGCGCGCCAGCATTGGATCATGCGCCTGCATGACAAGGCCGGCGGCGTGCCTTACGGCATCGCGCTCGCGGCGGCGGCGCTCATCGTCTATCCGAAGACCGGATGGATGCCCGCGGCCGGGTGAGCAAAACCCCCGCAATACAATATTAACTCGATTTAGATACCGCTCCTTAACCATGCCTTGACCTTTAACTGGTCAAATCCGGTGCAAGCGGCTGCGCAGGCCGCCATGTGGTTTGAGCGGCCGCGCCGGCCGCTTCCGTCGGTTGAGAGAGTGAGCGTATGAAAGCCGCGCGTATCGTTGTGCTCAGCGTCGCCTTGGCCGCCGGCGGTATCGCCGCGCTATTGGCCGGCCGCTCCGAGAAACCGGCGCCGGTCAAGCCAGAGGCGCCGCCGCAAGTCGCCTCCGTCGATGTGCTGGTCGCCAAATCCGACATCGGCACCGGTCAAGCCGTTTCGCCAGGCGATTTGAATTGGCAAGCGTGGCCGATGAGCGCGGCGACCGGCAATTTCATCCGCCGCAACGAGCGTCCCGACGCCATCGAAAAATTGAGCGGCCAGATCGCGCGCGTGCCATTCGTGGCGGGCGAGCCGATCCGCGAAGCCAAGCTGATCAACGCCAAGGGCTCCGGCTTCATGGCCGCGATCCTGCCCTCCGGCATGCGCGCGGTGTCGACGCAGATTTCGCCGGAAACCAGCGCCGGCGGCTTCATCCTGCCGAACGATCGCGTCGACGTCATTCTCACGCACCGCGACCGTGAGGCCGAGAAACAGGCCGGCGGCGAGGTGCAGACCAGTGAGACGATCCTCAGCAACGTGCGCGTGCTGGCGATCGATCAGAACGTCCAGGAGAAGGACGGCCAGAAGGTCGTTGTCGGCAAGACGGCGACGCTCGAGCTCTCGCCGCGCGAATCCGAGACGCTGGTGCTCGCGCAACGCCTCGGCTCGCTGTCGCTCGCTCTGCGCAGCATCACCGATACGCAGAACGATTCGAAAGCCGACGACAAGAACGACCGCCGCAGCGGCAGCGTGAACGTCATCCGCTTCGGCATCAGCACGACAGCTATGCCGCGATGATCGAGCAAGGGGACTTGAGGGACATGCCGACAAGGACCATGGCGACAAGGACACTGATCCGCACTGCCGCGCTGGCCGCGCTGCTGCTGGGCGCGGCATTGGCGCCGATGGCTCCCGCCAATGGCGCCGACGCCCACGTGCCGGTCATCAAAGTGGCGGCGAGCGAAGCGACCTCGCGCTTCATTCCGCTCGGCATCGGCAAATCGGTTGCCATCGACCTGCCGGCCGACATCAAGGACGTGCTGGTGGCCGATCCCACCATCGCCAACGCCGTCGTGCGCTCTTCGCGCCGCGTCTACATGATCGGCGTCAAGGTCGGCCAGACCAACATCTTCTTCTTCGACGCCGACGGCAAACAGATCGCCGGCTTCGACATCGCGGTGACGCGCGATCTCAACGGCGTGCGCGCCGCCCTCAAGCAGACAATGCCGGAGGCCGATATCCGCATCGAAGGCGTCGGCGACGGCGTGATGCTGTCCGGCTCAGCGGCGAGCCCGGCCGAGTCGCAGCAGGCCTTCGATCTCGCCTCGCGGCTGGTCGGCGACGGCACCAAGGTGGTCAACGGCATCGCGGTGCGCGGGCGCGACCAGGTCATGCTCAAGGTGATGGTCGCCGAAGTGCGCCGCGACGTGATCAAGCAACTCGGCATCGATCTGTCCGGCAGCTTCAACTACGGCACCAACGTGGTGAACTTCAACACGCAGAATCCGTTCTCGGCCACCGGCCAGACACTGACCGATACCAACATCGCCGGCAGCTTCAAGAACGTGAACGCGACGCTGCGCGCGATGGAGCGCGCCGGCGTGGTGCGCACGCTGGCCGAGCCGAACCTGACGGCGATCTCGGGCGAGACCGCGAGCTTCATCGCCGGCGGCGAATTCCCGATCCCCAACGGCCTGTCGTGCGACACCACCAAGTCTCCCCCGGTCTGCCAAGCGCAGGTCGATTTCAAGAAATTCGGCGTCAGCATGGTGTTCACGCCGGTCGTGCTGTCGGAAGGCCGCATCAGCCTGAAGGTGATGACGGAAGTCTCCGACCTGTCGTCGGAGAACGCGCTGACCTTGAGCGTGCCCGGCGCCGCGCAGACGCTGACCATTCCGTCGATCAGCACGCGGCGCGCGGAAACGGTAGTCGAGGTTCCCTCCGGCGGATCGCTGGCGATGGCCGGCATGATCCAGGAGCAGACCAAGCAGCAGATCAACGGCCTGCCCGGCCTGATGCAGATCCCGATCTTGGGCACGCTGTTCAAGAGCCGCGACTACATCAACCACCAGACCGAACTGATGGTGCTGGTCACGCCCTACATCGTGCGCGCAGTGGCGCAGAAGCAACTTTCGCGTCCGGATGACGGCTTCGCCGATCCGAGCGATCCGTCCACGGTTCTGCTCGGCCGGCTCAATCGCATCTATGGCGCCGCGCCTGCCAAGGTCGTGCCGGCGAGCACCAGCTACCGCGGCAAATACGGCTTCATCCTTGATTGAGCGGGGAACGGTTTCGATGACGGCATTTCAAAATAGGCTTGCGGCACGGCGGCTGCTTTTCGCTGCGGGCTTTGCCTGCCTGCTCGCCGGCTGCAACCAGACCGGCACCGCCCAGCAGGCGGCCTATCCGTTCGATTACCGCGAGCGCCATCCGATCACGCTGAAGGAAGGCCAACAAACCGTCGAAATTTTCCTCGGCCGCAATCGCGGCGGGCTGTCGCCCAGCCAACGCGCCGACGTGCTGTCGTTCGCGCAATCCTGGCGGCGCGAAGCCACCAGCGGCATCATTATCGACGTTCCGCACGGCGGGCCGACCGACCGCGCCGCCGCCGATTCGCTGCGCGAAATCCATTCCATCCTCGCCGCTTCCGGCGTGCCGCGCAACGCCGTCTACATGCGCAATTACCAGCCGTCGGAAACCTCGTTGGCCAGCATCAAGATCAACTATGCCAAGCTGGTGGCGCATGCCGGTCCCTGCGGGCTGTGGCCGTCGGACCTCGGCCCGGCCGCCGACCTCGCTTACAACGACAACCGTCCCTACTGGAATCTCGGCTGCGCCACACAGCGCAATCTCGCCGCCATGGTCGACAACCCCTCCGACCTGGTGCAGCCGCGCGGCGAGCAGCCGGCCTATGAGGCGCGCCGCTCGGTCGCCATGGATAAATGGCGCAAGGGCGAAAATCCCTCCGGCACCTACACGGGCTACGACACAGCCAAGATCAGCGATCTCGGAAAATGATAAAGCACGCACACCAAGTTGCCGTCGCCGAAGACGCTGGCCTGCCGTCGCAAGCGGCCGAGCCGGCCGTGGCCGACGACCATATTGCGCCGGCGCCGCGCGTTTCGGTGCAGGCCTTCTGCGAGACCGTGGAAACCGCCGCCGCCGTCCAGGCCGCCAGCGAAGACCGCCGCCTCGGCAAAGCCCATGTGAAAATCCAGATGGGCGGCGCCACCGCCGCGGTCGAGGCCTATCGCAATTCGCCGACGCCGAACGTCATCATCCTCGAATCGGAAAATCGCGCCGAGGACATTCTGGGCGGGCTCGACAAGCTCGCCGAGGTCTGCGACGCCGGCTCGCGCGTGGTGGTGATCGGCCGCATCAACGACGTGACGCTTTACCGGGAGCTGACCCGCCGCGGCATCTCCGACTATCTGATCGCGCCGGTCGGCACCATCGACATCGTGCGCGCAATCTGCGGACTGTTCTCGGCGCCGGACGCCAAGCCCGTCGGCCGCATCATCGCGGTGGTCGGCGCCAAAGGCGGCGTCGGCGCTTCCACCATCGCGCACAATATCGCCTTTGCGATCGCGCGCGACCTTGCGCTCGATGCTGTCGTCACCGACCTCGATCTTGCCTTCGGCACCGCCGGCCTCGATTACAATCAGGATCCGCCGCAGGGCGTCGCCGACGCGGTGTTCTCGCCCGACCGCATCGACACGGCCTTCATCGACCGCCTGCTGTCGAAATGCACCGATCACCTGAGCCTGCTGGCGGCGCCCGCCACGCTCGACCGCGTCTACGATTTCGGCGCCGACGCCTTCGATTCGATCGTCGATGCGCTGCGCGGCTCGATCCCTTGCGTCGTGCTCGATGTGCCGCACCAGTGGTCGGGCTGGACGAAGCGATTGCTGGTCAGCGCCGACGATATCCTTGTGGTGGCCGGGCCCGACCTCGCCAATCTGCGCAACGCCAAGAACATGGTCGATCTGCTGCGCTCGGCGCGGCCGAACGACCGCCGCCCGCTCTATTGTCTCAACCAGGTCGGCGTGCCCAAGCGGCCCGAGATCACCCCGGCCGACTTCGCCAAGGCACTGGAAGACCCGCCGCTCGCGATCATTCCATTCGACCCGCAGCTGTTCGGCACCGCCGCCAATAACGGCCAGATGATCGCCGAGGTGTCGGCCAGTCATAAGACCGCGGACATGTTCCGCCAGCTGGCGCAAGTGCTCACCGGCCGCGCCGAAGCCAAGCGCGCGAGCGGCAGCATGCTGGGGCCGCTGTTCGCCAAACTCAAAATGATGAAGAGGGCGGGCTGACAATTGTCCGCAGCAGGTAGTCGTGTTCGGTAAGCGTAGCACCTCCGAAGCTCTCGCACCGGCGCCGGCCCCGCGTCCGGCGGCGCCTGCGCCGGACGTTGCCGCGGCGCCCGCGGAGAACAAGCCGAGCGACTCCGGCCGTGGCGCGCCGTTTCCCTCCGAGGGGCTGGGGGCGCCGCTGGTTTCGGCGCCAACGCCGTCACGGATGCCGGCGGCGCCAGTCAATATGCCGGCGATCGATTCGCGCCGCTCGGAAGCCTATTACGAGACCAAGAGCGTCATCTTCGGCGCGCTGATCGAAGCCATCGATCTGGCGCAGCTGGCGCGCCTCGACGCCGATTCCGCGCGCGAGGAAATCCGCGACATCGTCAACGAGATCATCGCGATCAAGAACATCGTGATGTCGATCTCCGAGCAGGAGGAACTGCTCGACGACATCTGCAACGACGTGCTCGGCTTCGGCCCGCTCGAGCCGCTGCTCTCGCGCGACGACATCGCCGACATCATGGTCAACGGCTCCGGCACGGTCTACATCGAAGTGCTCGGAAAAATTCAGAAGACCGGCATCCGCTTCCGCGATAACCAGCAGCTGCTCAACATCTGCCAGCGCATCGTCAGCCAGATCGGCCGCCGGGTCGATGAATCCTCGCCGATCTGCGACGCGCGCTTGCCGGACGGCTCGCGCGTCAACTGTATCGTGCCGCCGCTGGCGATCGACGGGCCGGCGCTCACCATCCGCAAGTTCAAAAAGGACAAGCTGACGCTCGACCAGCTGGTCAAGTTCGGCACTATCACCCAGCAGGGCGCGGAAATCCTGCGTATCATCGGTCGTTGCCGCGTCAACACGCTGGTATCGGGCGGCACCGGTTCCGGCAAGACCACGCTGCTCAACTGTCTGACCCAATTCATCGACGACGACGAACGCATCATCACCTGCGAAGACGCCGCCGAATTGCAGCTGCAGCAGCCGCACGTGGTGCGCCTGGAAACACGCCCGCCGAACCTGGAAGGCGAAGGCCAGGTGACCATGCGCGATCTGGTGCGCAACTGCCTGCGCATGCGTCCTGAACGCATCATCGTCGGCGAAGTGCGCGGACCGGAAGCTTTCGACCTGTTACAGGCCATGAACACCGGCCACGACGGCTCGATGGGCACGCTGCACGCCAACAACCCGCGCGAGGGGCTGTCGCGCATCGAATCGATGATCACCATGGGCGGCTTCTCGCTGCCCTCGCGCACCATCCGCGAGATGATCGTGGCCTCCATCGACGTGGTGATCCAGGCCGCCCGCCTGCGCGACGGCTCGCGCAAGATCACGCACATCACCGAAGTGATGGGCATGGAAGGCGACGTCATCATCACCCAGGACCTGTTCGTCTATGACATGGTCGGCGAGGACGCCAACGGCAAAATCATCGGCCGTCACCGCTCGACCGGTATCGGCCGGCCGCGGTTCTGGGACCGCGCGCGCTACTACGGCGAAGAGCAGCGCCTGGCCGCCACGCTCGATGCGGCGGAAGCCGCCGCCGCGGAAATACGGGCCTGACCATGCAAGCGCTCGCCATGGCCTTTCTCGCTGCGGTCGCGGTCGGCGGCGTGGCCTGGGTTTTCATCTATCCGATCCTCTCCGGCGAGCGCAAAGCCGAACAGCGCATGGCGAGCGTCGCCAAGACGGTGCCGGCGGCGCGTGTATCGCGCGGCCAGCAGAAGTCGCGGCGCGACACCGTCGAAGCGACCCTCAAGGAATTCGAGGAGCGCCACAAAAAATCGCGGAACCGGCCGATTTCGGTGCGCATCGCGCAGGCCGGTCTGAAATGGTCGAAGCGGCAATTCCTCCTGCTGTCGATCGGCATCGGCGTCGGTATGTTCTTGGCCGGCCTCGTCAGCGGCGGCGGACTGCTCGTTGCCATGGCGCTCGCCTTTGCCGGCGCCTTCGGCATTCCGCGCTGGCTGCTGTCCTTTTTGAAGAAGCGCCGCGAATCCAAATTCCTCAATGGCTTCCCCGACGCGGTCGACATCATCGTGCGCGGCGTCAAGGCCGGCCTGCCGCTGCTCGACTGCCTGAAGATGATCGCTACGGAATCGCCGGAGCCGGTGAAATCGGAATTCCGCATGATCATCGAGACGCAGGCCGTCGGCATGCCGCTGGGCGATGCCTGCCAGAAGCTCTATGAGGAAATGCCGGTTCCAGAAGCGAATTTCTTCGGCATCGTGATCTCCATTCAGCAGAAGTCCGGCGGCAACCTCGCTGAAGCGCTCGGCAATCTCTCGCGCGTGTTGCGTGACCGCAAGAAAATGAAGGCGAAGATTCAGGCGATGTCGCAGGAAGCGAAAGCTTCCGCCAGCATCATCGGCTCGCTGCCGCTGGCCGTGATGACGCTCGTTTATCTCAGCAGCCCGCAATATATCGCGCTGCTTTGGACCGAGCCGCTCGGCCGCGTGATGCTGGCTGCCTCCGCCTTCTGGATGTTCACGGGCGTGATGGTGATGAAGAAAATGATCAATTTCGACTTCTAAGGCCAATAGAAAATGCTCGACCTGATCGAAAACGCGATCAATACCCAGACCTTGGCGATGGTGTTCGCGGCGCTTGCCGCGGCCGCAACGGTGTTAACGCTCGCCATGCCGCTGGTGTTTGCCGATCCGCTTGGCAAGCGCATGAAGGCGGTCGCGCTCGAGCGCGAAAAGATCCGCCAGCGCGAACGCGAGCGCATGGCGGCCGAGCAGCAGAAGGTCAGCTTGCGTCAATCGCCCAAACAATACATGCAGACCATCGTCGACCGTTTCGATTTGCGGCGTTGGGTCGGCCAGGAAGAGGCGCGGCTGAAGCTGGTGCAGGCCGGCTATCGCGGCCAGGCGCCCTACGTCACCTACCTGTTCTTCCGCATGGTGACGCCGGTGGTGGCCTTCGTGCTCGCGATATTCTACGTGTTCGTGGTGCTCGATCTGCAGCAGACCGCCACGATCAAGCTCGGCATCGGCATCGCCGCCGCCTATCTCGGCATGCACCTGCCGTTGATGCTGCTGAAGAACAAGATCCAGCGCCGCCAGCTCTCGATCAAGCGCGCCTTTCCCGACACGCTCGACCTGCTGCTGATCTGCGTCGAATCCGGCATGTCGATCGAAGCGGCGCTGCGCAAGGTCAGCGACGAGATCGGGACGCAATCGGTGCCGCTGGCGGAAGAACTCACGCTCACCATGGCGGAATTGTCGTTTCTGCAGGATCGCCGTCAGGCCTATGAGAATCTCGGCAAGCGCACCGACCTCGAAGGCGTCCGCTCGGTCTGCATGGCCTTGCAGCAGGCCGAACGCTACGGCACGCCGCTCGCCACCATGCTGCGCGTGATGGCGCAGGAAAATCGCGACATGCGCATGTCGGAAGCCGAGAAGAAGGCCGCCGGCCTGCCGCCCAAGCTCACCGTGCCGATGATCTTGTTCTTCCTGCCGGTGCTGTTCGTGGTGATTCTCGGACCGGCCGCGATCAAGGTGATGGCGATCCGCTAGTTCGCGCGGCGCGCGATCAGCTGCCCGGATCGGGCGGCACATAAGGCGGGCCGCCCTTCTTCAAATTATCCTGTTGCGAGAGCATCTGCCGCAGATAGGTGACGTTGGCGGCGGCTTCGCTCGCGGGCAGGTCGGCGCTGGCGATCTTCTCGGCTTCGGCGTAGCGGCCTTCCAGCCCGATTACGAGCGCGAGATTCTGGCGCACCTTCGGGCTCGCGTTCGCTTGTCCCACGGCTTTGCGCAAGGTGAATTCGGCGCGCTTGAGATTCTTCTGCAGCAGATAAGACAGGCCGAGATTGGACAGCACCGAAGGCTCGTTCGGCACGATCTTGAGCGCCGCCGAATAGTGCCGCTGCGCCTCGTCGTGGCGGCCCATCTGGTCGAGCACCGCGCCTTGCGCGTTGAGGATGCGCCAGTCCGGATTGTCCGGCGTGTGGGCGCGGCCGAGCGCATCGAGCGCTTCGGCATATTCGCCGGCGTCGGCCAGCGCCCGGCCATAGGCGCCGAGCAACGTCATATTGTTCGGGTTGCGGATCGAGGCCTGCTGCAGCACGGCAACCGCCTGGGCGCGCTGCTCATTGGTGCGCAGCAGCTTGGCATAGGCCATGGCGGCCTCGGCGTCGCCCGGATTGGCCTGGTAGCGGGCGCTCAGGCTGTCGAGCGAGCGCCGCGCGTCGGTGTCGCTTTGCGGCGCGCCGGGGGCGCCGATCGAGCCGGTGGTGTCGTCGCCCGTCGTCTTGCAGCCGGCCGCCGACAAAGCAAGCACGGCCGCGACAGCGGCCGAGGCAAGCAAATAAGCGGTACGGACGGATTGCGGACGCATGAGGGGCTGGCGCTCCAGCGGACCCCCGAGCAATAAAACGTTAACCCTAACGACTGGTTAACTTGTAAAATGCGCTATCCTCCGGCTTAGAAGGCGCCCATGGACCTCGGCCTCTCCCAGGACGAAATCGCGCTGCGTGAGCGCGCCCGCGCCTTTTCGCGCGATATCGTGCGCCCGCGCGCGGCGGCGGTCGACCGCGACGAGCAATACCCGTTCGACACGGTCAAGGCGCTGGCCGAGGCCGGCTTCCTCGGCATGACCATGCCGAAGGCGCTGGGCGGCAAGGACGCCTCCTTCCTCGACGCCGTGCTGGTGATCGAGGAAATGGCGAAATCCTGCACCGTCACCGCCCGCATCGTGGTCGAGACCAATATGGGCGCGCTCTCGACCGTGATGGCCTATGGCAGCGAGGCGCAGAAGAAGCTGGCGGCGCGGCTCGTGCTCGAAGGCGACAAGCCGGCGATCTGCATCACCGAGCCGGAGGCCGGCTCCGACGCGCTCGCTATGACCACGCGCGCCGACAGACGCGGCGACATGTTCGTCATCACCGGCAAGAAGCATTGGATCACCGGCGCCGGCGTGTCGCGGCTGCATCTGATTTTCGCGCGCGTGTTCGACGAGCGCGGCGAGGAGCTCGGCATCGGCGGCTTCCTCGCGGTGCGCGACGAAGCGAAAGGCCTGCGCGTCACCAAGCGCGAGCAGACCATGGGCCTGCGCGGCATGCCGGAGGGCGAGCTGACCTTCGAGAATCTCGAGGTGCCGGCCAGCATGGCCGTGATGCCGCCATCGGGATTCGGCCGCGGCTTCGCCGACCTGATGAACGCCTATAACAGCCAGCGCGTCGGCGCAGGCACCGTGGCGATGGGCGTCGCTGCCGGCGCGCTTGAGCTGGCGCTGGATTGGGCGAAGACGCGCGAGCAGTTCGGCCGCCCGATCGGCGAATTCCAAGGCCTGCAATGGATGCTGGCCGACATGCAGACGCAGCTCACGGCGTCCCGATTGATGCTCTATCAGGCGGCGCGCTCGCGCGGGCCGGACGGCAGCGCCTTCCCCGACCCGATGCTGGCGGCGCAGGCCAAGATCTTCGCTTCCGAGACCGCCATCACGATCGTCAACAACGCGCTGCAATTGTTCGGCGCGCGCGGCTATTCACGCGAACTTCCGTTGGAGCGCATGGCGCGCGACGTGCGCATGTTCACCATCGGCGGCGGCACCGCGCAGGTGCTGCGCACGCTGGTCGCCTCCAAAATGCTCGGCTGGAAGCTGCCGCAGACGCGCGACGGCTATGTGCCGAAGCCGTCGCTGCGGAACGCGGCGGAGTAATCATGCATCCGATCTTCGTGAAGGCCGACAAGCAGGCGGTGCCGATTTTGTTCGTCACCGCCAAGAATTTCGCCGAGGCGACGAAAATCCTCGACGCGCGCGAGCTGGTTTTCGTGCAGGCGGCGGGTTTTGAGCCGCAAGCCCGGCAAGCATCTCATCGTGCCGAACGAAGCAGGCAAGCTCGCCGGCGTCCTGTTCGGTCTCGAAGAGGCTGACGATCCGGCCAAGGATCTGTTCCGGCCCGGCGCGCTGGCCGGCTTGCTGCCGCCCGGCACTTACCGTTTCGCCAATGCGCCGCACGATGCGCGGCTCGGCGCGCTTGCCTTCGCGCTCGGCAGCTATCAATTCGCCCGCTACCGCAAGGCGCAAACGCGCGACGTGCGGCTGGTGGTGCCGGACGGCGTCGATGGCGAGGATCTATCGCGCATCGTCGAGGCCTCGACGCTGGCGCGCGATCTCATCAACACGCCGTCGAACGACATGGGCCCGGCCGAGCTGGAAGAGGCCGCGCGCGCGCTCGCCAAGCAGCACGGCGCCAAGATCGATGTGACGAGCGGCGACAGGCTCGCCAAGGAATTCCCGCTGGTCGCCGCGGTCGGCGCAGGATCTGCGCGCGCGCCGCGGCTGATCGACATCACCTGGGGCAAGGACGGCGACCCGAAGATCACGCTGGTCGGCAAGGGCGTCGCCTTCGACACCGGCGGGCTCGACATCAAGAGCGACGCCGGCATGCTCAACATGAAGAAGGACATGGGCGGCGCGGCGACCGCCTTCGCGCTCGGCCACATGATCATGGCGCGCAAGCTCAAGGTGAGGCTGCGCATCATCGTGCCGGCGGTGGAGAATGCGATTTCCGGCACCAGCTTCCGGCCGCGCGACATCTACACGTCGCGCAAGGGCATCAGCGTGGAGATCGGCAATACCGACGCCGAGGGCCGGCTCATCCTCGCCGACGCGCTGGCGCTGGCGAGCGAAGACAAGCCGGCGCTGATCGTCGATTTCGCCACGCTGACGGGGGCCGCGCGCGTGGCGCTCGGGCCCGACGTGCCGCCGTTCTTTACCGACGACGACGCGCTCGCCGCCGAATTCATGCGCCACGGCGCCGCCGAGAACGACCCGGTGTGGCGCATGCCGCTGTGGCGGCCGTACGAGTCCATGCTCGATTCGAAGGTGGCCGATCTCAACAATGTCGGCGCCGGCGGCCATGGCGGCGCCATCACCGCCGCGCTGTTCCTGCGCCGCTTCGTCGATGCGCCATCCTGGCTGCATCTCGATATTTTCGCCTGGACGCCCTCGGCCAAGCCCGGCCGGCCGGAAGGCGCCGAATTGCAGTCGGCGCGCGCGCTTTATGCCATGCTCGCGGCGCGCTACGTTCATAGACAATGGTCGCGCTCGATCCCCGCATCCATCCGTTCCGCCCCGAAGTCGCGGCGAGCCATCTGAAGGGCCAGGTCGAGGCCCAGCGCTTCGTCGAGGGCACGCGCTATCAGGTGATCGAGCCGGCGGCGGCTTTGCGGCGCATGCCGTCGCACGAAGCGCGGCTCGATACAGAAGCGTTGTTCGGCGAAATCGTCACCGTCTACGACATCGAGGAAGGCTGGGCCTGGGGCCAGCTCGAGACCGACGGTTATGTCGGCTGGCTTTCGGCCAATGCGCTGACCGCGCCCGGTGCGGCGCCGACACACAAGGTGTGCGTGCCGCGCACGCTTTGCTTCCCGGCGCCGGACGTCAAACGGCCGCCGCTGGCGGCGCTGCCGATGGGCGCGAAGCTTAGCGTTGCGCGGCAGGACGAACGCTTTGCCATCACTGCGTCAGGCTGGCACGTCCCGGCAGTCCACCTCGCGCCGATCAAAGCGCGCGCAGGCGATTTCGTCGCCGTCGCCGAGATGTTCCTCAATGCGCCCTATCTGTGGGGCGGCAAGACCGCGCTCGGGCTCGATTGCTCGGGTCTCACGCAGGTTGCATTGCAGGCGGCGGGCATTCCCTGCCCGCGCGACAGCGACATGCAGGAGCTTGCGCTCGGCAAGCCGGTCGCGCTCACCGACATGCGGCGCGGCGATCTCATATTCTGGAAAGGCCACGTGGCCATCGCGCGCGACGCCGAAACCATCATCCACGCCAACGCGCATGCCATGATGGTGGCGATCGAGGACGCGGAAGCGGCAATCGCCCGCATCAAGGCGGCCGGCAGCGAAGTCACCAGCGTGAAACGGATTTAGCGCGGCTCGCCGCAGACGACAGCGGCGCAGCGCTTTACCGACTGGATAATCGCTGCCAGCGCTTCGCGACCGGGGTAGCCGACGATCACAACACCTTTGATGACGAAGCCAGGGGTCGCTTGAATCGCCAGTGCATCGCCGAGCCGTACATGCGCCTTCATCACGTCGGCAAGAGAATCCTCATTGGCGATTTTGAGGACTTGCGCCTCGTCCAGTCCGACAGCCTTGGCGGCCGCGATGGCGCGGTTCCCGTCGACAACGCCGCGCGAGACGTCGAGCATGCGGTGGAACGCGTAGAACTTCGTTGGCGCAAGCCGTCCGACTGCGAGCTCAACCCGGGTGCCTTGGATTGAGGCAATGCCGAGCACTGGGAAGGGCACGAGCACCAGCCGCAACTGGGGATCGCTGCGCATAAGTACATCGATATCGGCGGAAGCCTGACGGCAATAGGGACAATTGACGTCGTAGAATTCGTTCAGCGTCACTTCACCACGCGGATTGCCGGCGATGATGACGCCGGCAAGCTTCTCGATTTGGCTCTCAAGCTCTGCCGGCACGCGATGGTTCGCGACGATCGTGCCGTCTTCGGCCTTGATCGGGTACGAACCTTCGTCGGCACGGGCAATAGCGGCCATAAAGCAAAAGACTATTGCGAGGCGGATCGACCGTGCGAGGCGGGACATTTGTTGATTGCTCGTTGCCCTTGAGACCGGCGTCATGCCGGACGCGCTATGGTATAGCGAATCACGAACATGTGAGCGTTAACGCTGGGCGTTGGAGCCGCGCAGAATGTCAGCCACGCGGCCGCGGTTGAGCGCCAGCCAATGCAGCGCCAACACCAGCGGGCCGTTGCGCATCGTGCCTGCGGCAAAGGCTTCGAGCGCCGCATCGATCGGCACGCGCAGCACGCTGATATATTCGCCTTCGGTCGGGTGGGTGCGCTCCGGCACGCGCGCGGCATCGACCGCGGCGACGAAGAAAGTCACCTCCTCGTCGGTCAAGCCGGGCGTCGGCAGATAGCTGAACAACTCGACCAAAACATTCGGCGCGACGCCGATCTCTTCCTGGCATTCGCGCCGCGCGGCTTCCGCCAGGGTCTCGCCCGCCTCGACGCGACCGGCCACGATCTCGATCATCTCGCCGCGGCCGTTGGCGAGATGCGCGGCCGGCCGGAATTGGCGGATCATCACGATTTCGCCGCGTTCGATGTCGAGCGGCAGCACCGCGATGACTTTGCCGGCGCGCAGAACGTCGCGCGTTTGCGCGCCGCTCGGCAGCGTCACGCGATAGCGCTGGTAATCGAAAAAGCCTTTGCCCAGCAGCTCGGGCGCCGACAGCGTCACATCGGCGGCACGGTCGGCGAGATCGCGGGGACCGGCCACGGCGGCTACTGCGAAACGACGCCCTCGGGCGCGGTTTCCATCTTGAAGGCGGCGGCGAGCAGCGCGCGCGTGTAGTCGCTCTTCGGATTCTTGAACAAATCGGCCGCGGCGCCCTCTTCCACCATCTTGCCGTTGCGCAGCACCAGCAGCCGGCTCGCCAGCGCCGCCACCACGCGCAGGTCGTGCGAGATGAACATGTAAGTGAGGTCGCGCTTCTTCTGCAGGTCGCGCAGCAGGTCGACCATCTGCGCCTGGATCAGCATGTCGAGCGCGCTGGTCGGCTCGTCGAGCATGATGAAGGTCGGCTCCAGCACCAGCGCGCGCGCAAGCGCGATGCGCTGACGCTGGCCGCCGGAGAATTCGTGCGGATAACGGAAACGCGTCTCGGGATCGAGCCCGCCGTCCTTGAGCGCGGCCACCACGCGCTGCTCGCGCTCGTGCGGCTTGAGATGCGGATGGTGCACCCACAGCCCTTCTTCGACGATGTCGGACACCGACATGCGCGGCGAGAGCGAGCCGTAAGGGTCCTGGAACACGATCTGCATGTTGCGGCGGAACGGCCGCATTTCCTTGAACTTCAGACCCTGCAGCGGCTTGCCCATGTAGACAATCGGCCCGTCCGACGAGATCAGCCGCAGGATCGCAAGGCCAAGCGTGGTCTTGCCCGAGCCCGATTCGCCGACCACGCCCAGCGTCTCGCCCTTGCGCACCACGATGCTGATGCCGTCCACCGCCTTGATGTGGCCGACCACCTTGCGCATCAGGCCGCGCTTGACCGGGAACCACACCTTCAAGTTATCGGTTTGCACGACGATCGGCGCGTCGGGCCGCGGCGGCGCCGGATCCGGCTTCGGCTCGGCCGCGAGCAGCGCACGCGTATAGGGATGCTCGGGCGCGGTGAACACGCGCTCGACCGGTCCGTGCTCGACGATCTTGCCGTGGTTCATCACGCAGACGCGGTCGGCGATCTTGCGCACGATGCCGAGATCGTGGGTGATGAACAGCATCGACATGCCGAGCCGCTGCTGCGTGTCCTTGAGCAGCTTGAGGATCTGCGCCTGCACCGTGACGTCGAGCGCGGTGGTCGGCTCGTCGGCGATCAAGAGGTCGGGCTCGTTCGCCAGCGCCATGGCGATCATCACGCGCTGGCGCTGGCCGCCGGAGAGCTGGTGCGGATAGCTGCGCAGCCGCGACTTGGGATCGGGAATGCCGACCTGATCGAGCAGCTCGACGATGCGGTCGCGCGCCTTCTCACCGGCAAGTCCTTGATGGATAAGAAGAATTTCTCTTATTTGCTTCTCGATCGTGTGCAGCGGATTGAGCGACGTCATCGGCTCTTGGAAGATGATGGTGATGTCGTTGCCGCGCACATGACGGATTTCATTTTCCTTCATGGTCAGCAGCTCGCGGCCCTGGAATTGAATCGAGCCGGAGGGATGATGCGCGGCCGGATAGGGCAGCAGCTTCATCACCGACAGCGCGGTGACCGATTTGCCCGAGCCGCTCTCACCGACCAGCGCCAGCGTCTCGCCGGCGGCGATGTCGAACGACACTCTGTCGACCGCCAGCACTTCGCGCGCGCCCGTGCCGAAGGCGACCGACAGATCGCGGATCGACAGCAGCGGCTCGCCGGGCTTGGCGACCGGGTGATCTTTCTTGACGCGCTTGATCATCGGAAGGTCTTTCGCGGATCGAAGGCGTCGCGCACCGCTTCGCCGATGAAGATCAGCAGCGACAGCATGATGGCGATCGAGAAGAAGCCGGTGAGGCCGAGCCAGGGCGCCTGCACGTTGGCCTTGCCCTGGCTGAGCAATTCGCCGAGCGACGGCGAGCCAGGCGGCAGACCGAAGCCGAGGAAATCGAGCGCCGTCAGCGTCATCACCGACGACGACAGGATGAACGGCAGGAAGGTCATGGTCGCCACCATGGCGTTGGGCAGCAGGTGGCGGAAGATGATGGTGGCATTGGAAACGCCGAGCGCGCGCGCAGCCTGGATATATTCGAAATTGCGCCCGCGCAGGAATTCAGCGCGCACCAATCCCACCAGCGACACCCAGGAAAACAACAGCAAGATGCCGAGCAATACGAAGAAGCCCGGTACCAGCACCGAGGAAATGATCAGCAACAAATAGAGCGAGGGGATCGAGGTCCAGATCTCGATGAAGCGCTGAAACAACAGATCGGTCCAGCCGCCGAAATAACCCTGCACTGCGCCGGCGGCGACGCCGATGACCGAGGACACGATGGTCAGCGCCAGCCCGAACAGCACCGAGATGCGGAAGCCGTAGATCAGCCGCGCCAGCACGTCGCGGCCGCCGTCGTCGGTGCCGAGCCAGTTGTATTCGAGGTCGGTGCATTTGGCGAAGCCGTGCGTGGCGGCGAAGTCGCAATCGGCCTGCGTCAGCATCCAGGTCGGCTTGGACGGGAACGGCGACGGCGGCTTGCTCACCTGCGTGTTGTAGGAAAAGCGCACCACCGGCCAGAGTACCGTGCCGTTTTCCTTGTTGATCAGATCGATCAGATAAGGATCGCGATAATCGGCGGCGGTGCCGAACAAATTGGGATCGTTGGGCTTGCCGAACACCGTGTCCGGATAGGTGATGACCGCCGGAAAGAACGATCGGCCGTTGACGTGAATGAAGATCGGCTTGTCGTTGGCGATGAATTCCGCAAACAGCGAAATCAGGAACATCGCCAGGAAAACCCACAACGACCAGTAGCCGCGCCGGTTGGCCTTGAAGTTCTGCCAGCGCCGCTTGTTGAGCGGCGAAATCCTGATGAAGCGCCGCTCCGGCGGCACCGCCAGTTGCACCACGCCGATGGCGGTGGTGTCGGGCGACTGGACGTCGGTGCGGGTGTCCACGCGCTAAACCTCCCGCGTCTCGAAGTCGATGCGGGGATCGATCCAGGTGTAGGTGAGATCGGAAATCAGATTCACCACCACGCCGATCAGCGAGAAAATATAGAGCGTCGCGAACACCACCGGATAGTCGCGGTTGAGCACACTCTCGAAGCCGAGCAGGCCGAGCCCGTCGAGCGAGAAGATGGTTTCGATCAGCAGCGCGCCGGTGAAGAAGGCCGACACGAAGGCGCCGGGGAAAGCCGGCGACCACGATCAGCATGGCATTGCGGAACACGTGGCCATACAGCACCTGCCGGCGCGTGCAGCCCTTGGCGCGGGCGGTCAGCACATATTGCTTGCGGATTTCGTCAAGAAACGAATTTTTGGTCAGCAGCGTCATGGTGGCAAAGGCGGAGATCGCCATCGACACGACCGGCAGCGTGATGTGCCAGAAATAATCGAGGATCATCTTCCACCACGGCATCTGGTGCCAATTCTCCGACACCAGCCCGCGCAACGGGAACCAATCGAGGAACGAGCCGCCGGCAAACAGAATGATCAGCAAAATGGCGAACAGGAAGCCGGGGATCGCATAGCCGACCACGATCACGCTCGAGGTCCACATGTCGAAATGCGAGCCGTCGTCCATCGCCTTGCGGATGCCGAGCGGGATCGAGATCAGATAGGTGAGCAGCGTCATCCAGATGCCGAGCGACATCGACACCGGCAGCTTTTCCCTGACCAGCTGCATCACGCTGACGTCGCGGAAATAGCTCTTGCCGAAATCGAAGCGGACGTAATTCCACAGCATGATGAAGAAGCGCTCATAGGCCGGCTTGTCGAAGCCGAACTGCTTCTCCAGTTTCTTGATGAATTCCGGATCGAGCCCTTGCGCGCCGCGGTATTTGGACGTCACCGCGTCCACCTGCGAGCCGCCCTGCACCATGCCGCGGCTGCCGAAATCGCCGCCGGGCGAGCCGGAAATGCGGGCGGTGGCGCCGGTATCGGAGCCGGTGAGCTTGGCGATGACCTGTTCGACCGGGCCGCCGGGGGCAAATTGCACCACCACGAACGCCACCAGCATGATCCCAAACATGGTGGGAATCATGAACAACAGGCGGCGGATGATATAGGCGCTCATACGGTGCTTTTTTGCTGCTGCTTTGAGAGTTCCCGGGGGGCCCGCGCTAGCTCTAACCTATAACCCCGCTGCGGGCTTCTGTGTGACGGGCGACACAATAAAGTCGCCAGCGGCGAGAACCAAGGCCGCCGCGGGCGCATCCGCTAGCCTTTCTTTTGCAGCTTCTCCGCGTGTTCCCGGTCTGCCCACCACGTGTCCGGAATTCCCCGGAAATAGCGCGGTTGGGCAGCCGGGAAAGCGAACACGTCCCAATAGGCGATCCAATGCGACGCTTTGTACCAGTGCGGAATCCAGTAGCGCCCGGCGCGGAACACGCGGTCGAGCGCGCGGCAGGCGACGGTAAGGTCCTCGCGCGACTTGGCGGCGATCACCGCGCCGATCAGCACGTCGATCGCCGGGTCGGCGATGCCGGCCAGATTCTGCGCGCCCTTGGTCTTGGCGGCCTGCGAGGAAAAATAGCTGCGCAATGAATCGCCCGGCGTCGCCGAGAAGCCGAAGCGCTCGACCGTGATGTCGAAATCGAAATCGTCGACGCGCCTGCGGTATTGCACCGGATCGACGATGCGCAAGCTCGCCTGGATGCCGAGGGTTGCCAGGTTGCGGATGTAGGGCAAATGGTGCGGCTGAAAGGTCGGCTCGTCGATCAGGAACTCGATGGTGATCGGCGAGCCGTCCGGCAGCACGCGCTTGCCGTTCTTGAGCGCACAGCCGGCGGCATCCAACAGCTGCGCGCCGTGCCGCAGCCAGCGCACGTCGCGGCCCGAGCCATCGGTGACCGGCGGAACATAAGGCTCACCGAACACTTCGTCCGGCACCTTGCCGCGGAATGGTTCCAACAGCGCGAGCTCGGCGGCGGACGGCGTGCCCTTCGCCTTCATCGGCGAGTTCTCGAAGATCGACTGCGTGCGATCGTAAGAGCCGTACATGATGTTCTTGTTGGTGTATTCGAAATCGAAGGCATCGATCAGCGCCTCGCGCAGGCGGCGGTCCTGAAATTGCTTGCGGCGGGTGTTGATGAACCAGCCCTGCGCGGCGGACGGCGTGTCGTCGGCGAATTCCCTGCGCTTGACGCGGCCGTCCTTGAATGCGGGAAAATCGTAGCGCGTCGCCCAGACGCGCGAGGTGAATTCCTCGCGGAAATTATAATTGCCGGCGGTGAAGCCTTCGAAGGCCACGTCGCGGTCGCGGTAATATTCGAAGCGGATGATGTCGAAGTTGTTGTGGCCCTTGGCCACCGGTAGATCGGCGCCCCACCAATCCTTCACCCGTTCGTATTCGATGAAGCGGCCGATATCGAACTTGCCGATCTTGTAGGCGCCGCTGCCGAGCGGAATGTCCAACGTCGACTCGTCGAAAGCGTGTGTCGAATAATAGGCCTTGGAAAAAATCGGCAGGCCGGCGACGAACAACGGCACGTCGCGCGCGCGGTTGGGCGCGAAATGGACGACCACGGTCCGATCGTCTTCCGCCTGCGCGCCCTGAAAATCGCGCAGCAACTGCGTGATGATGGGATGGCCCTTGTCCTTCAGCGTGGCGAGCGACCAGGCGACATCTTGCGCGGTGAGCGCGCTGCCGTCGTGGAATTTCGCTTCCGGCCGCAGCAGGAACGTATACGTGAGCCCGTCGTCGGAGATGCGCACCGCGCGCGCGGCGAGACCATACATCGCGTCCGGCTCGTTGCCCGAGCGCACCATCAATGCGGCAAACGTGGTGTCGAGACCGAAGGCGCCCTCGCCCTTGAGGATGTAGCCGTTGAGCGAATTGAAGGTGAGGAACGAGCCGTTATAGCCGCGGCTGCTGATCACCTCGGAATAGGTGCCGCCTTTCGGCGCGTTGGCATTGACGTAAGGGAAGTGCGGAAAGTCCGCAGGCAGCGCGAGATCGCCGAAGGCGGACATGCCGTGGCGCTCGGCCGCTTGCGCCTGGACCGGGATCACGAGCCGGCGGCTCGCACCGACGACGGCCGCGCCGGCGGCCAGTCCCAAGGCGCGGCGGCGGGTGACGCGCATGTTACCGCCGCGGCGCCTTGGCGGCCTTATCCTCGTCCCACCACCAGATGGTCGGGAAGGCCGCCAGCCCGTATTTCGGCATGTTGTCCGGACGGCCGAAACGGTCCCAGCGCGCCGTGCGCTGCTTGCCGTAGGTCCATTGCGGCACGACGTAGAAATTCCACAACAGCACGCGGTCGAGCGCCTTGGTGGCGGCCACCAGCTCATCGCGGTCCTTGGCGTAGATGATGCGGTCGATCAGCTTGTCCACCGCCGGATTCTTGATGCCGACCATGTTGCGCGAACCGGGCTGATCGGCGGCGGCCGAGCCCCAGAAGCCGCGCTGCTCGTTGCCGGGCGACAGCGACTCGCCCCAGGACGCCGTGATGATGTCGAAATCCCATTGCCGCAGCCGGTTCTCATATTGCGCGCTGTCGACCAGGCGGACATTCACCGCCATGCCGATGCGATCGAGCGACGGCTTGTAGAACAATACAAGCCGCTCGGTGGTCGGATCGTCGGCCAGGAATTCGACGCTGAAAGGCTCGCCGGTCTTGGCATTGACCAGCTTCGTATTCCTGATTTCGTAGCCGGCCTCGCGGAACAGCTTGAGCGCCTCGCGCAGATTGTCGCGTATCTTCTGCGGATCGCCGCTGACCGGATTGGTGTAAGGCTTGCTGAACAAATCGGCCGGCACCTGGTCGCGCACGGTATTCAGGATTTCGAGCTCCTTGCCTTCGGGCAATCCGGACGACGCCAATTCGGTGCCTTCGAAATAACTGGCGATGCGCTTGTACTGGCCGTAGAAAAGCTGCCGGTTCATTTCCTCGAAATTGAAGGCGTAATTGAAGGCGCGGCGCACGCGCGGGTCCTGGAATTTCGGCCGCCTGACATTGAAGGCGAAGGCTTGCATGGCGCCGATATTGCGGATCGGGAATTCCTCCAGCACCACTTTCTTGTCGCGCAAAGCGGGGAAATCGTAGGAGGTCGCCCAGTTCTTGGCGCTGTTCTCGGTGCGCCAATCGACCTGGTCGCCTTTGAAGGCCTCGAGCGCGACGGTCGAGTCGCGGAAATATTCGTAGCGGACCTGCTCGAAGTTATTGGTGCCGACCGTGACATTGAGGCCCTTGCCCCAATAGTCGGGATTTTTCTCGTAAACGATGGTGCGGCCGGGTGCGAATTCCTTGAGCTTGTAGGGCCCGGAGCCGAGCGGCGGCTCGAGCGTGGTTTGCGCGACGTCGCGCTTGTTGCCTTTGGCGTCGGTGCCTTCCCACCAATGTTTCGGCAGCACCGTGAGCTGGCCGACGATCTGCGGCAATTCGCGGTTGCCCGGCGCGTCGAACGTGAAGGTGACGTCGCGCTCGCCGGTCTTCTCCGCCTTGGTCACGTGCCGGTAATAGGCGGCGAGCTGAGGACTGTTGTTCTTGAAGGTGTCGAGCGAATAGATGACGTCCTCCGGCGTCACCGGTTTGCCATCCTGCCAGCGCGCATTGGCGCGCAGCCGGTACGTCACGGAGGAGCGGTCAGCCGGGTAACTGACCGCCTCGGCCAGCAGCCCGTATTCGGTGGACACTTCGTCGAGCGCCGGCGTCGTCAGGCTTTCATTGAGCAGTTCGAGACCGTTGGCGAGGCTGCCTTTCACGCCCGCCACCACGACGTTGAAATTGTCGAAGGTGCCGAAGGCGATCTGGCGCACCATGCCGCCCTGCGGCGCCGCCGCATTGACGTATTCGAAATTCTTGAAGCCGGCGGGATATTTCGGCTCGCCGAATAGCGACAGCCCGTGTTTCCAGGTGCGCGTCTGCGAATTCGTCTGCGCCAACACGCGAAGCGGGCGCAGCGCAAGCGTGGCGGCAGCGGAGGCAAGGACGGATCGGCGCGTTATTCTCATTGGAATATGCTCCGCAAACAGGCAATCACCGGCGATTATGTCGGTTTTTCAGTCCGCCACCAGCGGCGGCATCTGAATAACTCCCAGCGGCGATCAAATTTCCCTGACCGCGCCCCGCCAAAAGCAAAACGGCCGGGCTTTTGCCCGGCCGCGCTGAATTCGTCTTTGCCGTCGTCACTTCTTGGCCGGGGCGGGACCCGCGGCGGGCTTTTGCGCCTCGCCACCTTGCGGCGCCGGGGCGTTGCTCGCCTCGGGCTTGGGCAGCGGCGGCGGATTGTCCGACAGCGTGTGCAGGAAATCGATCACGTCGGCGCGCTGCTGGTCGTTCTTGATGCCGGCGAAGGTCATGGCCGTGCCGGAGACATAGCCGCGCGGATCGTCGATGAACTTGTCGAGCTCGTCATAGGTCCAGTTGCCGCCCTTGGCCTTCATGGCCGACGAGTAATTGAAGCCGGGATGCGACGCGCGCGGCCGGTCGACGATGCCGTAAAGGTTGGGGCCGACCAGGTTCGGCCCGCCCTTGGCGAAGTTGTGGCAGGCTTGGCACTGTTTGGCGGTCGCCTGGCCTTTTTCCACCGACGCCTTGGCCAGCCGCACCGGCAGCGGCGCGACTTGCACGGCTTCTTTTTCTCGCCGCCTTCGGCGGCTTTCACCGCGATGGCGTAGCCGGGCTTGGCCGGCTTCTCCGGCGCGAACAGGGCGCCGGCGCCGATATTGAGCGCAAGCGTGATCAGGCAGGTGCCGAGGATGGCGCCGAGGACTTTGTTGAGCTCGAAGGAATTCATCTGCAAAAAGGCTCCCGAAACGGGGCTGATCGGTGCGGGACGGGGTCAGCCACCAGGGGCCCGGCGGCGGCGGACAGATACCGGTTTGCCTCGGCTCTGGCAACCCGTATAAGCGCCGCAGCCCGGCGGCTCCGGCCATATTTACCGATGCCCCACGCCATCATCCTCATCCCGGCCCGCATGGCCTCCACCCGGCTTCCCGGCAAACCGCTGGCCGATATCAACGGTTTGCCGATGATCGTGCACGTGCTGCAGCGGGCGCAGGCGGCCCAGATCGGCGAGGCGGTGGTGGCGACCGATTCCGAGGCGGTGGCGGCGGCGGTGGAAAAGTCCGGCGGCCGCGCCGTTATGACGCGGAGCGACCATGTCTCCGGCTCCGACCGCATTTACGAGGCGCTGGAGGCACTAGACCCGGAGCATCGCATCGAGGTGGTGGTCAACGTGCAGGGCGACCTGCCGACCATCGACCCCGCCGACATTCGCGCCGCGCTCAAGCCGCTGGCCGACACGAACGTCGATATCGCCACGCTCGCCGCCGAGATCAAAGATAAGTCCGAACTGACCAATCCAAACGTGGTGAAGGTGAAGGGCACAGCGGTCGCGCCCGGCCGGCTGCACGCATCGACGTTCACGCGTGCGAATGCCGAAGGGCCGGGTCCGCACTATCACCACATCGGGCTTTACGCCTACCGGCGCGCGGCGCTCGAGCGCTTCGTCAAGCTGCCGCCGTCCGCCAACGAGCAGCGCGAGCGGCTCGAGCAATTGCGCGCGCTCGATGCCGGCATGCGCATCGACGTCACGCTGGTTAAGAGCGTGCCGCTCGGCGTCGATACGCCGGAAGAGCTTGCCAAAGCGCGCAAGATTCTTAAGGCATAAGCTCGTCATCACCGGGCTTGTCCAGGTGATCTCGTTTAGGCGGGCACTGCCCACCCTCAGCGGGATGGCCGGGACAAGCCCGGCCATGACAAAGAAGATCAAACCGTGTAACGGATGCGGCGTCATGGCCAAGAAAAAGATCATTTTCCAGGGCGAGCCGGGCGCGAATTCGGATATCGCGTGCCGCGAAGCCTATCCGGACCACGAGCCGGTGCCCTGCCCGACTTTCGAGGATTGCTTCACGGCGCTCACTTCGGGCGACGTCGATCTCGGCATGATCCCGATCGAGAACTCGGTCGCCGGCCGCGTCGCCGACATCCATCATCTGATGCCGACATCGGACCTGCACATCATCGCCGAATGGTTCCTGCCGATCCGCAATCAGCTGATGGCGCCGAAGGGCGCGACCTTGCAGACCATCAAATCGGTCGAGAGCCACGTGATGGCGCTCGGCCAGTGCCGCAAGATCATCCGCGAGCTCAAACTCAAGCCGGTCGTCGCCGCCGACACCGCCGGCTCCGCGCGCGAAGTGGCCGAGAGCAAGGATCCGAGCCGCGCCGCGATCGCCTCGCGGCTGGCGGCGGAAATCTACGGCTTGAACATCCTCAAGGAAAACGTCGAGGACGAATCCAATTCCACCACGCGCTTCATCGTGCTCTCGCGCCAGAAGAAATGGGCCGAGCCCGGCAAGGGCAAGGTGATCACGACCTTCGTGTTCCGGGTGCGCAACCTGCCGGCCGCGCTCTACAAGGCGCTCGGCGGCTTCGCCACCAACGGCGTGAACATGACCAAGCTCGAGAGCTACATGGTCGGCGGCAATTTCTTCGCCACGCAATTCTACGCCGACGTGGAAGGCCACCCGGACGACCGCGCGCTGGTGTTCGCGCTCGAGGAGCTCGCCTTCTTCTCCAAGGAGCTGAGCATCCTCGGCGTCTATCCCGCGCATCCCTTCCGCGACACGTTCAAGGAAGAGAAGGACTAGACGCTTACTTCTTTTCCGGCTTCGGCTTCTTCAACTCCGCCAGCTCGTGCTGAAGCTTTTCCAGCTCCGTCTTGAGCGCGGCGATCTCGGCTTTCTGCGCGGCGGCTTCCTTGTTGGCCGCGTCGATTTTCGCCTGCGTCTCGCGCGCCTGCTTGGCCAGCGCCTGCTGCAGAAACTCGACATTGCTCTGCAGGCAGCTGGTGCGCCGCTCCATCGCCTTTTCGGCGGTGCAGACCTCGAGCCCGCGGATGTCCTGCGCGGCCGCGGGAGCAGCAAGCGCAAGCGCGAGGAAGGCGAGCCACAGCGTGCGTGTCATGGCGGCAGACTATCTGAGTCGCAGCTTGCCTATGGCCCCGCCATCATGCTCCCGTAGCGCCGCATGATCGTCTGGAGGAGCGGCCGCATGAGCCAATCGGCACCGAAAGTAGCCCTCGTCACCGGCGCCGCGCGCGGCATCGGGCTCGCCACCGCCAAGCGCTTCCTGGCCGACGGCTGGCGGGTGGCGCTGCTCGATATCGACGGCGACAACCTGCAGCGCACCTTCAAGGCGCTCGGCAAGCCCGATGTCACCATCGCCATTGAGTGCGACGTCGCCGACGCCGCCGGCGTTGCGCGCGCCGTCGACACCGTCGCGAAGAAATTCGGCCGGCTCGACGCGCTGGTCAACAATGCCGGCATCGCCATCTTCAAGCCGATCCTCGAGGTGACTTACGAAGACTGGTCGCGCGTGCTGGCGGTCAATCTCACCGGACCGTTTCTGTGCACGCAGGCCGCCGCCCCGCTGATGCGCGACTCCGGCGGCGGCGCCATCGTCAACATCACCTCGATCTCGGGCCTGCGCGCCTCCACGCTGCGCACCGCCTACGGCACCAGCAAGGCCGGCCTCGCGCACCTGACGCAAGCAGCAGGCGATCGAGCTTGCTTCGCTCGGCATCCGCGTCAACGCGGTCGCGCCCGGGCCCGGTCGACACCGCGATGGCCAAAGCGGTGCACACGCCGGAGATCCGCGCCGGACTATCACGACGCACATGCCGCTCAACCGCTACGGGCTGGAAGAGGAGCTGGCGGAAGCGATCTTCTTCCTGTGCAGCGAGCGCGCGAGCTACATCACCGGGCCAGATGCTGGCGGTCGATGGCGGTTTCGAGTCGACCGGCATCGGCCTGCCGACGCTGCGCGAGGAAAAGCGCAACAGCTAGGCAGACCGCGACGCGGCCGAGAAAACTTTCGATGCGGGTTTGCAGGCCGCTGGTCGCGGCTTCGACCGACTTCGAGGCGTCCAGCACCTTGGCGGCCGCGTCCTGCGACTCATCGACCGCAGTGGTGACTTCGCCGAGCACGCTGACGATGACCCGCGCGCCGTCCGCCGCGCCCGACAGGTTGCGCGAGATTTCGTCGGTGGCGTTGTTCTGCTGCGCGATCGAATTGACCACCGCCGACGTGAAGCCGTCGATTTCCTTCATGCGCTCGGTATTGCGGCGGATGGCCTCGACCGCAAAGCGCGTCGAATTCTGCACCGCCTCGATCTGACCCGCGATCTGCTCGGTGGCTTTGGCGGTCTGCACCGCGAGCGATTTGACTTCCGAGGCGACCACCGCAAAGCCGCGGCCGGCTTCGCCCGCGCGCGCGGCTTCGATGGTGGCGTTGAGCGCGAGCAGATTGGTTTGCCCGGCAATGCTCTGGATCAGGCTGACGACGTCGCCGATCTCTTGCACCGTTTCCGTCAGGCGGACCATGCGCTCATTGGTCTGATCGGCTTCCGTCACCGAATGCGCGACCAATTCCGCCGCCTGCGCAACCTGGCGGCCGATCTCGGCGATCGAGGAGATCATCTGTTCGGCCGCGCTCGCGGCGGCGGTCATGTTGGCGGAGGCCTCGTTCGAGGTCGTCACCGCGCTGCCGGTGCGCTCGGACGTGGCGTGCGAGGAGTTCGACAGCACGGTCGCGATCACTTTCAGCGATGCCGTGCTCTCGCCGACGGTTTGCAGCAGCGCTTCGGCATTGCCGCGGAAATTTTGAATTTCGTCTTCGATCTCGCCGCGCCGCCGCTCCTGCTCGACCAGCGCCGCGCTCTTGCGCTCGGCCTGGATGCGATCGGTGATGTCGTCATGCGTGCCGATCCAGAACTTGCCGCCCTCGACCGGCCGGTTGACCACCGAGATGGCGCGGCCGTCCGGCGTCTCGACGATGCGCCCCGAAGACTTCCCGTCTTTCACCGAATTGAGGATTTCCTGGCGGTACTTTTCGATATCGATCGCGAGCGTGCCTTTGTCGCTGCGATGCTTGATAAGTTCGGCAAGGGTAACGCCCGGCTTGATGAGATCCGGCGACAGGCCATACATCTCGATATAGCGTTTGTTGCAGGTCACCAGTCGCTCGGATTGTCGAACATCACGACGCCTTGCGTCATGTTGTTGATCGCCATGGCCAGCATGGCTTTGTCGCCGAGCGTGCCGCGCGTGCTGCGGCGGCAGAGCGCCACCGCAATGCCGGCAAAGGCCGCGACCAGGAAGACCCCGGCGGCAATGCCACGCCAGTGCTGGGCGACGATGTCAATCAAGGCCAATAACCAATCCCGACAACCTACGCTTACCGATTAAGCATTTATGACTTGTTAACCACGCGCCGGCCGCACACTAGCGGCGTTCTCGCTCGTAACGGGCGACAAAACCCGGCGACAATTTGCGCAGACGTTCGATGTCGACGCGGCCGGAGCGCGTGATGTAGCTCATGGCAAAATCGGCAGGCTTGAGCGCCATGTGGTCGGCGAAATGCTCGTACCATTCGGCGCTGCCATTCGCGCCGGCCACCAGCTTCTCCAGGATGGGGCGGCGCGCGGCCTCAAAGCCGGCAAGCGCCTCCGGCACGTCCCTGTGCGCCGCCAGCGCCTTGTCGAGCGCGATGGCGTCCTCCAGCGCCAGCCGCGTGCCGGAGCCGATGGAGAAGTGCGCGGTGTGCAGCGCGTCGCCGATCAGCACATATTTGCCGTGCGACCAGCGCGCATTGTGCACGATCGGGAACTGGCGCCAGATCGAATTGTTCGAGATCAGCGGATGGCCGTCGAGCGTTTCGGCAAACAGGCGCTCGCATGCGCTTCGCGAAGCGGTTTCGTCGAGCGCGGCGAAGCCGTTGCGCGCGAACGTGTCCGTGTTCATCTCGACGATGAAGGTGCTCATGTCCGGTGCGTAGCGATAATGATGCGCATTGAACGCGCCGCGTTCGGTTTGGACGAAGGTCTGCGTCAGCGTCTCGAAGCGTTTGGACGTCCCGAACCAGGCGAAGCGGTTGCTCAGCAGACGCACGCTCGCGCCCAGCTCGCGCGCGAGGCTGCGGCGGACGAGCGAATTCACACCGTCGGCACCGACCACGAGATCGAAATCGTCGAGCTCGGCGAGCGCCGTCACCGCGCGGCGGTAGACCGGCGCAACGCCGGCGGACGCGGCGCGCGCCTGCAACAATTGCAACAGCTGCAAGCGGCCGATGGCGGAAAAGCCGATGCCGTCGATGACGACGCGTTCGCCGCGCAAGTTCAGCGTCATGTCGGCCCAGGATTCCATGCGCGGCGCAATCGCCGCGTAAGTCGCCTCATCGTCCTCGCGCAGGAATTCGAGCGCGCGGTCGGAGAACACCACGCCGAAGCCGAAGGTGGCGTCGGCTGCGTTCTGCTCGATGACGGTGACATCGGCGCCGCCGCGGCGCTTGATCAGATAGGCAAGATAGAGCCCGGCAGGACCGGCGCCGAGGATGGCGATGCGCATGGCGCGATATTACAGACTGTCGGCTTGCGCGACCAAGGCTTGCGCGACCAACAAGGGCGGTGGATGATCGCAACCATGATCGTGCTCGCGCTGACCTTGCACATCCTGAGCGCCGTGGTCTGGGTCGGCGGCATGTTCGCCGCCTATGTCTGCCTGCGCCCGGCGGCCGGCAAGTTGGAAACCCCGCAGCGCCTCACGCTCTGGCGCGGCTTTTTCGCCAAGTTCTTCCCCTGGGTGTGGGTTTCGGTCGTGCTGCTGGTCGCGACCGGCTACTGGATGCTGGTTGTCTATTTCGGCGGCTTCGCCGGCGCGCCGCCTTACGTCAATCTGATGCAGGCGCTCGGCTGGGTGATGGTGCTGCTGTTCGCCGGCCTGTTCCACGGGCCGTGGCTGAAGTTCAAGCGCGCGGTCGATGCCGGCGATTGGCCCTCGGCCGGCGCCAGCCTCAACCAGATCCGCCAGATCATCGCGATCAACCTGCCGATCGGGCTGATCGTGGTGATCATCGGCGGCACCGGGCGCTATTGGGAATGGTGAAACGTCAGATCGTCTGATTGTAGGCGCCGACTTCCGGGTGCTTGCGCAGCACGCCGTCGACCGCCTTGAACATCTCGCGCATGCGCGCTTCGGAGGCGGGGCTTTCCACCACCACCACCAGCTCCGGCTTGTTGGATGAGGCGCGCACCAGGCCCCAGGTGCCGTCCTCGACCGTGACGCGCACGCCGTTGACGGTGACCAGTTCGCGGATGGCTTGCCCGGCGACCTTGTCGCCCTTCGCCTTGGCCGCCTCGAAATGCTTCACCACCGCGTCGACCACCGCGTATTTCTTCTCGTCGTCGCAATGCGGCGACATGGTGGGCGAGCCCCAGGTCTTGGGCAGCGCCTTGCGCAAATCGGCCATGCTCTTTCCGGGATTGCGGTCGAGCATGTCGCAGACCGCGAGCGCGAAGATCATGCCGTCGTCATAGCCGCGGCCGTACGGCTTGTTGAAGAAGAAGTGGCCGGACTTCTCGAAGCCGGCGAGCGCGCCGAGTTCGTTGACGCGCCGCTTGATGTAGGAATGGCCGGTCTTCCAGTAGTCGACCTTGACGCCGTTGGCCTTGAGCACCGGATCGGTGAGGAACAGGCCGGTCGACTTCACGTCCACCACGAAAGTCGCGTTCCTGTGCAGCGCCGACATGTCGCGCGCCAGCATGACGCCGACTTTGTCGGCGAAAATCTCCTCGCCCTCGTTGTCCACCACGCCGCAGCGGTCGCCGTCACCGTCGAAGCCGAGCGCCACATCGGCGCGATTGATCAGCACCGCGTCGCGCATGGCGTGCAGCATCTTCATGTCTTCGGTGTTCGGATTGTAGCGCGGGAAGGTGTGGTCGAGCTCGCAATCGAGCGGCACCACCTCGCAGCCGATCGCCTCCAGCACGCGCGGCGCAAAGGCGCCGGCGGTGCCGTTGCCGCAGGCCGCCACCACTTTCAATTTGCGTTTGAGCTTCGGCCGCTTGGTGACGTCGGCGATGTAGCGGTCGGGGAAATTCTCCACGAACACATAGGAGCCGCCGCCTTTGAGATCGAATTGCGCGCCGAGCACGATCTCTTTGAGCCGCTTCATCTCGTTCGGCCCGAAGGTGAGCGGGCGGTTGGCGCCCATCTTCACCCCGGTCCAGCCATTGTCGTTGTGCGAGGCGGTGACCATGGCGACGCACGGCACGTTCAGCTCGAACTGCGCGAAATAGGCCATCGGCGTGATCACCAGCCCGATGTCGTGCACCTTGCAGCCCGCCGCCATCAGCCCGGAGACCAGCGCCATCTTCACCGCCGCCGAATAGCTGCGGAAGTCGTGGCCGGTGACGATTTCCTGCTTGACGCCAAGCTCGGTGATCAGCTTGCCGAGCCCCATGCCGAGCGCCTGCACGCCCATCAGGTTGATTTCTTTTTCCAAGCAGCCAGCGCGCGTCGTATTCGCGAAAGCCCGTCGGCTTCACCAGCGGCGAGGACTCATAGGCGTAGGTATTGGGGGTCAACGAGGATTTCGGCTTGGGAAACATCAGGTCCTCAGACAATGGCGCAGGCGCGCCTTCAATACTCCAACGCCGGAGCCGCGCAAGCGGTCCGCTCAAATTCTGCGCTGAGACGGAGATTATTGTTCGAGCACCATGCGCCCGTTGGCGTATTCGTAGCGCCTGAGCTTGGACAGGAAAGAGACCCCGAGCAGGTTCTGCGACAGCGCCTCGTCCGGCAGCACCAGCGCCGGCACGTCGAACACCGTGATGCTGCCGATCTCGATGCGCGAGAGTTTGGCCGGCGCGGCTTTGATCTTGCCGTTGGCGGTGGAGACCGTCGCCTTGTAGTCCACCGGCATCGGGCGGATGCCAAGGTAAGCCGCATCCGATTCGCGCAAGATGACAAGCGAAGCGCCGGTGTCGACCATGAAGTCGAGCCGGCGGCCGTCGACGCGGGCATCGACGCGGAAGTGGCCGCGCCGGTCGCTGTCGAGGATCATGCTGTGGCCGGAGCTCGTCGGCTCGGGATCACGCGACTGCTCAGCCGGCTGGACGGCCGCCGCCTGCGGCGTCTCATTGACCGCATGATCGGCAAAGCGCGCGGCATAGCCGCCAACAATCAACACGGCGGCGGCGAAGATAATAATGTGACGCATGATCGGGCCCGACGATTTGCGCGCGAGCCTCGCACGCGGGCGCCAAAGGCTGTCTTAACGGCACGTCGGGCGGTTACGGCGGTGGTGAGCGGGCGGTTAATCCGATGCCGCGGATTTGAGCTATTGCCCGCGCGGCTTGGCGCGGCGGGTGGCGGGCGCCGAGAGCGGGTCGTCCGGCCAGGGATGCCTGGGATAGCGCCCGCGCATCTCGGTTTTCACGTCGGCATAGCTGCCACGCCAGAAGCCCGGCAGATCGCGCGTGACCTGCACCGGACGATGCGCCGGCGACAACAGCTCGAGCACCAGCGGCACGCGCCCGCCGGCGATCGTGGGGTGGGTGGCGAGCCCGAACAATTCCTGCACGCGGATCGATACGGTCGGCCCCTGCTCGGCCTCATAGTCGATCGGCACCGCCGAGCCGGTCGGCGCGGTGAAATGCGTCGGCGCCTCGGCATCGAGGCGCTTGCGCAAATTCCACGGCAGCAAGAGCGTCGAGCGCAGCGGCCAGATCGTCGGCGCCGATCTGCGAGAGCGCGGTTTTGTCCGTGAGGAACGGTGCCAGCCATTCCGCTGCGGATTGCGCGCCAGCGCGCGAATCGGACAAGTCGGGCCATTCGTCACCCTCGGAGCGGCGCAAGAACGAAACGCGATTGCGCAACTGCAGTTGCGCCTTGCTCCACGGCAGCTTGCCGATGCCGAGCGTCGCAATGCCGGTGGCGAGCAGTCGTGCGGTCTCGGCATCGGGCGCGACCGGCTTGATCTGCTCGGAAAGCACGATGGCGCCCAGCCGGCGCGTGCGCCGCGCGCGCAGCGACGCCGAGCCGGCATCGAAACTGACGGCATCGCGGTCTTCGATTTGACCCGCGAAGCGCACTTCGATTTCAGCAAGCGTGATCGGCGCCGCCAGGATAATGCGGCTGGCCGCCGCGGTGCCGGTCAATTCCGCCACCGCCAGGAATGGTTCGCGCGCCAGCGACGATGCCGCATCGACATTGCCGCCGCGCCCATTGGCCAAGAGAAACGCGCCACTGCCGCCGCCGCGGCTTTTGGCGATGCGGTCGGGATAAGCCAAAGCGAGCAGCGTGCCAGGCGAATGCTCGCCATCCCCGCCTTTGCCGCCGACCGTGTCGGCCCACCGTTTTGCCATCGCGCGCGCGTCCTGCGCGCGGGCCGAACGGTCGCGGCGGAATTGATCGAGACGGTGGCGCAGGTCGGGATCGTCACCGCCCAAGCCACGCTCGGTGAGCACGGCGGCGATCTCCGCAGCGAGCAGACCGGCACCTTCCGCCGCCGCGTCGACCACCATGCGCGCCAGCCGCGGCGGCAGCGGCAGCGCGCGCAGCTTGCGGCCTTCCTCGGTGATGCGGCCCTGCGCATCGATCGCGCCCAGCTCGATCAGCAGCGCGCGCGCCTCATTGAGCGCGGCCGCGGCGGCGGATCGAGGAAGGCGAGCTTGCCCGGATCGTTGGCGCCCCATTGCGCCAAGTCGAGCACGAAGGACGACAGATCGGCCGAAAGAATTTCCGGCCGCGTATAAGGCTCTAGCGACCCGGTCTGCGGTTCGTCCCACAAGCGTAGCAAACGCCCGGCTCGGTGCGCCCGGCGCGGCCGCGGCGCTGGTCGGCGGCGGCGCGCGAGACGCGCACGGTTTCCAGCCGCGTCAGGCCGACGTCCGGCTCGTAGCGCGGCACGCGCGACAGGCCGCAGTCGATCACCACCCGCACACCTTCGATGGTGAGCGAGGTCTCCGCGATCGAGGTCGCCAGCACCACCTTGCGGCGGCCCGGCGACGACGGCGAAATGGCGCGGTCCTGCTCGCGCGCGTCGAGCGCGCCATAAAGCGCGACAATATCCACGTTCGGCTCGCGCACGCGCTCCTTGAGCAGCGTCTCGGTGCGGCGGATTTCGCCGGCCCCCGGCAGAAACACCAGCGCCGAGCCGGTGTCCGCGCGCAGCGCGCGCTCGACCGCGTCGGCCACCTGGTTCTCGATGCGCGCGCGCGGGTCGCGGCCGAGATAGCGCGTCTCGACGTCGAAAGCTGCGGCCCTGGCTTTCCACCACCGGCGCATTGCCCAGCAGCGCCGCCACGCGCGCGCCGTCGAGCGTCGCCGACATCACCAGGATTTTGAGGTCCTCGCGCAAGCCCTGTTGCGCGTCGCGCGCCAAGAGCCAAGCCGAGATCGGCGTCGAGCGAGCGTTCATGGAATTCGTCGAACAGCACGGCGGCGATGCCGTCGAGCGAAGGATCGTCGAGCACCAGCCGCGTGAACACGCCTTCGGTCACCACCTCGATGCGCGTGCGCTTGGAAATCTTCGAGCCGAAGCGCACGCGCAAGCCCACGGTGTCGCCGACCTGTTCGCCGAGCGTCGCCGCCATGCGGCTGGCGGCGGCGCGCGCGGCGAGCCGACGCGGCTCCAGCACTAGGATTTTCTTGTCCTTTGCCCAACCCTCATCGAGCAGCACCAGCGGCACGCGCGTGGTCTTGCCGGCGCCCGGCGGCGCCACCAGCACGGCGCAATTGTTCGCGCCCAGCGCGGCGGTCAGCCGCGGCAGAGCCTCGTCGATCGGAAGCGAAGTATCGAAATTGCGCATAGATCGTCGTCATCCGCGCACGGATGATCCAGTGACCCGCGGGAGAACAGTGAACAGCGATGTCGGCGATGACGCGTGTCCCCCGCTTAGCGCGGGGGACGGCAACTTCTATTCAATGAAAGGCGCTGGCTCATTTCTTCGGCCGCCCCACGCTCTCGTAGACAAAGCCGGCGCGGGCGACTTCCTCCGGCCGGTAGATGTTGCGCAGGTCGACCAGCACCGGCCGCTCCATGATTGTCTTCAGCCGGTCGAAATCGAGCGCGCGGAACTGCTCCCATTCGGTGACGATCACCAGCGCGGAGGCGCCTGTGGCGCACGAATAAGCGTCCTGGCAAAAGGCGACATTGCCGACCATGGCTTTCGCCTGCTCCATGCCCTCCGGATCGTAGGCGCGCACCTTGGCGCCCATGTCCTGCAGCGCCGTGATCAGCGGGATCGACGGCGACTCGCGCATGTCGTCGGTGTTCGGCTTGAACGTCAGTCCGAGCACGGCGATCGTCTTGCCGCGCAATTCGCCGCCGAGCGCATGCGCCACCTTGCGCGCCATGGCGCGCTTGCGCGCGTCGTTGACCGCCACCACCGCCTCGACCACGCGCAACGGCGCGTCGTTGTCCTGGCCGGTCTTCATCAGCGCCACGGTGTCCTTCGGGAAGCACGAGCCGCCGAAGCCGGGCCCGGCGTGCAGGAACTTGGCGCCGATGCGGTTGTCGAGCCCGATGCCGCGCGCCACCTCCTGCACGTCGGCGCCGACCTTTTCCGCCAGATCGGCGATCTCGTTGATGAAGGTGATCTTGGTGGCGAGGAACGCATTGGCGGCGTATTTGATCAGCTCGGCGGTGCGCCGGTCGGTGAACATGATCGGCGCGCGGTTGAGATAAAGCGGGCGGTAGAGCTCGCTCATCACCTCGCGCGCGCGCGCCTCGGTCGCGCCGACCACGATGCGGTCGGGATGCTTGAAGTCGCGGATGGCGGCGCCCTCGCGCAGGAATTCCGGGTTAGACACCACCGCGAAGTCGGCGTCGGCACGCGTCTCGCGAATGATGCGCTCGACCTCGTCGCCGGTCCCCACCGGAACCGTGGACTTGGTGATCACCACGGTGAAGCCATCGAGCGCAGCGCGCGATCTCGCGCGCCGCCTCGTAGACGAAGGAGAGATCGGCGTGGCCGTCGCCGCGCCGCGACGGCGTGCCGACCGCGATGAACACCGCGTCGGCGGCCGCAACCGCGGGCGCGAGCTCGGTGGTGAACTTCAGCCGGCCGCCGCGCGCATTGGCCGCGACCAGCTCGTTCAGCCCCGGCTCGAAGATGGGCATTTCGCCGCGCTCGAGCGCGGCGATTTTGCCGCGGTCCTTGTCGACGCAGGTCACCTCGTGGCCGAAATCGGCAAAGCAGGCCCCGGAAACGAGGCCGACATAGCCGGTGCCGATCATGGCAACGCGCATGCTTATCCTTCGAGGCTGGTCAATCGGTTCCGGCTCGCAGCCGGCGGCGTCTCATAGCAGAGCGCGTCCTGAGTTGCGAGGCCCGCAATTTCTGTGGCCGGCGCGGGTGACAGATTGATTAACGCCGCCCCAGGGGCCACATTCCGGCCATGCCAGCCAGCGCCAAAAGCAAAGCCAAACCGGCGGCGAAAGCCGCGCCCGAACCGAAATCCAGCAAGGCCGACGCCGCCAGTCCTGCGGCGCGTCCGTTGAAGAAGGGCGACCACCTCTTTCTGGTGGACGGCTCCGGCTACATCTTTCGCGCCTATCACGCGATCCGCTTCGAGCCGCGCACACCGGACGGCCTGCACGTCAATGCGGTGTACGGCTTCTGCGCCATGCTGTGGAAGCTGTTGAAGGAGATGAAGCCGGACGAGCGGCCGACCCATCTCGCGGTCGTGTTCGACAAGTCGGAGAAGACCTTCCGCACCGAGATGTACAAGGAATACAAGGCGCACCGCCCGCCGCCGCCGGAGGATCTCATTCCGCAGTTTCCGCTCATCCGCGATGCGGTGCGCGCCTTCGAAATTCCCTGTCTCGAGAAGGCCGGCTTACGAGGCCGACGATTTGATCGCGACTTACGCGCGGATCGCCTGCGAGGCCGGCGCCACGGCCACCATCGTCTCGTCCGACAAGGATCTCATGCAGCTCGTGAACGACTGCGTGGTCATGTACGACACGATGAAAGATGTGCGCATCGGCATTCCGCAGGTCATCGAGAAGTTCGGCGTCGGCCCCGACAAGGTGATCGAGGTGCAGGCGCTGATCGGCGACTCGTCGCGACAACGTGCCGGGCGTCCCCGGCATCGGCGTCAAGACCGCGGCGCAATTGATCGCCGAATACGGCGACCTCGAAACGCTGCTCAAGCGCGCGGGCGAGATCAAGCAGGACAAGCGCCGCCAGACGCTTGATCGACAATGCCGAGCTCGCGCGCATTTCCAAGAAGCTTGTCACGTTGGACGACAATGTTCCGCTCGATGTGCCGGTCGATCAGCTGGGCGTGCACGAGCCGGACTACAAGAACCTCATCGCTTTCCTCAAGACGATGGGTTTCAAGACGCTGACGCAGCGCGTCGCCGACGCCGGCCATGTCGATGCGACCGCGGTCGAAACAGGCGAAGCCGGCGCCGTCCCCGGCAGCGAAATCGAGCGCGGCGGCAGCCACGGGACGCCAGGGCCAGTTGCCTCTGCTCGCGCCCGAGACCGCAAAAAGGCCGGCAGCGAGCGGGCAGCTCGGTTCTGACGCCGGTCTCGTTGGCCGAGCGGCGCGTCGAAGCGTTGCGCGCAGCCAAATTCGATACGGCCAAATACGCAACGATCGATACGATCGCCGAGCTCAAGCGCTGGATCGAGCGCGCCCATGACGCCGGCATGCTGGCGCTGAAGACCGAGACCGCCAGTCTCGATCCGATGCAGACGGCGCTCTGCGGCATCGCGCTCGCGGTCGCGACCGAACGAAGCCGCCTATTTACCGCTCGGCCATCGCGAGGCGAACGAGCGGAGAAGCGCGAAGGCCTGTTCGCGGCGAAACTGTGCGAAGGGCAGATCGCCGAGCGCGAGGCGTTCGCGGCGCTCAAGGATGTTGCTCCAAGACGATAGCCATCGTCAAAATCGGGCACGACATAAAGCGCGACTGCCTGGTGCTCGCCAGCCGTGGCATTCGCGTCGGCGACGACGGACGACATCATGCTGATGTCCTATGTGCTCGATGCCGGCAAAGGCGGCCACGACATGGACGCGCTCGTCAGCCGCTACTTCGGCCGCAGTCCATCGCGTTTCACCGACGTCAAGAACAAGGAAAAGGCCCTGTTCACGCCGGAAGCGACGCCGATCGCCCGCGCCGCCGCCTATGCCGCCGAAGACGCCGACACCATGCTGCGTCTGTGGCAGGCGCTAAAGCCGCGCATGGCGGCGGAGCAGGTTGTCACGGTCTACGAAACCCTCGAGCGGCCGATGCCGCGCGTGCTTGCGCGCATGGAGGAGCGCGGCATTTCCGTCGATCCGGCCGTGCTGGCGCGGCTGTCCAACGAATTCGGCAAGAAGCAGACTCGCGCTCGAGGACGACATCAACAAGATCGCCGGGACGCAGGTCAACGTCGGCTCGCCCAAGCAGATTCGGCGACATTCTGTTCGGCCAGATGGGCCTGCCGGGCGGCAGCAAGACCAAGACCGGTCAGTGGTCGACGACCGCGCGCGAGCTCGAGGATCTCGCCGAACAGGGCCACGAGCTGCCGCGCAAGATCCTCGACTGGCGCCAGGTGTCGAAGCTGCGCTCGACCTACACCGAGGCGCTGCCGAATTACGTCAACCCGACGACGCACCGCGTGCACACGTGCTATGCGCTGGCGGCGACCTCGACCGGCCGGCTGTCGTCGTCCGAGCCGAATTTGCAGAACATCCCGATCCGCACCGAGGACGGCCGCAAGATCCGCAAGGCCTTCGTCGCCGCGCCCGGCATGAAGCTGGTGTCGGCCGACTACTCGCAGATCGAGCTGCGCCTGCTGTCGGAAGTCGCCGAACGTGCCCGCGCTGCGCAAGGCGTTCCAGGACAAGGTCGACATCCACGCCATGACCGCGTCGGAAATGTTCGGCGTGCCGGTCAAGGACATGCCGCCGGACGTGCGCCGCCGCGCCAAGGCGATCAATTTCGGCATCATCTACGGCATCTCGGCCTTCGGCCTCGCCGCCCAGCTCGGCATCGATGCCAAGGAAGCCGGCAGCTACATCAAGAAATATTTCGAGCGTTTCCCCGGCATCCGCGACTACATGGACGAGACGCGCGAGTTCTGCCGCGAGCACGGCTACGTGCTGACGCTGTTCGGGCGCAAGTGCCACTACCCGGACATCAAGGCCAGCAACCCCTCGATCCGCGCCTTCAACGAGCGCGCCGCCATCAATGCGCGCCTGCAGGGCTCGGCCGCCGATATCATCCGAAGGGCCATGATCCGCATCGAGCCCGAACTGAATAAAGCCAAGCTGCGTGCGCAGATGCTGTTGCAGGTGCACGACGAACTGATCTTCGAGGTGCCGGAAAACGAAGTCGCCGACACCATCGCCATCGTCAAGAGCGTGATGGAGGACGCCCCGCACCCGGCGGTGGCGCTGCACGTGCCGCTGCAGGTCGACGCCCGCGCCGCCGCCAATTGGGACGAGGCGCACTAAAGCGCTTCACATCTCTTTGAGAAACACCTGATAGGCCGGGTTGGCTACCAGCGCGTCACCGGCGGCGCGCGTCAACTCGTCGACCGTGTCGGCCGGCAAGCTGAACGAGGTCGGCACCGCGTTGAGGCGCTTGGCGCGCTCCGCATCCAATTGATCGAAGGCGACGCGCGTGACCGTGATCTTCAGGTCGCGGCAATTCCAGTCGTTTTGGCCCGCCCTTGCCGCGCAGCCGCGCAACCTCCTCGTGCTTCAAGCTGCAGCGCCAGCGCACCAGCTCCTCGCGCCATTGTCGCATGGTGGCTTCAAAGGCGGTGTAGCTCGAGCGTGTATTGGCATCGACGATGGTGTCGATCACCGCGCCGATCAGGTCCTTGCCGGTCGGGCCCTCCACCGTCTGCGCCCATTCGCCTTGCGGGCCGAGCCCGGAATCCACCACCACGAACAACAGGCGCCGCATGTTGACGCCTTCTTCCGGCCGCAGCGGACCATAGGGCGTGCCCGACGCCGCGCGCGCGATGGTAAGCCCGCTCAGCCCGTAATTGTCGACCAGGCCGCCGTCGAGCAGCTTGATGTATTTCACCTTGCCGGTGCGGGCGCGCTCCAGCGCCATGGCGAAAGAATGCAGTTGAGGCGAGGCGCCCGGATTGTTGGCCGCCTTGACGACCCCCTCCGGCAACGGCGTCTTGCATTCGCCGGGGAAGGTCTCGATGACGATCGGCGCGAACGCGCCCGGCACCGCCGCCGAGGCCGCGACCGCGCCAGCGACCGGGTATTTTGTCAGGTCGCTGCACATCGCGGCAAAGCTCGCGGGCGCAAACAGAAAGGGCGTGCGGCTGTAGATGTCGGTGGCGTTGATCAGCACGATCGGCCGTCCGCGCGCAATCAGGTCGCCGTAGGTGGCGTCATGGTAGAGATGCGCGTTGAACCAGTCGCGCAGCGTGTTGTCGGTATTGATGCCGCCGCTCATGGCGCGGCCGAGATTGATCAGACTGAATTCTTGTTTGCAGCTCCGCCATCAAGTCCTGGGTGAGGAACTGCTCGCGGAAATCGGCCATCGCCGCGCGGCCTTTCAAGCCGAAATAGGCGGCGATGATCGAGCCGCCCGACACGCTGGAAATGATGGAAATATTGTCGAGCAAGTCGTGCGGCTGCTTGGCCCGCGGCGCCTGAGTGCGCCCCAACTGCTGAAGCACGCCAAACGCAAATGCCGCGCCGCGCGTACCCCCGCCGGAAAACGCCAGGCCGATGACCGCGCCGTCGTCCTCGCGTTGCCGCTGTTCATAGCGCGCCGACGCCGCGGCGGCCTGTGTGATGGTTCCGGCGAATGGATCCGCTGACGGCGTGTTGAGCGGCAGATTATGAACGGTCGCGCACGCTCCGACTGCGAGCGCGATCGCCGACACCGAAAACACGCCGCTGGTACGCATAACACCCGCAGGCGCCATTGTAGGAGCCGGCGGCTGCGCTGTCACCGACGTTTGCGCCCGCGAACGTTGCGCTTGGTCCCGCGCTTGGCCGCGCGTTTGGCCGCGCGCGCGGCGGGTTTTGTCGCTTTCGCCGGCAGCACCGCAGATCGCCTCGATCTCGAACAGTCCGCCCGGCCTCGCCAGCGCCGGCACGCCGATGGTCGTGGAGGCCGGCGGCGCTGCCTTGTTGAGATAGCGATCGCGCACCTCGCGGAAGCTCGCCATGTTGGCCTGTATATCGACGAGGAAATTGTCGATCTTGACAACGTCCCGCCACGCAGCGCCGGCGCCGGCGAGCGCCAAGGTCATGTTCTCGAAGGCCTGCGCGCATTGCGCGCGGAAATCGCCTTCGGCGCCGACGAATTTGTTGTCCATGTCGAGGCCAAGTTGGCCGGCAAGGTAGATCAGCCGGTTCGGTCCGGTCGCCTCGACCACATAAGAGTAGCCCGGCGGTTTCGCCAAGGTATTGGGATTGCTGAAACGCAGATTGCCAGCCATCATTCTCCTCCCATGTTCTTCGACATTCGCAGCATTTTCACACGCAGCCGCAGGCAAACGCAACGAACGGCTGTCGCTTGCGATTATTGCGCTGGTAATCTGTACGCTTGCGCCGCAAGTCGCGCACGCAGCCGACGGCCTCGACGGGGCGGCAATGCAGTGGCCGTGGGCATTGCCTTTCCTCGGCATCCTGCTGTCGATCGCCACCGGACCGCTGCTGTTTTCCGGCGTCTGGCATGATCACTATGGCAAGATCGCTTTCGCCTGGGCCGCGCTGACGCTGCTGCCGCTCGCCGCGGCTTTCGGCGTGCCGGCGGCGCTTACCGCGTTCGTGCACGCCGCTCTCGCCGAATATCTGAGTTTCATCGTCCTGCTGTTCGCGCTCTATGTCGTCGCCGGCGGTATCCTGATCACGGGCAATCTCGGCGGCACGCCGCGGGCCAACGCTGGCATCCTCGCATTCGGAACGGCAATCGCCAGCATCGTCGGTACCACGGGTGCTTCGATGATCCTGATCCGGCCGCTGATCCGCGCCAATGCCGCCCGCAAGCATAACGCGCACGTCGTGATCTTTTTCATCTTCCTGGTCGCCAATATCGGCGGCGCGCTGACGCCGCTCGGCGATCCGCCGCTGTTCGTCGGCTTCCTGCGCGGCGTCGGATTTTTCTGGACCGCGCAGCACCTCTGGCTGCAAACGGTGATCGTTGCGCTGCTGGTGCTCGCGATCTTCTTCGCGGTCGACAGGTGGTACTTCGGCCGCGAGCTGCCGGCGGCCGCCAGATCGGGGCTGCCAAAACGGCGTCCGCCCCGGTTCGTATTCGCGGCCGCCGCAATATCGCGCTGATCGGGATCATCATCGCGGCGATCATCGGTTCGGCCGTCTGGAACCCCGGCATAACATTCGACCTCTACGGCACCACGCTCGCGCTGCAGAATATCCTGCGCGATGCCGCACTGGTACTCATCGCGCTGGCCTCGCTGTGGCTCACGCCCGACGAGCATCGCGCGGCCAACGACTTCACCTTCGAACCGATCCGCGAGGTCGCCATCCTGTTCGCCGGCATCTTCGTCGCCATCATTCCGGTGATGGCGATGCTGCAGGCGGGCGCAAGGGCGCTTTCGCCTGGCTGCTGCGCGCGGTGACCGCGCATGACGGCACATCGCACGAAGCCGCTTATTTCTGGCTGACCGGCGTCTTGTCCGGTTTCCTCGACAATGCGCCGACCTATCTCGTGTTCTTCGAGCTCGCGACCGGCGACGCCAAGGAACTGATGGGCCCGCTCGCCGGCACGCTCGCCGCCATCTCGATGGGCGCGGTCTACATGGGCGCGCTCAGCTACGTCGGCAACGCGCCGAACCTGATGGTCAACGCCATTGCCGGCGAGCAAGGCGTGCGCATGCCGAGCTTCTTCGGCTACGTGCTGTGGGCGGTCTGCGTGCTCGTGCCGCTGTTCGTGATCTTGACCCTGTTGCCGATCTCGCCGCTTCTTAAGTTGTCTTGACTCAAGGCTGGCGTTGCCTGAGTTTCGCGCTCCGAAAGGGTGCGGCTGGCCGCTCGAGCCGTTAAGCGCCCGCGAATGGGGGAACCGGCCATGACCGCGCACGCGGCGTCTCACGTATTTTTCGGCCTCAATCCGATGTGGGTGTCGACCTGCGTCCTCGCCGCCACCTACGCCGTCATCATGTCGGAGAAGGTCAATCGCGCGATCATCGCGCTGATCGGCGCCGGCGTGATGGTCGTGGTCGGCGTGCTCGACCAGGAAGAGGCGCTCAAGGGCATCGACTGGAACACCATCGGCCTGCTCACCGGCATGATGATCCTGGTGTCGATCTCGCGCCGCTCCGGCATGTTCCAGGCGATGGCGATCTGGTCGGCGAAAGCGGCCAAGGCGCATCCGGCCGGCATTCTGTTCATCCTGCAGATCGCCACCGCGGTGCTGTCGGCCTTCCTCGACAACGTCACCACCGTGCTGCTGATCGTGCCGGTGACGCTCGCGATCTGCAAAACGCTCAAAGTGCCGGTCTACCCCTATCTGTTCGCCGAGATTTTCGCCTCCAATATCGGCGGCACCGCCACCTTGATCGGCGATCCGCCCAACATCCTGATCGGCTCGCAGGTCGGCTTGTCGTTCAATGAATTCGTCATTCATCTGACACCGGTGATCATCGTTGTGATGGTCGTGCAGGCCATCATCATTCATTTCGTCTGGGGCAAGGATCTCAAGGCCTCCGCCGCCGCCGAAGCGCGCGTGATGAAGATGAAGCCGGCCGAGTCGATCGAGGACTGGCTGCTGCTCAAGCAGTCGCTGGTCGTGCTCGGCATCGTGATGGTCGCCTTCGTGCTGGCGCGGCCGTTACATCTCGAGCCCGCCACCATCGCCCTGTCGGGCGCGGCCATCCTGATGCTGCTCGACAACTGGGCGCACCATTCCGAGAAGGCCGCGCACAACGTCCATCGGACCTTCGGCGACGTGGAGTGGATCACCATCTTCTTCTTCATCGGCCTGTTCGTCGTCGTGCACGGCGTCGACGTCGGCGGCCTGCTGGCCTGCTCGCCAACAAGCTGGTGGCGGCGACCGGCGGCAGCATGGCCAAGGCCGGCTATTCGATCCTGTGGGCGTCGGCCTTCCTGTCGGCGATCGTCGACAATATTCCGTTCGTCGCCACCATGATCCCGCTGATCAAGAGCATGGCGCCGGCCTATGGCGGCGCCGACAAGATCGAGCCGCTGTGGTGGTGCCTGTCGCTCGGCGCCTGCCTCGGCGGTAACGGCACACTGATCGGCGCCTCCGCCAATCTGACGGTCGCCGGCATTTCGGAGCGCAACGGCGTGCCGTTCCGCTTCATGACCTACACGTTCTACGCCATTCCGATGATGATCGTGTCGGTGGCGATCTGCCATCTCTACGTCTGGTGGCGCTACTTCTGAGCACGCTTTCTTAACCGAGACGCCACGCGCAACTTTCCGGGTTCCGGGACGTTGATCCTGCGCGCTTCTAGTGAAGCGCGTGCAGGAGCGTTCGGATGGGCGGCAGGCACTAAGCAGCATTATGGCGCACGGCGGCCGGCGTTGTCGCCGCCGGGCTGCTGCTTGCGGTCGCGGCGCCCGCGCAGGCCGGCATCTTCGAGCAGCTTTTCGGCGGCTTGCGCCACGCGCTGCGCGCGCCGGAGCGGCTGCCCGACGCGGTGCGCGAATTCGCCGCTCCGTTCGAGCCGCGCTCCGAGCGCGCCACCGATCCGTCCGGCCAGGTCGAGGGCGGCCCCGGCAAAGCCTTCTGCGTGCGCACCTGCGACGGCCATTTCTTCCCGGTGCTGGCGCATCACGGCTTGAGCGCCGCCGACGCCTGTCATGCCTTCTGCCCGGCGAGCCAGACCGTCATGTATTCCGGCGGCAGCATCGACAGCGCGGTCGCGCCGAACGGCGGCCGCTATGCCGACCTGCCCAAGGCCTTCCTCTATCGCAAGCAATTGGTCGCCGGCTGCACCTGCAACGGTCACGACCAGTTCGGCCTGGCGCATATCGACATCAACAAAGACCCGACGCTCAAGCCGGGCGACGTGGTGTCGACCGGCAAGGGCATGGTCGCCTTCACCGGCCGCCAGAACCAGACCGCGCAGTTCACGCCGGCCGGCAGCTACCCGCGTTTCTCCAAGGAATATCGCAGCCAGCTCTCGTCCATGGAGAGCAGCGCCCCGCGCTGAGCGCTTTTTCCGCCCCAAACCGGTTAACGCTTGCGCTTAATCGCGCTTGACGCAGTCCGCGCGTCGGGCAGATTGGCGCGCGACTACACATAAAGCGAGGCGGACCTGCTCGATGCGCAAAACGGTATTGAAATGGGCGGCGGCGTTGCTGGTGACCGCATTGGCGGGACCGGCCGTGGCCGCGCCGCGCTGCCAGAACACCGCCAACTTCGAGAAGTGGCTCGCCGACTTCAAGAAGGACGCGCTGGCGCAGGGCATTTCGCCGCAGGTGGTGGCGGAGGCCGCGCCCGACCTCACCTTCGATCCCACCATCATCAAGCGCGACCAGGGCCAGGCGGTCTTCAACCTCACCTTCCTGCAGTTCTCCGACAAGCTGATCGCCGGCTACCGCATGCAGAACGGCATGGAGGCGATGAAGAAGAACGCCGCGATCTTCGCGCGCGTCGAGAAGCAATACGGCGTGCCGGCGCCGGTGCTCACCGCCTTCTGGGGACTGGAGAGCGACTTCGGCAAGATGTTCGGCAACTACCGCGTCCTGCGCGCGCTGACGACGCTCGCTTATGACTGCCGGCGTCCCGACTTCTTCCGCCAGCAACTGCTCGACGCGCTGCGCATCGTCCAGCGCGGCGACCAGCGCGCCGAAGACATGATCGGCGACTGGGCCGGCGAATTGGCGGACATGCAGTTCACCGCCTCCGACTATCTCAAGAACGCGGTCGACTTCGACGGCGACGGCCGCCGCGATCTCATCCGCAGCATTCCCGACACGCTCGCCTCCGCCGCCAATTTCCTGGTCGGGCTCGGCTGGCAGCGCGGCCAGCCTTGGCTGCAGGAAGTGCGCGTGCCGCAGACTTTGAAATGGGAAGAGGCCGACCTCAACATCCAGCATCCGGTGTCGCAGTGGGCGGCCTGGGCGTGAAACCGGTCTACGGCCAATGCCGGACAAAGACTGCCGGCGGCGCTGCTGCTGCCGATGGGCCGGCACGGACCCACCTTCCTCGCCTACCCGGACTTCAAGGCCTTTCTCGGCTGGCATTCGGCGTTCGTCTATTCCACCACAGTCGCCTATTTCGCCACGCGGCTGAACGGCGCGCCGCTGGTCGTCCACCGCGGCGACGACCGGCAGGGCTGTCGACCGACCAGACGATGGAGCTGCAGCGGCTCCTGGCCAAGCAGGCTACGAGGTCGGCGAGGCCGAACGGCAGCTCGGCAACGCGACGCGCGCGGCGGTCAAGCAGGTGCAGATAAAAGCCGGTCTGCCGGCCGACTCCTGGCCGACGCAGGAGCTGATCGCAAAGCTGCGCGGCAGCTGACCACGCTCAAGCCGGCTTGATGCCGGCGACTTGATCACCTTCGCCCACTTCGCGGCATCGTCGGCCATCATCTTGCCGAAAGCCGCGGGCGCCATCGGCGGCGGCAGATCGGCGGCGAGTCAGTGAGGCGCTGCTGATCGTGGCGTCGGAAGGCCGCGCTGATCTGCTTGTTGAGCGTTTCGATCATCGCCGCGGGCGTGCCCTTCGGCGCGCCGATGCCGCTCCAGGCGCTCGCTTCATAGCCCTTCACGGTTTCGCCGGTGGTCGGCAGGTCGGGCAGCGCGGGGAGGCCGCTGCGCCGACGTCACGCCGAGCACGCGCGCCTTCCCGCCACGATCTGCGGCGGCGCCGTCGGCGCGACGTCGAACATACCTGGACCTGCCCGGCGATCATGTCGGTCACCGCCGGCGTGGCCCCCCCGATAGGGCACGTGCACCATGTCGACGCCGGCCATGGACTTGAACAGCTCGCCGCGCGACGTGCCGGGCCGCCGATGCCGGCCGACGCAGTTGAGCTTGCCCGGATTGGCCTTGGCGTAGGCGATGAATTCGGTGACGGTCCTGATGGAGGGCGGATTAATCACCATCACCATCGGCGTACGATGCCGATGAGCGCGATCGGGGCGAGTCCTTGAGGAGTCGTAGTGGAGTTTGCTCGTAGAGCGTCGCGTTGATGGTGTTCTGCGCGTTGACCAGCAGCAGGAAGCCAATAACGACCGATTCCACCCGGTCGATCAAGATCTGATGAAAATGTGAATCATGTCGTGGTGGTCACCCCAGAAGAAGCAAAACTACGAAGGCAGCCGAAGTAACACGAGTGGCGCATTCCCTGCTCGTGAGATCGCGCCTCGGAAGCGACGGTGCGAGAATCGGCGCGCCGTCGCGAAGTGCCGACGCTTTTCTGCTTGCACCTCCGTCTCAGGTCTGCGAAGGATTGGCGGTGACGTCTATTGAACGCGGCCGCACGCACCGAGTGAGGTGAATGCGTCGAGCGCCTGAGTGATGCGGCGAAGTCTTCTCGTAGGCTTTGGTGCTTGCACAACGGGAGGTGAACGATGAAGCTCGCGCCGTCGCGCAGTCTCGGGGTGATTTTGATTGGATGGGCGCTTTCCGGCTGCGGGAATTTTTCATCCCGCGGATAGCGGCCAACGGAACGACGATCATGATTCCAGTGCCGGATGGCTTCAAGGCGGGATTCGGTCGCGCGCTGAACAAGAGCCTATTGCTCAACCCCGCCACTGAGGTCACGTCACCGACCGTCCCGATCACGACAAACCCAGCGAATCCGAACTATTACCTCGAGGACTTCCAGCAAGGGGAACTCGTATTCGTCTTGCGCATGGGTCCGAGCGTTACTTCGACATTCAAGAGCTATCTTCCCGTCCGCTACATCACGCGCGTTCACATGGACGAGTCGAGCAGCGCCGCCCTGCCGGCCGACGGCGAGGTGTACGACAACATCGGGACGAACGTCGAGGCCGGCCAGATCGTCGCGTTCGTCGATATCCCGTTCGGGGTGAGTCCGGCCGGTACCTACTACATATTCATGGAGCGGTGGAAGCGCGGAACTGGACCCGCTGCGACCTACTTCGTCAAGGAGCCGCCGACAAAGGTCGATACGGCGCAGGTCGACTGGCTCGCATGGGGTGGATTCGCTGGTCTACCACAGGCCCCGAGCCCCACGGTCGGCATGCAGATCAGAATTGTCGCGTCATCCGAGTTGGGCAGTCTTTTCGGCGATACGAACTATGGCTTCGACAAGTTCGGCCCCAACTACGCGTCGCGATCCTTCACGGCAGACCTAGACCGCTTCAGCCCCCGCGCGAAGCTTCGGATCTTCATCGACAATCCCTACCCGCAGGGAGGTGAGCCGGCGATCCCGGCGGCGTGGGAATGGACGATTCAGTACCCCGCCGGGAAGATCGAGATCACCGGGGCGGAGCTCGGGTCGCGCCACCGAAGCGGCGGATTCGCCGCGCTGAGCCCTCCAACGACTTCCGGAAGCGGCTGTAGCGAAGTGGGCACGACGAAGATCTCGGTCATCGACCCGGATCAGACGACGCTTTGGGTGAACGTCGCCTATCGGCTGCGCGCCTTCCCGGCGTGCGGCGGGCGCGCGGTGCCCAGCGATTTCACTGCGGCGCAGGGGGCGGCCCCCAAGGCGTACGACGTCAATGGCAACGCGATCACACCCTACGCCTTTTTGGATCCCGAGTATTCCTTCTAGCCAGCGAGCAGGAGACGCGATGCGAGCCAACTGGAAGCGGATGATTGAAGCAAGCGCGCTTGGTGCGATCCTCGCCGTGGGCGTGATGGGCTGGGAGGCGAGGCGGGCCCACGCGCAAGTCGCCGAGATGGCAGCGGGTGAGATAGCGGTCGATGATACGCCAACCGACATCGCTGCGCGGGCGGAAGTTTCCGCGAGCGATCTTGCGAACTCCCTCACCTGGGTGGCGACCTCCATGCGAACGACCGGACCGACCGCAATGGCAGACGGGCAGCTCACGGCAGCCGAGAACGACGCGCTGATCGAGTCGGCGGCGAAGGTCCAGCTCACGGGAATGGCCGAGGAGCTCGATCAGCTCTCGACGGCGTTGTCGTCCGGCAACAACCCCGAAGCCACGAGGGCCCTGCTCCAGCGCCTACGTGGGCGCGCGGCGGCCTTGAGCCGGCTCGGCCAACGCACGAATCAGCCGCTGGTCCCGCCGGAATTGCAAAGTGAGCTGATGAAGCTGTGGAGCGACGTGGAGAAGCTCTCAGTGAGCAGCTCCGTGGTTGCCACCCCCGTCGCAGACCCCGTAATCGAAATTGTCGAGTAGAGAGATCCGCTGGGTTTCGAACGCCGGCAGATTTCCGCAAACGCTGGCT